>NZ_JAQZAD010000023.1:284515-565238 GCF_028640935.1 Pseudomonas sp. SHLD1
CTCGTAGGTTGGGTTGAGTGCAGCGAAGCCCAACAACCCGCAACCCGCTGTTCCCTGTACAACAACAAACCGAAAAGGTGGTCGAGATGAAACGCACGTTAGCCCTCACCGGACTTGGACTGTCACTCATGATCAGCACCCTTACCGCCCAGGCGGCCGGCCTCAGCAGCCAGCAGTCGAGCTTTGGCAAGCTGCCCGATGGCACCCCCATCGAGAAGTTCGTCCTGACCAACAGCCACGGCATGCAGGCCACCGTCATCACCTATGGCGGCGTACTCCAGGCGCTCAAGGTGCCCGACCGCAAGGGCCACAGCGAAGACGTGGTCCTGGGCTTCGATGACGTCCAGGGTTATCTCGACAACCCCACCGTGTTCTTTGGCGCCACCATCGGCCGCTTCGGCAACCGCATCGCCGAGGGCCGCTTCAGCCTCGATGGCAAGAGCTACCAGATCCCCCAGAACGACAAGACCAACGCCCTGCACGGCGGCCCCCAGGGTTTCAACACCAAGGTGTGGAAGGCCGAGCCGGCCAAGGGCGACGGCTGGGTCGGCGTGACCCTGAGCTATGTCTCCCCCGATGGCGAGATGGGCTTTCCCGGCACCCTGACCACCCAGGTGACCTACCAGCTGGACGAGCACAACCAGCTGACCCTCAAGTACCGCGCCACCACCGACAAGCCGACGGTGCTTAACCTGACCAACCACAGCTACTTCAACCTCGCCGGCGCCGGCAGTGGCACGGTGCTCAAGCAGGTGGCGATGCTCAATGCCGACACCTACACCCCGGTGACCGCCAAGCTGATCCCCACCGGCGAGTTGCCACCGGTGGCCGGCACGCCGATGGACTTCCGCAAGCCGACCGCCATCGGCAAGCATATCGCCGACGAAAACCAGCAGCTGAAGTACGCCGAACCCAAGCAGGGTGGCTATGACTTCAACTGGGTGCTCAACACCGCCGGCGATCTGCAGAAGGCCGCTGCCGTGGTAAGCGATCCGAGCTCCGGTCGCACCCTGACCCTCTACACCACCGAACCGGGCGTGCAGTTCTATACCGGCAACTTCCTGGAGGGGAACATCAAGGGCAAGGCCGGCAAGACCTACGGCCACTGGGGTGCCTTCACTCTGGAAACCCAGCACTACCCGGATGCGCCCAACCAGCCGAACTTCCCCACCACCCGCCTGGATCCCGGCCAGACCTACACCCAGACGACGATCTTCAAGTTCGCTGGCAAGTAGGGCTTTCTCCGACCCAGGCAAAGGCCGCTCCCGGGAGCGGCCTTTGTTTTGGTGCTACCCGCTCGCCTCCGTGCTCCGTAGCGTGGCAAAGGGCGCAGCCTTCTCCACTGTCCTGCCACTCCCCTTCACCGCCCAATAAAAAACCCGGCGTCTCGCGACGCCGGGTCCTCTACCACTCAAAAGCGCGCGATCAGATCGCGGCCTTGGTGTTCTCGCCGTTCACCAGGCGCTGGATACCCAGCGGGTTGGCGTTCTGCAGGGCTTCCGGGAGGAAGGCGTCCGGGTAGTTCTGGTAGCACACCGGGCGCAGGAAGCGGTCGATGGCCAGGGTGCCGACCGAGGTGCCGCGGGCATCGGAGGTCGCCGGATAGGGACCGCCATGGACCATGGCATCGCAGACTTCCACGCCAGTGGGATAGCCGTTGAGCAACAGGCGACCGGCTTTCTGCTCCAACAGGCCGATGATGGCCTCGAAGCGCTGCAGATCGGCCGGCTCGGCCAGCAGGGTGGCGGTCAGCTGACCATGCAGGCCTTGCAGCGCCTGCTGCAGCTGGGCTTCGTCGGCCACCTCGACCACCACGGTGGTGGGACCGAAGACTTCTTCCTGCAGCAGCTCGTCGTTTTCCAGCAGCAGGCTCACGTCAGCCTTGAACAGCTGCGGACGCGCCTGGTTGCCTTCCTGGTTGGCACCGGCCAGGTGCTGCACGCCGGAATGGGCCAGCAGCGCCGCGACGCCCTTCTCGTAGCTTTTCAGGGTGCCTGGATTGAGCATGGTCTGGGGCGCCTGCTCGTTCATGGCACCGGCCAGGCGCTCGAGGAAGCTGCTGAACTCGGGCGAACGCACGCCGATGACCAGGCCCGGATTGGTGCAGAACTGGCCGCAGCCCAGGACCACGGACGCCGCGAGTTCGCCGGTGATGGCCTCGCCACGGGCCTTGAGTGCCTCGGGCAGGACCACCACCGGGTTGATGCTGGACATCTCGGCGAAGACCGGGATCGGCTGCGGACGAGCCGCGGCCATGTCGCACAGGGCGCGACCGCCGCGCAGCGAACCGGTGAAGCCCACGGCCTGGATGGCCGGGTGCTTGACCAGCTGCTCGCCCACGCCACCGCCATAGATCATGTTGAACACGCCCTTGGGCATGCCGGTCTTCTCGGCGGCGCGGATCACCGCGTCGGCCACGTATTCGGCGGTGACCATGTGGCCGCTGTGGGCCTTGAACACCACCGGGCAACCGGCGGCCAGGGCCGCAGCGGTGTCGCCACCGGCAGTGGAGAACGCCAGCGGGAAGTTGCTGGCGCCGAACACGGCCACCGGACCCAGACCGATGCGGTACTGACGCAGGTCAGGGCGCGGCAGCGGCTTGCGCTCGGGCAGCGCGGTATCGATGCGCGCACCATGGAAGTCACCGCGGCGCAGCACCTTGGCGAACAGGCGCATCTGGCCGCTGGTACGGCCACGCTCACCCTGGATGCGACCGGCCGGCAGCGCGGTTTCCTGGCAGACCAGCTGGACGAAGTCGTCACCCAGGCCATCCAGTTCGTCGGCGATGGCGTCGAGGAAGGTGGCGCGTTTTTCGGCGCTCAGCTTGCGGTACAGGGGCGCGGCCTGCTCGGCGGCGCGGGCGGCGGCATCGACCTCGGCGGTCGAAGCCTGGAAGAATTCGTAGGGCAGTTTCTCGCCGGTCGTGGCGTCGATGCTATAGACCCGCACCTCGCCCTCGCCGCTGCGAGCGCCACCGATGTAGTTCTTGCCTTGGATCTGCATTGTTCTCGACTCCTTATACCTAGGGGTTCAGGGAAGACCACCCGCTGCGGGGCGGTCTTCGAAAGGGTGGCACGCTCATTGTCCGAGCGGCCGGGCCAGCCTGTGCGATACCCACTCTAGCATTCGCATAGTCAGCAGTCATCATACAACTATCAGAGCTGCCGGACCTGCCCGGGCTGGAAGGCTGCCGTGCCGGCCTTGACGCCATTGCTCAGCGGCTCGCCGAATTCCGGCACCGCGATCTCGAATCTGTCGCCCGGCTCGACGCGCACACCGTCGGCGAAGGACAGGGTCGCCGTGCCGAAGAAATGCACATGGACATCGCCCGGTCGCAGGAACTGCGCGTACTTGAAGTGGTGGTACTCGAGATTTTCCAGGCTGTGGCACATGTTGTCCTCGCCCGAGAGGAACTCCTTCTCCCAGACCACCTGTTCGCCGCGACGGATCCGGCTGGTGCCCGCCAGATGGCGCGGTAGCTCACCGGTGCGCAGCGCCGGACCGAAGCTGCAGTAGCGTAGTTTGGAATGGGCCAGATAGAGATAGTTCTTGCGTTCCATCACGTGGTCGGAGAATTCGTTGCCCACCGCATAACCCAGCCGATAGGGCTTGCCGTCGTCGCCGATCACATAGAGACCGGTCAGCTCGGGCTCTTCGCCGGCATCTTCGGCGAACTCCGGCAGCGGGATGTCGGCGCCTGGGCGCACCAAGATGCCGCCGTCGCCCTTGTAGAACCATTCCGGCTGGGCACCGGCAGTGCCGGTCGCGGGCCGACCGCCCTCCACGCCCCATTTGAACATGCGCATGGAGTCGGTCAGCTTGGCCTCCTCCTGGCTGTTCTGCTGGTGCATCTTGTCGCGGGTGGCGGCGCTGCCCAGGTGGGTAAGACCGGTCCCGGTGACCAGGCAGTGCGCCGGGTCCTCGTGGTCCAGCGGCGGCAACAGGCGCCCGGCGTCGAGCAGCTCGGCATAGGCCGGTCCGGGCTCCAGGCCCAGGGTCTGCACCTGAGACTCCAGCGATACGCCGGCGCGGATGGCCTGCAGCGCCAGGGTTCGAGTGCTGGTCGCCCCCCGGACCTGCCGGACTTCGCCGCGCTCGACCACGCCGACGCGGCGCTGGCCCTGTTGGTCTTCGAACTGAATCAGGTGCATGGCATTCTCCTTGTTGGTTATCGCCTGAGAAGGACTTTACTCGGCGCTACGGGGCCTGCCTAATGAGAACTCCCTATCCCGTGATAACCAACGGTTATTCCCATGCTGCCATCCCTAGGCTCCATCGCCTCCCGTCTGCGCCTGCGGCAACTGCGCCTGCTGATCGCCCTCGACGAGGAGGGCTCGCTGCACAAGGCCGCCGAACGCATCGCCATTTCCCAGCCCGGCGCCACCAAGGCCCTGCACGAGATCGAGAGCACCCTCGGCGCCACCCTGTTCCTGCGCACCCACCAGGGCCTGCAGCCCAATGACCTGGGCCGCTGCGTGATCCGTTATGCGCGGCTGATCGAGAGCGACCTGGCCCATCTGCGCGAAGAGATGCTCGGCATTCTCCAGGGTGAAGGAGGCCGGCTGGCGGTGGGCGTGATCATGGGCGCCGTGCCCCGCTTGATCGCCGCGGTGTCGCGCCTGGGTGCGGCGCAACCCCAGCTGGGGATCGAGATCATCGAGGACACCAGTGTGCGCCTGCTCGACCTGCTCGACGCCGGCCGCATCGAAGTGGCCATCTGCCGCAGCAGCGTCAGCCGCCGGCCGGATGCCTATGACTGTCTGGAGGTGCGCGAAGAGCGGCTGGAGATCGTCTGCCATCCCCGCCATCCGCTGGCGGAGTCGGAGACGCTGGGGCTGGCCGAGCTGGTCGACAGCCGCTGGATCGTCTATCCGGCCAACCTGCCCATGCGCCTGACCCTGGAACGGGAATTTCGCGCCGCAGAACTGGAGTTTCCCCGCTATCCGGTGGAAACCTCCTCGACCTTCACCCTGCTCGGCCTGCTGCAGGAAGACGCCAATCAGGTGGCCATGCTGCCCAGCGACATCGCCCAGTTCGGCGAGAGACACGGCCTGCTGCGCCGCCTGCCGGTGGTCCAGCGCACCCGCAACGAGCCCTATTCGATCCTGGTGCGCCAGGGCGCGGGATTGTCGGCGGCCGCGCAGCTGCTGCTGGAGCAGTGGCGGTTGGAGGAGTAAAACCTCTATCGCGGCCATGGGCCGCTCCTACAGGGCGTGATGCTTTTGTAGGAACGGCCCATGGCGGCGATGGCAGCGATAAACCGTCGAAAAAACCGGCCTCAGTACGTCGGCAACGTCACCCCGTGGAACAGGGTTTCCAGCTCCTGTCGCGAAGGCGTCTGCATGGCCTCGGTGAGGACATCGCGGGTCAGGTGCGGCGCGAAGCGGCCGATGAAATCGCACATGAAGCCGCGCAGGAAGGTGCCGCGGCGCAGGCCGATCTTGGTCACGCTGGCCTCGAAGAGGTGGCTGGCGTCCAGGCAGACCAGATCGGCATCGGCTTTGTGATCCACCGCCATGTCGGCGACGATGCCCACGCCAAGGCCAAGGCGGACATAGGTCTTGATGACGTCGGCGTCCGCCGCGGTCAGCACCACGTTGGGCTCCAGGCCCTGGCGGGCAAAGGCCTCGTCGAGCTTGGAGCGCCCGGTGAAACCGAAGACGTAGGTCACCAGCGGCTGTTCCGCCAGATGCTCCAGGGTCAGGTGCTCCACCTTGGCCAGGGGGTGGCCCTGGGGCACGATGACGCAGCGGTTCCAGCGATAGCAGGGCATCATCACCAGGTCGTTGAAGCGCTCCAGACCCTCGGTGGCGATGGCGAAGTCGACGGTGCCGTCGGCGGCCATCTCGGCGATCTGGGTCGGCGAGCCCTGGTGCATGTGCAGGGCCACGTCCGGATACTGCTTGATGAATTCGCTGATCACGTCCGGCAGCGCATAGCGCGCCTGGGTGTGCGTGGTGGCGATGGACAGGGTGCCCTTGCGCTCGTTGGAGAATTCCTGGGCGATCTGCTTGATGCTCTCGCACTTGCGCAGGATCTCGCCCGCGGTCTGGATGATGCGTTCGCCGGCCGGGGTCACCCGGGTCAGGTGCTTGCCACTGCGGGCAAAGACCTCGACGCCCAGCTCGTCCTCGAGCAGGCGGATCTGCTTGCTGATGCCGGGCTGCGAGGTATAGAGACTCTGGGCCGTGGCGGATACGTTCAGATCGTGGTGGGCGACTTCCCAGATATATCTCAACTGTTGCAGCTTCATGCCGGCTCCTCGCTGACCCCGTGCGCAAGCATATAACAGTAATGCAGCCCTTAAGCTTTTTCTAGACCGAAATCGAATTAAGTCGCGGAGGAGTAAGGCTGACGCTTACGGATCAGCCCTGACGCAGCGGCACCAGGTATACCGGGATGCGTGCGGTCTGCAGCAGGCGGCTGGCGGTACGCCCCAGGGGCGTCACCTGGGCGTCGCCCTGGCTGCGACTGCCGATCACCAGCAGATCCGCGGCGAACTCCTGGGCCTGCTTGAGGATGGCCGCTGGCGGATCGCCCTGCACCACCCGTACCGCACGCACCAGCCCCACGGTGGCCGGGGTTTCCAGCAGGTCCTCGCGCAGGGACTCGAACACCTGCTGCTCGATGGTCTCCAGGACCAGATCCAGACCGCCATTGCGCAGGCGGTCCAGGGATTCACCGTCCAGATGCTGTTGCAACAGGGTAGACGCCAGCAGGCCGAGCGGCTCCACCACATGGACGACATACAGCTGGGCCTGATGGATACGGGCGAGAGTCAAGGCATGCTGAAAGACATAGGGCGAACAGAGGCCCAGGTCCGTGGCGTAAAGCAGCGAGCGGATCACGATTCCTCCTGGCCAGATCAGCCGATCGGGCCGGTACGACGCGGGATAGCCTAACCAGCGTAGCAGGGGATCGCCAATTGCGCTGCAACCCGCGCCTTAGAGCCTGCTCAGGACGCTCAGGGCAGTTCCTCGGACTCGCGCCCATCCGCCGCCTGGATCGCCGCCACCAGGGCCGGCTCGCGTAGCGGCGCCTGTACCGGGCCGAGGAACTCGCCGTCCCGGACCAGAAACAGCGCCGGCAGATGAAAGACGCCATAGCGCTGCACCAGGCCGCCGCTGCGCTCGGCGTCCACCCAGTACAGTCGGTCGACCGGCAGCCTCGCCCCAGGTAGCACCTGGCGCGCCAGCCGGCAGGTGGCGCAGCCGACGCTGGTGAAGATCAGCAGCGAGCGCCCGGGCGCCGCCAGCAGGACGGCATCCGCCGTCCCATCGTCCAATTCCATCGCTTCCTCGCCACGATCATCGCCAAGGCGCGCCCTCAGGCTCGCCAATAGCGTCGTAACCATTGTGACCGGGCGGGACACGCGTTAAGGTGCCCCACCCTCTCCACCGTATTTTGCCTGCACGGGCCCCGTCCTGTCGCAGCGCCGTGACCGACGAGTAGCACCATGGCCGCACAGCCCCGCCTTAACGACCTCAACATCGAAGCCAACGAGCCGCTCATCACGCCCGAGCGGCTCAAGCAGGAGATCCCGCTGAGCGATCTCGCCGCCGACACCGTCGCCCAGGGCCGCCAGGTCATCCGCGACATCCTCGACGGCAAGGACCATCGCCTGTTCGTGGTGATCGGCCCCTGCTCTATCCATGACATCAAGGCCGCCCACGAATACGCCGAGCGGCTCAAGGCACTGGCCGCTCAGGTCAGCGACAGCCTCTATCTGGTCATGCGCGTCTATTTCGAGAAGCCCCGGACCACCGTGGGCTGGAAGGGCCTGATCAACGACCCCTACCTGGACGACTCCTTCAAGATCCAGGACGGCCTGCACATCGGTCGCCAGCTGCTGCTGGACCTGGCGGAAATGGGCCTGCCCACCGCCACCGAGGCGCTGGACCCCATCTCCCCCCAGTACCTGCAGGACCTGATCAGCTGGTCGGCAATCGGTGCCCGCACCACCGAATCCCAGACCCACCGGGAAATGGCTTCGGGCCTCTCCTCCGCGGTCGGCTTCAAGAACGGCACCGATGGCAGCCTGACGGTCGCCATCAATGCCCTGCAGTCGGTCTCCAGTCCGCACCGCTTCCTGGGTATCGACCAGCGCGGCCAGGTCTCGGTGGTGATGACCAAGGGCAATGCCTATGGTCATGTGGTCCTGCGCGGCGGCAACGGCAAGCCCAACTACGACTCGGTCAGCGTCACCCTGTGCGAGCAGGCGCTGGTCAAGGCCAAGGTCAAGCCGAACATCATGGTCGACTGCAGCCACGCCAACTCCAACAAGGATGCCGCCCTGCAGCCGCTGGTGATGGACAACGTCGCCAACCAGATCGTCGAGGGCAACAACTCCATCGTCGGCCTGATGGTGGAAAGCCACCTGGGCTTCGGCAGCCAGCCGATTCCGGCGGATCTGTCGCAGCTGGAGTACGGCATCTCGGTGACCGACGCCTGCATCGACTGGGCCATGACCGAGAAGAGCATTCTCGACATGCACCGCAAGCTCACGGCCGTACTGCCGCGTCGCGCGCGCAGCTGATCCGCCAGCGGATACGAAAACGCCGGGCTGAGCCCGGCGTTTTTCATGGCGCGGCCGTTCAGGCCAGCGGCGTCACCTGGCCACGCCGTTCCAGGTAGTGCTCCACATAGGAACAGGACGGTATGACGCTGTAGCCGCGGCTCTCGGCATAGTTCAAGGCGTGCTCGGTCAGCCTGGCGGCAAGGCCGCGCCCGCGCAGGGCATCGGGGACGAAGGTGCGATAGAAATCCATCGTCTGCTTGCCCAGATCCATGTAGGCGAGATAGGCGCGTTGACCGTCGACAGAAAGGTGGAATTGATGATTGGCTTCATCGTGTTCCACGTGCAGGGATTCATTCATGACTACTCCTTGGCGGTTTGGCTCCGCCTTATCCATTGTTATCGATGATACCCGAAGACGAGAACGCACCTTTCCTGTGCGGGACTGAGCCACAGCGCGTCAGACCCCTCCGGAAGAAGCAGGTTCTGACCAGCCGTCGCACCGAGAAATCACACTATATCAGGGCTGCTCACGCGGGAGCAGGCGCGGCTTTGACCTTGACAACTTCCGGTCATCCTCTAACGTTTTGAAACGTTCGTGGCTTTCAGCCATCCAAGCAGTTGCTGGTGCCGGGTGCGGGCATTCGGGGACGAACACGGGGAGCAAGAGAGGAATTTCCGCAAAAAATCCCTCTTCAACGGGTTCACTCAGTTTACTTACGACCGGTAATGAGTAGTATGTAGCCGCAATTTTCCACCTGGGAAATTGATCTTAAAACAGGATGTCTACCTCAAGGGGTTTACGATGAACAACGCTCTGAAATTCGCCGCCCTGGCTCTGGCCGCTGCTATGGCCACTGGTTGCAGCACCGCTAACAAGGAAAGCGAAGCTCGCCTGACCGCTACCGAAGACGCAGCTGCCCGCGCTCAGGCTCGTGCTGACGAAGCCTACCGTCACGCTGACGAGGCCCTGGCCGCCGCTCAGAAAGCTCAGCAGACCGCTGACGAAGCCAACGAGCGCGCCCTGCGTATGCTGGAAAAAGCCAGCCGCAAGTAAGCGCCTCGGCTGGAAAGGCGAGTGGCAACAGTCGCCTTTCCCGGAGCAAACAAAAAGCCCGCCATCTCAGATGGCGGGCTTTTTGTTTGTGTGGCCGGCCGAGCGCGCTCGGCCGGTCGCCATCACAGGGTCTTGGCCGGCGCCTTGGCCACCGTACCGGTAACCATGCCGGCAGGCAGGTCGGCGATTTCCACCGGCAGGCCGTCCTGGCCCTGCACCACGTCCCGCACCGTGTTCCAGTTCACCGCGCTGTTGGCCTGCAGCAGGTCGTCACGCTTGATCAGCGCATTGACCACCGCGGCCTGACGGTCGATGTCGGTCGGGTCGCCCTTGAGGTTGACCGGCTGATGAGCTTCCAGATAGAGCTTGCCCTGGCTCACGCCGAACTTGTAGGGCTCGTCGATGATGCGCACCGGCGTGCCGATTGGCAGCATGCCGACCAGTTCGGTGACGTTGAAGTTGTACATGCGGAAGCAGCCATGGCTGACCTGCATGCCGATACCGAACTTCTTGTCCGAGCCGTGGATGAGATAGCCCGGCAGGGTCAGGCGGATCTTGTAGGGACCGAGGGGATTGTCCGGACCGGGCGGAACCACCTTGGGCAGCGGATCGCCTTCGGCAGCGTGCTCGGCACGGATGGATTCCGGCGGATACCAGGCCGGATCCTTGATCTTGTCCACCACCTTGGCCACGCCGACCGGCGAGCCCCAGCCATCACGACCGATGCCCAGCGGGTAGGTGAACACCGAATGACCACCCTTGGGGTAGTAGTACATGCGGTATTCGGCGATGTTGATGACGATGCCTTCGCGCGGCCCGGGCGGCAGGATGAACCGCGTCGGCAGCACGATCTCGGTGCCGGCGCCCGGCAGCCAGGCGTCCACGCCCGGATTGGCGGCCACCATCTCGGTGTAGCCCAGATCGTATTTCTGGCCGAGATCGGCGAAGGTGTCTTCGTAGGCGGCCTTGATGACCTGAACCTCGCCGACCACGTCTTCACCGGGTGGCGGCAGCGGCAACTCCAGTGCCTGCGCCGTACCCGCGCTCAACAGACCAAACAGCGAGAGGGAACCGACCAGGGTCGAAACGCGCGCGGGCATGGGATGAATCCTTGCAAGAAGCAAAAAGGTGACGGCGCGAATTGTACACGGCTCACCCCGCCTCCGGCAGAGCCCAGCGCCTGCTCAAAGGCTCGCGAGCGAGCGCCAAACCAGGCGAAAGGACCTGGGGAAGCGGAGTTTACAAGGTGTAAATGAGCTTTCCGAAGGGATTTTCGACACCGTTTCGCCGACCCGCGGCGGACTTTGGTCAGGCTCTCAAAAGACCTGCAACGGATTCGGCAGGCCTCGCTTGGCGCCCTGCAGCCGCTGCATGCAGGCCGGGCAGAGGGTCTTGAGGCCGAGCGCCCGGCGATTCAGCGGATGCAATCGGGGCCGCGCCGGCAACAGGGTGCCGCACAGGGTCCGGTCGGTGGGCGAGCCCAGCTCCAGCTGCCGGGCGACGATATGGACCCGCCCCTCGCGGCAGGCGAACAGGTCGAGCTGGGCATCGGGCTGGATCAGCTGATAGCCATGCATGGACCGGGAAAGGCGGGACATCGGGATACTCCAGGGGCGGTTCCGCCGGGCGGTCGATTGGCCGGACCGGCGGGGCGCGCAACCTTAGCGGAAAGCCCCGTCGGGGAAAAGTCCGACGTTCAGTCGCGCAGCAGCGGCTGCAGCTGCGGCCAGGCGTTGTCCAGCAGGCGTTGCTGGGCATTGGCCCGAGGGTGGATGCCATCCGCTTGCATGAAGGCGGGATCGCCGCCTACCCCTTCGAGCAGGAAGGGCACCAGGGCTACCTGCTGGGCCTTGGCCACGTCCGTGTAGACCTGGGCGAAGCCGTCGGTATAGCGCGGTCCGTAGTTGGGCGGCAGGCGCATGCCCAGCAGCAGGACACGGGCGCCCTTGGCCTTGGCCTGCTCCACCAGGGCGGTGAGGTTGCGCTCGAACTGGGCCAGCGGCTGGCCCCGCAGGCCGTCGTTGCCGCCCAACTCGATGGCCACCACCGTGGGCTGATGATCGGCCAGCAGCCTTGGCAGTCGCGCCAGGCCACCGGCGGTGGTGTCGCCACTGATGGACGCATTCACCACCTGGTAGTCGAGCTTCTGCTCCTGCAGGCGCCGCTCCAGCAGCCGCACCCAGCCCTGGCCTTCGGCGAGGCCGTAGCCGGCGCTGATGCTGTCGCCCACCACCAGCAGGGTGCGCGCCATGGCCAGGGGCGTCAGGGTCAGACAGAGCACGGCCAGCAGCCAGGCAATGCCTTGGCGCAAAGGCGCACTGGACTTCGCCCGGCTTTTTGACTCTAACTCGCCACAGCCGCCCGCGTGCGGGCCCTTCGAATACGGCATCGGAATCCTCATGAGCGAAGTCATACTGCTGGCACGCGACCTTAGCAAGGTCGTCACGGGCGCGGAAGGCGCGCTGCCGATCCTCCAGGCGCTGGATCTGCAACTGGAGGCCGGCGACAGTTTGGCCATCGTCGGCAGCTCGGGTTCCGGCAAGTCCACCCTGCTCGGCCTGCTGGCCGGTCTCGATCTGCCCAGCGGCGGCGAGGTCCATCTCGCCGGTCAGCGCCTGGATACCCTCGACGAAGACGCCCGCGCTCGCCTGCGTGCGGAACGGGTGGGCTTCGTCTTCCAGTCCTTCCAGTTGCTGGACAGCCTCACGGCACTGGAAAACGTCATGCTGCCGCTGGAACTGGAGGGTGCGCGCCAGGCCCGGGAACAGGCGGTGGCCCTGCTGGAACGGGTCGGTCTGGGCGAACGGTTGCGGCACTACCCGCGCCAGCTCTCCGGTGGCGAGCAGCAGCGGGTGGCCCTGGCCCGCGCCTTCGCGCCGCGTCCGAGCATTCTCTTCGCGGACGAGCCCACCGGCAATCTCGACAGCCGTACCGGCGCCCATATCAGCGATCTGCTGTTCGAACTCAATCGCGAGCGGGGCACGACGCTGGTGCTGGTGACCCATGACGAGCGCCTGGCCGCCCGTTGCGCCCGCCAACTGCGCCTGGAAGGCGGTCGGCAGGTCGCGGCATGAGGCGCACCGGTCTACCGCTGACGCGACTGTTCGGGCTGGCCTGGCGGCAGAGCTTGCGCGAACTCCGCGCCGGTGAGATTCGCATGCTCTGCCTGGCGCTGGTGATCGCCGTCGCGGCCAGCGTCGCCATCGGCTACTTCACCGCCCGCCTCGGCGCGGGCATGGAAAATCGCGCCAGCGAATTCCTCGCGGCTGACCTGGTGTTGCTGGGCAGCGAACCGTCGCGCCCGGACCAGGTGGACGCCGGCCTGCAGCTCGGCCTCGAACACAGCCGCTCGCTCAACTTCAGCACCATGGCGGCAGGTGCCGAGGCTTTGCAGCTGGCCAGCGTCAAGGCGGTCCAGGCCAACTTCCCCCTGCGCGGCGAGGTGCGCAGCGCTGCGGCGCCAGATGCGCCCGACCAGCCCGGTGGCGCTCCGGCACCCGGGGAAGCCTGGGTCGAACCACGCCTGCTGCTGGCCCTGGACGCGAAGGTCGGCGATCGCCTGGACATCGGGCGCAAGACCCTCACCATCACCCGGGTGCTCACCTATGAACCCGACCGCGCCGGCGACTTCTACAGCCTGACGCCACGGGTGCTGATCAATCTCGACGACGTCGCCGCCACCGGCGTCATCCAGCCCGGCAGCCGGGTGCGCTACCGCGAGCTCTGGCGCGGCGAGCCTCAAGCGTTGGCCGCTTACCGCCAGGCCCTCACGCCGGCGCTGGCCGCCAACCAGCGCTTCGAGGGACCGGGCGACGGCAATCGGCAACTGGGCAACGCCCTGGAGCGCGCGCAGCGCTATCTCGGCCTGGCCAGTCTGGTGGCGGTGGTGCTGGCCGGCGTGGCCGTGGCACTGTCGGCCAATCGCTTCGCCACCCGGCGCTTCGACGCCAGCGCCCTGCTGCGCTGCCTGGGCCTGACCCGGCGCGACGCCCTGGTGCTCTATGGCCTGCAACTGGGGCTGCTGGGCCTGGCGGCGAGTCTGCTCGGCGCCCTGCTCGGCTGGCTGGCGCAGCTGGTGCTGTTCGAGCTGCTGCACGGACTCTTGCCGGCGCGCCTGCCGGCCGCCGGGATCGGTCCGGCGCTGGCCGGCATGGGCACCGGGATGGTCGCCCTGGTCGGCTTCGCCTTGCCGCCGCTGGCCGCCCTGGGGCGGGTCCCACCGTTGCGGGTGTTGCGCAGCGACCTGCAGCCCGTACCCCTGCGCACCTGGCTGGTCTATGGCTGCGCCCTGCTCGCGCTGGGGCTGATCATGTGGCGGCTGTCGCTGGATCTGCGCCTGACCCTGGCGCTGCTGGTGGGTGGCCTGCTCGCCGGGCTGCTGTTCGGCAGCCTGCTCTACCTGGCCCTGCGCGGCCTGCGCCGGGGGATGCAGGGCGCGCCCCTGGCCTGGCGACTGGGGCTGGGCCAACTGCTGCGCCATCCGCTGGCAGCAGTGGGCCAGACCCTGGCCTTCGGCCTGATCCTGCTGGCCATGAGCCTGGTGGTGCTGCTGCGGGGCGAGTTGCTGGAACGCTGGCAGGCGCAATTGCCGGCCGAGGCGCCCAACCACTTCGCCCTCAATGTCCTGCCGGACGAGCGCCAGGCCTTCGCCACGGCGGTGGGCAATCTCTCGCCCCACGCCAGTCCGCTCTATCCCATCGTGCAGGGGCGGCTGGTCAGCGTGAAGGGGCATCCGGCCCAGGAAGGCCTGGAAGACGATTCCCGCGGTGGCCGAGCCACCCGGCGCGATCTCAACCTGACCTGGTCGGCGGGGTTGCCGGACGGCAACCGCCTGGAAGCCGGTCAGTGGTGGGACGCGCTGCCCGCCGGGGAGCTGCCCGGCGTCTCGCTGGAAAGCGAGCTGGCGCGCAGCCTCGGCGTCGGCCTGGGCGACACCCTGGGCTTCGTCATCGGTGACCGCCAGATCGAAGCGCGGATCACCAGCCTGCGGCAGGTCAGCTGGGACAACTTCCAGCCGAACTTTTTCGTCATCTTCGCCCCGGGTGCCCTGGAGGGTGTGCCCTTCACCTACCTGGGTAGCTTCTACCTGCCGCCGAACCATGACCGCGAGTTGCTGGCCCTGGCCCGACAGTTCCCGGCGGTGACCCTGCTGCCCATCGACGCCCTGCTCGACCAGCTGCGCAGTATCCTGCGCCAGGTCAGCGTGGCGGTGGAGTTCGTGCTGCTGTTCGTGCTGGCCGCCGGCATCGCCGTGCTGCTGGCCGGCCTGCAGGCGACCCTCGACGAGCGCATCCGCCAGGGCGCCCTGCTGCGCGCCCTGGGTGCGCGGCGCGAGTTGCTGCAACGGGCGCGGCGCACCGAATTCATCCTGCTCGGTGGCGCCAGCGGCTTGCTCGCGGCACTCGGTTGCGAGATCGTCAGCGCCCTGCTCTACCGGCTGGCCTTCGACCTGGACTGGCAACCCCATCCCTGGCTGCTGCTCCTGCCGGTGCTGGGCGCCCTGCTGGTCGGCACGGCGGGCCTGCTGGGTACGCGGCGGGCCCTCACCGCCAGTCCGTTACTGATCCTGAGAGAAAGCTGATCCATGAGTCGCTACCGTCCGCCGCGCACCGCCGGCACGCCCCTGATCACCGCCGCCGGCGAAGCCCGGCTGCGCGCCGAACTCCACGAGCTGTGGAACGTGCGCCGGCCCCAGGTCACCCAGGCGGTGAGCGAGGCGGCCGCCCTGGGCGATCGCTCGGAGAACGCCGAGTACATCTATGGCAAGAAGATGCTGCGCGAGATCGACAGCCGAGTGCGCTTCCTGCGCAAGCGGCTGGAGAATCTCAAGGTGATCCGCGAGCGCCCGGCCGATCCGGGCAAGGTCTATTTCGGCGCCTGGGTCACCCTGGAAGACGATGACGGCGCCGAGAAGCGCTATCGCATCGTCGGCCCGGACGAACTGGACCTCCGGCAGAACCTCATCAGCATCGACTCGCCCCTGGCGCGGGCACTGGTCGGCAAGGCGCTGGACGCGGAAGTCCGCCTGCAGACGCCGGCTGGCGAACAGCGCTGGTACATCGTCGAGATCGAATACCTCGATAACTGATCGACCCAACAGACACTCCCGTCCGAAAAACGTGATCTGCATCACACAATTAAGGCAACATCCACGGCGCATACGGCGGAGGACCGCCCCCTTCTCAAGCAAGGATTCGCCGCATGGGAGCGCCGCTCTACGCTTTGCCCAATCAGCCTGTACTCCGCTGGCTCGTGACCACGCGGGACCCGCTCGACGAAAATCTGCAGCAGCAGCTCCTGGCCGGCCCGTTTTCCTCACGGGGCGCCATGTTCGTCGGAGCTCTGAACAGTCTGTTGATCAGCTGGACCTGCGCCTTCCTGCATCCCACGCCGTTGTTCCTCGGCTGGATGATTCTCGATACCCTGATCTGGCTCACCCGCCTGGTGCTGCTGCATTGCATCCAGCTGATGGACGGCTTGGCGCCGCCATGGCTCAGCGAGGTTTCACTGGTACTTGGGCTGCTCTGGACGGCTACCCTGGGTGTCGGCACGGCCGCCTGCGTTCTCAGCGGCGACGTGGTGCTGCAGGTGCTGGGCTGTACCTCGGCAGTGGCCATGAACGGGGCCATCACCATGCGCAACCAGGGCATTCCACGCTATGCCTTCCTGCAGATCCTGCTGACCGACGTCCCGATGAAACTGGCCACCCTGTTCCAGCCCGAGCCCATGCTGCGGCTGTTCCTGTTGCAGGCACCGCTCTATCTGACGGCCAACTGGATACTGCTGGACAAGCTCAATCGCACCCTGGTCCGCGCACTGACGGCCGAACTCGATAGCCGCTGGCATGCCACTCACGACAGCCTGACCGGACTCTACAACCGTGCGGGCATCCTCGCGCTGCTCGAGGGCGCCCTGCACCGACCGCGTTCAGGATCTGGGCGCGTGGCGGTCTTCTATATCGACCTGGACGACTTCAAGGGTGTTAACGACGCCCAGGGCCATGCCGCCGGCGATCGTTTGCTGCAAACCTGCGGCGAGGTGTTGACCCTGAGCGTGCGGCAGGGTGATTTCGCCGGACGCCTGGGCGGCGACGAGTTCCTGCTGGTGGTGCAGGACGCCACCGAAAACGGGGCTCAGGACCTGGCCCGGCGTATCCTCGGACGTCTGCTGCCTCAGGGTACGAGCGTGAGCATCGGCATCGCCCTGCAGCGGACCACGGAGGACAGTCCGGCCTTGCTGGCGCGGGCGGACCAGGCGCTCTACACCGCCAAGCTGGCCGGCAAGGGAGGCTTCAGGCTGGCCGATACCCGCGCTAGCGCCGCCGGGTAATCACGCCCTGACGCGCCACCCGGGTCAATTCCCGCACCAGGGGTGCGAGACCGGCCTGGCCGGACGACTGCACCACGGCGAAGTCGAAGCTGTCGTCGGCAAAGCCACGTAGCTGCTCGGCCTGGTCGGCGAAGCGGATCTGCAGGGTACGGCTGTGGGGCCAGCGCCTCGGCCAGCCTTCGAGATAGCGCAGCAGGGTGGGCTGATCGGGGCCGCCGAGCAGGATGGCGGGATGACAGGCGAGCTTGCCCTGGGTCAGGGGGGTAAGGCGTAGCGGGAGAGGTAGCATGGACGAAATTCCGCCTCGTGGATCCAGCTGGGCGGTAGTACGAGGCCTCTTCCGTCCAGCGCTTTAGCGGTATTTGTAAGCGCCCCGCAAGTTGCTGTTTAAATCGGCGCAGGATCATCCTAGGGAGGGCCCGACTGCCCTGTCAAGCGGGCTTCAACCGTCTTCGCGGCGGGTCGCCCTGGCGCTCGTCGCCGCCACGGCCGGTGCTTCCAGGCGCGCCCGTTCACGACTGAAGGCCACCCGGTACTTGTTGACGCTGGCCACGTAGTTGACCACCCCGATACCCACCTCCTCGGCGGCGATGCGCTCGACCTGGAAGAACCAGCGATCGCCGTCCAGCCCCTGCCTGCGCGCCTTGGCCCGCAGCGCCTGGACACGCTCCGGTCCCAGGTTGTAGGCCGCCAGGGTAAAGGCCCGGCGCTCGCGCTCGGTCAGCTTCGGACTGGAGAAGAATTCTCGCCGCAGGCGAGCCAGATAGCGGGTGGCGGCCTTGACGTTGTCCTCGGCGGAATGCAGGTTGCGGACCCCGACGCTGCGCGCCGCGCGCGGGGTGATCTGCAGCAGCCCCGCGGCGCGGCCGGCACCGCGGGCATGGGGATCGAGGCCGGATTCCTTGTAGGCCATGGCGGCCAGGGTCAGCCAGTCGAAGTCATAGGCCTTGGCATAGCGCTGCAATAGCGGCCGCACCTGGGCCAGGCGCTTGCGGTCATGGGCCTGTAGCGGATCGCGCACCTGATAGCGACGCGCATAGGCCTGGCGAAAGGCCTGGTCGTCGTCACGCGCCTGGGGTTGCCGGGCGAAGGCCCGTATCCGCTCGGCGAGCTGGTGCGCCGGGGCGCGCAGATACCAGAGCTGCGCCTGGTCATGGGCCACCACCACCCGATCGGCCACTCGCAGGCGCGACAGCACCCGCGTCCAGCGATGGGCCAGGCCGGATTCGACGATGCTGAGCGGATAGATGCCGGCCTGGGTCAGCTCCAGGACGTCTTCCACCGCCAGGGTCGGATCAGCCCACTCGATCTGCACCGGCCGCAATTTACGCCTTTCCAGCTGGACGTTGAGCCGTTCCAGGGCCGGGCCGGCGGCGCTGCCCTGGGGCAGCACCACCCGGCGCCCGGCCAGTTGTTCCAGATGGCGTGGCAGGCGCTGGCCACGTCCGCCCACCACCACCAGGCTGGCGGGCGCCGCCACCGACGCGGCGATCAGTGCCGAACGCGGCGGCGGCAGCAGGGTTTCGCCCGGCGCCACCAGATCGCCCTCGCCTCTTTGCAGCGCCGCCAGGAGATCGTCCTTGGCCTTGGGCACGAAGACCAGCCGTAGCGGCCGGCCCCCGGGCTGGTGCTGCAGGTAGCGGGCGAAGGCCTGCAGGCGCCGATACTCGATGCCCAGCGCCTGGCCGTTCCATTCGCCGGAGCTGTGGCGACTCTGGTTGACCAGGACGCGCAATTCACCGGCCCGCTCGATGGCGACCAGGTCGCGGGCCGCGACATGCCGCGGTGCTTCGGGTGGCAGGACGCCGAGCCGCGCCTGGACGGAACCGGCGAGCAGGCAGCCGAGGACGGCAAGGGTGAATCGAAACGGCATCCAGGACTCCTGACCTGGCCGGGACAGCGCCGATAGCACCCGGACTACGGATAGAATGAGCGAACAAAGTCTGTAGAAGGTCCGCACCATGCAATTGATCGACATCGGCGTCAACCTCACCCACCCCAGTCTGCTCAAGGAGGTGGACGCGGTGATCGAGCGGGCCCGGGCCGCCGGTGTGATGCAACTGGTGCTGACCGGTACCACCCTGGAAGACAGCGAGAACGCCCTCAACCTCTGCCTGCGCCTGGATGCCGGTGAAGTCCTGTTCAGCACCGCGGGCGTCCATCCCCACGAGGCCTCGACCTGGAACGCCGCTGCCGCCAGGACCCTGCGTGACCTGGCCAGCCAACCCAAGGTGCGGGCCCTGGGTGAATGCGGCCTGGACTTCAATCGCGACTTCACCCCGCGACCGCAGCAGGAGCGCTGCTTCGAGGAGCAACTGGCCCTGGCCGCCGAATTGCACCGCCCGGTGTTTCTCCACGAGCGCGACGCCAGCGAGCGGCTGCTGGCGATCCTGCGCGACTATCGCGACCATCTGCCGGCCGCCGTGGTGCACTGCTTCACCGGCGAACGCAAGGCGCTCTACGGCTACCTGGATCTTGACCTGCACCTGGGCATCACCGGCTGGATCTGCGACGAGCGCCGTGGCCTGCACCTGCACGAACTGGTCGGGCAGATCCCGGTCGGCCGGCTGATGCTGGAAACCGATGCCCCCTACCTGCTGCCGCGTACCCTCAGACCCAAGCCGCGCCATGGCCACAACGAGCCGGCCTTCCTGCCGGAGATCCTGCGCACCGTGGCCCGCCTGCGCAACGAAACGCCCGAGCAGACCGCCCTGCACACCACCGCCACCGCCCGCGCCTTCTTCGACCTGCCGGAGATCACCGAGCCAGAGCGGGTGGAGGAATACGACTAGGCGCGGAGCGCCGCTGCGCTAAAGTCGCGCAGGCCGGGGCCGTTAACCTCAGGGCTTGTTCCGCGGCGTCGCCCTCCTCCCTGCAGGACGTTGACGCCAGTCAAGATCCGGGGCGCGCCGGCCTGCCAGGCTGTGCGGCCCCGCCGACTGGATGCCCCCTATGTTTGCCTGGCTGCGCGATATTTCCCTCAAGTACAAATTCTGGGCGGTCAATGCCGTCGCCTTCGTCACCAGCCTCTTGCTGGTGCTGTTCGCCATGCAGCTGGAAGTCTCCGGTCGCGCCGAGCAGCTCAAGGCGGTCAAGGCCGCCATGGGTGAGGCGGCCGCCAGGCTGACCGCCCCGACCTTCGGCGACATCTTTATCGCCCGGGCGCCGGAATACGCCCTGGCCGTGGGCGTGCTGATGCTGGTGCTGCTGGTGGCCTCGCAGCTGCTGATCCGCTTCATCCTCGGCAATCTGCACCGCCTCAAGGACACCATGCTGCGGGTGGAGCGCGACGGCGATCTCACCGCCCGGGTCGAGGTGCGCGGACGCGACGAGGTGGGGCAGATGACCCAGGCCTTCAACGCCATGCAGGACAGCTACACCCGCGTCGTCGGTACCGTGGCCGCCAGCGCCTCGCGCCTGGACGAAGGCGCCGGACGCCTGGCCAGCGGCATGCAGGGCGTCCGCGGCGGCATGCACGATCAGCAGCACGAGACCGACCAGGCGGCCACCGCGATCAACGAGATGAGCGCCACCGTGCAGCAGATCGCCGAGCACGCCGCCGGCACCCGCGACCAGTCCCAGGAAGCCGATCGCCTGGCCGGCGCCGGCCAGCAGGCGGTGGAGCGCGTCAGCCATTCCATCGCCGACCTCTCCCAGGGCGTGCAGCAGACCGCGGTGATGATCCAGGAGCTGGCCGAGAACAGCGAGCGCATCACCAGCGTGGTCAACGTCATCCACGGCATCGCCGAGCAGACCAACCTGCTGGCGCTCAACGCCGCCATCGAGGCGGCCCGCGCCGGCGAGGCCGGCCGTGGCTTCGCCGTGGTGGCCGACGAGGTGCGCAACCTGGCCAAGCGCGTCCAGGGCTCCACCGACGAGATCACCCGCATGGTCGACGGCCTCCAGGCCGGCACCCGCGATGCCGTGGAATTCATGCGCGAGAGCTCGCTCAAGGCCGACGACTGCGTGGTCCAGGCCGGTGCCGCCGGCCAGGCCCTGGCCGACATCACCGCCGCCGTGACCCTGATGCGTGACAGCAACACCCAGATCGCCGTTGCCGCGGAGCAGCAGGCGCAGGTGGCGGAAGAGATGAGCAGGTCGGTTGTAGGCATCCGCGATGTCACGGAAAGGACCATGCTGCTGACGCAGGAGTCGGCCAGCACCAGCACCGAACTGGCCGCCCTCGCAGGAACCCTGAATCAGGCGATCCGCCAGTTGCGCCTATAGCCTCCATAGCGAGAGCGCATTCGCGCGGTTGCCCGACAGGCGGCAAGATGCCCGCACGTTTTTGGAGAACCGCCATGCGCTCGGTCAGCACCCTCACTTCCGCCGCTCTGTTGTTGCTGGGCCTGGGCTGCATCGCCCAGGCACTCGGCAACCCGCACCCGCAACCGCTGATCCTGGCGGCCGTCGTCTGCCTGGTGGCCTTCGCCCTGCAGGAACCCGACGCGCTCCCCCTACCTCAGTCGCTGCGCGCCTGACGCTCACGCAGCTGGCGTTTCAACTGTTTCAGCGCCCTCGCTAGCGCCGCCGGATCCGGCGGCCGACCGGCATAGCGCTGCGCCTGGAATTCCGCGGAGAACGCCATGATCGCCACGCGTGACGCCGGCAATTCGGCCATGGCGCGCGCGGCGAAGCTGCCGGCGGGCTCGCCGCCTTGCCGCTTCACCCCCTGGCGCGCCAGCAGGCCCTCGAACTGGCCGAAGCGCGTCAGCAGGGGATCCCGCGTTCGCTGCCAGGGCTTGAGCACCAGCAGCGCCATCACCCCGAGGACGCCCAGCACCACGCCTGCCAGGAGCAGGGCCAGGCGTTGCAGCGAGCCCTCGCCGAGCAGCCGCTTGAGCACTTCGCCCTGGGTGTCTTCCTGATAGTTGAGCACCCAGCGCTGCCAGCCGTAGTTGATGCGATCCCAGCCCAGACGCAGGTCGTTGAGCCAGGCCAGGTTGCGATAGCGATTGGCGGCGAAGGGATTGTCGGCGAGGAATTCACTGGCCGCGCCCTGGGCCGCCAGGGCCTCCTGCAGGCCACGCTCGATCCGCTCGGGCGCCACCTGGGCGGTAGGATCGACGCTGATCCAGCCGCGTCCTGGCAACCAGTATTCCACCCAGGCATGGGCATCGAATTGCTGCACCAGCAGGTAGCCACCCGCCACGTTGAATTCACCGCCCTGGTAGCCCGCCACCACCCGCGCGGGGATGCCCGCCACCCGCAGGGCAAAGGTCATGGCGCCGGCATAGTGGGCGCAGAAGCCACGATGGTTGTCGAAGAGAAAAGCGTCGATGGCATCGACGCTCGCCGTGGGCGGCTGCAGGGTGTAGACGAAGGGCTGCTGGCGGAAATAGGCCAGGATCGCCTGGGCCAGGGCCTCGGGTGTCGACGCGCGGGTCTTGAGCTGGGCCACCCAGGCACGGGTACGCGGTTCGCCGCCACTGGGCAGCTGCAGCGCGCGCCGCTGGCTGGAGGCGGACAGCCGCTCAGGCTCGCGGATTGCCTGCGGCCAGCTGGAAACCCGGTAGAGCAGCGCCTGGTCCACCGGGCGGCGGCGCTGCAGGTGGAAGTCACTGGCCAGGCGCACGTCGCGCTGATCGCTGCGCGCCACGTCCAGGCCATAGAGCCAGGGCCGACCGCTCGGCTCCATGACCACCTGATAATCCAGCCGGGCTCCGCCAGGCGTCCAGGCCGGTTCCGGACTCCAGGCGGTATCGGGATCCACCGACCAGCGCGCGCCATCGAAGCGCTCGTAGGTGGTGGCCCGCCAGTAGAGGTCGCGCTGCGCGGGCCGGTCGCCGGCGAAGCTGACCCGGAACACCCGCTCCGCGGATTGCGACAGCTGGGCGATCTCCCCGGGGGCCATGCTGTCGCCCAGTCCGGTGCGCGCCTGGTCGCCCGGTTGCGGCAGCGACCACAGCGGACCGATCCGGGGAAACACCAGAAACAGCAGCAGCATCAGGGGCACCGCCTGCAGCAGCAGGGTACCGGCGACCTTCAGCGTCGCCAGCGGCCGACTGGCCAGGGCGCTCTGCTGCAGACCGATCAGCGCCGCCACCAGGGCGGTCACCGGCAGCAGGCTGTAGAGCGCGGCGAGCAGGCCGTCCTCGAACAGGTAGGCGATCACCACCGCGAAAAAACCCAGGTAGATCACCACCAGGGCATCGCGGCGGCTGTGCATCTCGATCAGCTTGAGGGCGAAGGTCACCAGCAGCAGCACGGCACCGGCGTCCAGGCCGATGAAGGAACCGCGTGACAACCAGATGCCGCCCATGGCCAGGAGCAGCAGGCCGCCCTTCTCGATCCGCGTCGGCGCCCGCACCTGCATGCGGAACAGCAGCACCCGCCAGCCGGCGCAAAAGGCCCAGAGCAATCCGACCCAGGGCGGCAGATGGGTGAGATGCGGCAGGATCACCAGGGCCTGGGCCACCAGCAGCCAGATCAGGGCGATGCGCGGAATGGGTTGCGGCACGGCGGTGCTCATGTCGGCCGTCCGAACAGGGCCAGGGCCTGCAGCGCCGCGTCACGCTGGCTCTCGCCGGTGGCGGGCGCCAGCTCCACCCCGGGCAGGCGCAGGCCAAAGCGCAGCTGGTGGGCGCCGCAGTCCAGCACCGCCTGGCACAGCCAGGACAGCCGGGTCTCGGTGTCCCCATCGAGTACGCTGAAATCCAGCCAGAGTTCGCTGCCGGCCAGGGCGGTGAAGTCCTTGACCAGCAGGCCCTGCCCCCGGGAAAAGGCCTTCCAGTCCAACCGCCGGCGCGAATCGCCGGAGTGATAGGGGCGCAGACCCTGGAAGTCGTCGGCGCCCTGCCCCGCCTGGCGCTGGCCTTCCTCGCCTCCGGCATCCTGGCCACTGCGCAGCGGCGTCGTGGTCGCCAGTGGCTGCGGATAGACCAGGGCACGCACGTCCAGGTCCAGCCAGCTCCAGGCGACGAACAGGCCGAGGGGAAAGCGGCTCTCCACCCGCAGCCGTCCGGGCCTCAGCCAGCCGCGGCTCGGCGCCGGGTGAAAGATCTGCAGGGCGACGCTCTCCGCCGCCGGTACGTCGCTGAGCACCAGCGGCTCGTTACGCCAGCCCAGGCCGATGCCCTGGTGCGCGCGGCCACTGCTCTCCAGGCGCAGGCGAAATCCGGCGACCTCCCCGGCGAACACCGGGCTGGCGCCGCCGCCGACCAGTTGCAGGCCGGCCAGGTTGCGATAGGTGTGCAACATGGCCACCAGCGCCAGGGAAAACAGCAGGAAGGTCAGGCCATAGGCCAGGCTGTTCTGGTAGTTGATGCCGGCCAGCAGCATCAGCAGCAAGGCGATGGCGAAGGCGCCGCCCTGGCGGGTGGGCAGGATGAAGATGCGTCGCTGATCGAGGGTGATGCGATTGGCCGGTGGAATCCGCCGTGTCAGCCAGCCGTCTCGATAGCGCTGCCAGGCGCCGCCGGTCACAGCGCCGGGACTTCGCGCAGCAGCCACTGCACTAGGGCGCCGCCACCGTGCCGGGCAGGGTCGGCGATGTCGCGCAGGCGATGCCCGGCCACCGCCGGCAGCACCGTCTGAACGTCCTCGGGCAGCACATGGTCGCGCCCCGCCAGCAGTGCCCAGGCCCGCGCCGCGGCCAGCAGCGCCAGGCTGCCGCGCGGCGACAGGCCCAGGGCGAAGGAGGTCTGGGTGCGGGTGGCCTCCACCAGGCGCAGCACATAGTCCACTACCGCCTCGCTGGCGTGGATACGCGGCACCTCGGCCTGGATCAGCCGCAGCTGGGCGTGATCCAGCAGGGGCTCCAGCCGCGGCAGTTGCTCGCGTCCGGAACCGCCGAGCAGCAGCGCCCGCTCGGCGGCGCGCCCGGGATAGCCGAGCGACAGGCGCATCAGGAAGCGATCGAGCTGGGATTCCGGCAGGGCGAAGGTGCCGCCCTGGGAGATGGGATTCTGGGTGGCGATGACAAAGAAGGGATCGGGCAAAGGCCGGGTGGCGCCCTCGATGGTCACCTGCCCCTCCTCCATGGCTTCCAGCAGCGCGCTCTGGCTCTTGGGCGTGGCGCGATTGATTTCGTCGGCCAGCAGCAGTTCGGCGAACACCGGCCCGGGATGGAAGACGAACTGTCCGCTGTCGCGATCGAACACCGAGGTGCCGAGGATATCGCCGGGCAAGAGGTCAGAGGTGAACTGGATGCGCTGGAAGGACAGCCCCAGCACCTTGGCCAGGGCATGGCTGAGGGTGGTCTTGCCCATCCCGGGCAGGTCCTCGATCAGCAGGTGACCCCGCGCCAGCAGGCAGGCCAGCGCCAGCCTGACCTGGGTTTCCTTGCCCAACAAAACGCCGTCTACCGCCTTGAGACAGGCGTTCAACCTATCGTGCATGCCCTGAGGTCTCTCGCCTTGCGCCGACACGAGAAGGCGTCGGCCTGCAGAACGAGAATAGCAGCACCTTTTGCCGGCGACCGCCGCCCCGGAGGTTTACCGCTTATTTCAGGGTGGCGAGGATCTCTTCCACGGCGCGGGCCGGATCGGCGGCGCGGGCGATGGGCCGGCCGATCACCAGGTAGTCGGAGCCGGCATCCAGGGCTTCACGCGGGGTGAGGATGCGGCGCTGGTCGTCCAGGGCACTGCCGGCCGGACGGATGCCGGGCGTGACCAGTTGCAGCGTCGGCTGCGCGGCCTTGAGCGCCGAGGCCTCCTGGGCCGAGCAGACCAGACCGTCCAGGCCAGCGCGAGCGGCCAGACCGGCCAGGCGCAGGACCTGCTCCTGGGGATCCACGTCCAGGCCGATGTCGGCCAGGTCCTCGCGCTCCATGCTGGTCAGCACGGTGACACCGATCAGCAGCGGCTTGGGACCCTGAAAGGCCTCCAGGGTCTCGCGACAGGCGGTCATCATGCGCAGGCCGCCCGAGCAATGGACATTGACCATCCAGACGCCCATCTCCGCCGCGGCCTTGACCGCCATGGCGGTGGTATTGGGAATGTCGTGGAATTTCAGGTCGAGGAAGACTTCGAAGCCGCGCGTGCGCAGGGCTTCCACCACGCCGGCGGCGCTGGCGGTGAACAGCTCCTTGCCGACCTTGACCCGGCAAGTGGCGGGGTCGAGGCGGTCGGCCAGCGCCAGGGCGGCGGACGACGAAGGGAAATCCAGGGCGACGATGATGGGAGACTGGCAGGCGGACATGGGCGCTCTCGGCAAAACGGCAAAGGCCGGCATTTTCGCAGAAAAGCGCCGCGCCGGCACTTGGCCGCTGTCTGCATGCGCTCCCCTCCTTCAACTCGGCTTGAGCAATCGCTCGCGCAGCCAGTTGCCCGCCGGCCCCAGCGGCCGCCGGCGCGACCAGACCACATCCACCGCCACCCGCTGCGGCCAGCCAGGGACGGCCAGTTCCACCAGGCGGTCCTGACCGAAGTTCGTCACCAACCAGAGCGGCAGCTCGGCCCAGCCGAACCCCTGCACGGCCATGTCCAGCAGCAGCAGATAGTCGGGCGCCGACCAGCAGCGCCCGCGGGTGTCCGGCAGACGGCAGACCTGCTGGGAGGATTCAATCACGGTGCTCAGACGCAACAGGCGATAGGGTGCGAGGTCAGCCGTGGTGACCCGCGACAGCGCCGCCAGCGGGTGATCGGCAGCCACGTACAGGCCAAAGGTCACCAGGCCATCCAGGGTCGCGGCCTCGATATCCGCCGGGTACGGCGGCTGACCCGCCAGCAGGCCCAGGTCCGCCCGCCCCTGTACCAGGTTGAGCACATCGGCGTCTTCGGCGATCAGGCATTCGAATTCGAGATCCGGATAGCGCTGGTCCAGCTCGGCCAGGAGCGCTTCATAGCGGGTGGGCTGGTAGGTATCGGAAATCACCAGCGTCAGGCGGGGCTCCACGCCGGCCGCGAGCTGGGTGGCGCGATTGGCCAGGCGGTCATGGGCCGAGAGCACGGCACGGGCCTGGTCGAGCAGTTGCTCGCCGGCCGCCGTCAGCACCGGGTAGCGGCCCTGGCGATCGAACAGCGGTAACCCCAATTCGTCCTCCAGCCGGGCGATGCTTTCGCTGATACTGGACTGACGCTTGCCCAACACCCGGGCCGCCGCACTGAAGGAGCCTGTCGCGGCCGCCTCGACGAATGCCTCGAGGGCTTCGGCATTGGGATACATATCGGCTCAGCCTATGGAATCCATTTTGATCTCCCCAGCTTAACCGATGAGACTGAGGGCCTGTCCATCGTGGAGTCGTCTCATGTCCATTCCGCTCACCCAGCGTCCCGCCAGTGCCCGCGTGCTGCATGCCCTGCTCTTCGAAGGCATCGCCGTGCTGCTCGCCACCCCGACCCTGGCCTGGCTGCTGGATCGCTCACTCGGGCACATGGGCCTGCTTACCGCTGCCTTTTCCGCCATCGCCATGCTCTGGAATCTGATCTTCAACCTGGGCTTCGATCGACTGCAGGAGCGCCTGGGCTTCAGCCGTGGCCTGGGTGTCCGGCTGCTGCACGCCCTCGGCTTCGAAGGGGGATTGATCGTGGTGCTGGTGCCCCTGGCCGCCTGGTGGCTGTCCATCGGTCTCTGGCAGGCGCTGCTGCTGGACCTGGGACTGATCCTGTTCTTCCTGCCCTATACCCTGGCGTTCAACTGGCTCTACGACCTGGGTTACGCCGCCTGGGCCAGACGCACGAATGCGAGCTGCCGGGCGCACTGACAGCCGCTCCCGTGGTCGAAGCGATATAGCCACTCAAGGAGAAGAAAGATGCCCTGGTATGCCTGGTTGATCCTGCTGGTCGCCATCGGCTCGGTGGTCGGCAGCCTGCTCATGCTCAAGGACACGGCGCGCAAGGTGCCCTTGACCGACGAACAGAAATCCAAGATCCGGCAGCGCAATGCCGAGATGGATGCCAAGGAGGCCCAGGACCGCTGATCGCGCACCCTGGTTGTCCGGACGAAGCCCTGCCACATCACGTGCGGCAGGGCTTCGTGGTCTCAGGACTCCAGCGGGACCTTGGTGTTGACGTATTCCGGCACCTCCGCCAGTGGGAGGCTGCGCACCTGCTCGCGGGTTGGCCCCTGGCGCTTGGGTAGCGGCTCCAGGGATTGCGGTTGACCGCTCTGCAGGGCGCGCTCGATGGCCGCCAGCACGCGCACGTCGCGCCAGCCCTCCTCCCCATCCATCTCCGGCTGGCGATCCTGAAGAAGGCAATCTGAGAAATAGGCCGTCTCGCCGCCGAAATGATCCACCACCGGCGCCTTGAACTCTGCTGTCTCCCCCTCCACGGTCAGGCGATAGCCGATGGCGACGCCTTCGCCGAAACCGAAGCACGGTGAAGCCTCGATCTCGCCCTTGCGACCCACCAGCTGGAAGCGCTCGGTGTTGGGGCCGCTGAAGCTGACGGAAAACGTCGCCAGCCGCTCCTCGGGAAAGCGCAAGGTCACGGTCACGGCATCCCAGGTGGTGATGTCGCGCCCGGGTGTCTGCACCCCGACCGCACTGACTTCGATGGGCTCGTCACCAAAGAGCGACCGTACGGCATTGAGTGGATAGGGCCCCATGTCGGTAACGGGGCCAGCCCAGAAGCCGCTCTGGGCGCGGTGGTTGGCCGTGTCGACCGGCTGGGTGAAGGTCGAGGTGAACAGGCGCGGATCGCCGATCTCGCCGTTGCGCACCCGCTCGATCATTTCCACCGTGCCCGGCTCGCAGTGCAGCCGATAGGCGATCATCAACTTGGCTCCGGAGCGCGCAGCCGCGGCGTTGATTGCCAGGCATTCTTCCTCGCTGATCGCCATGGGCTTTTCCAGCAGGACGTGAATGCCGGCGTCCAGCGCCGGTACCGCGAACTCCAGATGGCGAAAGTTGGGCGTGGCCAGGTAGATCGCATCGATCTCGCCGGAAGACAGCAGCGCCGGGAATTCTTCGTAGGTATAACTCTTGAGACCGTACTTGGCGGCCAGATCCCGCGCCTTGACGGGATCGCCGGTAACCAGGGCGGTCATCTCGGAATTGCTGGTCTGGCCAACCCCGGGCATGAAGGCGCCCTGGGAAATCCAGCCACCGCCTACCACTGCATAACGGATCTTGCCTGTCGCACTGGGCATGGAACGCTCCCGAATCCGGGCAGACGTTGTGTCCGCCACCTGAACTGTCGGCAAGCGTTGCGGCGATGAAGTTCCGGGCCGGTGTTCAGTACCGACCACCTGGCAGCAACGGACTAGCGCCGAAAGCGCAATTCGACCTCCGCCCCTTCGAAGTCGTCGCTGCGATCCCGACTGATCACCCGACCGCCCAATTCGAAACGACCGGGGTCGCCCTCCTTGCGAAACAGCTGTGGCAGCAGACCTGCCTCGGCGACGTTGTTGTCGGCCTTGCCTGCGCCCAGGCGGCGAGTGCTCACCGACTGGGACGCAGCCGCTTCACCGGGCACGCTGAGGTCGAGCGGATGGGCGACAGCCGGCGCCGGCTTGGGCACGGCAGCTTTTTTTAGGTGGCTGTTCCTGGCCAGGTCCTGCTTCTTGGGTGGCGGTGCAGGCAGCACGAAGGCCCTGGTCGGGAGCGGGTCCAGGCGGTAGGCGCGCAGATCGGCGGCGCTGCCCTGGGGTTCGGTTGCCACCGAAGGCTTCGGCGCTGCTGGCGCTGGAGCCACGGTTGGAGGCGCCTTGGCCGTGGCGGGCGGTGACTCGTTATCGCAGCCCGCCAACAGCAGGGTTACGGCCAGCGCCGTCGTTGCCAGGTATCCACGCATGGGCTCACCACACTCAGGGTGTCGCGCCCGGAGCAAGGCACCGGGCGCGACAGGGGTCAGTCTCTACAACCGACTCCGCCGCCCTACAGCGGGTTCCAGGCGTGCCGCTAGGCGGCCAGGCTTTCCTGGCAGAGCTGACGGGCGAGCAGCCCAAGGGTCATCAGCGCCCGCTGGGCATCGCGCCCCCAGGGCAGACCGCAATTGAGGCGGATGCAGTGATTGAACTGGTCGGTGTTGCTGAAGATCATGCCCGGCGCGATGCTCACCCCCTGATCCAGGGCGCGCTGGTGCAGCAGACGGGTGTCCACCCGCGCCGGCAGGCTGACCCAGAGGATGAAGCCGCCATTGGGCCGGCTCATCTGGGTACCCTCGGGAAAGTGCTCCTGGATCGCCAGCTGGAAGGCGGTCATGTTGCGTCGGTATTCCTGGCGGATGGCCCGCAGGTGGCGGTCATAGCCGCCGTTCTCCAGATAGGCGGAGACGCCCATCTGGGTCACGCTGCAGGCGGAATGGGTGGTAAAGGTCTGCAGGCGGCAGATGTCTTCCTGGTAGGGCCCGGCCACCACCCAGCCGATGCGGACGCCTGGCGAAATGGTCTTGGAAAAGCTCGAGCAGTAGATGACCCGACCCTGCTTGTCGAGCGCCTTGAGCGCCTTGGAGCCGCTGTCGTAGGTCAGCTCGCCATAGATGTCGTCCTCGACGATGACGATGTTGCGCTCGGCCGCCAGCCTGAGCAGCTGCTTCTGCCGCGCCTCCGGCATGCTGCCCCCCAGTGGATTGCTCAGGCGCGCGGCCACCACCAGGGCCTTGACCGGCCACTGGCTCGCGGCCAGCTGCAGCGCCTCGACGCTGAGCCCGGTTTCCGGATCGCAGGGGATCTCGATCACCTTGAGCCCCAGCACCTCGGCCAGCTGCAGCAGCCCGTAGTAGGACGGCGATTCGGTGGCGATCAGATCGCCCGGCTTGGTCAGCACCCGCAGCGACATCTGCAGCGCATCCACGCAGCCATGGGTGATCACCACCTCTTCCGGACCCACCACCACCCCCGCATCGCGCAGGCGGATGGCCACCTGGCGGCGCAGGGGCTCGTAGCCCGGACTGTGCAGATAGGAAAAGGCCGCGCGAGCCTGGAAACGGGTCACCTTGGACAGTTGCTGGTGCAGGGCCCGCAAGGGCAGGTAGTCGGGCTGGGGGACCGCCATGCCGAGGGGCACCACGCCTTCCCGCCGCGATTCCGCCAGCACCTGGTTGATGATGCCCGCGCGGGTCACCAGGCTGGGCCGTTCCACCGTGGCGATGTCCGGCGTCGGCGCGGTCAGCGCCGGGGTCTGGTGCACATAGAAGCCCGACTGCGGCCGGGCCCGGATCAGCCCCTGGTCTTCCAGGGTGGCATAGGCCTGCAGGACGCTGGCATGGCTGACGCCCAACTGCTGACTCAGCTTGCGCACCGACGGTACCCGTTCGCCGGGCTTGTAGACCCCCGTGCGGATGTCGTTCGCCAGTTGCTGGGCGATGCGCTGGTAGAGCAACAGATTGGTCATGGCGTCTTCCTGGACGAAAGCGGAACAGTAGCAGGCTACCCTGAAGGTATACCGGTACAGCTAGGCCCGACCTTAACCCTTCCCTTCCCGGGGCGGCAATGTCCAAAAACGACAAGGAACCGGCGCACCCCTCCTTGACGCCAGGGCCTCTGCCAGAGGCCTTGCCGCGCCCATGAAAAAGCCCGCCAAAGGGCGGGCTCTTGCACGGGGGAGGGCCTCAGATGGCCTTTTCCAGCTCGGGGATCAATTCGAACAGGTCACCCACCAGGCCGTAGTCGGCCACCTGGAAGATCGGTGCCTCCTCGTCCTTGTTGATGGCGACGATCACCTTGGAATCCTTCATGCCTGCCAGATGCTGGATGGCCCCGGAGATGCCGACGGCGATGTACAGCTGCGGCGCGACGATCTTGCCGGTCTGGCCGACCTGCATGTCGTTGGGCACGAAGCCGGCGTCCACCGCGGCGCGCGAGGCGCCCACCGCTGCGCCCAGCTTGTCGGCCAGGGCGTAGAGGATCTTGAAGTTGTCACCGTTCTGCAGACCGCGACCACCGGAGACCACCACCTTGGCGGCGCCCAGCTCGGGCCGGTCGGACTTGGCCAGCTCTTCGCCGACGAAGCTGGAGATGCCGGCATCCTTGACCAGGCCCACGGCTTCGATGGCGGCGGAACCGCCCTCGGCGGCGACCGGATCGAAACCGGTGGCGCGCACGGTGATCACCTTGACCGGCGCCGTGGAGCGCACGGTGGCGATGGCGTTGCCGGCATAGATCGGCCGCTTGAAGGTGTCGGCGGATTCGACGGCGATGATCTCGGAGATCTGGTCGACGTCCAGCAGCGCGGCGACGCGCGGCAGGAAGTTCTTGCCATTGGTGCTGGCAGCGGCCAGGACGTGGCTGTAGTTGGCAGCCAGCTCGACCACCAGCGGCGCGACGTTTTCTGGCAGCTGGTGAGCATAGGCGGCGTTGTCGGCCAGCAGCACCTTGCCAACGCCGGCGAGCTTGGCGGCGGCGTCGGCGACCGGCTGGGCGTTCTGGCCGGCGACCAGCACATGGATATCGCCGCCGATGGCCTGGGCCGCAGCAACGGTGTTCAGGGTAGCGCCGAAGAGGTTGGCGTTGTCGTGGTCGGCAATGACGAGAATGGCCATCAGATCACCTTAGCTTCGTTCTTGAGTTTTTCGACCAGCTCGGCCACGGACTTGACCTTGATGCCCGCCTGACGACCCGCCGGAGCTTCCACCTTGACCACCTCGTAGGAGGCTTTCACCGCCACGCCCAGGGCGTCCGGGGTCAGGGTTTCCAGCGGCTTCTTCTTGGCCTTCATGATGTTGGGCAGCGAGGCGTAGCGCGGCTCGTTGAGGCGCAGGTCGGTGGTCACCACCGCCGGCAGCTTGAGCGCCACGGTCTGCAGACCGCCATCGATCTCGCGAGTCACGCTGAGGCCGTCGGCGGCCTGCTCCACCTTGGAGGCGAAGGTGCCCTGGGCGAAGCCGGTCAGAGCGGCCAGCATCTGGCCGGTCTGGTTGTTGTCGCTGTCGATGGCCTGCTTGCCGAGGATCACCAGCTGCGGCTGTTCCTTGTCCACCACGGCCTTGAGCAGCTTGGCGGTGGTCAGCGACGACAGCTCGGCGGTGCCGGTGTCGATCAGCACGGCGCGATCGGCGCCCAGTGCCAGGGCGGTACGCAGTTGTTCCTGCGCCTGGGCGGGACCCGCGGTCACGACCACGATCTCGCTGGCGATGCCCTTTTCCTTCAGGCGCACCGCTTCTTCCACGGCGATCTCGCAGAAGGGGTTCATGGACATCTTGACGTTGGCCAGGTCGACACCGGTCTGGTCGGCCTTGACGCGGACCTTGACGTTGTAGTCCACCACGCGTTTGACAGCTACGAGAACCTTCATGAATCCCTCGATTTATTCTGGTGAATAAACAGGACGCCAAGGCGGCCTTGCGTTGGACACGACCCCTGTCGGTCCACACCGTGTTGCAAATCCTTCTTATGTTGACCTCCACGGCAGCAGGGGTCAACGCGACAGTCCGTCAGGGGCCAGTAACTCCCGAGTCTAACAGGCTTGCAGAAAATTTAAACAAACGTTTGAATGGGTGCCAGGGAGCACGCCGGATATAATGAAGTCTTTTGTTGCACCCCTACATAAATAACCAGATCGTGAGTTTTGCCTGAGGAGAGTGAGCCGTGGAACGCGAATACATGGAATTCGACGTTGTGATCGTCGGGGCCGGCCCCGCGGGCCTGTCCGCGGCCTGTCGCCTCAAGCAGCAGGCGGCCGAAAACGGCCAGGAGATCAGTGTCTGCGTGGTCGAGAAAGGCTCCGAGGTCGGTGCCCACATTCTCTCCGGCGCCGTCTTCGAACCCCGCGCCCTGGACGAGCTCTTTCCCAACTGGAAGGAACTCGGCGCGCCCCTGAACACCCCGGTCAAACGCGACGATATCTACCTGCTCAAGGGTGATCGCCAGGCGACCAAGGTGCCGAATTTCTTCGTGCCCAAGCCCATGCACAACGAGGGCAACTACATCATTTCCCTGGGCAATCTCTGCCGCTGGCTGGGCCAGCAGGCCGAAGCCCTGGGCGTGGAGATCTATCCGGGCTTCGCTGCCCAGGAGCCGCTGATCGATGAGCAGGGCGTGGTGCGCGGCATCATCACCGGAGACCTGGGCGTGGATCGCGAAGGCCAGCCCAAGGAGGGGGTCTACACCCCCGGCATGGAACTGCGCGGCAAGTACACCCTGTTCGCCGAAGGCTGCCGGGGCCATCTGGGCAAGCAGCTGGGCCAGAGATTCAAGCTCGGCGAAGGCGCCGATCCGCAGCACTACGGCATCGGCATCAAGGAACTGTGGGAGATCGATCCGGCCAGGCACGAGCAGGGTCTGGTGATCCATACCTCCGGCTGGCCGCTGGACAAGGAGAACCCGGGCGGTTCCTTCCTCTATCACCTGGAAGACAACCAGGTGGTGGTCGGCCTGATCGTCGACCTGGCCTACAGCAATCCGCACCTCTCGCCCTATGACGAATTCCAGCGCTACAAGCACCACCCGGTGGTGGCCCAGTACCTGGAAGGTGGCAAGCGCGTCTCCTACGGCGCCCGTGCCCTGGTCAAGGGCGGCCTGAATTCCCTGCCGAAGATGGTCTTCCCCGGTGGCGCCCTGATCGGCTGCGACCTGGGCACCCTCAATCCGGCCAAGATCAAGGGCAGCCACACCGCCATGAAGTCCGGCATGCTCGCCGCCGACGCCATCGTCGCCGCCCTGGCGGCCGGTCGCGAAGGCGACGAACTCCAGGGTTACGTCGATGGCTTCAAGGGCAGCTGGGTGCAGGAAGAACTGCACGCCAGCCGCAACTTCGGTCCGGCCATGCACAAGTTCGGTCCGCTACTGGGCCCGGCCTTCGCCTTCGTCGAGCACAACCTGCTGGGTGGCGCCTTGCCCTTCACCCTGCACGATCGACGCATGGACCACACCTGCCTGAAGAAGGTCGACGAGGCGCCGCGCATCAGCTATCCCAAGCCGGATGGCAAGCTGAGCTTCGACAAGCTGTCCTCGGTGTTCCTCTCCAACACCAACCACGAGGAAGACCAGCCGGTTCACCTGAAGCTCAGGGATCCCTCAATCCCCATCGCGCAGAACCTGCCGCTGTACGACGAACCCGCCCAGCGCTACTGCCCGGCCGGGGTCTACGAGGTGGTCCGCGACGGCGGCGAGCCGCGCTTCCAGATCAATGCCCAGAACTGCGTCCACTGCAAGACCTGCGACATCAAGGACCCGGCGCAGAACATCACCTGGGTGGCGCCGGAAGGCAGCGGTGGTCCCAACTACCCCAACATGTAAGCGTAAAAAAAGGGCCCCTCGGGGCCCTTTCTCTATTCAGCGGGCGCGACGGGAAAGAAGCTGCCGCGACTCCAGAGGCCGAGCCAGGAGCGGCCCTCGTGGGTGCCCTCCTCGACCCTTTCCATCAGCCGATAGAACACCGCCCGGTTGAGCCGCGCCTCCAGACCGCCGCGCACTCGCACATAGGGCGCCGGCTGGTCATCCTGCTCGGCGAAGCGCAGCGGATGCTCGGCATCGACGGCGACCCTGTCACCCACATTGGTAAGGAAATCGAGCGCCTGGTCTGTTCCGTCGCCACGCCATTCGACATCCACGGCCAGAAAGGGCACATCCTCGACCTGGATGCCCACGCACTCCACCGGCGTCACCAGTACATAGCGCTCGGGATCGCGGCGCAGGATGGTGGAAAACAGCCGTACCATGGCCGGGCGGGTGATGGGCGTGCCCTGGTGATACCAGGTGCCGTCCCGGGCGATGCGCATGTCGATGTCGCCGCAGAACGGCGGATGCCAGAGCTCCACGGGCGGCAGCTTGCCGTCCTCAGCGACTGGCAGCTGCGCCAGCAGATTCCGCGTCACGTCAATCTGGGTCACGCCCTTCTCCTCTACCGGGAGCCCAAACCAAGCAGGCGTTGGGCATATTCGTTGAGCGCCGGTCCGAGCAGGTCTTCCGGGCGCTCGTCATAGAACGTCAGGAAGCCGCCACGACTGCGGATCCGCGCCGTGTCCACCAGGCGGAAGGTAGCGGTCTCCACCAGCATCATCTGCACGACGCTGCGATCGCGCCCGACCCGGCCGATGTCGTCCTGGTCTTCCCATTCCTCCCAGGTGCCGATGCGGTCGTCTGCGCCGGCGAAGCGGGTATAGAGCACATAGTGGGCCCCGAGCTGGCGGGCCTTGGCCATGGCCTCGTCGAAACCCTCCGGTTTGTCTGCTCTCCTTACCCGCGGAAAGTACTCCACAAAGCCTTTGAAGGCCTCTTCCGCCACCACGTTCGGGCGGGCATAGGGATGGCCCACGGGCACGAAGGCACCCTGGGCTATGTAGATGTAGGAGTCGGCCTGTAGCCGAAAGTTGTTCAGCCGCTGGGTCTTGCTGTAGTCGAGCAGCCCCGCGTCGCGCAGGTGGTACTCGACACCGGACGCCATGTCGCTGACGTTCATGCAGCCGCCCAGGCAGGCCAGCAGCACGGAAATGAATAGAAAACGCAGTTTGACCATGAAGAGCAGACCCCTGTCCGGCGCCAAGTTGTCGTCGATACAGGGGCCTTAGCAGCTTTCGCGCCAGTTCGAGGCGCAGCCGGTAGATCAGCCGCCGATGATCTTCATCACGGTCACGCCCCCCGAGAAGGCCACCTCCTGCTTGTCGCCCAGGGCCTTGACCAGCAGCCGCTGCAGCGCTGGCAATGCCAGGTGACGCGGCTTGTCCAGCAGATCGCCGACATAGTGGCGGTTGCTCGACGACAGGCAGCCGTGCAGCCAGCCGGTGGACGACAGGCGCAGCCGCGAGCAGGTCCGGCAGAAGGGCACGCTTTCGTTGGCGATGACGCCGAAGTGCCCGCCCGACTCGACGCGATAGCGCAGCGCCGTGGAATCCACCGGCGCATCGGCCTGCACATAGGCATGGCGCGAACCTATGATCTCCAGCAATTCGGCCAGGGGCACCAGCTGGTTGTTGAAGGTCGCGGGATTCTTGGCCAGGTGCCCCATGCGCATCAGCTCGATGAATCTCAGCTCGAAACCCCGCTCCAGGCAATAGTCCAGCAGCGGCAGCACCTGGTCGAGATTCTGGCCACGCAGGGGCACCATGTTGAGCTTGATCTTGAGACCGGCGGCCCGGGCCGCTTCCAGTCCGGCCAGCACCGTGGCCAGATCGCCCCCCCGCGCCAGACGCGGAAAGGCTGCGGCATCGAGGGTGTCGAGGGAAACGTTGAGGCGACGGATACCATGGTCGATGAGGAAATCCAGCTTGCGTGGCAGCAGCTGACCGTTGGTGGTCAGGCTGATGTCCTTGAGGCCGAGCTGTGAGACCCGGGCGAGAAAGGGTTCCAGCCGCGGCGTGACCAGGGGTTCGCCCCCGGTGATGCGCAGCCGTTCGATACCGGCGGCATCGATGAGGTATTCCACACCCCGGGCCATGGTTTCGGCACTGAGTTCGTCCTGCGCCGCCACGAGCCGCTTGCCGTCGGGCACGCAGTACGTACAGGCATAGTTGCAGGCCGCCGTGAGGCTGATCCGCAAGTTGCGAAACGCCCTACCCTGGCGGTCAACGATCATCTTGGGGGTACTCCAGTGGGACAAGAGAAAAGGGATGGCGCGGCATCCCTTGCCTCTATCGGACCCTAGGATCGGACAGGCGTTTCGACGTCTCGCTTGCGGCGGTTGCCCATGCGCACGCCGATCTCCATGAGGAACTGGAAGAAACCTTCCTGATCCTCCAGCACGTCGCGCCAGAACGGCGAATGGTAAAGGGCCACGGCCCCGTGCACCAGCGCCCAGGCGGCGCAGTAATGGAAATAGGGCGGTACGTCCTCGAGCTTGCCTTCGTCGATCCGGCCTTCGATCAGACTGGTCAGCCGCTGGAAGTTCGAGGTGCGGATGCTGTGCAGCTGCTCGACCAGTTCGGGCACCTGACGCGTCTTGACCACCTTCTCCTCGAGTCGATCGAACAGGCGATAGCGCTGCGGATCGCTCATGCGGAATTCGAAATAGGCGCGGGAGAGCGCTTCGCGGTCGCGGGCGACGTTGTCCGACTGGAACAGCTCGGCCAGGTCCCGCTCGTAATCCAGCATCAGGCGCAGATAGATCTCGGCCTTGGAATTGAAGTGCTTGTAGATGGTGCCTTTGCCGATACCGACCGCCTCGGCGATCATCTCGACGGTGACGCTGTCTTCTCCTTCGGAGAGAAACAGCTGCAGGGCGGTATCGAGGATTTCCTGTTCGCGGCGACGGAACTCGCGGACTTTGCGGGATTCTTTCTGCATGGCAGCCCACTTGTTGTTTTGAAAAGGGATAGGGCCTTCGAATCGCCAGTCACCCCTCGGCATACCGGCACTTCGTCACACCTTGGGCGAGCTGCACCGAAAGCATCGGTGAACCGCGCGGGCGCGCCCCTTATTATGCCCCATCACACCCAGATTGTACGGATCGAGTCAATGTCTTCCTGGAAGCACGAATTCCCTCAGGCCTACGCCATGAGATACCTCAACCACGCGGCCGTGGCCCCGTGGCCCAAGCGCGCTGCGCAGGCCGTCACCGAATTCGCCGCCGAAAACTGCCAATACGGCGCGCGCAACTATCCGACCTGGCTGGTCATGGAACAGCGCCTGCGCGATCGCCTGACCCGCCTGCTCAATGCGCCGTCCAGCAGCGACATCGCCCTGGTGAAGAACACCTCGGAAGCGCTCTCCTTCGTTGCCTTCGGCCTGGATTGGCAGAGCGGCGACCAGGTGGTGATCAGCGATGAGGAGTTCCCCTCCAACCGGGTGGTCTGGGAAGCCCTGGCCCGCTTTGGCGTCGAGGTGGTGGAAGTCAGCCTGGGTGACACTCCCGAGGCCAATCTGCTGGCTGCCTGCGGCCCGCGCACCCGACTCATGGCCATCAGCGCCGTGCAGTACGCCAGCGGCCTGCGCCTGGACCTGCCCCAGCTGGGCCAGGGCTGCGACGCCAAGGGCGTGCTGCTGTGTGTCGACGCCATCCAGCAACTGGGCGCCCTGCCCTTCGATGCCCAGGCCTGCAACTGCGCCTTCGCCATGGCCGACGGTCACAAGTGGATGCTCGGCCCGGAAGGCCTGGGCGTCTTCTATTGCCGCGCCGATCTGCGCGAGCAGCTGAAGCTGCACGAGTACGGCTGGCACATGCTGGACAACGCCGGCGACTACAGCCAGCGCGAATGGCAACCGGCCAGGACGGCGATGCGCTTCGAGTGCGGCAGCCCCAACATGCTCGGCGCCGTGGCCCTGGAGGCGAGTCTGTCACTGCTGGAGGATGCCGGCATGGAACAGGTGGGCAAGGACCTGCTGGCGCGGATCGAGCTGCTCGACAGCCATATCCGCCGCCTGCCCGGTGCCGTCCTGCATTCGCCGGCCAACGTCGAGCGGCGCTCGGGCATCCTCACCTTCTCGCTCGAGGGCTGGGACAACCGCCAACTGTTCGAACGTCTCAAGACCGCCGACGTGGTCTGCGCCCAGCGGGGTCCGGGCATCCGCCTGTCGCCCCATTTCTATACCAGCGAGCACGTACTCGAGCAAACGCTGGATCTGGTCGGGGCACTGGCGCGCTTCTAGGGGTCTGAAAGGCCCGGGATAGCCAGTGTCGGGCCAGCGCTATTCCAAAACTGTTTAAAAAACGTCCAATCCCGACTGGACCTTTTTCCGAGCTGACCAATACTCAAGTGACTGGTCGCGTCGACCCCCGCGGCGCGGGCCAGGCAGGCGGCTCTCCGTCCAGGCGAACCGCTGGTCCGGCCCGGGTATCCCAGGATACCCGGGCCATTTTTTTGCCTAGAGGATGGCGCGGGGAAACAGCCGCCGGAAGTTGGCCGTGGTCTGCTCGGCCAGGGTCTCCAGACTGGTGCCTCGCACGTCGGCCAGGCACTGGGCGACCTCGACCACGAATTGCGGCAGATTGGCCTTGCCGCGGTGGGGCACCGGCGCCAGATAGGGCGAATCGGTTTCCACCAGCAGGCGATCGGCCGGCACCTGGCGCGCGACGTCGCGCAGGTCGCCGGCGTTGCGGAAGGTCAGGATGCCGGAAAAGGAAATGTAGAAGCCCAGGTCCAGGGCGGCCTTGGCCGTCGCCCAATCCTCGGTGAAGCAGTGCAGCACCCCGGCGCCCGGCAGGTCAGCGGCGCCCAGCATGGCCAGGGTGTCGGCCCGCGCTTCGCGGGTATGGATCACCAGGGGCAGCGCCGTGCGGCGGGCCGCCTCCAGGTGCAGGGCGAAGGAGCGCTGCTGGATCTCGGCGGTGTCCGGCTGATAGTGATAGTCCAGCCCGGTCTCGCCGATGGCGACGACGCGGGGATGAGCCAGCCGCGCCAGCAGCCAGTCGAGATCGATGGCACTGCCCTGGGCCGCATCCAGCGGGTGGATGCCCACCGCGCAGTGGACGTCGGCATAGCGTTCGGCCAGGGCCTGCACCGTGGGAGCGTTGCCGGCATCGACGCCGATGCAGAGGAACTGGCTGACGCCCCGGGCGCGCGCGGCATCCAGCGCTGCGTCCAGGGAGCCGTCGTGAAGGGATAGATCGAGTCGATCCAGGTGACAGTGGGAGTCGACGAAATGCACGGAAAATAGCCTTGAATCAGCAGCGACGCCCCCGCCCCGAGCGGGACGGCGCAGGCATCACATGGTATGGGTGGGACGGTCCGACTTCAGCGAGCCGGCCAGATAGGTTTCGATCTTGTTGCGCGCGGTATTGTCGCCTTCGTTGAACTGCACACCGACTCCGGCGGCTCTATTGCCCTGGGCGCCCTTGGGGGTGATCCAGACGACCTTGCCGGCGACCGGGATCTTGTCCGGCTCGTCCATCAGGTTGAGCAGCATGAAGACCTCGTCGCCGAGCTTGTAGGTCTTGCCCGTCGGAATGAACAGACCACCGTTGCGGATGAAGGGCATGTAGGCGGCATAGAGCACCGACTTGTCCTTGATGGTGAGGGACAGGATGCCATTACGGGGGCCCAGGTTCTGCGGCAAACTCATGAGATTCTCTCGAGACAGGCAAGACGAACGCGCGGATCGCTAGCGCCCGGGCACCAGGCCGGCCCAGCGGATCAACAGCGATTCCAGCAACAATACGCGGTTGAGGTTGGCTTTGCCCAGCACCTTCTGCCGCTCGGCATGCAGCCATTCCTGCAGGGCCAGCACCGTCTGCGGCGCGCTCTTCTCGGCCAGATAACCCAGTACCTTGGCCATGTCCGGTGCGGCTTCGGCATCGGCACCACCCCACTGCTGGCGCAGGACGCCATGGGTCCATTCGCAGAACCAGTCGAGCAGCAGCGGCAGCGGCACGGCGTTCCAGCTCTCGGCCAGCTGACTGGGCGCCGCCTGGCGCTTGAGCAGGCGCTTCACCCCCTCCACCACCAGGGCTCGACGGGCGAGCACGTCCTCGCCATGCAGGCGCAGGGCCGCCAACGGCGAGCCGCCGGCCAGCACCAGCAACTGGATGCGGATCTCTTCCTCAAGGTCCGGCAGGCGCTCACCCAGCCAGGCGAGACTCTCGGCGCGCGAGGGCACCGGACAGGCCTGCTGCACGCAGCGGCTGCGCACGGTGGGCAGCAGGCGACTCGGCTGGTGACTCACCAGCAGCAGCACCGTAGCGCCCGAGGGCTCCTCCAGACTCTTGAGCAGGGCGTTGGCGGCATTGAGGTTCATCGCCTCGACCGGCTCTAGCAGGATCAGCTTGCGCCCGCCCAGCTGGGCGGTCTGGGTGACGAAGTCCACCAGGCCGCGGATCTGATCGACGCGGATGGGCTTCTCGGCCTCTTCCGGCTGGATCACGCAGTAATCGGGATGGGTCCCGGCCCTGAGCAGGGAACAGGCCTTGCACTGGCCGCAGGCGGCATCGCCCTGGGGCGCCTGGCACAGCAGCAGGGCGGCCAGGCGTTCCGCCAGATCACGCTTGCCGATGCCGCGCGGGCCATGCAGCAGATAGGCATGGGGATGCTGCCGCCGGGGCGAGATCCGCGCCCAGAGGTCCTGCTGCCAGGGATAGACGTCAGCCACCGAGCGTCGGCTCCAGGGTGGCGACCAGGGCGCGCAGCTCCGCCTGTACCTCGGCCAAACTGCGCGAGGCATCGATCAGGCGATAGCGGGCCGGCACGGCCCGGGCGCGATCCAGATAGGTCTGGCGCACCGCCTCGAAGAAGGCGCGCTGCTCCTGTTCGAATCGGTCCAGGGCGCCACGCCGGGCGGCACGGGCCAGGCCGATGTCCACCGGCAGGTCGAACACCAGGGTCAGATCGGGTTGCAGGTCGCCCAGCACGAAGGCCTCCAGGGTAGCGATGCGCTCGACGGGTACGCCGCGGCCGCCGCCCTGGTAGGCATAGGTCGCATCGACGAAGCGATCGCAGAGCACCAGGGCACCCCGCGCCAGGGCGGGCCGGATGACCTGGGCCAGGTGCTGGGCGCGCGCGGCGAACATCAGCAGCAATTCGGTATCCACGGCCATCGGCTCGGCCGCTGGCGCCAGCAGGATCTCGCGGATGCGCTCGGCCAGCGGCGTACCACCCGGCTCGCGGGTCAGCACCACCTCGCGCCCGCTGGCGCCGAGAAGTTCGGCGAGATAGTCGCGGTTGGTGCTCTTGCCCGCACCCTCGGGACCTTCGAGGGTGATGAACAGACCGTTTGCCGTCATGGGGTTTCCTTGGTTTCGGACGTCTGCGGAGCGGGACTGGAGCGATAGTCGGCACGTCGCTTGAGCTGGAAGTCGCGGACCGCCTGGTTGTGCGCCTCCAGGTCCTTGGAAAAGACATGGCTGCCGTCGCCACGGGCGACGAAGTACAGGCTGTCACCCTCCTTGGGATGCAGCGCCGCATGGATGGCCTCGCGACCGGGCATGGCGATGGGTGTCGGCGGCAGTCCCGCGTTGAGATAGGTATTGTAGGGCGAGGGCTCGCGCAGATCGGCGCGGGTGATCCGGCCGTTATAGCGGTCGCCCATGCCATAGATCACGGTGGGATCGGTCTGCAGCAGCATGCCGGCCGCCAGTCGCCGGACAAAGACCCCGGCGATCTCGTCGCGCTCTTCGGGGACGCCCGTTTCCTTTTCCACCAGCGAGGCCATGATCAGCGCCTGGTAGGCGTCCTTGTAGGGCACCGCGGGATCACGCGCCTGCCATTCCTGATCGAGCACGGACTGCAGCCGCTGATTGGCCTGGCGCAACAGGTCGGATTCGCGCTGGCCCTTCACATAGCGATAGGTATCCGGAAAGAAACGTCCCTCGGGGTGCTGGCCGTCCAGCCCCAGGCGTTTCATCAGGGCCGCATCGTCCAGCTCGGCGGTGTCGTGGTCGAGCTTGGGCTGGCGCGCCAGCGCAGCGCGAACCTGGCGGATATTCCAGCCCTCCACCAGGGTGAGGCCGTATTGCACCACCTCGCCCTTGCGCCAGAGGCTGAACAATTGCTCCACCGTCATGCCCGGGGTCAGACGGTATTCGCCGCTGTGCAGCGTCTGCCCGGCCAGATTGAAGCGCCAGTACAGGCGCAGCCAGAAGGCGCCGTCGAGTACGCCCTGCTCTTCCAGGCGCAGCAGACTGCCGCCCGGGGTCCCGCCCTTGGGGATCTCGATCAGTTGCTCGCCGTCGACTTTCAGCGGCTGAATCAGTGCCTGGTGCTGGCGCCAACCGGCCAGGACCAGCAGCAGGCCACCGGCGGCCAATACCGCCGTAAGCAGAGCTCTCGCCTTGCGCATCGGCTATTCCAGAATCTCGTTTATCGAACCTTGCAGTTTACGGGTCACCGGCCCCACGGACCAGTTCGCGGCTGCGTACCGGCGCACGGGCCAGATACCGTATTGGCTGTTGCAGAGGAAAACTTCGTCGGCACCGAGCAGATCGTCCAGCGCCAGCGGCCGGACCTCGCTCTGGATGCCTGCCTGAGCGGCGAGGTCGAGCAGCAGACCGCGCAGCACCCCGGCCACGCCACAGCGATCGAGCGCGGGGGTCTGCAGCCGCCCCGCGCAGACCAGGAACAGATTGCTGAACACCCCTTCGATCGGCCGGCCGTCCTGATCCAGCATCAGGCCTTCGGCATAGTCGGTGCTGGTCCATTCTCCGCGCGCCAGGACCTGTTCGAGTCGATTCATGTGCTTGAGCCCGGCCAGCAACGGCTGGATAGCCAGGCGCGTCGCGCAGGGATAGAGGGCGATGCCCTCGATCGCGTGCGCCGGTGGGTAGGCCGGCGTGGGCGAGGCCAGCAGCAGGCGCCGCACCTCGGGTTCGGCCGGCGGGGCGTAACCGCGCAGGCCATCGCCGCGGGTGTACAGCAGCTTGGCGACGCCCTCCCCCAGCAGCGCCGCATAGGCGCGGACTTCAACCTCAAGCTGAGCGAGGTCGCAGGGAATGCGCAGCCGCTGGCAACCGGTGGCCAGCCGCTGCAGATGACGGTCGAGCAGACGCGGCTGGCCCCGGCGTACCGCGATGGTCTCGAACAGCCCATCGCCATAGGCCAGACCCCGATCGCGTTGCAGACCAGGGTCCAGCGGTTGGCCGTTGAGCCAGTCCTGGATCAAGCCTCGAAGCGCCGGAACACCAGACTGCCGTTGGTGCCACCGAAGCCGAACGAATTGGACAGGGCCACTTCGATGGGCCGCTGCCGCGCCTCGTGGGGCACGAAGTCCAGATCGCAGCCGTCGCTGGGATTGTCCAGATTGATGGTGGGCGGCGCCACCTGGTCGCGCAGGGCGAGCACCGTGAAGATGGCTTCCACCGCGCCCGCGGCGCCCAGCAGGTGACCGGTCATGGACTTGGTGGAGCTCACGCTCAGACGCTTGGCCTGCTCGCCGAACACCTGCTTCAAGGCCGCCACCTCGGCCAGGTCGCCGGCCGGCGTGGAGGTGCCATGGGCGTTGACGTAGTCGACCGCTTCCGGCGCTATACCGGCATCCTTGAGCGTCGCTCTCATGCAGCGAGCGGCGCCCGCGCCGTCTTCCGGCGGGGCGGTCATGTGGAAGGCGTCGGCGCTCATGCCGAAGCCGATCAGCTCGGCATAGATGCGGGCGCCCCGCGCCTTGGCGTGCTCGTAGTCTTCCAGCACCAGGGCGCCGGCACCGTCGGACAGCACGAAGCCATCGCGATCGCGATCCCAGGGACGGCTGGCGCGGGTCGGATCGTCATTGCGGGTCGACAGGGCACGCGCCGCGCCGAAGCCACCCAGACCCAGACCCGAGGTCGCCATCTCCGAACCGCCGGCAACCATGACGTCGGCTTCGCCATAGGCGATGTTGCGCGCCGCCATGCCGATGCAGTGCGTTGCCGTGGTACAGGCGGTGGCGATGGCGTAATTGGGGCCCTGCAGACCCAGATGGATCGACAGGAAGCCGGACACCATGTTGATGATGGAGCCCGGTACGAAAAAGGGGGAAATACGGCGTGGACCCTGAGCGAGCAGCGACTGGCAATTCGCCTCGATATTGGTCAGTCCGCCGATGCCGGAACCCATGGCGACACCCATGCGCTCGCGATTGCCATCGTTGACCTCGAGACCGCTGTCACGCATGGCCTGGAAGCTGGCGGCGAGACCGTATTGGATGAACAGATCCAGCTTGCGGGCTTCCTTCGCGGACAGATACTGCTCCACGTCGAATCCCTTGACCGATCCGCCGATCCGCGTGCTGAAGGCAGAGACGTCCATATGCTCGATCGGCGCGATACCGCTGCGACCGGCCAGGATGCCTTCCCAGCTGCTCGCCACATCGGCGCCAAGCGGCGATACCATGCCCATACCCGTGATCACGACACGTCTACGCGACACACCCAACTCCTCTTGTCCTTCCGGGGCGGCCACCCCTCTTGAAAACAGCCGATTGCATCGATCTTGACCTTGGACCTAAAGAAAAGCCGCACGCCCTACAGGACGTGCGGCTTCTTTTGTCCGAAACTGGCGACTACTTATTGCTGGTGAGCAACGATGTAGTCGATAGCTTCCTGGACGGTGGTGATCTTCTCAGCCTGCTCGTCCGGGATTTCGGTCTCGAATTCCTCTTCCAGAGCCATCACCAGTTCGACGGTGTCAAGGGAGTCGGCGCCCAGATCCTCGACGAAGGAAGCGCTGTTGGTAACTTCCTCTTCCTTCACGCCGAGCTGCTCAGCGACGATCTTCTTAACGCGTTCTTCGATGGTGCTCATACCGTGTTCTCACTCCTAAAGGAAAAATCCGCACAACGGATTGCGCGTAAGTGTATAGAAAGGGATTTCCGTATTTCAAGCTGACGCGACATCAAGACGTATGCGCGGCCATTGCTGGTCCGACAGTTTACCAGCTTAGCGCAATAGCCGCGCGGGGGTAACGTCGGTCAGCTCATGTACATTCCGCCGTTCACGGGGATCGTGGCGCCGGTCACATAGGCCGCGCCCTCGTCCGCCAGGAAGCCGACCACCTTGGCGATCTCGTCGGCCTGACCGAGGCGGCCGGCCGGGATCTGGGTCAGCAGCGCGGTGCGCTGGGCTTCGGGCAGCTCGCGAGTCATGTCGGTGTCGATGAACCCCGGGGCCACGGCATTGACGGTGATGTTGCGCGAACCCACCTCGCGGGCCAGCGCCCGGGTAAAGCCCTCGAGACCGGCCTTGGCGGCGGCATAGTTGGCCTGACCGGCGTTGCCCATGGCGCCAACCACCGAGCCGATGCTGATGATACGACCCCAGCGACCCTTGGTCATGCCCTTGAGCACGGCCTTGGAGAGACGGAACAGGCTGTTGAGGTTGGTATCGATCACGTCGAACCACTCATCGTCCTTCATCCGCAGCATCAGGTTGTCGCGGGTGATGCCGGCGTTGTTGACCAGGATCGACGGCGCGCCGAATTGCGCCTGGACCTGCTCGAGGGCGGCCGCGACGGAGGCGTTGTCGGACACGTTGAGCACCAGACCGGTACCTTCGATGCCATTGGCCTTGAGCGACTCGGCGATGCGCTGGGCGCCCGCCTCGCTGGTCGCGGTGCCGATCACCGTGGCGCCGAGCCGACCCAGTTCCAGGGCGATGGCTTGACCGATACCACGCGTGGCGCCCGTGACCAGGGCGACCTTACCTTGCAGACTCATCTCGTTTTCCTCGATTCAAAAAGCCGCGCGCGCGGCGGCGAAGGCGTCGGGGGTGTCCAGGGCCAGTGTTTCCACGCCCTTGACGCATCTCTTGTTCAGGCCGGCCAGTACCTTGCCGGGGCCGCACTCCACCAGGTGGGTGATGCCCTGGGCAGCCAGGTACTGCACAGACTCGACCCAGCGCACCGGGCTGTACAGCTGGGCCAGCAGATCCTGCTGGAGGCTGGCCAGATCGGTGTTGGCGCCGGCATTGACGTTCTGCACCACCGGAATCTCCGGCTGGCTCCAGGCGCAGCCACGCACGTCCTCGGCGAAGCGCTCGGCCGCCGGACGCATCAGGTCGCAGTGGGAGGGCACGCTGACCGGCAGGGCCACGGCGCGCTTGGCACCCAAGGCCTTGCAGGCCTCGATGGCGCGCTCCACCGCAGCGGCGGCACCGGCGATCACCACCTGACCCGGGGCATTGAAGTTGACCGCGCTCACCACTTCACCCTGGGCGGCTTCGGCACAGGCGGCCAGCACCTGGGCATCTTCCAGACCCAGGATGGCGGCCATGCCGCCCTGCCCGGCGGGCACGGCTTCCTGCATCAGCTCACCGCGGCGCGCCACCAGGCGTACCGCCTCGACGAACGGCAGGCTGCCCGCGGCGACCAGCGCCGAATATTCGCCCAGGCTGTGACCGGCGACATAGGCCGGCCTGGCGCCGCCCTCGGCCAGCCACAGACGCCACAGCGCGATGGAGGCGGTCAGGATGGCGGGCTGGGTACGGTCGGTCTGGTTGAGCGACTCCTGCGGGCCCTGCTGGGTCAGCGCCCAGAGGTCATAGCCGAGGACGGCGGACGCTTCGGCGAAGGTTTCGCCGATCAGCGCGTGGTGCGTAGCCAGCTCACCCAGCATGCCCAGGGCCTGGGAACCCTGACCGGGAAAGACGAAAGCGAGAGAGGCGGACATAGGCAGGTCTCTTGTAGGTCCATTGCCGGCGAAACCGCGGTTCCGCCACTGACAGACTGAGATGTCGGTGTCGACCGGTCGGTCACACCGCTTTCAGAACCGCCAAGTTTAACCGGATCCGCCCGGGGAGATCAGTCTCCACATCGCGCAGGGAACGCTCGATGGCCTGAACGAGACCGACTTCGCCTGCCGCGCCATGGCTTTTCACCACCACCGCATTCAGGCCGAGAAAGCTCGCGCCGTTGCGCAACTCCGGATCCCAGTGGCGGAAACGCCGGGCCAGCCACGGCTGCAGCAACTGACGCTCGAGCCAGGAGGCCGTGCCGCTGCGCTCGACCAGCAGGCGCAGCAACGCCTCTCCCGACTTGAGCACGGCATTGCCGGTGAAGCCATCGCAAACCACCACATCCGCCACCGCGGCATAGAGATCGCTGCCCTCGACGAAGCCGATGAAGTCGAAGGCCTGACTCTCGGCGAGGCGCCGTGCGGCGTCCTGGATCACCGGCGTGCCCTTGCCCGGTTCGCGACCGACATTGAGCAGCGCGACCCTTGGCCGCACCACGCCCCGGGCCTGGGCCGCACCCGCCCCCAGATAGGCGAATTGCACCAGCTGTTCGGCGGTGGTGTCGAGATTGGCGCCAAGATCCAGCAGCAGCGTCTGATGCCGGCCCTGCCCGGGCAGCGCCGACATCATGGCCGGGCGATCGATGCCCGGCAGCGTGCCGAGCAGCAGGCGCGCAAGCGCCATCCACGCCCCGGTATTGCCGGCGCTCAGGCAGCCCTGGGCACGGCCTTGCTGTACCGCTTCGAGCGCGGCATGCATGGACGTACGGGTGCGACTGCGCACCACACTGGCGGGACGCTCATCGGGCCCGACGAGGCCATCGACGTATTCGAACTGCAGGCGAGCGGCAAGAGAGGCAGGCGGTGACCAGGCCGACAGGGCGTCGCGCTGACCACAGAGAAGGAGGTGTAAGGCGGGGAAACGCTCGAGGGCGTCGAGTGAAGCAGGAACAATGCAGCGGGGACCGAAGTCCCCGCCCATTGCATCGATCGCGATGACGATTTCGATCGAGAATTACTCGTCGGAACCTTTGTCGATCACTTTGCGACCGCGGTAGAAACCGTCGGGCGACACGTGGTGGCGCAGGTGAACTTCACCGGTGCTCTTTTCCACGGACAGAGCGTTCGCTTCGAGGGCGTCGTGCGAACGACGCATGTCGCGAGCGGAACGGGATTTTTTGTTCTGCTGAACAGCCATGATTTAACTCCTAAACGTTTGGGTCACGCTTCAACTGCGCAAGTACACTGAACGGGTTGGGTCGCTTTTCCTCGTCCGCCGGCTCTTCGGGCGCCTCGAAACCTTCCGGATGCTGGCAAGCACCTTCTGGATGCACGGGAATGATCGGCAGCGCGAGCAGCAGCTCTTCTTCGATCAGACTATGCAGATCCAGGGGTTCGTCACCAACCTCCAGGGCATCGTAACCCTGTGGCAAGGCATCGGCCGACTTCCCTTCCCAGAGCACGGCGAAATCGAATTCGCTGCTAATGGGAAGCACTGCCGGCTCCAGACAACGCTGGCAAATCATCTCGACCTTGGTATCCAGGACACCATGGATGACGAATTGCTTTTGTTGATCACGCCCGAAGTCGAGGACGACGGCAACCGCGCCTTCGGACTTCACGAGCTGCTCGCCGACACGCCGCATGTTCGCGAGAGGCAGCTCACCCTTGAGGGTTACGCCGCGATCCGCCAATTTGCGAGGATCGACCTGAGGTGGAATTGGCCCATTCAACATAAGCGCGCCATTATAGGGACGGCCTTACGGCTGTCAAAGGAAATTAACCCCGAAGCGACTCCGACCGACCTTTGGTCGACCTCGCCCGAGAACAAACTGATGCCTCTCATTCTACTCGCTTCCAGCTCGCCTTACCGCCGCCAATTGCTGGAAAGGCTGCACCTGCCCTTCGCCCACCAGTCGCCGGACATCGACGAGACGCCGCTATCCGGCGAGAGCCCGCGGGCGCTGGTAGAACGCCTGGCCCGAGCCAAGGCCGCCGCCCTGGCCGATCAGCGGGAGCCGACCCTTATCATCGGTTCGGATCAGGCGACTGCCATAGACGGAGAGATTCTTGGCAAGCCCCTGAATCACGACCGTGCCCACCAGCAGTTGGCCCGGGCCAGCGGTCGCACCCTGGTGTTCCATACCGGACTGGCCGTACTGGACAGTCGGACCGGCGAGTGCCGAAGCGAGGTGGTGGATTTTCAGGTGCGCTTTCGCCCGCTGGATGCTGCGACGATCGACCGCTACCTGCGGGCGGAGCAACCCTATGACTGCGCTGGCAGCTTCAAGGCCGAGGGCCTCGGCATCGCCCTGTTCGAAGCCATGCAGGGAGAGGATCCCACCAGCCTGATCGGCCTCCCACTGATCCGCCTGGCCGCCTTGCTGCGCCAGGCAGGACTGCAGGTGCCCTAGGCCAGCCGCAGCTGGCAGCGGCTAACGCAGCGCCGGACCCTGCCAGCCCATATAGAGGGCCAGACGCTCGGCGACGCTGGCACCCAGGCGCTTGGCGAAGCGATCAAAGGGCGAGTCCTCCTGGGTAAAGTCGACCAGGCGCTCCTCCTTGACCACATCCCGTGCCACGTAGCTGGCACTGCCAAGACCATCGATCAGCCCCAGGGAAAGCGCCTGCTCGCCGGACCAGACCAGTCCGGAGAACAACTCGGGATGGCCCTCGACCTTGAGTCGATCGCCGCGGCCTTTCTTGACGCTGTCGATGAACTGCTGATGGGTGGTATCCAGCACCTGCTGCCAGAAGCGGGTTTCTTCGGGCTTCTGCGGCTGGAAGGGATCCAGGAAGGCCTTGTGCTCGCCGGAGGTATAGACCCGCCGTTCCACGCCCAGCTTTTCCATGGTGCCAACGAAGCCGAAGGAAGCCGCGGTCACGCCGATGGAGCCGACCAGACTGGCCTTGTCGGCGTAGATGGCATCGGCCGCACTGGCCACATAGTAGGCGCCCGAGGCACCCAGGTCGGCGATCACCGCGTACAGCTTGATGTCCGGATGCAGGCCGCGCAGACGCTTGATCTCGTCATAGATGTAGCCGGATTGCACCGGACTGCCGCCTGGGCTGTTTATCCGCAGCACCACACCGCGGGTGTTGCTGTCGTCGAAGGCCTTGCGCAGCGCCGTCACGACATTGTCGGCACTGGCCTTCTCGTCGTCGGCGATCATCCCCTTGAGTTCGATGAGCGCAGTATGGGCGCCGGACTCGGTCACCCCGCCCTTCTTGCCCAGGGACAGCAGGGGCGTGAACAGCACCAGCATGACAATCAGGTAGGCGAAGGTCAGCAGTTTGAAAAAGATGCCCCAGCGCCGCGCTCGCCGTTGCTCGCGCACGCTGGCAAGCATGGTCTTCTCGATCAGGGCCCAGGTCTTGTCGTCCGCCGGACGCGTACGTCCGCTGTCTTCCTTCCACTCGTCAGCCATGCCCGCCATCACTCCTGCACACAACATTGTCACCCAGCCATAGCGCCAGGTCCGCGAAAGCTTCGATCACCAGGCGCGGCCCGAAATCCCTCAGGACCTCGGCCGGCTGGGCACCATAGGCGACCCCGACCGCAGCGACCCCGGCACGCCGCGCCATTTCCAGGTCGAAGACGGCATCCCCAACCAGCAGGGCACGCTCCGGCGCCACGCCGCAGTGGGCGAGAATTTCCCGCACCATCTGCGGATCGGGCTTGCCGGCGGCCTCGTCGGCGCAGCGGGTGATGTCGAAGAACTCACTCAAGCCATGCTGCTGCAGCGAACGCGCCAGCCCGCGCCGGCTCTTTCCGGTCGCCACGGCCAGCTGATAACCCTGGGCGCGAAAGCGCTGCAGCCCGCTCAGCACATCGGGAAACAGGGGCGACGCCGCCTGCTCGCGACGGACGAACTCTGCGCTGTAGGCATCGCGAAAGCCTTCGATCTGCGCCGGGGTCACCAGATGCGGATAGAGGGTCTGGATCGCCGCGACCAGCTCCAGGCCGATGATGCCCTTGATGGCCACGTCGCTACGCGGCGGCAACCCCAACTGCTCGGCCGCGACGTGCATGACCTCGACGATCCGGCCGATGGAATCCGCCAGGGTCCCGTCCCAATCGAAGATCAGCAGCTGGTAGTCAGGCATCCAGACGCTCCAGCGTCTGACTCCAGGTGCTGTCGACCGGTGCCTCCAGGCGCAGCTCACCGCCCTCGGGCAAGGGAATCACCAGACTCGCCGAGTGCAGAAACAGTCGCTTGCCGCCGAGTTCGCGGATCTCCTGGGAAAAGGCTTCGTCGCCGTACTTGGGATCGCCGGCGATGGCGTGCCCCGCATGGCGCGCGTGGACGCGGATCTGATGGGTCCGCCCGGTCACCGGCCGCGCCTCGACCAGGGTGGCGAAATCGCCATAGCGCCGCAGTACCCGGAATTCGGTGAGCGCCTCCTTGCCCTCGTCGTTAACCTCGACCATGCGCTCGCCGGACCTGAGGGTGTTCTTCAGCAGCGGCGCGCTGATCTTTTTCTTCGCTGCCGGCCAATGGCCCCGCACCAGGGCGTGATAGCGCTTGTCCACGCCGTCGCCGCGCAAGGCTTCGTGCAGGAAGCGCAGCATGCTGCGCTTCTTGGCGATCATCAGCAGGCCCGAGGTATCCCGATCGAGACGATGGACCAGCTCGATGTCGCGGGCGTCGGGACGCAGCTGGCGAAAGACCTCGATGACCCCGCCAGACAGGCCACTGCCGCCGTGCACGGCGATGCCGGCCGGCTTGTTGATGACGATGAGGGTCTTGTCCTCGTGGACGATGGAGTCCTCCAGGCGCTCGAGCAGTCCCTTGGCCAGGGGCGCCGGCTCGTCAGGCTCGGACAGGCGCAGCGGCGGGACGCGGATCTGGTCGCCGGCCTGCAGACGATAGTCGGGCTTGATGCGTCCCTTGTTCACCCGTACTTCGCCCTTGCGCAGGATGCGATAGATGAGGGTCTTGGGCGCACCCTTGAGCTGGGTACGCAGGAAGTTGTCGATACGCTGGCCGGCATAGTCGGCGGGCACATCGAGCAGTTGAACGCCGGTGCTGGGAGAAGGAGGCTTAGTCATCGGCAGATGATAGCAATTTTCCCTTATTTGAAGCACTTAAAGCTTGCTGCTATAGTCCGGAGGCGGTTATCAGTCCTGTCTGGATGGCACCGCTCGCGAGGCCGTAGATTCCGCCCGCGAATAATAGGCTGCAAATGCAATAGTCACTGGACGTCTGGCCGTCCAGCAGACCGCCGACTCTGCCCAAGGGGGTGAGTGGCGAGCTGCGATCCGCCTGGTAACCAAGGCAGCGGCACCCAGGGTGTCAGCTGTAAAACGACAACCGCTCCGGACCTTGCGGGCGGCACCAGATTCCTGAAGATTGTGTGCAGGATGGAGATGCACAACCAGCGTATCGCGTAGCCTGACAGTACGCCTGCAGCCCGCTTCGCGCCCAGCTTCGGCCAAGGTGACGATCGCAGGTGGAAGCCTCAAGGCCAACGGCCGATGCTCCAACCGCGACACCTGACACGAATCCCGCGACGACCCGGCTGCCTGAGCCTTTCGGCTGTCACGCCCGCACCATGCCTGGTTGATTCCTCCTCTTGTGGAGCTGCAACGGCAGTCGCTCAAGCGCCTGCAGGAGACGTAGTCGCGGCACGCCCCCCGGGCCTGCTGCTGGACACGAAGGCCGGCTTGGACCGGCTTCGATACGACCCCGTGCACCCTTCTCCTGAATCCTGTTGCCACCACGTAGGCCGAGAGCCTGGAACGTAGTGGTATTACATGAAAAGAATGCTCATCAACGCGACCCAGCCCGAGGAATTGCGGGTTGCCCTGGTCGACGGTCAACGTCTGTTCGATCTGGACATCGAGTCCGGAGCCCGCGAACAGAAAAAGGCCAACATCTACAAAGGCCGCATCACCCGCATCGAGCCCAGCCTGGAAGCCGCCTTCGTCGACTTCGGCGCTGACCGCCACGGCTTTCTGCCACTGAAGGAAATCTCCCGGGAATACTTCAAGAAGAACCCGGAAGGCCGCGTCAACATCAAGGAAGTGCTCTCCGAAGGCCAGGAAGTAGTCGTCCAGGTCGAAAAGGAAGAGCGCGGCAACAAGGGTGCCGCCCTGACCACCTTCATCAGCCTCGCCGGTCGCTACCTGGTGCTGATGCCCAACAATCCCCGCGCGGGCGGCATCTCCCGTCGCATCGAGGGTGAAGAGCGCAACGAACTGCGCGAAGCCCTGAACGGCCTGAACGCCCCGGGCGACATGGGCCTGATCGTGCGCACCGCCGGCCTCGGTCGCAGCACCGAAGAGCTGCAGTGGGACCTCGACTACCTGCTGCAACTCTGGTCCGCCATCAACGAAGCCTCGGGCGAGCGCAAGGGTCCCTTCCTGATCTATCAGGAAAGCAACGTCATCATTCGCGCCATCCGCGACTACCTGCGCCAGGACATCGGCGAGGTCCTGGTCGACAGCGTCGAAGCCCAGGAAGAAGCCCTGAGCTTCATCCGCCAGGTGATGCCGCAGTACGCCAGCAAGATCAAGCTGTACCAGGACAGCGTCCCGCTGTTCAATCGCTTCCAGATCGAAAGCCAGATCGAGACCGCCTTCCAGCGTGAAGTGAAGCTGCCCTCGGGCGGCTCCATCGTCATCGACCCCACCGAAGCCCTGGTGTCCATCGACATCAACTCGGCGCGCGCCACCAAGGGCGGCGACATCGAAGAAACCGCCCTGCAGACCAACCTGGAAGCGGCTGAGGAAATCGCCCGCCAGCTGCGCCTGCGCGACATCGGCGGCCTGATCGTCATCGACTTCATCGACATGACTCCGGTCAAGAACCAGCGCGCCGTGGAAGATCGCGTCCGCGAAGCCCTGGAAGCAGACCGCGCCCGCGTGCAGATCGGTCGTATCTCCCGCTTCGGCCTGCTGGAAATGTCCCGCCAGCGCCTGCGCCCTTCCCTGCGCGAAACCAGCGGCATCGTCTGCCCCCGTTGCAACGGCCAGGGCATCATCCGCGACGTGGAATCCCTGTCGCTGGCCATCCTGCGCCTGATCGAGGAAGAAGCTCTCAAGGATCGCACCGCCGAAGTCCGCGCCCACGTACCCATCCAGGTCGCGTCCTTCCTGCTCAACGAGAAGCGCAACAGCATCACCAAGATCGAGCTGCGCACCCGCGTGCGCATCATCATCCTGCCGGACGATCACATCGAGACCCCGCACTTCGAAGTGCAGCGTCTGCGTGACGACAATCCCGAGCTGCTGAACAGCCAGTCCAGCTACGAGATGGCCAACACCGAAGCCGAAGAGGTGCAGCCGGTCAGCTCCACCCGCACCCTGGTGCGCCAGGAAGCGGCGGTGAAGGTCGCGCCCGAGCGCGCACCCGCCCCTACCCCGGTCACCGCCGAAGTCGTGGCGCCCGCCGCTCCCGCAGCCAAGGCCACCGCCGAGCCCAATCTGTTCAAGGGCCTGGTCAAGTCCCTGGTCAGCCTGTTCGCCGGCAAGACCGAAGAGCAGCCCATGGCCGACAAGGCCGTTGCCGCACCGGTCGCCGCCAAGAGCAGCGACGAGCAGCGCAGCCAGGACGAACGCCGCAACGGCCGTCAGCAGAATCGCCGCCGCGAAGGTCGTCGTGACGACGAGCGCAAGCCGCGCGAAGAGCGTCAGCCCCGCGCCGATCGTGGCGAGCGCAGCGAGCGTCCAGCCCGCGAAGAGCGCAAGCCGCGGGAAGAGCGTCAGCCCCGTGAAGACCGTCCGGCTCGCGAGGAGCGTCAGCCCCGCGAAGAGCGTCAACCGCGTGAAGAACGCCAGCCGCGCGAGGAGCGTCAGCCCCGCGAAGAGCGCGCCACCCGCGAAGAGCGTCAACCGCGTGAAGAACGCCAGCCGCGCGAGGAGCGTCAGCCTCGTGAAGAGCGTCAGCCCCGCGAGGAGCGTGCCACTCGCGAAGAGCGTCAGCCGCGCGAAGAGCGTCAACCCCGTGAAGATCGCCAGCCGCGCGAAGAGCACGTGAGTGCCGAAGAGCGTCCGGCTCGCGAAGAGCGCCAGCCGCGCGAGGAGCGCAAGCCGCGGGAAGAGCGTCAGCCCCGTGAAGAGCGCAAGGCGCGCGAAGAGCGTCAGGAAGCGGCCAGCGCCGAAGAGCTGAACGAAGAAGAAGTACTGGAAGGCAATGACGAGCTGGAAGAAGGCGAAGAGCGTCCGCGTCGTCGTTCCCGCGGTCAGCGTCGCCGCAGCAACCGTCGCGAGCGCCAGCGCGATGCCAATGGCAACTTCATCGAAGACGAGGAGCCGGGTACCGACGCCACTGTAGCGCCCGCCGCCATAGCTCTGGGTACCGCTGTCGTGGTGAGCGAGAGCGTCACTGCCGTCGCCACCCAGGAAGAGGCTCGCGAGGTTCGCCAGCACGAGCCGGTAGTGGCTGCCGACACTCCTGCCGCTGAATTCACCCGGGAAACCGCGATGGAGCAGCCTGCCGCCGAGGCGCCTGCCCAGCCGGAGATCCTCACGCCCAACGTGAGCCAGCTCCAGGACGAGCGCGCACCGCATCAGGAAGTGGAAATTGCCGCACCTGCCGCCGAGCAGGTCGCCCCGGTCACGACCCCCGCCCCCATTCCTGCCGCACCGGTCGAAGCCGAAACTGCAGAGTCGGCCGCGGGCCGCGCCTCCAACGACCCGCGCGAGCGTCGTCGCCGTGAGCGCATGGCTCGTGAAGCTGAAGCCGCTCGCGCCAACCAGACCGAGCAGCAGGCCGAGGCACCCGCCCTGGGGGCTATCGCCGAAACCGAGGAAACCTTCGCCACCGCAGCGGTAGGCACCGTGGAGCCGCAGCAGGCGCCCGAGGCCCAGCCCGTCCAGGCGACCGAAGAGCTGCCCGCAGCCGAGGCCGAGTCGGCACCGATCGTGATGGAAGAGCCGGTCGAGGTCGTGCCCAGCCCGGCCCAGGAAGAAGCGGCCAGCGTCGCCCTGACCGGTCAGGAAAGTGTCACTGACGAAGCGCCCAAGGCCGATGCCGTGAAAGAGGATGAAGCCACTCAGGCCGAACTCGATCGCAAGCTCAAGGACTCCCGGGAAAATCACCCCGGCTGATCTCAGCCACCCATGAAAAGGGGCGCCTAGGCGCCCCTTTTTTTATGCCTGGAATCCACACAGGCGGCGGTACACGCTCGAATACGTACTCGCGCCGGCCCAGGTAAGGCTATAGAAGCCTTTTACAGGCCGACGCCGAGCCCAAGACGGAGAGGCATAGGCCCTGGGTGCCGGGCGCCGAATTGGAGCTGCCTCAGCCACCCTAGGGCGCCTCGACATAGCAGGCAGGTTGGCGCTGAGCACAGCGAAGCCCGGTGCTGGCGAGATAGACGGGCTGTTGGGCTTCGACGATGGAGCTGCCTCAACCCAACCTACGGTGCCTCGCCATACCGGGTAGATTGGCGCTGAGCACAGCGAAGCCCGGTGCTGGCGAGATAGACGGCCTGTTGGGCTTCGGCGATGGAGCTGCCTTAACCCAACCTATGGCGCCTCGCCATACCGGGCAGGTTGGCGCCGAGCGCAGTGAAGCCCGATGCTGGAGAGCTAGACGGGCTGCTGGGCTTCGGCGGTGGAGCTACCTCAACCCAACCTACGGTGCCTCGCCACACCGGGCAGGTTGGCGCTGAGCGCAGCGCAGCCCGGTGCTGGCGAGATAGACGGGCTGGGCTTCGGCGATGGAGCTGCCTCAACCTAACCTATGGTGCCTCGACATACCGGGCAGGTCGGCGCTGAGCGCAGCGAAGCCCAACGACAGGCGAGATAGCCCGCCTGCCCGAGACTCCGGCGCCCATGTGGGAAAAATCCTGGGCATAAAAAAACCCAGCCATTGGCTGGGTTTTTCGAGCGTATCCCGAAGGATTAACGCTTGGAGTACTGCGGACGCTTACGCGCTTTGCGCAGACCGACTTTCTTACGCTCGACTTCACGGGCGTCACGAGTGACGTAACCGGCTTTGCGCAGGGAGCTGCGGTAGCCTTCGTCATACTCGATCAGAGCACGGGTGATGCCGTGACGGATAGCACCGGCCTGACCGCTCACACCACCGCCAGCGACGGTAACGTAGATGTCGAACTTCTCCAGGGTCTCGGTCAGCTCGAGGGGCTGACGCACGACCATGCGCGCGGTTTCGCGGCCGAAGAAGGTGTCCAGAGCGCGATCGTTGATGGAGATCTTGCCAGTGCCCGGACGGAGGAAGACACGAGCGGTGGCAGTCTTACGACGGCCGGTACCGTAATTTTGAGTTGCCGACATGTTGTACTATCCCGATTAAAACTTGAGTTCTTGGGGCTGCTGAGCGGTGTGCGGATGGTTCGCACCCTTGTACACCTTGAGCTTGCGATACATGTCGCGACCCAGCGGGTTCTTCGGCAGCATACCCTTGACGGCGGTCTCGATGACGCGCTCGGGAGCACGGGCGATCAGCTTTTCGAAGTTGATCGACTTGATGCCACCCGGGAAACCGGAGTGATGATAGTACATCTTGTCGGTAGTCTTGGCACCGGTCACACGAACCTGCTCGGCGTTGATGACGACGATGTAGTCGCCGGTGTCAACGTGAGGGGTGTATTCGGGCTTGTGCTTGCCACGCAGGCGAGTGGCGATTTCAGTAGCCAGACGACCCAGAGTCTGGCCAGCAGCGTCGACGACGTACCAGTCGCGCTTAACGGTTTCCGGTTTTGCGGTGAAAGTTTTCATTCTCTATGGCCTCAGAGGCCGCCCTGGTAAAAAGACGGCAAATTCTACACAACAGTGCAACCCCAGACAAGTCAGGGGCAGCCGGAAACAGACGCTCTTCGGGGGCTCGGGTCGGCGTCCGCTACGGCGATCTCGGCAGGCTTAGGCATCCCCCGCCAAGAAAGCTGCGGCATGATACCCGCTCAGGGTAAAAAAGCAAGCAGAGAATCAGAAGGAAAATAGCGCCTGGGTAGCCGCCGAGCCCTGACGGCGTGAGGCCAGGTGGTCTGCCAGTCGCGTGGGTTCCGGCAGGCGATGGCGCCTTACGCAGGCCATGACCAGCGCCGGCGCAGTGGCCAGGCCGACCCGGTGCCCGGGCGAGACGATCAGCGGCTTGACCCGATCCTTGCTGCGCAGCACCGTTCCTATCACTCCGCCCTCGCGATCCAGCAAGTCGACCTGGCTGCCGCGCGTCTCGGCGAGTTCGCCGTGGTGGCCGGTAAGGATTTTCTTGGCCACGCCGATCGTCGGCAGACCGGTGACCACACCCAGATGAGCGGCGATGCCCAGCCGGCGGGGATGGGCGACGCCGTGGCCATCGCAGAACACCAGGTCGGGAGTCTCCGGCAATTCCGCCAGCGCCTGGAGCAGTGCGGGAAGCTCCCGAAAGGACAGCAGTCCCGGGACATAGGGCATCACCGTGGGGATGCGGGCGACGGCATGGGCCAGCGGCTGCAGGGTCTCGGCATCCAGCAGGACGGCCACCGCGCGGGTGATCTCGCCGCCCTCCTCGAAACCTACATCGACACCGGCGTAACGCCGCGGCGTGCCGAAGTCGTCGTGCAGCAGGACCTGCTTGGCGAGTTGCTTCTGCAGGATGCGCGCCTGGGTGGGCGAGCCATCCCACTCGGCGAAGGGATCGGAATTCACACGTACCTCCCGAGAACCTGGGTCAAGGGATTGATCCTCTAACCCAGGCAGGGTTCAGGGCTTGTGCGGTCGGGCGAGGTATTCGTGGGACTGCATTTCCAGCAGACGGCTAAGGGTGCGCTGGAATTCGAACTCCAGACGGCCACCGGAATAGAGGTCCTTGAGCTCGACCTCAGCGGACAGGATCAGCTTGACTTGACGATCGTAGAATTCATCGACCAGGTTGATGAAGCGTCGCGCCATATCGTCCTTGAGCGCATCCATCTGCTCGACATTGCTGACCAGCACCGTCTGGAAGATCTTGCCCAGCTCGATGTAGTCGTTCTGGCTGCGCGGACCGTCGCAAAGGGCGCGGAAATCGAACCAGGCGACGTCTTCGCAGGTACGGCGAGCGCGGATCTCGCGATTCTCGATCATCAGCGGCACATCTTCGCAGAGGTCGTTGCACTCGACGGTGAGCGAACGGAAGCTCTTGGCCATCGCCGCCTCGACGGCTTCGCTCAGCGGATAGTGAAACAGCTGGGCCTGTTCCAGGGCGCGCAGGCGATAATCCACGCCGCTGTCGACGTTGACGATCTCGGTATGTTCCTTGAGCAGCGCGATGGCCGGCAGGAAGCGCGCGCGTTGCAGACCGTCCTTGTAGAGGCCGTCGGGCACGATGTTCGAGGTGGCGACCAGACTCACGCCGTTCTTGAACAGCTCTTCGAGCAGGGTCGCCAGGATCATGGCGTCGGTGATGTCGGAAACGAAGAATTCGTCGAAGCAGATCACCCGCGCCTCGTCGGCGAAGCGCCGGGCGATGATGGTCAGGGGATTCTTCTCGCCCTTGAGGGTGCGCAGCTCTTCGTGGACACGCTTCATGAAGCGGTGGAAGTGGGTGCGCATCTTCTGCTTGAACGGCAGGGCGTCATAGAAGGTATCGACCAGATAGGTCTTGCCACGCCCTACCCCACCCCAGAAATACAGACCCTTGATCGGCGTTACCGTCTTGCGCCCGAGCAGCTTGCCGAACAGGCCACCCTTGGCGGCGGGCTCGACGAGCAGTTCGTCATAGAGGCGCTGCAGATGGCGGACGGCCTCTTCCTGGGCAGCATCGTAGAAAAACTCCGGGCGCTTGAGGTCGGCCTGGTAACGCTCGAGGGGGGTCATGGCGGCTTCTGGTCGGATGGGAAAAAAGGGTGGTCACTGTAATGGTGGTCCCTGGCGTTGACAACGCCAGGGACCACCGGTGCCCTTCAGGACTCGGCCAGTTGTGCGAGCGCGGTCCGGGTGCGCTTGATCAGCGCATCGCGCGCGGCGGGGGAATCGCTGGCGACGCCCTCGGCCACGATCTGATCCTCCAGCAGCAGCTGGAAGCCGTTGCCCTCAGCCGCCACGACGGTGGCCGGCGTACTGACCAGCTGCTTGCTGGTGATGCCGGCGGTCTTGGCCTCGGTGAAGGGGATCGACAGCGCCAGTTCGGTGCCGTCGGCGTCGAGCAGGCGGAAACGGAAGCTATCGCCTTCGCGGAAGCTGACGAAGCGGGCGGTCTTGCTGGCCTTCTTCTTGGCGCCACCCGTGGCGACCTGGGTCTTGAGCGAACGCAGGCCCACGGCTTCGCGCAGCTCGCCGAGGAAGGGCGTGGCATAGCGGCGGGCCTTGGCAGCACCAGCCAGCAGGATGTCTTCCAGATCGTCGGGACGGGCGATCAGCGCCGCGTAGCGCTCGCGGGCCTCGCCCAGCTCGGCATCGAGCAACTCGAACAGCTGGCCCTTGGCTTCGCCCCAGGCCAGACCATCCAGCAGGGCCGCGCGGAAGGCCGCGCTCTGCTCGGGGGTGGCGAAGGCCTGATAGAGGGTGAAGAGGTGGGCGCTGTCGGGGTCCTTGGGCTCGCCGGGCAGGCGCGAATCGGTGACGATGCGGGCGATGGCGTCCTTGAGCTGCCTGGCGCTACCGAACAGCGGGATGGTGTTGTCGTAGCTCTTCGACATCTTGCGGCCATCGAGACCGGGCAAGGTGGAGACGCTTTCCTCGATGACCGCCTCGGGCAGGGCGAAATAGTCGCGCCCGTTGCCGAACAGGTGGTTGAAGCGCTGACCGATGTCGCGGGCCATCTCCACGTGCTGGATCTGGTCCCGCCCGACCGGCACGCGCAGGGCGTTGAACATGAGAATGTCCGCGGCCATCAGCACCGGGTAGCTGTAGAGGCCCATGGTCACCCCCGCGTCGGGGTCTTCGCCCTGCTCCAGGTTGCGGTCGACCGCGGCCTTGTAGGCATGGGCGCGATTGAGCAGGCCCTTGCCGGCGACGCAGGTGAGCAGCCAGGTCAGTTCGGGGATCTCGGGGATGTCGGACTGGCGATAGAAGGTCACCCGCTCCGGATCCAGGCCGCTGGCCAGCCAGGTGGCGGCGATCTCCAGGCGCGAACGCTGGATGCGCGCGGGGTCGTCGCATTTGATCAGGGCATGGTAGTCGGCGAGGAAATAGAAGGAGTCGGCATCGTCGGCCAGACTGGCGCGGATGGCGGGACGGATGGCCCCGGCGTAGTTGCCCAGGTGCGGGGTACCGGTGGTGGTGATGCCAGTGAGAATGCGAGTGGTCATGGAGGCGCTGGGAATCCGAGAGACTAACGAGGGTCAGGCCTGCAGGCGCGGCAGGACCAGATCTTTGAGTTCGACGAGTTTGCCATGGAAGAAATGGCTGCACTCGGCGACGCGGAGCAATTCGTGCGGCTGTTCGAGCGCGGCGGACCAGGCATAGACCCGCTCAGGGGTCACCACCTCGTCGGCTTCGGGCTGGATCACCGTGAGGCGCGCCCGCTGTGGCAGGCGACCGTCGACCGCGAAACGCTCCACCGGCGGCGCCAGCATGAACAGCCGCTCCACCGCCACGCCCTCGCCTTCCAGGCGGCCGCCCAGGCAGGCGGCGACACAGGAACCGAAGGAGAAACCGCAGAGGGTCAGCGGCAGGTCGGGATGGCGCTCGCGCAACCAGGCCGCGGCGGCCGCGGCATCGTCGATCTCGCCTTCACCGCCGGCATGCACGCCGGTGCTGGCGCCGACGCCACGAAAGTTGAATCTGAGGGTGGCCTGGCCGGCGTCCCGAGCGATGCGCTGCAGGGTGGCGACCACCTTGTTCTGCATGGCGCCGCCATGGAGCGGATGGGGATGACAGAGCAGGACCGCGCCGGTGGCGGCATCCGGGCTCTGGTACAGCGCTTCCAGAGTGCCCGCGGGGCCCTCCAGCAGCAGGGATTGTTCACGGGCTGACACGCTTGACTCCGTGATCCCGGACGAACAGTGCTCATCCAAGGAGTTGATTTTGATAGGGTCGATCCTGCGCGATGCCTGACTGCGGGGTATGATGACGCCCAGCGAATGGCAGATGACGCAACCCAGTGTACAGGCTCGTCGGTCTGCCGTTACCGTAAAGCAAAGCCGCTCATAGAGGAAGTTTCGTGGAACAGTCGCTCACTACCTGGTTGTTGCCCCTGATCGCGCTGCTGATCGGGGTCGGGATAGGTTTTCTGCTGGCGCGCCTGGTGCCGGGTGCCGCGCCGAGCCGCGTGCAGCGCCAGCTGGATGACCTGCAGAAGAAGTTCGACGACTACCAGCACGAGGTCACCAGCCACTTCAGCACCACCGCCGGCCTGGTGCGCAAGCTCACCCAGACCTACCAGGACATGCAGTCGCACCTGTCCGAAGGCGCCGAGCGTCTGGCCCAGGACGAGCTGACCCGTCAGCACCTGCTGGCTTCGCTGCACAGCGCCGAGCAGCGTTACCCGTCCAGTCGCGAGCGCATCGACGGTCCGACCGAGGCGCCGCGGGACTACGCGCCCAAGGGTGACGGCACCCCCGGCACCCTCGACGAAACCTACGGCGTGAAAAGCCGCGGTTGATCGCCAAGGCCGGGGACTCCCCGGCCTTCTGCTTTCCGGCGCCTGCCCTCGTCACCCAGGGCGCGACGCCCGGCCCTTTTCCGGCCCGTCATGGCATAATCCGCGGTTGCAGTCTTTCGCAGGAGAACGCCATGCCCGCAGCGGCCAGTGGCCTGAGCCTCTACGGCATCAAGGCCTGTGACACCATGAAGAAGGCCCGCCAATGGCTCGATGAGCATGGCCAGGCCTATCACTTCCATGACTACAAGCAGAGCGGCATCGACCGCGAACGGCTGGCGGCCTGGTGCGCGGAGCATGGCTGGGACAAGGTGCTCAATCGCGCCGGCACCACCTTCCGCAAACTCGACGACGCCCAGAAGGCCAACCTCGATACCGCCAGGGCCATCGACCTGATGCTGGCGCAGCCTTCGATGATCAAGCGACCCGTGCTCGATCTCGGCGACCGTACCCTGCTGGGCTTCAAGCCCGAGCTCTATGCCGCGGCCCTGAACTGACCCCGCGGCCACCGCCCCTACTACCGAACATCTCGCACCGACCGGATCGGTGCCTCTGCAAAGGAACAGTCTCATGTCGAATGCCCTCTTCAGTATCGCCTTCGGTGTCGGCACCCAGAATCGCCAGGACGCCTGGCTGGAAGTCTTCTATGCACAGCCTCTGCTGAATCCCTCGGCGGCGCTGGTCGAAGCGGTCGCGCCACTGCTGGAGTACCAGGGCGGCAACCAGGCCATCGCCTTCGCTCCGGCCCAGGCCCGCGGTCTGGCCGAAGCCCTCAAGGGCATCGATGCCGTGCAGTCGGCGCTGCTGACCCGCCTGGCGGAAAGCAACAAGCCGCTGGTGGCCACGCTGCTGGCCGAGGACGCCGCGCCCGCCTCCACCCCCGAGGCCTACCTGAAGCTGCATCTGCTGTCCCATCGCCTGGTCAAACCCCATGGCCTGAACCTCAGCGGCATCTTCGCCCTGCTGCCCAACGTGGCCTGGACCAACCAGGGCGCCGTGGACCTGGCCGAGCTGCCGGCCGAGCAGCTGGAGGCCCGTCTGCGCGGCAAGCTGCTGGAAGTCTTCTCGGTGGACAAGTTCCCCAAGATGACCGACTACGTGGTGCCGGCCGGCGTGCGTATCGCCGATACCGCCCGCGTGCGCCTGGGCGCCTATGTGGGTGAAGGCACCACGGTGATGCACGAAGGCTTCGTCAACTTCAACGCCGGTACCGCCGGCCCGGGCATGATCGAAGGCCGCGTCTCCGCGGGCGTCTTCGTCGGCAAGGGGTCGGACCTGGGCGGCGGCTGCTCGACCATGGGCACCCTGTCGGGCGGTGGCAACATCATCATCAGCGTCGGCGAAGGCTGCCTGATCGGTGCCAACGCCGGCATCGGCATCCCGCTGGGCGATCGCTGCACCGTGGAATCCGGCCTCTATGTGACCGCGGGTACCAAGGTCGCCGTGCTGGATGACCAGAACCAGCTGGTACGGGTGGTCAAGGCGCGCGAACTGGCCGGTCAGAGCGACCTGCTGCTGCGCCGCAATTCGGAAACCGGCGCGGTCGAGTGCAAGACCAACAAGACCGCCATCGAACTCAACGAAGCGCTGCACGCGCACAACTGAGTCCACAACCGGGCAGCCCGCTCCAGGCGGGCTACCCCGGAGCTGTCGCCATGTCGCTACCCTCTCCCTGGAGAGCCGAGTTTCCGGCTTTCACCGCCTTCGCCGCCGACGGCATCACCTACCTCGACAGCGCCGCCACGGCGCAGAAGCCCCAGGTGGTGCTGGATGCCCTGCTGGCCAGCTACAGCCTGGGTGCAGCCAATGTGCATCGCGCCCAGCACTGGGCCGCCGAGCGGACCACCGCCGCCTACGAAGGCGCCCGTGGACGGATCGCCGCCTGGCTGGGCGCGGCCTCGCCGCACGAGGTGGTGCTGACCCGCGGCGCGACCGAGGCCCTCAATCTGCTGGCCTACGGGTTGGAAGACGCCTGCGCGGCGGGTGACGAGATTCTCATCAGCGCCCTTGAGCACCATGCCAATCTGTTGCCCTGGCAGCAGCTGGCCCGGCGTCGGGGCCTTGAACTCAGGGTCATCCCCCTGACCCCAAGCGGTCATCTGGACCTGGAAGCCGCCGAGCGGCTGCTGGGCCCTCGAACGCGCGTGGTGGCGGTCAGCCAGCTGTCCAATGTGCTCGGCACCTGGCAACCGCTGGCGGAGCTCGCGGCCCTGGTACGGGCGCGCTCGCCGGCCTGGCTGGTGGTGGACGGCGCCCAGGGCGCGGTCCATGGCCGCCATCGCCCGGGCGACTTCGACGCCGACTTCTATGTCTTTTCCGGCCACAAGCTTTATGCCCCCGAGGCCATTGGCGTGCTCTGGGGCAAGGCCGATTGTCTGGCGCGGCTCAAGCCCTGGCAGTTCGGCGGCGAGATGGTGCAGCACACCACCTTTGCCGAGGCCCGCTTCCATGCCGCGCCCATGGGCTTCGAAGCCGGGACGCCGCCCATAGGCGCGGCCATCGCCCTGGGTGCAGCGGTCGACTGGCTACAGGGTCAGGACGAGACGCTGATCCGCGGTCACGAGCAGGCGCTCAGTCTGAAGCTCCTGGCCGGACTGGCTGCCCGCGACGGCGTCCAGGTGCTGGGTGAACCCCAGATCGCCCTGGCCAGCTTCCAGGTCGCGGGCATCGATGTCGGCGATCTTTCCCATCTGCTGGGGGAACAGGGCATCGCGGTGCGCGCCGGTCAGCACTGCGCCATGCCGCTGTTCCAGACCTTGCAGACGCCTGGTGCACTGCGGGTATCCCTGGGCCTGTACAACGATGCCGAGGACCTGCAGCGCTTTTTCACTGCCCTGGACAACGCTTTGGAGCTGCTGCGATGAATCTGCTTCCCGATGCGGCGGAAGCTCGCCGCGCCTTCATCATCGCCAAGGGCTGGGAGGCGCGCTCGCGACTGCTGTTGCAGTGGGCCGAGCGCCTGCAGGCGGTGCTCGAGGAACGCGACGAGGATCTGGTGCAGGGCTGCGAGAGTCGGGTACGCCTGACCCATGAAGCCCAGGGCGATCGTCACTTCTTTCGCGCCAGCAGCGAATCCCGGGTGCTCAAGGGGCTGCTTGCCGTGGTGCTGGTGCGCGCCAACGGCTTGACCCGTGAAGAACTGGGTCGCCTCGACATCCACGGCTGGCTGGGCGAACTCGGGCTGGAACGCCAGCTGTCGCAATCGCGCAGCAACGGCCTGAACGCCGTGCTCACGCGGATGCGCGAACTGGCGGCCTAGCCTTCGCTGGCCGCGGGATTGCGCCGTGCGCGGAAGAACCCGGTCAGCACCTGGCCACAGGCCTCGGCCAGCACCCCGCCTTCCACCAGGACCCGGTGATTGAGAAAGTCCTGCTCGAAGAAGCGCCCGCGACTCTGGGCCATGCCGGCGCGCGGCTCGCTGGCGCCATAGACCAGCCGCTGGATGCGACTGTGGACGATGAGGCCGGCGCACATGCTGCACGGTTCAAGCGTGACGTAGAGCGTCGCCCCGGGCAGCCGGTAGTTGGCCAGCCGCGCGGCGGCATCGCGGATGGCCTCCATCTCGGCATGGGCGCTGGGATCGTGGGCACCGATGGGCCGATTGAAACCGCGACCGATGACCTCTCCGTCGAGTACCACCACGGCCCCGACCGGCACCTCGCCCTGTTCGGCGCCCCGCTCGGCCAGGACCAGGGCCTCGCGCATGAACAGGTCATCCCGGCTGCGATCGATGATGGGCAAGGGGCGTAAGCGGGCCATGGCTGAACTCTGGTCAAAGCGCCATGATACCGCCGTCAGCCCGGGAGGCCAGCCATGGGACCCGACGCCGGAGATGAACCTCTCGTCAGAAAATGATCGCGATAATTGTTATCGAATGCAGAAAATACAAAGCGGGTGCGATGCCTGGGAAGCGCCTGTGATCGACATCACATTCACAGCCATTCGGTACCGAAGCCTTAACAGGAACGCCTCGGCGCGGTCCTATTCAAGAGTTCATCTGAGACAGTCGCATGATTGCTGCACCTTCCGGTCAGTCGCTGCAAAGCTGCGAAAGCGAGCCAATCCGCATTCCAGGCGCCATCCAGGCACACGGTTACCTCCTGGCCTTCGATGAGAGGGAATGGCTGATCAAGCATGTCAGCCGCAACCTGCCCGAGCTGCTGGGCAAGCCGCAGGTCGAGCTGCTGCATCGTCCGTTTCAGCAGGCGCTGCCGCTCGAGCTGGTCCAACAGGTGCAGCAGGCGCTGACGCTGGAGCATCTGGAAGAAGCCAATCCGCTGAGCTGGGCGCGTCCGCTTCGCGACATGGACGTGATCCTGCATCGCAGCCACGGCCTGGTGTTCCTGGAATTCGAGCCGGACGACCATGGCGGCGTCGAGCCCGCCGGGTTGGCGCGCGCCCTGGCCCGCCTGCAGCAGGCTCGCACCCTGCCCGAGCTGTGCGAGGGTGCGGTGCGCGAGGTGCGCGCCCTCACCGGTTTCGACCGGGTAGTGGTCTATCGCTTCGATGACGGCGGCGATGGCCAGGTGGTGACCGAGGACCGTGTCGACGACATCGACAGCTATCTGGGCATGCACTTTCCGGCGGCCGACATTCCCGCCCAGGCCCGGGCGCTCTATCGCGAAAACTGGATCCGCAATATTCCCGACGCCCAGTACGAGGCGATCCCGCTGGTACCGGCCTTTCTGCATGGCACCGAGCGCGACCCCATCGACCTGACCCATGCCGTGCTGCGCAGTGTCTCGCCCATCCACTGCCAGTATGTGCGCAACCAGGGCCTGCGTGCCTCCATGAGCGTGTCGCTGATCAGCGACGACAAGCTCTGGGGGTTGATCAGCTGTGGCCACCGCGAACCCCTGTATCTGCCCTATCGCACGCGGATGGCCTGCCGCTCGGTCGGGGTGCTGGTGTCGCTGATGATTCGCGCGCTGGAAAATCGCCAGGTGCAACGCGAGATCGATGCCCGCGAGGCGCAACTGGCGGCGTTGATCCAGGGCATGTGCGACAGCCGTGGCGAGGTACTCAGTGGCCTCGCCGAAAGACCCGCCGATCTCCTGGAGCTGGTGAATGCCGGCGGTGTCGCGGTGCTGGTGGAGGATGAGCTCAGCACCCTGGGCGAATGCCCGAACGCGGAAGACATCCGTACCCTCGCCGCCTGGGTGACGGCCGAGATGGACGCCTCGGGCATCTATGCGACCCGCTGCCTGGCCGACGAATTGCCCGAGGCCCGCCGCTATAGCGACCGGGTCAGCGGCGTCCTGGCACTGGCGCTACCCAAACCGGTGCGCAACCTGGTGCTCTGGTTCCGTCCCGAGATCGTCACCACCGTGGTCTGGAGTGGCAACCCGGCCAAGCTGGAAGCCACGTCATCCGCATCGGGTCCGGGACTGAACTATCCGCATCCGCGGCGCTCCTTCGATGCCTGGAAGGAGCTGGTACGCCTGCGCTCCGAACGCTGGCGCCCGGCCGATCTGTTTGCCGCCAAGGACCTGCGCCGTTCGGCCATCGAGCTGGACCTGGCGCGTCAGGTCGAACGCGAGCGTCAGGCCGTACGCCTGCGCGACGAGATCGTCGCGGCGGTTTCCCATGACCTGCGCAGCCCCATCACCATCATCCTGATGAAGGTGGGGATGTTGCAGCGCCAACTGGAAAAGCTGGCGCTGGGCGATGACCGGCTGCCCAGTTCGCTGCAGGTGATAGAGACCGCGGCCAACCGCATGAACGCCCTGATCAGCGACCTGCTGGACCTGTCGAAGATCGAGTCGAATCGCCTGGTGCTGGACCTCAAACCGGCACGACTGGCAGACGTCTGCGCGCAACCGATCCTGCTGTCGCGGCCGCTGGCGGAGGTCAAGAACATCAGCCTGGAATACGCCGCCGATCCGGATCTCCAGGTACTGGTGGAAGCCGAGCGCATCTTCCAGGTGCTGATGAACCTGCTGGGCAATGCCATCAAGTTCACCGCGCCAGGCGGCCTGGTGCAACTCAGCATGCGGCAGCTCGGCAACCTGGCCGAGATCAGCGTGACCGACAACGGCCGCGGCATGACCCAGGCGCAGCAGGCACGGGTGTTCGAGCGCTTCTGGCACGTGCAGGAAGACAATCCCACCGGTCACGGTCTGGGGTTGTACATCGCCAAGGGTATCGTCGAGGCCCACGGCGGTGAGCTGAGCGTCACCAGCGCCCTGGGTCAGGGCAGCACCTTCAGGTTTACCCTGCCTATCGCGCCCTAGCGCGCCAGGATCCGCGAAGAGAAAGCCCCGGTGGCCGACAGCGACGTTGAAACCACCGGGGGAGCGCTAGGCTCGCTGTAATGGACGTCAGCGAAACGCTGCGAATTCCCGCCTTTCGTCGGGCCGGAAGGGTCATTTTCTTCAATACCGCCAGGGGTCACTATCGCTAGGTTGAGGTCTCCATAACTGTCGAGACCTCGCGATGACCCTGATCCTGTCCATGGCCGCCTTTGCCCTGGTGGCGTCCCTCTCTCCCGGCCCGGTCAACCTGGTGGGCTTCAACACCGGCCTCACCCATGGCTGGCGATCGGCCCTGTGGCATGTCGCCGGCGCCACCCTGGGTTTCGTCGTCCTGCTGCTGGCCGTTGGCCTCGGCCTGCACGAGGTACTGGCCGCCTGGCCGGCGCTGCTCTGGATCCTGCGCGTGGCCGGCGCCCTCTTCCTGCTGTACCTGGCCTGGAAACTGGCACGGGCCACAGGGGACCTGGGCAGCGGCGTGGTGGCAGCCTGCCCGGGCTTTCGCGACGGCGCCCTGCTGCAATGGCTCAATCCCAAGGCCTGGCTCGCCGCCGCGGCCGGGGTGGCGCTGTTCGTCGGCGAAGATCGCGGGCGCCTGGCGCTGTTCGCCGGCCTCTATCTGGTGATCTGCTTCGCCTCCCTGGCCTGCTGGGCCGTGGCCGGCCAATGGCTGCGTGGCCACTCACCGTCGGCGGCCCGCCTGCGCCTGCTCAATCGCGTCCTCGCCGCGCTGCTGGTGCTGTGCGCCGCCTCACTGCTATGGGAGGGCTGAAGCGGCGCGGTACTGACCGGGGGTGGCCGCCACCAGGCGCTTGAAGGTGCGTTGCAGATGGGCCTGGTCGGCGAAGCCGGTGGCCAGGGCGACCTCGGCCAGGTCATCGCCCCGACGCAGGCGTTGCCGCGCCAGGCGGATGCGGCGGTCGATCAGGTAGGCGTGGGGCGTCAGGCCATAGCGCCGGCGAAAGCTGCGAATCAGCTGGGTGGGCGAGAGATCCGCCACCTGGCTGAGCTGGTCCAGGCTGACGCCCTCGCTGCAGTGGGCATCGAGAAACTCGGCGGCGCGCCTCAGGCGGCGATCCTCGCGGGCCCGCGTCGCCGCGACCGGGGTCCGACCCAGGCGGGCGAGTACGGCTTCGAAATACAGCAGCGCCTGACTCTGGCGCTGCAGGGTGAGGCTATCCGGATCGGTCAGGCAGGCATGCAGGGCTTCCAGCCCGGCGTAGAGCTGGGCGTCACGGGACAGCGGTACGGCCAGCGGTTGGAAGTCGTCGGCACCCGGGCGCTGCAGGTCGGCCAGCCAGCCGGCGTCCACGTGCAGCATGCGATAGCGCCAGGCGTCCTCGCCCTGGGGATTGCAGGCATGGACGTCACCGGGATTCATCAGCACCAGGGTGCCCGCCCCCACCAGTTCGCGGGTCGAGCCGTTGTGATAGCGACTGCGCCCACCCAGCACGGTACCGATGGAGAAGGTTTCGTGGGAATGCGGGGCATAGCAGAGCGTGCGGCCGTCCTGGATGGAACGGGCTTCGAGAAAGGGCAGCGCGGGATCGTGCCAGAAGCGTGGGGTGGTCGCGGTCATGCCGTCTCCTTGCACCGGGTACTTCCACTGGCCACCGGTATCGGGCCAGGCCAGTCAGCTTAGCGGACGCTCGCTGGCGCTGCATCCGGACAGGCCGGCGCCTTTCCGCGGCCAGCATGAGGTTCATATAGAGGCTTCCCCGGGAACTCGACAAAGGTCTAGATGCGACGAAATGTCGCACCAGCAGGTACAAACAAACGTTTCCATTTGCCCTCAGAGAAACGGTAAACCTGCATTGCAGAGCCCTTCAGGCGTAACGGCCGGCACTCCGATACTGGCGCTACGCGGGAAGAGGCCGCGATGAGTTCTTCAATCGAAGACCCGCATCTGGGCGGGCACAGGAGTTTCGGATGCCTTGCAGTCCATTCGATGATCCAACGCCATTCAGCCAGTCTTTCGCCATGTCCCTGGCTCCCAAGGGGCCTCGCTCATGATCGAGACCATTTCCCAGGCACTCGCCCCTATCATCTTCGTTACCGTCCTGGGCTGGGGCGCCGGCCGCTGGAAGGTGCTGCCGCAGACGGCGAGCAAGCCCTTGGCAACCTTCGTAGTCACCTTCGCCCTGCCTATCGCCCTGTTTCTCGCCGCCGCCCACACCCGCCCCGAGCAGGTCCTCAACCTGCCCTATGTGGCGACCCTGGCTAGCGGACTCATCGGCGTCTGGCTGCTGGGTCTGCTACTGGGTCGCTACCGCGGTGGGCGGACGTGGCGCGAAGGGGCCATGCGCGGCATCACGGTGGCCTTTCCCAACATGGCCTATTGCGGGCCGCCGGTGCTGACCGCCGCCATCGGCCCCTCCGCCGTGCTGGCGGTGATCGTCGGCAATCTGATCTTCACCCTGGTGGTCATCCCGCTGTCGCTGCTGTTGCTGAGCGGCGGTGGCGCCCGCCAGGCGCTCGGCAAGGCGCTGCGCCAGCCGCTGGTGATCCTGCCGCTGCTGGGATTGCTCTGTGCGCTGCTGGGTATCCGCCTGCCCCAGTTGCTGGTGACGGCGACGGACGAGATAGGGCGGGCAGCCGGGGGCGTCGCGCTGTTCACCCTGGGCCTGATCCTGTCCGGCATCCAACCGCGGCTGGATCGCGACATCGGGCTCAATGTGGCCCTGAAGAATCTGCTGCAACCGCTGGTGATGCTGGGCGTCGGCCTGGCCGTGGGCCTGCAGGGCGCGCTGCTCCAGCAGGTATTCCTGCTCGGCGTACTGCCGGCGGCCACGGCGGCGCCCACGCTGGCGATGGCCCACGGCGTCTACACCGAGGACGCCGCGCGGAGCGTGCTGTTCAGCACCCTGGTTGCCATCCCGGGTATCGCCCTGGGCATCGCCTTGACCACCCTGCTCTAGCCTGTCCGGGGCTCGCGCGGCGCAAGCCGCGAGCCCCGGCAGATCGGAGGGCTGCAGGAGCGCGCCATGGCCTCCTGGCCGCTCGGCCGCCCCGTCGTATTGCACCACCGTCAAACCCCTGACCGCGAGGAACCTGGCATGTCCTTATCTTCCACGGATTCACCCGACGTCGTGTTGATCGGCGCCGGCATCATGAGCGCCACCCTGGGCACCCTGCTCAAGGAACTCGACCCCAGCCTGAGCGTGACCCTGTTCGAGAGTCTGCACGACTGCGCCCAAGAGAGTTCCCAGGGCTGGAACAACGCCGGGACCGGCCATGCCGCCAACTGCGAGCTGAACTACACCCCGCAGCGAGACGACGGCAGCGTCGACATCGCCAAGGCGCTCAAGGTGAACACCCAGTTCGATCTCTCGCGCCAACTGTGGGCCTATCTGGTGCGCAAGGGCACCATCCCCGATCCGCAGGCCTTCATCCATGCCTGCCCGCACCTGAGTTTCGTCTGGGGGACGGAGAACGTCGCCTTCCTCCGTGAACGCTATCGGACGATGAGCGCCCATCACTGCTATCACGGCATGGAATACAGCGAAGACGGCGCCCAGATCGCCCAGTGGGCACCGCTGCTCATGGAAGGGCGCAGTGCCGACGAGCCGGTGGCCGCGACGCGCATGGTGACCGGGACCGACGTCGACTATGGCGCCCTCACCCACCTGCTGGTGCGCCAGCTCAGTCAGCAATCCGGTTTCGCCGTGCACTATCACCAGCGGGTGGTGGATCTGGCGCGTACCGACAGCGGTCGCTGGCGGGTGACGGTGGAGGACGTCGAGCATGGCGGACGGACGGAGGTCACCGCCAGGTTCGTCTTCATCGGCGCCGGTGGCGGCTCGCTGCCGCTGCTGCAGAAGTCCGGCATTCCGGAAGGCCACGGCTTCGGCGGCTTTCCCATCTCCGGCATCTGGCTGCGCTGCGACGTCCCGGCACTGGCCGAACGGCACCAGGCCAAGGTCTATGGCAAGGCGCCCTCGGGCTCGCCGCCCATGTCGGTGCCGCACCTGGATACCCGTATCATCGGCGGCCAGCGCTCGCTGCTGTTCGGACCCTATGCGGGCTTTTCCTCGCGCTTCCTCAAGCACGGCGCCCTGACCGATCTCTTCACCTCGCTACGCCACGACAATATCCTGCCGCTGCTGAACGTGGCCAAGGACAACATCGACCTGACCGAATACCTGATCGGGCAGATCTTCCAGAGCTCCAGCCAGCAATTCGCCATGCTGCAGCAATTCTTCCCCCTGGCGAAGAAGCGCGACTGGCAGGAAGCCGTGGCCGGGCAGCGGGTGCAGACCATCAAGCCCACCGGCCAGCACGGCCTGCTGAGCAAGAAGGGCGAACTGGAATTCGGCACCGAACTGGTGAGCGCCGCGGACAGATCCATCGCCGCGCTGCTCGGCGCCTCGCCCGGCGCCTCGACGGCAGCGGCCATCGCCCTGGAAGTGCTGGAAACCTGCTTCCCGGAGCGCCTCACCGAAGACGCCTGGCTGCCGGCACTGAGGCGCATCCTGCCGACCTACGGCGTCGATCTGAAGACCGATGCTGCGGCCTGCCGGCAGAGTCGCGCGGAGACCGCCAAGGTCCTGGGGATTGCCGACGTCTGAGGTGTTCCTGGCCGCACGCCCATGCGTGCGGCCAGGTCCGTTAACGGGTGGCGGCGTCTTCGGCCTCTTCCAGCAGGACATCTGCGGTGATCAGGTAGTCGGCATCCGGATGCAACTCGGCGCCCAGCGCCAGTTGCTGCGCCGCGGCGGCCAGGGTCGGCGCGCCCTGGAAGGTGGCGTTGAGTTCGGCCAGCAGGAGGCCCATGTCCTTATGCATCAGCGCGGCCGGAAATTGCGGGGCGAAGTCGCCGTCGCGCAGCGCCGCCAGCTTGCGCTGGTGATGGGGCGAGAGCACCGCCAGGTCGCCGAACACCTCGAACAGCACCTCGGCATCCAGGCCGGCGCGGGTGGCATAGGCCAGCGCCTCGGCGAGGGCCGCGAGCCCGGCGCCCATCAGGCCGTTGATAGCCAGTTTGATGGCCGCGCCCTGCCCGGTCGGACCGACGTGGTGCACGGTCTTGCCCAGGACTTCGAGAATCGGCCGCGCACGCTCCACCGCTTCGGGTTCGCCGGCGGCCAGGACCACCAGCTGCGCCTTTTCCGCTTCGGGCGTGCTACCGGACACGGGCGCCTCGACCACGGCAATGCCGCGAGCCCTGCCGGCCGCTTCCAGACGCAGCGACAGCGCGGGCGAGTTGGTACTGGTGTTGATCAGCAGCCGACCGCTTTCCAGGCGGGCGAGCACGCCGTCGGGGCCGAGCAGGACCTGTTCGAGAATGGCGTCGTTGGGCAGGGAAACGATCACTGCCTCGGCCTGGGGCAGCAGGGTCGCCAGGGACTCCATCGGCGTGCCATGGCGCTCGCCGTCCTGCTGGTGTTCGGCATAGGCGCTGACCGTATAGCCGGCCTCGCGCAGGTTGGCGCCCATGCGCTGGGCCATGGCGCCGAAGCCGATGAAACCGATCGAGGGATGAGCGGACATGAGGGGAGCTCCCGGTAGAGGATGGTGGTATCTCGACTCTACCTCCAGGCCGGGGTTCCGCCATCAAAGGCCTAGTCATCGTCTCGCGAGCGGGAGCCAGACAGGGCGCGAAGACCCGAGGCAGCGAATCGGACCCGCGCCCGGGTTCACGAGTGGTAAATGAGCCTTCCGATAGGGCCGCCTAGGCCAGGCTGGCGACCCAGGGTCTTGTCGACGCAGTTCGGCCGACGCGCAGCGGACGTTGCCCCTAGATCCCGCTGAACCAGTTGTAACCCTGGTCTTCCCAGTAGCCGCCGGGATAGTCGTTGGTCACGAACAGCGCCTGGATGTGCTTGGGATTCTTGAAGCCGAGCTTGGTGGGTACCCGCAGCCGCAGCGGATAGCCGTAGTCCGGCGGCAGGGCCACCTGGCCGAAGTCCAGCGCCAGCAGGGTCTGGGGGTGCAGCGCTGAGGCCATGTCGATGCTGGAGTAGTAGCGGTCGGCGCACTTGAAGCCGACATACTTGGCGCTGGTGTCGGCGCCGATGCGTTCGAGGAAGGTGCGCAGGGGCACGCCGCCCCACTGGCCGATGGCGCTCCAGCCCTCGATGCAGATGAAGCGGGTGATGTCGGCGCGTTGCGGCAGGCGGCGCAGGTCTTCCAGGGTCCAGGCCTGCTTGTTGGCGACCAGGCCGGAGACCTCCAGGCGATAGTCGCTGAGGTCCACCTCGGGAACGTTGTATTCGGGGTAGAAGGCGTTGAAGGGAAAGGGGTTGGTGATCTGGCTGGCGGCATAGGTCGGCGCCAGGCGCTCGCGGCCGAACAGCCAGGCCTGCACCCGGTCGTTGAAGCGCGACATGGACCAGAGCACCTTGTCGACGCTGTCGCCGTCCTGCAGGTTGCAGCCACTGAGCATGGCCAGGGCGCCCACGGTCAGGCCCTGCTTGAGCAGCAGGCGTCGTTGCAGATTTTCCACCTGTCGCTGTTGCGCCGGCTCCAGGCGCAGCCGTTCACGCCGACTCATCGTTAACCTCCTCGTGCGCCCGACCGGTGATCATCGGCGGCAGGGTGCGGGGGACCAGGATGACCAGGGCCAGGTGCACGACGACAAAGGCGCCGATGCCGGCCATGGCGAAGAAATGCACGTAGCGGGCGGTGTCGAAGCCGCCGAGCAGGGCCGCCAGCCCCTGCAACTGCACCGGTTTCCAGATCGCCAGGCCGGAGAGCACCACCAGCACCCCGAGGACCAGTACGCCCCAGTAGAGCAGGCGCTGCACGGCGTTGTAGGTGCCGAGGCGATGACCCAGGCGCAGGCGCACGGCCGCGGCGAAATCACGGCCGATGGCACGCGGCGACAGCGGCAGGAAATCACGCCGGAAGTGGCCGCTGAACAGGCCATAGAGCAGATAGATCAGGCCATTGACCAGCAGCAGCCAGAACACCGCCAGGTGCCAGGCGATGGCGCCGCCCAGCCAGCCGCCGAGGGTCGCCCAGGCAGGAAAGGTGAAGGGGAACAGCGGCGAGGCGTTGTAGATCGCCCAGCCGCTCATGAACATGCAGGGCATCGCCAGGGCGTTGAGCCAATGGGTGAGGCGCACCGGCCAGCGGTGCACCAGACGCCGTCGCGAGGTGGTCATGACATTCCCTCTTCACCGCGAGATGGAGGCGGTCGGTTGCCCGACCGCCGGAGGTCTTAGAATCTGCTCACGATCTCGCGAGCTAGAGACAAACAAGGCCTAGGCGGCCCCGCGAAAATGGCTGAGGAAGCGGATCGGACTCGCGCTCGGGTTTACGAGCGGTAAATGAGCATTCCGACCGGGCTGGCGACCCAGGACATTTTCAACACAGTTTGGCCGACGCGCAGCAGACCGTGAGTAGGTTCTTACATGGGTGGGGTGAAACCGTCCTTCCCTACCGCCACGCCCTTGGCGTGCTTGCCGTCTTCGGCGGGGAACAGCACCACCTTGGCACCGGGCTTGAGCAGGCTGCGGTCGCCCTTCTCGACATAGGCGATGGGTACGTCTTCCGGCACCACCAGCTGCTTCTCGCCGCCCTTGTACTGCACGGTCAGGGTGCGGCCGTTGGCCTTCTTGAGTTCGCCCACGGTGCCGTTGGTCATGGTGCCGGTGCTGCCATCGGCGTTTTCCCAGCCGTAGTGGCCTTCGCCGGAGCCGCGCAGGCTGGCCTCGAACACCGTCACTTCCAGCGCCTTGAGGGTGCCGTCCGGCTGCGGCGTGGCGGCCGAGCCGATGAAGCTGTCGGCTTCGATGCGATCCAGGTTGGCCTTGGACACGGCGCGGTAGCTGGTCTTGTCATCCAGCATCAGGGTCTGGTGGGCACCGTTGCGGGTGGTGAAGGCCAGGGTGTCGCCCTGGACGCTGTCCACGGTGCCGCGCATGGGCTTGACGGTGGGCATGGGCGCGGCCTGGGCCAGCAGGGTACTGCTGGCGAGCAGCAGGGCAAGGGAACCGCGGAGCAGAGTCTGGGTACGCATGAAACCTCCTGGGATAGGGAATCGCCCCGCCACAGTGCGACGCGTGGGGGGTCAGCAAGATGACCGGCGAATGACAAAAATGTCACCCAGCGAAGCGACCGGAGGCCCTACCATGACGTCATGCATATTCTCCTCATCGAAGACGACCAGAAGACCGGCGAGTACCTGAAGAAGGGGCTCGGCGAATCCGGCTACGCGGTCGACTGGACCCAGCACGGCGCCGATGGCCTGCACCTGGCGCTGGACGGCCGCCATGACCTGGTCATCCTCGACGTCATGCTGCCCGGCATCGACGGCTGGCAGATCATGGAAGTCCTGCGCAAGAAGCTCGACGTGCCGGTGCTCTTTCTCACCGCCCGCGACGGCCTGCAGGATCGCATCCGCGGCCTGGAGCTGGGCGCCGACGACTACCTGGTCAAGCCCTTCTCCTTCGTCGAGCTGCTGCTGCGCATCCGCACCCTGCTGCGCCGTGGCGTGGTGCGCGAGCCCGAGCAGTTCCACCTGGCCGACCTGCAGCTGGACCTCCTGCGGCGGCGGGTGACCCGTGGCGACGACCTCATCGTGCTGACCAACAAGGAATTCGCCCTGCTGCACCTGCTGCTGCGTCGCGAAGGCGAGGTGCTGTCGCGCACCCTGATCGCCGCCGAGGTCTGGGACATGAATTTCGACAGCGACACCAATGTGGTGGACGTGGCCATCAAGCGGCTGCGCGCCAAGGTCGACAACCCCTACCCGGTCAAGCTGATCCATACCGTGCGCGGCATCGGCTACGTCTGCGAGGTGCGGCCTTGAGCGCGCGGTCACCCTCGCTGATCCTGCGCGCCACCCTGGGTTTCGCCCTGGTGGCGCTGCTCGCCGTGGGCGGTGCGGGAGCCTTTCTCTACCACAGCCTGGAACGTACCGTGCTGGAGCGCGCCGACTACGCGCTGCTCGGGCGGCTGGCGCACTTTCGCAGCCTGCTCAGCGCCGACCTGTCGCTGGAGACCCTGGGGCGCAGTCCGCAGCTGTTCGCCAACATGCTGGGCAACGAACAGGACGTCTTTCTCATCGGCACGCCGGGCGCCAAGCCGGTGATCGCCTCCAATCCGCTGCAGATCACCCTCCCCGACCTGGCCGTGGTGCCGCAGACGCGGCGACCGACACGGGCCGATCTGCGCGAAGGCCAGCTGGCCGACGGCACCCGCTGGCGCGCGGCGCGGGTCGCGGTGAACACCCCCGAGGGCCCGGTGGAACTGACCGCCGCCCATGTGCTGCGTAACGAGGACACCACCCTGGCCGACTTCCGTCTCGGACTGCTCGGCGCCGTGACCCTGGCCTTCCTCGCCACCGCCGGACTCGGCTATCTGCTGCTGCGGCGCGGCCTGGCGCCGCTACGGCGCATCGCCCGCCACGCCGGCGGCATCACCCCGACCCGGCTGGCCGCGCCCCTGGAGCTGGCCGATGCCCCGCGCGAGCTGCAGCCGCTGGTGGAAAACTACAACGCCATGCTGGCGCGACTGGCCGACGGCTATGGCCGGCTGGTGCAGTTCTCCGCCGACCTCGCCCACGAGATCCGCACCCCGATCAATGCCCTCATGGGCCATACCGAGGTCGCCCTGCGCCAGGTGCGCAGCGCCGAGGACTACCAGGCGCTGCTGGCGTCCAACCTGGAAGAGCTGGAGCGCATCTCGCGGCTGGTGGAGAGCATCCTCTTTCTCGCCCGCGCCGACGACGCCCAGGCGGTACTGACCCCGCAGCCGCTGCGGCTGGACGAAGAGCTGGCGCGCATCGCCGACTATTTCGAAGGGCCGGCCGACGAGCGCGGCCTGCGCCTGGTGGTGGCCGGTGGCGGCCAGGTGGTCGCCGATCCGCTGATGCTGCGCCGCGCCCTGAGCAACCTGGTGGCCAACGCCATTCGCTATGCCGAACCGGATGGCGAAATCCGCCTGCAGGCGGAGGGTGGCCGGATCAGCGTCAGCAACACCGGCCCCGCCCTGGCGCCCGCGCATCTGCAACGGCTGTTCGACCGCTTCTATCGCGCCGATCCCTCCCGCCATCAACCCCATGATTCCAATGGCCTGGGCCTGGCCATCGTCGCGGCGATCATGCGCCTGCACGGCGGTCGTGCCGAGGTCGAGCAGAATGAACGGGGCATCCATTTCAGCCTGGTCTTCCCGACCCTGGCAGCCTGAACCGCGACCTATCGCTCAAACCACGCAACCGCCCGTCACCAAAGGACTTTTTCCGCTTGCCCAGGCGGGCTATGGGCTGCATCGACTCGCCCACTACTGTACATTCATCTACCTTAGGCAATAAGCAAGGGTGGTAGGCGATGAGCGTGGATGTCGAACTGGTGCTGGCCGGCAAGATCGGCTTCGCGGCGCACCAGAACGCGGTGCCCGTGCTGCGCGAATTGCGCCTCACCCACAGCGGCCAGGAATCCCTCGCCGACCTCAGTCTGACGGTCACGGCCGAGCCGGCCTTCGTGATCCCGCGCACCTGGCACCTGGAGCGCCTGGATCCCCAGGGCACCCTCTACCTCGATGACCGCGACCTCGAATTCGACGCCGCCCTGCTCGGCAGCCTGCAGGAGAGCCTGGTCGCCCAGCTGACCTTCACGGTGCGCCAGGGCGATACGATCCTGCAGACGCGGCGCTATCCGGTCGAGCTGCTGGCCCGCAACCAGTGGGGTGGCGTGGACAGCATGCCGGAACTGGCGGCGGCCTTCGTCATGCCCAACGATCCGGCGGTGGATCGCCTCTTGGGCGCGGCCGCCGAGGTCTTGCGCCGCGCCGGCAAGTCCACGGCGCTGGACGGGTACGAGAGCGGCTCGCGGCGACGCGTCTGGGAGCTGGGCTCGGCGCTCTGGTCGGCGCTGTGCGGTCTGCAGCTGACCTACGCGGTGCCGCCCGCCAGCTTCGAGCGCCAGGGCCAGAAGATCCGCACGCCGGGCAGCATCCTCGACGGTGGCCTGGCCACCTGCCTGGATCTCGCCCTGCTCGCCTGCGCGGCGCTGGAACAGGCCGGCCTCAATCCGCTGCTGGTCATCACCCGCGGCCATGCCTTCGCCGGGGTCTGGCTGCAGCCCCAGGAGTTCGCCCAGCTGCTCACCGACGACGCCGAGCCGGTACGCAAGCGGGTGGCGCTCAAGGACCTGCTGGTCTTCGAGACCACCCAGGCCACCGCCTCGCCGCCGCCGTCCTTCAGTCAGGCCATGCAACTGGCCGAGCGGCAGCTGGACGACGAGACCTTCGTACTGGCCCTGGACGTCCGCCGTGCCCGCCTGCAGCGCATCCGCCCGCTGGCGGTGCCCGGCCAGCCGGCCAGCAACGCGGACGGTCTGCTGCTGCCGGGCGAAGCTCTGGAAGAGGCCCCGCCGCTGCCGGCGTTCGACGTGGACGTCGAGGCGGCACCGACCACCCCGGTCGGGCGCCTGGCGCTGTGGCAACGCAAGCTGCTCGATCTCACCACCCGCAATCGCCTGCTGCACGTGCCGGACAACGCCCGCAGCGTGCCCCTGCTCTGCCCCGAGCCGGCGGCGCTGGAAGATCGCCTGGCCGAGGGCCGGGCGCTGCGCCTGGTGCCGCTGCCGGACCTGGCGGTAAGCGGCCGCGACGCCGTGCTGCACGAAGCCCGCGAACACGAGAATCTCGACGACGAATACGCCCGCGGCGCCCTGGCCCGCGGCGAGGTGGTCGCCCCCCTGGATGCGACCAAGCTGGACGCGGCGCTGGTGGAGCTCTATCGCCGCGCCCGCAGCGATCTCGACGAGGGCGGCGCCAACACCCTCTACCTGGCGCTGGGCTTCCTGCGCTGGAAAAAGGCCGCCGACGATCCCAAGCACTACCGCGCGCCGCTGATCCTGCTGCCGGTGCGCCTGGAACGGCAGAGCGCCGCCAGCGGCATCACCCTGCACCTGTTCGAGGACGAGCCGCGCTTCAACCTGACCCTGCTGGAGCTCTTGCGTCACGACTTCGATCTGGACATCCCCGGACTCGACGGCCCGCTGCCCGGCGATGGCAACGGCATCGACGTGGACAACATCTGGACCAAGGTGCGGCGTGCGGTGCGCGACCTGCCCGGCTTCGAGGTCAGCAGCGAATTGCTGCTGGGCCAGTTCTCCTTCGCCAAGTACCTGATGTGGAAGGACCTCACCGAACGCAGCGACCAGCTGCTGGAAAGCCCGCTGGTGCGCCACCTGCTGGAACGCACCGCGGAGTCCGGCGCCTACCTGAGCGGCGGCAGCTTTCCCCGCGAGCGCGAGCTGGATCGCCAGGTGACCCCGGCGGAACTCTTCACCCCGCTGCCGGCGGATTCCTCGCAGCTGGCGGCGGTGCTGGCCTCGGCCGGTGGCCAGGATTTCGTGCTCGACGGCCCGCCCGGCACCGGCAAGTCCCAGACCATCGCCAACATGATCGCCCACAACCTGGCGCTCGGCCGGCGAGTCTTGTTCGTCGCCGAGAAGCGCGCGGCGCTGGACGTGGTGTATCGCCGCCTGGAGGCCCAGGGACTCGGCGAGTTCTGCCTGGAACTGCATTCGAGCAAGGCCTCCAAGGCCGAGGTGCTCAAGCAGCTGGAGCGCGCCTGGGATACCCGCGACGGCCTCGACGAAGAGGAATGGCTGGCCGAGGCCGCCGAGGTGGAGCGCCTGCGCGATCGCCTCAATGCCGTGGTGGAGCGCCTGCACCGGCGCTGGCCCAATGGCCTGACCCTGCAGCAGAGCATCGGTCGGGTACTGCGCGACGCCGCTCCCGATACCCCGCGACTCGCCTGGTCCAACGCCGACGCCCATGACGCCGAGGGCCTGGCCGAGCTGCGCAACGCCGTGCGGCGCCTGGCCCTGCACGCCGAGACCGGCCGCAGCCTGGCGGCGGATTTCGCCCTCTTGCCGGCCCATCCCTGGTCCAACGCCTGGCAGGATGCCCTGGTTACCGCCGCCGAACGGCTCCGCGACAGCCAACACGCCTTGCAGCAGGCGCGCCAACGCCTGCGCGATGTCCTCGGTCTGCCACTGGCGGACCAGGTGGCGCCCCGTCGCCTGCTGGAATTCGCCGAGTTGCTGCAGAACGCCGCTGGCCAGGATCTGGCCTTCGCCTTCGGGCCTGGCGCCGCCGAGCGTCAGCGCCAGCTGGGGCGCGCCCTGGAGTTGCTGCGCGACTACCAGACGCTGGAGCGCGAGCTGTCGGTGCCCTATGCCGCCGAAGCCTGTCGCCGTGTCGCCCTGACCCAATTGGAAACCGCCTGGGACGCCGCCGGGCAGCGCTTCTGGATCTTCGCCAGCCGCGCCCAGCGACAGGTCACCCAGGATCTCGCCCGCCAGGGCGAAACCCAGGGTCAGCCCGATGTGGCGGCCGATCTGCCGCGGCTGCGGCGTCAGCGCACCCTGCTCACCGAACTGGACGAACTGGCGCCCACCCTGGCCTGCATCAGTGGCTGGCAGGGTGTCACCAGCGATCTCGATGCCCTGCTCGCGCGCCGCGTCCTGGCGGAAAGACTGAGCGCGGCGCTGCCGGCCCTGGCCGAAACGCCCGAGCAGCTGCTGGCCCTGCGCCAGGCGGCAGCGCGCCGGTTGCAGCATCCCGAGGACCAGCCGGTGGACACCACCCTGGCCCCGGCCGGCAGTGCCTTCGCCGAGGCCCTCGACGCGGCCGAAGCCGCCCGCCAGGCATTCGCCGCGCAGGCGGGATTGGCCGGTGATACCGCCGCCGCCGAGCTGGTGCGTACCGCTGCCGCGCTGCTGCGTCAGCCAGGTCGCCTCAAGGCCTGGTGCGACTGGCAGCGCGTCCGCGAGGAAGCCGACGCCCTCGGCCTGGCAACTCTGATCGCCCGCGCCACGGTCGCTTCGGTCGAGGACCTGGCAGCCCTGTTCGAAACCGCCTATGCCCGCTGGTTCGCCGCCACCGCCCTGGACGCCGAGCCGTTGCTGCGCGACTTCGTCCCGGCCGAGCACGAGAGCGACATCCAGGCCTATCGCCGGCTGGACGATCGCCTGCAGACCCTGGCCGTGCGCCATATCCGCGCCCTGCTCTGCCACGGCCTGCCACCGAAGAACGACGCGGCGCGCCAGGGCGGCGGCTTCGCCGTGCTCAAGCACGAACTGCAGAAGCAGCGGCGGCACAAGCCGCTGCGCCAGCTGGCCCTGGAAATGGGCGACGCCCTGGCGCGACTGGCGCCCTGCATGCTGATGAGTCCGCTGTCCATCGCCCAGTACCTGCCGCCGGACGGCGGTCTGTTCGACCTGGTGATCTTCGACGAAGCCTCGCAGATCGCCCCCTGGGACGCGGTGGGTGCCATCGCCCGCGGCGTGCAGGTGGTGATCGCCGGCGACCCCCGGCAGATGCCGCCGACGCGCTTCTTCGACCGCGCCGCCGGCGAGGACGACACCGCCGAGGACCTGGAGAGCATCCTCGACGAATGCCTGGGCGCCGGCATCTACAGCCACAGCCTCAACTGGCACTACCGCAGTCGCCACGAGAGCCTGATCGCCTTTTCCAACCACCACTATTACGACGGCAAGCTCATCACCTTTCCCGCGCCGGAGATCCGTCCGAGCGCGGTGGAATGGCGGCGGGTGGACGGCGTCTACGCCAAGGGCAAGGGGCGGCACAACGCCCTGGAGGCCCAGGCCATGGTCGCCGAAGCGGTCAAGCGCCTGCTCGATCCGGCCTTCGCCGGTCTCAGCCTGGGCATCATCACCCTCAACAGCGAACAGCAGCGGCTGGTCACCGACCTGCTCGACCGCGCGCGTCAACAGCACCCGGAGATCGAGGCGCACTTCGCCGAGGACCTGGCCGAGCCGGTGGTGGTGAAGAACCTGGAAACGGTGCAGGGCGACGAGCGCGACCTGATCATGCTCGGCATCGGCTTCGGTCCCACCGAGCCCGGCGCCAATACGATGTCGATGAACTTCGGTCCGCTGAACAAGGACGGTGGCTGGCGCCGGCTCAACGTCGCCGTGACCCGGGCGCGGCGGGAGATGCTGGTGTTCTCCTCCTTCGATCCGGGGCTGATCGACCTCAATCGCACCAATGCCCGCGCGGTGCGCGATCTCAAGCTGTTCCTCGAATTCGCCCAGCGCGGGCCCCAGGCCCTGGCCGCCGCGGTCAAGGGTTCGCTGGGCGGGCACGATTCGCCCTTCGAGGAAGCCGTGGCCCAGGCGCTGCAGGCCAAGGGCTGGCAGGTGGTGCCGCAGATCGGCGTGTCGCGTTTCCGCATCGACCTGGGCATCGTCCATCCCGACCGCCCGGGCGACTACCTGGTGGGTATCGAATGCGACGGCGCCACCTACCACAGCGCCGCCACCGCCCGTGACCGCGACAAGACCCGCAGCGCCATCCTCCAGGGCCTCGGCTGGACGCTGCTGCGCGTCTGGTCCACCGAATGGTGGATCGACCGCGCCGGTGCCACCGAGCGACTGCATGGGGAGATCGAGCGGCTGCTGGAGGAATCGCGAGCGAAAGTCTGAAATGGGCTTCGCTGCGCTCAACCCAACCTACACGGCACTCGATCACACCGAACTGCCCCCTCTCCCCTTGGGAGAGGGTTGGGGTGAGGGTATTCCCGGACATGCCGATGGCCAAAGGTGGCAAGTAGCCAAGGTTGGACTTAGCTAGGTTGAGGCTACTCCATCGCCGTAGCTCAACAAGCCGCGCTCGATCCTGGCACCGTTGGTGAGGGCAACCCTCACCCCAGCCCTCTCCCCCAGGGAGAGGGGGCGGTTGGTCCGGCGCGGGGAGTGGTTTGCTCGTGGTAACACGCTGCCAAGGCGTCCGTAGCGTGGAAAACCGCGCAGCGTTTTCCACTGATCAACTGCACCTGGACGTGGATAAGGCTGCGTCGTTATCCACTCTACGCGGCTACCCCCTCTCCTCTTAGAGGTAGGCTGGGGCAAGGGCATTCCCGGACATGCCGATGCCAACGGGCTGTTGGGCTTCGCTACGCTTAACCCAACCTACGAGGCCCAGCCATGTAGGTTGGGTTGAGGCATCTCTATCGCGGAAGCCCAACAAGCCGCGCATGACCCTGGCACCGTTGGTGGGGGCAACCCTCACCCCAACCCTCTCCCCAAGGGAGAGGGGGCGATTGGGTCCGGCGCGGGGGTGGCTTGTCCCCTGGTGTCGCGCTGCCAAGGCGTCAGTAGCGTGGAAAACCGCGCAGCGTTTTCCGCTGATCAACTGCACCTGGACGTGGATAAGGCTGCGCCGTTATCCACTCTACGCGGCTACCCCCTCTCCTCTTTGGAGAGGGCTGGGGTGAGGTCATTCCTGGACGTGCCGATGGCCAACGGACCGTTGGGCTTCGCGACGCTCAGCCCAACCTACGAGGCACCCGCCCACACCGAACTACCCCCTCTCCCCCTGGGAGAGGGCTGGGGTGAGGGCATCCCCGGACATGCCGATGGCAACGGACTGTTGGGCTTCGCGACGCTCAACCCAACCTACAAGGCCCAACCTACAGAGCGCCGCCCATCAGAGGATATTCAGCGGATATTCGGTGATCAGCCGGGTCTCGGCCACGGTGCCGCCGGTGCTCTGGCTGCCGGAATGCCAGGCCTGGCGCAGGCGGAAGCTCAGGTCCTTGGCCGGGCCGTTCTGCAGGACATACTTGGCCTCCAGATCGGTCTCGTGTTCCTTGTCGCCGTCGCCATAGAGGCCGGCGTAGGCCGAATCCGCCGCCACGTGGGTGCCGTCGATGCCACTGCCACGGGTATGGCGCACCATCAGACTCAGGCCCGGCACGCCGTAGCTTTCCATGTTCAGGTCGTAGCGGGCCTGCCAGCTGCGCTCGCCCGGGCCGTTGAAGTCGGAGAACTGCATCGAGTTGCCGAGCAGGATGGAGTCACCGAAGGAACCCGGCACCGGCGCGCCGAAGACCGCGTAGTCGAAGGGCTGGTCGCCATGGATGCGCTGGTGGATCAGGGTGAAGGTGTGGGCGCCGGTCTGGAAGGCGGCGGCCAGCGAGCCGGCGGTGTTGGCGATGCTGCCGGCCTTGGCGCTGCCGGCGTCCAGGGTGCGATAGAGGTTGGCGTCGAAGGTCAGGCTCTGCTCGGCGGCCAGCGGCACCACATAGTTGAGGTTGCCGTAATACTGGTCCCAGACATCCTCGAAGTGGCCGGCGTAGAGCGAGGCGCTCAGGTGATCGCTGAACTTGTAGACGCCCCCGGCATAGCTGGCCGAGGCCGCTTCCACCCCCGCGTAGCCGGCGAAGATGCCGCCGTCCGAACCTGTGGTGCGCGGCGCCGTGGCGGCGGTGAAATGACCGCCTTCGAGCATCAGGTGATCGACTTCCTGGCTCACCAGGCTCCAGCCCCGGGCGGTCTGCGGAAACAGCCAGTTGCCACCCGCCGCCAGCACCGGCGCCGTGGGTTGCTGGTCACCGTACTTGAGCACGGTGTTGGAGACGCGCAGCTTGACCGCCGCGCCGCCCTTGCTGAATTCGCTGCGCTGGCTGCCGTCGCCGTCCACCGGCATGTTCGGGGTGTTGGCGTGGCCATCGCCGCCATCCAGCTTGAGGCCCAGGTAGCCATAGGCATCCACGCCCACGCCCACGGTGCCCTGGGTGAAGCCCGAGGTGTAGTTGAGCAGGAAGGCCTGGGTCCAGCTGCGCGGATCGCGACTGTTGCGCGCCGCGGCGCCATGGCCGTCGCCCTCGTTCTGGCGCAGGTAGTAGTAGTTGCGCAGCAGCAGGGTCAGGTCACCGTCTTCGACGAAGCCCTTGGCATCGGACTGCTGACTGGCCAGGGCGGCGCCGCTGAGGAGCAGGCCGGGCACGCCGAGCAGCCAGACGCTCCGACGGGCAAAGGGGGAAAACAGCGATAGCTTCATGGGCGGTTCACTCAGGGATCTCGGTTGGAATCGTTAGGTCGCGAACGAGTTTGCCAGCTAGCGCCAGTGCATACCACTTCGCTGACCGTCGTCATCGTCCGGTCACCTCCCTGTGCTGCGCTGGCGGTTCGCCCTCTGCGTCGAGACAACCCATGCCCAGCCAGCCCTTTGCCGTCGATCTCGCCTATCGTCCGCGCCTCGCCGACCTGCATCCCCTGTTGCCGGCGCAACCCGCCAACCTGAGAAGCGCTGCGCCGCGCATCACCCCCGCCGCCAGCCTGGCGGATCGCCAGGGTTACCAGGCCGACTTCCTGGGCGACTTCCAGGTCCCCTGGCCGCGTCCGAGCGCGCCCCTGGCCGGCGACGTCCATCCGCTGCCCGCCTCCGGCGATCGCCTGGACTACACCCACTTCTCGGTCAGCCTCTCGCGCAGCCGGCGGATGGCGCTCTGGGTCGGGGTCAACATCGATGGCGACCAGCACGTCGAGGTGCCCCGCAGTCGCGACGCCTGGGCCTACGACGGCCGGGTGCCGCTGGAGGCCCAGCTGGGGGAAGCGCTCTATGCCGACAACCTGCTCGATCGCGGCCACCTGGTGCGCCGCCAGGACCCCAACTGGGGCGCCGCCGCCACCCAGGCCAACCGCGACACCTTCCACTTCACCAACTGCGCACCGCAGATGGCCGCCTTCAACCAGCGGACCTGGCTGGAGCTGGAGGATTATCTGCTCGACAACACCCAGCGCTGGCAGGCGCGCATCACCGTCTTCAGCGGCCCGGTCCTGCGCGCGGATGACCGCCCCTATCGCGAGGCCCGGATTCCCGAGGCGTTCTGGAAGGTGGTGGCCTTTCTCGGTGACGACGGCAAGCCCTCCGCCAGCGCCTATCTGATCGACCAGCGCCGCGAACTCGACCAGCTGTCCATCGCCTTCGGCCGCCTGCGTACCTACCAGTGCAGCGTCCTGCACATCGAGCAGCTGACCGGCATCGACTTCGGTTCGCTGCGCGACCACGACGGCTTTTCCAATGAGGAGCGAGCCACTGGCAGCCCCGTCGAACGGGCCATCTTCGGCCCAGCCGACATTCTGCTCTAGGGCTTGTCTGTAACGTCGCCGAGCGAAGGTCAGGCAAGGCGCAACGACCAAGGGGAGTAACAGCCAACGGCTGGCCCGAAGGGTGAGCGCCAGCGAATCAAATCCGTGGGGAAGTGGACCGGGCTCGCGCTCGAGTTCACGAGGGGTAAATGAGCATTCCGACCGGGCTGGCGATCCAGCGGATTTTTAATGCCGCCTGACCGAGCGCAGGCCCTTTTCAGACAACGCCTAACCCGGCTGCACGCAGGCGCGCGGCAGGCTGTTGCGCACCCCCAGCGCCGCCAGCAGGATCACCCCGCCCAGATAGAGTTCGGCGGCGCCGGCCAGGCCCAGCCGCGGCACCAGGGCGCTGACCGCCAGGGCGGGCAGGCAGAAGGCCAGGTAACTGAGCACATAGAAGGCGGCCAGCAACCCGGCGCGCTGGGTCGGTTCCGCCAGCGGCAGCAGACTGCGGGTGGCGCCGAGAAAACCGCTGCCGAAGCCGACGCCGGTGACCAGGGTACCCAGGGCGAAGAAGCCCAGCTGACCGCTGGCCACCGCCAGCCAGAGCACTGCCGGACCGGCCACCAGGGTGCCCGCCCCCAGCCGCAGCAGGCGCGCCGCCGGCCAGAGGCGCAAGCCGTGCAGACAGGCCGCACCGGTGAGCGTCAGACCGGCCACCACCACTCCGCCAACCAGGATCGACGTCGTACCGGTCGCCGCCTTGACCAGCCCCGGCATCAACGACAGATAGAAGCCGCCCACCGCCCAGACCGCCAGCTCCAGCGGCAATACCCGCCAGAGCGTGGCGCGGGCCTGGGGCGGCACCGCCAGCTGGGGACGCAAGGCGGCGAGCAGGCCCGGCCGGCGCGGTACGCGGTCGGGCAGGCGCAACAGCGCCAGGCCCTGCAACACGAACAGCAGCAGGAACAGTCGATAGACCAGTTGCAACGGCGCCGGCGCGAATTCCACCAGCAGACCGCAACCCAGCGCGCCGACCGCCATGCCGAGCAGCGGCGTCAGGCTGTTCAACCAGGGGCCGCGCTCGGCATCCACATCGAGCAGCGCCGCCCCCAGGGCACTGGTGGCGATTCCGGTCGCCAGGCCCTGCAAGGCGCGGGCGAGCACCAGGTCGGCAAGGTCATGCGCCTGGTGGAACAGCAGCATGGAGCCGGCTTCCAGCACCAGCGCCGCCAGGATCACCGGCCGGCGCCCCAGGTGATCGGACAGCCGCCCACCCACCAGCAAGGCGGCCAGCAGCGCAAAGGCATAGACGGCGAACACCAGCGTTAGCCAGAAGGTGGAAAAGCCCCAGGCCTGCTGGTAGCTGGCATAAAGGGGGGTCGGTGCACTGGACGCGGCCAGGAAGGCCAGCAGTACCGAGCCCAGCAGCGTCAGGCGTGCGGAGGAAGAGCCGTTCAGAGAAGACATGCCCATACCTTAAAGCTAAATAATTGCTTTAAAGCCTGAACCCTTCCTGCGGCAAAAGCAATGCGTTTGCGTTAAGAGCCGGGTATCCTGTCACCATGACCAACAAGCAAGCCCGCCCCGGCGGCCGCAGTGCCCGCGTTCAGCAAGCCATCCACGAGGCCGTCCTGACGCTCCTGCAGGAGCAGCCCCGGGAAGCCCTCACCGTCCCCCTGATCGCCGCGCGCGCCGGGGTCACGCCTTCGACCCTCTATCGCCGCTGGGGCAATCTGCCCAGCCTGTTGGCCGACGTCGACCTGCAGCGCCTGCGCCCGGACCAGCCACCGGAGGACACCGGCAGCCTCAGAGGCGATCTCGAACGCTGGCTGGAACACTATGTCGACGACCTCGCCTCCACGCCGGGCCAGGCCATGCTCAGGGATGCCCTGGCGGCCACCGATCCGTGCTGCGCGGTGCGCTGTACCGAACCGACCCGGGAACGCCTGGAGCTGCTGCTCGAACGTGCCCACCGGCGTGGCGAGCCGGCACCGCCCCTGGACGCCCTGCTCGACGGCCTGGTCGCTCCGCTGATCTATCGCACCCTGTTCGGCGCCGAACGCCCCGACCTGGCGCTGTGCCTGCAGCTGCTCGCCCGGGTACTGCGGCCAGACCGCTAGGAAAAGCACCGGCCCCTAAACGACGAGGCCCGGACTGTCGCCAGTCCGGGCCGCGTGCCTTGACAGCGGATCCCGCGGGATCCGCCAGAGGTTACGCTTAGGCAGCGACCACCTTGTTGGCCGGCTGGGTACGACGACCCAGGGCACCACCGATGGCACCGACGATGCCACCGATCACCAGACTGATCAGCAGGACCCAGCTGGCCTGGGAGACCTTGCGGGCAGCCACGTCAGCCGCTTCGCGGGCCTTCTGCTCGGCCTGGGCCTTGAGCTCCTGGTACTTGGCATAGGCCTGCTGGTAGGTCTGCTGGGCCTTGTCGACGATGGCGTTGGCCTCGGCGTCGCTCTTGCCGGTGCGGGCCTTGATCAGGTTGACCAGTGCCTGACGGTCAGCGGCGTTCCAGGCCTGGTCGCCACGCTGCTTCAGACGATCCAGCAGGGCGCTCAGCTGGTCATCGGTCTGCTGCGGATTGTTGGCGCTGTTCTGGGCCGTGTTCTTGGCATCCTGTTCGGCGCCCTGAGCCTGCCGCTGCAGATTCTCCGGCTGCAGTTCGGTCTTGCCGGTCTGGCGCAGCGCGGTTTCCAGTTCGTTCTGCAGATCACCCAGGTCGAGCTGGATACCCTGCTGACGCAGCTGGTCCTGAACCTGGTTGGTCAGCGCCGGTGCCGCCTGGGACAGGCCGCTGCCGATCATCGACAGGCCGCTGCCCGCCACGTTCAGACCGGTACGCACCACGCCGCTCACAGCGCTGGACACCAGATAGACGCTGACCAGGGTCACGCTGGCCCAGACCAGGATGCCATGCAGGGCGCCTTCGCGCTGGGCCAGGCGACCGGCGATCCAGGCGCCGATGAAGACCGAGACCACGGCGCTGACGCCGACCCAGATACCGGTGCCCTTGCCCAGGCCGGACAGCGGATTGGCTCCCTGTTGCGGATCGATGGAAGCCGAGCCGATGGCGGTGCCGAGCAGGCTCAGCAGCAGCGAAACGGTCAGGGCGATGACCACGCCGGCGATGATCGAACTCCAGGAAATACGCTTCAACAGGGGCGCGGTCGCGGTGGCCGTGGTGGCTGCATAGGCTGGGGTGTGGCGGGCGTCATAGGACATGGCATGTGCTCCGGGTGGTTATGGGAAGAACTTATTGTGGTAACGGATTGATACCGTCACGCTTTTGGAAGTTCCCAAACCTTTGTTCCAGAGCCTTCAGAGGTCATAGGACCTCAGTTGTCCGCTATCCGAGCAGCATATCGGCCAGCAGCTTCACATTGAGGACCACGATCAATCCGGCGATCGCCCAGGCCAGCACCTGCGTGACCCGCCCGATCACGAAGCTCCCCATGAGTTGGCGATCCGAAACGAAGCGCACCAGCGGAATCACCGCGAAGGGCAGCTGCATGGACAGCACCACCTGGCTCAGCACCAGCAGCTTGGCCGTACCGCTCTCGCCGTAGAGACCGGTCACCACCACCACCGGGATCACGGCGATGCCGCGGGTGATCAGCCGCCGCGCCCAGTCGGGAATGCGCAGCGACAGGAAGCCTTCCATGACGATCTGGCCAGCCAGGGTCGCGGTGACCGTGGAGTTGATGCCCGAGGCCAGCAGCGCCACCGCGAACAGCAGCGAGGCGATACCCACGCCCAGCATCGGCGACAGCAGGTGGTAGGCATCCTGGATCTCGGCCACGTCGGTGCGCCCGGCGCTGTGGAACACCGCCGCGGCGGTGATCAGGATGGCCGCGTTGACGAACAGCGCCAGCATCAGTGCCAGGGTGCTGTCGGCCACCGCCCAGCGCAGGCCCATGCGCCGCCCCGCCTCGGTTCGCGGGTAGGCGCGGGTCTGCACGATGGAGGAATGCAGGTAGAGGTTATGGGGCATCACGGTAGCGCCGATGATGCCGATGGCCAGGTACAGCGCGGCTGGATTGGTGACGATCTCCGCCTTGGGCAGAAACCCGTCGAACACCGCGGCCAGGGATGGCTGGGCCAGCACCATCTGCACGCCGAAGCAGACGAAGATCAGCGTCAATAGGGCGATGACGAAGGCTTCCAGCCAGCGAAAGCCGCGATTCATCAGCAGCAGGATGAGAAAGACGTCCAGGGCCGTGAGGATGGCGCCCCACATCAGCGGGATGCCGAACAGTAGATTCAGCGCGATGGCGGTGCCGATCACCTCGGCCAGGTCGCAGGCGATGATGGCGATCTCGCAGGCGATCCACAGCAGCAGGCTCACCGGCCGCGAATAGCGCGCCCGGCAGGCCTGGGCCAGGTCCAGCCCGGTGGCGATGCCCAGGCGCGCGGCCAGGGCCTGCAGCAGGATGGCCATGAGATTGGAGAGCAGGATCACCGACAGCAGCAGGTAGCCGAATTGCGAGCCACCGGCGAGGTCCGTGGCCCAGTTGCCCGGATCCATGTAGCCCACCGAGACCATGTAGCCCGGGCCGACGAACGCCAGCAGCCGACGAAACCAGCTGCCGCCCTCGGGCACCGGCACGCTGGCGTTCATCCGCCCCAGGCTGGGCCGGGCGGACGGCGCAGGCTCCTGCCAGGCAGGCTCGACGTAGCTGGCGGATTCTTTCATGACGGACTCGTGCGGCTAGGTAGGACTACCCTTTGGAGAATTTAGCCTAGGCTAAAATTCACACATCCAGCAATAAAAAATCTCTATCTCATCCGTCGATAACGCCCATTGGCGAAGGAATCTTTGGTATTCGCCCGCAACTCGGTCAAAATGGCGCCCGCACGCGTCCTCCCGACGCGCCTCAGGTCTTTGCGGAGAAGGTCATTCAGGTGGGCAACATGACAAAGGACGACGAACTGCTGAATCGGTTGGTCGATCCATCCATTCATATGGAAGGTTTTCAACAGGTCCGCGAAGCCCATCGTCAGGAGCTGATCGAAGACTATGTCGAGCTCATTTCCGACCTCATCCGGGACGGTGGTGAAGCCCGCCAGGTGGACATCGCCGCGCGCATCGGCGTCGCCCAGCCGACCGTGGCCAAGATGCTCAAGCGCCTGGCCGCCGCCGGCCTGATCGTGCAGCGTCCCTATCGCGGCGTCTTCCTCACCCCCGAAGGCGAAGCCCTGGCCGAAGCCAGTCGCGCCCGCCACCATGTGGTGGAGACCTTCCTGCTGACCCTGGGCGTGGACGCCGATACCGCACGGCGCGATGCCGAGGGCATGGAACACCATGTCAGCGAGGCCACCCTGGCTGTCTTCCGGCGCTTCATCGCCAGCCGTCAGGCCTGACGCCTGCGGCTTTAGTCGAAAGTCGCTTAGCTTCCCTTAAGAAAATCCCGGCACCGTCGAAGTAGTGGAAGTCATACTTTCACTCCTCTCGGTGCCCTGCCATGTTTAATCGCCCGCTCAAGACCGAACTCGCCCAACTGCGTGCCGAGGTCGCCGAATTGCGTCAGTTGCACGCTGGCTTCGAAAGCCAGGCGCTAAGTCTTACCGTGGATGACCGGGGTAACGTCGAGCGGGTCAACGAACGTTTCTGCCGGGAGATGGGCTACCGGCCGGAGAACGTGGTGGGGCGTCCGCTGGACGCCTTCATTCCCGAATACGTCAAACAATTGCCCTGCTATCGCGACCTCAAGAGCGCGCTCAGCCAGGGCAACCAGACCAGCGGCATGTACCGCCTGCTGCGGGCTAACGGCCAGGAAGCCTGGCTCTATGCCACCTGGCAGCCGCTGCGTGACGCCGATGGCCGCATCCACAAGACCATCTGCTACGGCAACGACCGTACCGAACAGGTGGAGACCTCCACCGAACACTCCGGTCTCATCAACGCCCTGCTGAGATCCACCGCGGTCATCGAATTCAACCTGGCCGGCGAGGTGCTCACCGCCAACGACCGCTTCCTGCAGGGCATGGGCTATTCGCTCAAGCAGATCCAGGGCAAGCACCACCGCATGTTCTGCACCAGCGAAGAGAGTCACTCCGCCGACTACCAGGCGTTCTGGGCACGGCTGAATCGCGGCGAATTCATCGCCAGCCGCTTCAAGCGTATCGACAGCCACGGTCGCACCGTCTGGCTGGAAGCCTCCTACAACCCGGTCCTCAACACCCGTGGCGAGCTGTACAAGGTGGTGAAATTCGCCACCGTCATCACCGCCCAGGTGGAGCAGGAGCAGGCGGTGGCCGAAGCCGCCAAGGTAGCCTTCGACATCTCCCAGCAGACCGATGAAAGCGCCCGTGAAGGCGCCGAGGTGGTGCAGAACACCGTCTCGGTGATGCGCAAGATCGCCGAGGAATTGCAGGTCGCTTCCAACGGCATCGAGGCCCTGGGCGAGCAGTCGCTGGTGATCAGCACCATCGTCAAGACCATCAGCGGCATCGCCGAACAGACCAACCTGCTGGCGCTCAACGCCGCCATCGAGGCGGCGCGGGCCGGCGAGCAGGGCCGCGGCTTCGCCGTGGTGGCCGACGAGGTCCGCCAGTTGGCCGGCCGCACCAGCAAGGCCACCGAGGAGATCGTCGGCGTGGTGCAGCAGAACCAGCAACTGGCGCAGACCGCCGTGGCCAACATGGCGGCGAGCAAGCACCAGGCGGAACAGGGCCTGCAACTGGCCAACGCCGCCGGCACCCGCATCACCGAGATCCAGGACGGGGCCCAGCGCGTGGTCGGTGCGGTGGGTCAGTTCGCCCGCCGCCTGAACTAGCTCACGGACTGGCGCCCCACTCAGGCCGGCGCCGGACGCCGCCGACCGAGCAGCCCCACCGCCGCCAGGGTCACGCCCAGGCTGACCAGCAGGCACAGCCCGAGCAGGCCGCGATCCCCCCAACTCTCCCGCGCCAGGGCATAGCACCAGGGGGCTGCCGCCGAGAGCAGGAAGCTCGGCGCCAGCAGCTTGCCGGTCAGGCGCGCATAGAGCGCCCGATCGAACAACTCCAGCGGCAGGCTGGCTCGCAGCACCGCCACCAGGCCGTTGAGGGCGCCATAGAGAAAGACGAAGCCGGCGGTGAGGCCGAGATGGCCTTCGCTCGCCAGCGCCAGGGCGAAACTCAGCGGCAGGCCGAGGCCCAGCAACAGATTCAGCTGACGCGCCGAGAGCCGTTGGCCGGACGCCAGCTCCGCCAGCCGCGCGCAGACCTGGCCGATCCCCCACAGTGCCGCCACCCCTACCGGTACCCCACGCTCGGCCAGCAGCGCCGGCAGATGCGCCGACAATCCCGCCGAAAGAAAGCCGATCAACGCCATCCCGGTGGCGAACAGCACGCCGGCGAGGCGCGGCGAGCCGTCCCCTGCCGCGGGCGGCAACTCGGCACTGGGCAAGCGTCCACGCACATTGGGCAGTGGCAAGAGCAGCAGCAAGCCCGTCAGGGCGATGCCGGCATAGACCACCAACCCCAGGCGCCAGCCCAGCACCTCCAGCAACCAGTGCCCCAGCGGCCAGAACACCGCCGAGGCCAGGCCGCCGAGCAGGGTGATGCGCACCATCACCGCCCGCGAGCGTTCGCCGGCCAGGCGCGCCAGGGTGGCGAAGGCGGCGTCGTACAGCGACAGGCGCATGCCCACGCCCAGGGTTACCCAGGCCAGGTAGAACAGCGGCGCCGACTGGGCCGCTGCCAGGCCCAGGCAGCCCAGGGCATCGAGCACCAGGCCGAGTTGCAGGGTGCGACAGCCGCCCAGGCGTTCGATCACCGCGCCGCTGAAGGGCGAGACCAGGCCCATGGTCAGCATCGCCAGGGAAAAGCCGCCATAGACCCAGCGCGCGTCCCAGCCCAGTCCCGCGGCCATCGCCGGGCCGTAGACGCCCGGCAGATAGAAGGCCACCCCCCAGGCGAGCAACTGCATCAGCCCCAGTTGCCAGATGGCGCGATCGCTCGGCATCAATGTCATCAGCGCGTACCCGGGGTCCGCTCGCCCTCTCCCAGGCTGCGCTGCATCATGACCGTATCCACCCAGCGCCCATGCTTGAAGCCCACCGCCTCGAAGGTGCCGACGGTACGGAAACCCAGCCGCTGGTGCAGGGCGATGGAGCCCTGGTTGGCGCTGTCGCCGATCACCGCCACCAGTTGGCGAAAGCCCGCCGCCGTGCAGGCCGCGATGATCTCTTCCAGCAGCCGCCGGCCGATACCCTGGCCACCCAGGCCGTCGCGCACATACACCGAGTCTTCCGCGGTATGGCGATAGGCCGGTCGCGGGCGATAGAGCACCGCATAGGCATAGCCCACCACCTCCCCGTCCAGCTCGGCCACCCGGTAAGGCAGCCCGGCCTGGCGCACCGCTGCCAGCCGGCGTTCCAGCTCGGCCAGGTCCGGCGGCTCCAGCTCGAAGCTGGCGCAGCTGCGCAGCACATGTTCAGCATAGATGGCCTGGATGGCCGGCAGATCGGCGGGGGTGGCATCGCGCAACTGCAGGGCGGTGTTCACGGGAGAGGTCCATTCGCGGGGTCGATGAAGCGATCATGCCGGGACGGCCAGCCAAAGATAAAGCTATGCTCGGTTATCACCGGTATAAGCAAAACCTTCATGGCCGACCTCAACCTCACACAGCTGCAGACCTTCGTCCAGGTGGTCGCCACCGGCAGCTTTTCCGCCGCGGCCGATCGCCTGGGGCTGAGCCAGCCGGCGGTCAGCCTGCAGATCCGCCAGCTGGAGCGGCGCCTGGGCCTCAAGCTGCTGGAGCGCCTGGGGCGCGGACTCAAGCCCACCGCGGCGGGCCGTCTGCTGCTGGATCACGCCGCGCAGATCCAGACCGCAGTGGACCAGGCCCTGCAGGCGCTGGCCAGCCATGGCGAGACGGTCAGCGGACGGATCGCCATCGGCACCGGCGCCACCGCCTGCATCCATCTCCTGCCACCACTGCTGGGCCAGTTGCGCCAGCGCTTTCCACAGCTGGATGTGCGGGTCAGTACCGGCAACACCCTGGACGTCCTGCGGGCGGTGGAAGACAACCGCCTCGACCTGGGCCTGGTCACCCTGCCCGCCAGTGGCCGCAACCTGCAGGTGGAGCCGCTGCTGGAGGATGCCTTCGTCGCCCTGCTGCCCCCCGCCAGCTCCCTGCCATCGCACGCGCTGGCGCCGGCAGACCTGGCTGAGACGCCGCTTCTGGCCTTCGAGACCGGCAGCAGCACCCGGCTGCTGATCGACGACTGGTTTCGCCGCGCCGGCCAGGCCAGCCGCCCGGTGATGGAGCTGGGCAGCATCGAGGCGCTCAAGGAACTGGTGGCCGCCGGCCTCGGCTACAGCCTGGTGCCCGGCATCGCCGTGGCCACCGAGCACCATCGCCACGGACTAAGAGTGCAGCCGCTGGCACCGCCCCTGACCCGCACCCTGGCCCTGGTGCTGCGCCGCGACAAACCCCTGAGTCGCCCGCTGCAGCAGGTGCTGGAAGCGTTGCGACAGCTGCGCCGCTGATAGGGGCTCGACCAAACGCCCACCACGCCCTATCATTCAATGATTCAACGATTCTTGTATTATTGAACCATGAATGAAGAACTTGTCGTTTCCGCCCTTGCCGCCCTCGCCCACGCCCAGCGCCTGAGGGTCTTTCGCGCCCTGGTGGTCGCCGGCACGACCGGCCTTACCCCCAGCCAGTTGGCCGATCAGCTCGAGGTAGCCCGCAGCAACCTCTCCTTCCACCTCAAGGAGCTGGCCAATGCCGGTCTGGTTTCGGTGGAACAGCAGGGCCGCAATCTCATCTATCGCGCGGCCTATGACCAGATGAATGCCCTGCTCGGTTACCTGACCGAGCACTGTTGCGCCGGCGATGATTGCGCGGTCAGCGCACCGCCGCGCTGCTCCTGCTGACCTCCGTCCCTCCACCGCCAACCACAAGACCAGGCCCGCCATGCACAGTCCCCCCGCCTGCCCTCCGGCAGCACCCGCCATGAACACCTTCGAGCGTTACCTCAGCCTCTGGGTCGCGCTCTGCATCCTCGCCGGCATCGCCCTCGGCCAGCTGGCACCGGGGCTGTTCCGCTGCATCGGCCGGATCGAGGTGGCCCAGGTCAATCTGCCGGTCGGCCTGCTGATCTGGGTCATGATCGTACCCATGCTGCTCAAGGTGGATTTCAGCGCCCTCGGCCAGGTACGCCAGCACTGGCGCGGGATCGGCGTCACCCTGTTCGTCAACTGGGCGGTCAAGCCCTTCTCCATGGCCCTGCTCGCCTGGCTGTTCATTCGGGAGCTGTTCGCGCCCTGGTTGCCGACGGAGCAGCTGGACAGCTACATCGCCGGGCTCATCCTGCTGGCAGCGGCGCCCTGCACCGCCATGGTCTTCGTCTGGAGTCGACTCACCCAGGGCGATCCGCTGTTCACCCTGTCTCAGGTCGCGCTGAACGACACCCTCATGGTCTTCGCCTTCGCCCCCATCGTCGGCCTGTTGCTGGGCCTGTCGTCGATCACGGTGCCCTGGGCCACGCTGCTGCTCTCGGTGGTCCTCTACCTGGTACTGCCGGTGATCCTCGCCCAGCTCTGGCGGCGGGCGCTGCTGCGCCAGGGTCAGGCCGCCTTCGACCGCACCCTGGCCCGTCTGGGCCCTCTCTCGATGGCCGCCCTGCTGGCCACCCTGGTGCTGCTGTTCGCCTTCCAGGGCGAGGCCATCCTGGCGCAGCCGCTGGTGATCGCCCTGCTGGCCGTGCCTATCCTGATCCAGGTGCTGTTCAATTCGGCCCTGGCCTACTGGCTGAATCGCCTGGTGGGCGAGAGCCACAGCGTGGCCTGTCCCTCGGCGCTGATCGGCGCCAGCAACTTCTTCGAACTGGCGGTGGCCGCCGCCATCAGCCTGTTCGGCTTCCACTCGGGCGCCGCCCTGGCTACCGTGGTGGGCGTTCTTATCGAGGTACCGCTGATGCTGCTGGTCGTGCGCCTGGTGAACGGCTCGCGTGGCTGGTACGAACGGGGTGCCCCTTCCCACCATCGAGACCGTCCATGAACAGCGCCATCACGATCTATCACAACCCCGCCTGCGGCACCTCACGCAACGTGCTGGGCCTGATTCGCAACACCGGCGTCGAGCCGACGGTCATCCACTACCTGGAAACTCCACCCGACCGGGCGCAGCTGGAGCGGCTGATCGCCGACCTCGGCATGCCGGTGCGCGAGCTGCTGCGTCAGAAGGGTACGCCCTACGCCGAGCTGGGCCTGGACGATCCGCAGCTGGATGACGCGGCCCTGATCGCCGCCATGCTGCAGCATCCCCTGCTGATCAATCGACCGATCGTGGTGACCCCCCTGGGTACCCGCCTCTGCCGGCCCTCGGAACGGGTACTCGATATTCTGCCCGAGCCGCAGCGCGGTCCCTTCGTCAAGGAAGATGGCGAGGTAGTAATTCCCTCTGCGGCGCCGCGCGGCTGATCGGGGCCGCCATGCGTGACATCGCCCGCGATAAGGACAGCGCCTGGCAGGTCTTCCTGATCTTCCTGCGCCTTGGCTGCACCAGCTTTGGCGGCCCCATCGCCCACCTCGGCTACTTCCGCCAGGCCTTCGTCACGCGGCGCCAGTGGCTGGACGAAGCCGCCTATGCCGAGCTGGTCGCGCTCTGCCAGCTGCTGCCCGGTCCGACCAGCAGCCAGGTCGGCATGGCCCTGGGCCTGGGGCGCGCCGGCGGCTGGGGCCTGCTGGCGGCCTGGCTCGGCTTCACCCTGCCCTCCGCCCTGCTGCTGATCCTGTTCGCCCTGGGCCTTGCCCACTTTCCGGGATTGGCCGACTCGGGCGCGGTGCATGGCCTCAAGGTCTTCGCCGTGGCGGTTGTGGCCCAGGCGGTCTGGAGTATGGGCCGCAGCCTGTGCCCGGATACGCCGCGTCGCCTCCTGGCGCTGGTTGCCGCCGGCCTGGCGCTCTGGCTGCCCGGTTCGGCGGGGCAACTGCTGGGGCTGGGCCTGGCCGCCCTGGTCGGACGTCTCGCCCTGGCGCCCGCTGCCACGCCGCCGGCCCTGGGCCTGCGAACCGGACTCTCCCGGCGGCTGGGGGTCGGCGCGCTGCTGCTGTTCCTGCTGCCGCTATTGCTGTTGCCCGCCTGGGGCCCGCTGGCCGGGGGTGTCTACCGAGCGGGGGCCCTGGTCTTCGGTGGCGGCCATGTGGTGCTGCCGCTGCTGCAGACCGTGGTGGTGCCCAGCGGCCTGGTCAGCGAGGGCCAGGTCATGGCCGGCTACGGCCTGGCCCAGGCGGTGCCCGGTCCGTTGTTCACCTTCGCCGCCTACCTGGGTGCCCTGGTGCCCGCCACCGTGCCCGCCTGGCTCAATGGCCTGCTCTGGACCCTGATCTTTCTGCCCGGCGCGCTCATCCTGCTCGCCGCCCTGCCCTTCTGGCAGACCCTGCGGAACCACCCCGGCTGGCAACGCGCGCTGACCGGCCTCAACGCCGGCGTGGTCGGCCTGCTGCTGGCGGCGCTCTACGATCCGGTCTGGACGGGAGGCATCCGCGGCCCACTGGACGTTGCTCTGGCCGCACTGGCCCTGGCGCTGCTCCTGAGCACCCGCTGGTCGCCCGTCCTGATCGCGCTATTGGTCGTTCTGGCCGCGTGGTTGTTGAACTTTTAGCGCACTACCGTTTAGCGGCGTGCCACTAGTGGCCCGATGAAATTGCGGCGTGGTTCGCTGTAGCTCCGTGGAAAGCTAGGCACTGTCGGCGTGACGTTCGGCTGTATGAAACGTCTTGCCCTGCGCGAGAACGTGTCCAGCGAGCGCTCGGCCTGACATGCATTAAGGATGACCGCCATGACCTACAATAATCCCCTGGACACCACCGCCCCCCTGTTCACCGCTGCCCTTGCCAAGGCGCCCCTGGTTGCCGCGCCCGCAAAGGCTGCCGGCACCTCTGACGGCGTCACCTACTACGCCTTCCAGAGCCAGCCCCGGCTCACCCTCGACATCAATACCGCGCCCGAATACGTCGGCTTCGCCAAGACCTTCGACGCCAAGGGCCCGCACTATACGGCTGGTTCGACCCTGAACGAACTGACCCTGACCGGTCATTGGGAAGACCAGATCCTTCGCCTCGACGGTCACACCCGCGGTGCCACTGCCAGTGACAGCACCCTGGATTCGAGCATCGCCAAGCTGACCGTCAGCCTCACCGACGTGCCGACCAATCAGTTCAATGAAGGCGATCTGATCACCCTGGACCACTTCGATGGCCTGCAGACCTTCGACGGCTCCACCTCCACGGCCGGCCTGTCGATCGACTTCCTGCATGGTTACACCGCAGGCGCGGACTACACCTATGCCAGCCAGAGCGCATTCCTCAAAAGCGTGACCACCGGCAGCGGCGGCGATCTGATCCAGGTCAGCACCCGTACCGCCCCGGAACTCGAGCACGTGGCGGCGTTGAGCAACTCGCGGGTCAAGGCCATCACCGTCGATACCGGCGCAGGCGGCGACCAGATCGGTGCCCACATCCAGCAAGCTGATATGGTCATCAATGCCGGCGCCGGCAGTGACTTCGTCGACATCCTGATCACCGAAGGCGTGGCCGCGCACAATGCCACCCTGCGAGGTAACTACGGCCATGGCGCCACCGTCACCCTGGGTGAAGGCCGTGACACCCTGAGCCTGCTCAACCCCACCCTGGCCAACTTCGATGGCGGCAGCAGCGCCGCCGCCAACCGTGCGCTGGCGGCCAACCATGTGACGGTCACCGACTTCAAGGCGAGCGAAGACAACATTATCTTTGGCTTCGCAATTACCGACCCCAAGGCCGTGGTGACCGTCCAGGATTCAGCCCTGACCAACGCCCACAGCCTGTACGCCGCGCTCAATATCGTCACTCAATCGACCACCGGGCTGGTCAATGCCGCGGTCTTCCACTACGGCCAGGACACCTATGTCTTCCGTGACTCCGGCTACGAAGGCCAGGTCGATAACCTGGACTCCCTGGTCCAGCTGATCGGCGTCCATAACCTCGATGATGTCGCCAGCACCGTGGCGGCCCGTGAACGCTATGAACCCGGTGGCACCCTCGGCTGGGCCTGATAGCCCCTGAGCCGCACGGCTTGCCGCCCAGAGCGATCAACCGGGCGGCTCGCCGGCTGCTTATGTGCGGTATTCGTGGCTTGCCGAAGAAGTCGGGCACTCACGGCAGGAACCCAGGGTCTGTCTAGCGATACCCTTTCGAACACGAGGAACGCGCGATGAAGATCCTGATGGTCCTGACCTCCCATGACCAGCTCGGCGACACCGGCAAGAAAACCGGCTTCTGGCTGGAAGAATTCGCTGCTCCCTACTACGTCTTCAAGGACGCCGGCGCCGAGATCACCCTGGCCTCCCCCGCCGGTGGCCAACCGCCGCTGGACCCCAAGAGCGACGCCGCCGACGCCCAGACCGAGTCCACCGAACGCTTCAAGAACGATCCCGAGGCGCAGCAGGCCCTGGCCAACACCGTCAAGCTCGCCGAGGTGCAGGCCGACGACTACGACAGCGTCTTCTATCCCGGCGGCCATGGCCCGCTCTGGGACCTCGCCGAATCCCGCGATTCCATCGCCCTGCTCGAAGCCTTCGCCCAGGCCAACAAGCCCTTCGCCCTGGTCTGCCACGCCCCCGGCGTGCTGCGCCACGTCAAGGCCGCCGATGGCACCCCGCTGGTCAAGGGCCGCACCGTCACTGGCTTCACCAACAGCGAAGAAGCCGGCGTGCAACTCACCGACGTGGTGCCCTTCCTGGTGGAAGACGAGCTGAAGAAACTCGGCGCCCGCTACGAGAAGGGCCCGGACTGGGGCGAGTTCGTGGTCGAGGACGGCAACCTGGTCACCGGCCAGAATCCGGCCAGCTCGGAAGCCGCGGCGGACGCCTTGCTGACCAAGCTGGGTTAAGAGCTAAGCACCTGAAAAAGCCCGCCAACCGGCGGGCTTTTTACTGCGCCCCGTCAACGCCTGCACACGGCTGTTTTCCGCGCTGCACCCCTGCCCTGCTGCCCAAGTGCCACTAGTCGCAAAGACTGCAGAAATCCCGGCGCCTGCCGACAGCCTCTCATGAGCGCAGCCTTAACCCTGCTCCGCCCAGGCTGGAAAGGATATTCCGTGCAATCGATTACCTGGTCGTATTTTCAGAGCCTTGCCCGATGAAGAGACTCCTGCTCGGCGTGCGTGCCCTGATGTCGGTGCCCAAGGACAATCCTGGCCTGGTCAAGGCGCAATACCTCGCGCTGTCGCGCCAGCTGCCGATGATGTACTTCATCCTGCTGACCAACACCCTGATGCTGGCCGGCACCCACTACGCCGTCGCGCCACGCTGGCTGGTGGTCTACTGCCCGTTGATCATGACGCTGTTCGGCGTGATCCGCGCGGCCGAATGGCTCCGCACGCGCAATCAGCCGCGCAGTCCGACGCAGATGCTGACGGCCCTGAAGCGCACCAACCTACTCGCGCCCATAGTGGCCTCGGCCTTCACCGCCTGGGCGCTGGCGCTGTTTCCCTATGGCGACAGCTATACCCAGGCGCATGTGGGCTTCTACATGGCGATCACCGTGATCGGCTGTATCTTCTGCATGATGCACCTGCTGCCCGCGGCCCTGGCCACCACCGCCGTGGTCAACACCGCCTTCGTGGTGTTCTTCGCCTCCACCACCATCGGCACCTTCGTGGCCACGGCGATCGACGTCCTGCTGGTGTCCATCGCCATGCTAGTCATCCTCAAGGCGCAGTACGGCGACTTCACCCGCCTGGTGAACATGCAGGCGCAGACGGCGAAACTCAGCGAGGAGAACCTCAAGCTGGCCAATCAGGACAGCCTGACCGGCCTCGCTAATCGACGACAGTTCTTTGCCCGCCTCGATACGCTACTGGCCGACGCGCGTGCCCAGGGGACCCGTCTGGCCGTGGGCCTGATCGACCTGGACGGCTTCAAGCCGGTCAACGATCTCTATGGCCATAGCGTGGGCGACCGGCTGCTCTGTCAGGTCGGCCAGCGCCTGAGCACGCTGCTGGGCGAAGACGTCCACCTGGCCCGCCTGGGCGGCGACGAATTCAGCCTGATCACCACCGGGGTCTTGAACGATGAGCAGCTGCGGGCGTTTGGCGAAAGGGTCTGCGCCAGCCTGCGCGAGCCCTTCCTGCTGGTGGACCTGCCCATCCAGATCAGTGGCTCGCTGGGCCTCGCGACCTTTCCCGACCAGGCCTTTTCCGCCACGGACGTCTATGAGCATGCCGACTACGCCCTGTACCAGAGCAAGCGCCACCGCCCCGGCACGGCCTGCCTGTTCAGCACCGCCCATCGCCAGCAACTCAATCGCGAAGGCCTGACCGAACAGGCCCTGCGCCGGGCCGACCTGGAGCGCGAGTTCTACATGGTCTTCCAACCCATCGTGGACATCCACAGCAAGCAGACCGTGGCCTTCGAGGCCCTCGCCCGCTGGGAAAGCCCGGAGCTGGGCAACGTCCCGCCGGGTGATTTCATCGCCACCGCCGAGCGCGTCGGCATGGTCAATCGCCTCACCCTGCCGCTGCTGAATAAGGCGCTAAACGCGGCCGCGCGCTGGCCTGCGGGCATCCGCCTGGCCTTCAACCTCTCCGCCCACGACTGTGCCTCCGAGGAAGCCGCCCAGCAGATCGTCGAACTGATCAGGTGCAGCCCGTTCGACCCGGCCTGCCTCGACCTGGAAATCACCGAAACCGCCGCCATCCAGGACCTGCGCCAGACCCAGCGCGCCATCAGCCGCTTCCGCGAACTGGGCTGCGGCATCTCCCTCGACGACTTCGGCACCGGCTATTCTAGCCTGAGCCAGATCCACGCGCTGCCGCTGACCAAACTCAAGGTGGACCGCACCTTCGTCACCAACCTCCACCTCGACCCGGCCAGCTTCAAGATCGTCAAATCCCTGATCGCCCTGTGCCAGGACATGCAGCTGGAATGCATCGTGGAAGGGGTGGAGACGGCTGCAGAACTGGGTGCGCTGAAGAATCTTGGTTGTACGAGGGCGCAGGGTTATCTGTTCGCCAAGCCGATGCGGGCGAGTGAGATTAGGGGTTGGTTGGAGGGGGAGCAGTTGGACAGGGTTTTGGCAGTTTGATCTGTCGAGTTTGCGATGCGCGATGTACGATGTGCGCTTATACCCCTGGATGCAGCGGATGCATCGTTGACGAAGCTTTGGTGAGTAGTTTGGATATGAGAAAACCCGCCAACAGGCGGGCTTTCTAGCCGATCAGCGCCAGGCGCCGAGCGGGATCACTCCCACTCTATTATAAATAATAATTTTTATCAGTAAAAATAAACAAGTTAAAATATCAACCCTCTAGATACCATGAATAATGCCATACACCAATTATAAAAAATACGCCTCCCTCTACAGAGCTTCTTAAGCACTGCCTACTGTAAGCTCGTCACCGACGGTAGCAAGCGCAGAGGGAGATAATCCCAAAGTTTAGGATACGGTTATCTAACTTCGTTAAGCACAGGAGCCTGCTCGGTTTGATGCTTAGTAACCCGAGGCATCCGCTGTAATTCAGTACCTAGGCAGCAGGCTGACTTGATTCCCTTAGCTGCTTATAAACCTCCTCCACCAGCAGACTCGCCAGCCCCTCAAATACCTTCTCATGCCGTAGCGCCTGGTCGGCCATCGCGTTGTGGTTCTCCAAGGCATCCACCACGGCATTGTTGAGCTTCGTTTCGTAAGCGCCGTTGGCGAAGGCATCCACCGTGTCGTTGGCCTGCGCCTGCTCCTGCAAAATTGGGTCACTCACCATTTTGCCAATCAGCGTAGTGGCGTAGCCCTTGAAATCGGCATCCGACAGATTGCCTGAGAACACCTCGTTCATCTTCTTGATGATGGCCGACAGCCGGTCTTCCGGGTCGTCCCAGGCTTTCCCGCCGCCCGTGCCCAAGGGCTTCATTGGTTCGGCGGTGCCCGCCTCCATGTCCAGCTTGTGCTTTTGTTCGTTGACGACCTTATAGCCCGCCAACCGCACAGATTCATCCAGGGCCTCATCGCCTCCGGCCTTGCCTTGCAAGCGAGGCAACAGCATTCGGCAAAACGCATGCAGGCGCTCCAGATCGGCATCGTCGTAGGAGCGCAGTTGCGACAGGAAGTCGTAGGCGCTGATGTACGACGAAATATCGCCACGAAACAGATCTTGCACCTCTTTGGTCTGCGCTTTGAACCGCTCGTGCGCCTTCTTCAATGGCGCTTGAATCGTAGCCTGCTTGCCCTTGGGGTCGAAATAGCCTTTTGCAAAGGCCAACACCTCTTCCCACAGGTAGATGCCGGCGTCGTCCAGCTTCTGGCGCAGGGTGTGAACCAAGTTAGGGTCAGTAACCCCCGACATCTTCGCGGTACGGTAGAACGGCAGAAAGGCTTTGAGGATGCCTTCGGCGTCGTTGCGGAAGTCCAGCACGAAGGTCGTTTTCTTGCCTGGGTACATGCGGTTCAGGCGCGACAGAGTTTGCACCGCCAACACCCCATCCAGGCGCTTGTCGACGTACATGGCGCACAGCTTGGGCTGGTCAAAGCCCGTCTGAAATTTCGACGCAACGATCAGCACCTGATAGCCGTCGGTCTTGAACGCCTCTTTGATGCCGTCGTCGTGCTCCTTGTGGTCGTTGAGGTCGCCTTCCTTGGCTTTAAGTACCTTGGATTCCTCATCCGTTACCTCGCCCGAATACGCCACCAACGCCTTGCAGTCGGTGTACTTCATCTTCTTGATGTAGTCGTCGAATGCCTTCTTGTAGCGCACTGCCGCCACGCGGCTGTCCGATACCACCATGGCTTTGGCGTGACCGCCCAACTGGTGCATGACGTGCTCGCGGAAATGCTTCACGATGACCGTCACTTTCTGGGCAATGCTGGTTGGATGTATCAGCCCATAACGGAACAACTTGGCCTTGGCTTTGCCTGACTTCACCATCTTGTCATCGCCCGCCTGCTCCAGCTTCATGGCAAAGCCATAGGTGGTGTAACCGCGCAGTACGTCCAAGATAAATTTCTCTTCGATGGCCTGGCGCATCGAATACACATGGAAGGGCTCAGGCGTGCCATCTTCACCCGTGCGCCCGAACAGTTCCATGGTCTTCAACTTGGGTGTTGCCGTGAAGGCGTAGTACGACACATTGGGCGGGCGCTGGCGCGACGCCATGATGGAGTTAAGTACATCCTCATTTGTCAGCTCGGCATCTTCCTGTGCTGCCGCAACCGCAGCGTCATAGGCCGTGGACGGGGACAGTTCAGCTCCCAAGGGTGCCGCCTCCTTGCCCTTGGTGGTCAACACCTCGCGCAGCTTCACCGCGCCCTTGCCTGCTTGGCTGGAATGGGCTTCGTCCAAGATAAGCGCAAAGCGCTTATCGCCCAGGCCGCTCACTTTGTCCAACACCCAGGGAAACTTCTGCAACGTGGTGATGATGATGAGCTTGCCCTTGTCCAGGGCTCCCGCTAACTGCGTACTGTTCTCGTCAATTTTTTCGACCACGCCTTGCTGATGGTCGAACTGGTAAATGGTGTCTTGCAACTGAGTGTCCAACACCCGGCGATCGGTAATCACAATCACGCTGCTGTACACCTTCTGGTCCTTGGCATCGTGCAGAGATGCAAGGCGGTGTGCCAGCCATCCGATGGTATTGGACTTGCCCGACCCCGCCGAGTGCTGAACCAGATAGGTCTGCCCCACGCCTTCGACCAGGGTGGCATTGAGCAACTTGTTGACCGCATCCCACTGGTGGTAGCGAGGGAACAAGAGCGCCGTGTTGAATACCTTCTTGCCCTTGGCGTCCCTAGACTCGGACACCTCCACCGACAAGAACTTGCCCACTACCGCCAGCCAGGCATCGCGCTGGAACACTTCGTGCCACAGATAGCCGGTGGAATAGCCCGAAGCGTTATCGGGCGGGTTGCCCGCCCCTGCGCCGCCCATGCCATCGGGGTTACCACGGTTGAAGGGCAAAAAGCACGTGGCCGCACCCGCAAGCTTGGTCGCCATCTGCACCTCGTCGGTGCTCACGGCGAAGTGGACCAACGCCCGCTTGCCAAACGACAGCAAAGGCTCGGACTGCTTGGTTGCCACGTCTACCGGATTGCGGTCGTACTTGTACTGCCGCACCGCGGCCTCGATGTTCTGCGTGGTGTCGGTTTTCAGCTCGATGGTTGCCAGGGGTAGGCCATTGAGGAACAGCACGAAGTCGATGCACAACTGGTTGTGCAACGAGTAATGCAGTTGACGCACCACGCGCAGGCGGTTCTTTTTGTAGTGCTCCCAGGTTGTAGAGTTCTGCTGGTTGCTGGGCGCGAACTGGGCCATCTTGAACGTGGCGTTGATATCCTTGAAGCCCTTGCGCAGCACGTAGAGCGTGCCCCAGAGCTGCGGGGTTTCCTTCTTGATGGTCGGGCGGTCCTTGTCCAGCTCTTCCACCAGCCGCTGGATGAACACCGCCTCCGGGTTCTTGGCGTGGTTCTTGGCAAACTTCTCCCAGGCATCGGGCTGCGTGTCCTTCACCCAGGCAATCGCGTCCTCGGGATACAGCGCCGTGCGGCGGTCGTAGCCTTTGTCGTACGCAAAGCCTTTTTGGAACGGCAAAGGTCCATCGAGCAGCCACCCCTGGGCTTTTAAGACTTCACAAATCTCGTCTTCGAACTGCTCTTCAGTGTGGATGGCTGCCATGGATGTCCTTCTCGTATTTTTGCGAATCAAATTGGCCGTTGGCGGTTATCCATCAAGCGCAAGCAGCTATCGTTTTTGCAACACATCGAACATCAATGCGTCCCAGCACCGCATCCGCGATGGTGGCAGCCCGCAGTTCTCTTAGGAGAGTTATTTCGTCGTGGGTGTGGGCGATGAGATCGTCAATCTTGGCGGTCTCCCTCGATACCGCCGATGCGATTTCTTGCTGCACAGTCAAGGAAGGCATAGGCACTTCAAACCGCGCCAGGTCGTCGCAAGTCAAAGCGCCCTTGGTTCCACCCTGCCCATCACTGACCATTCGCAAAGCTGCGTACATGCCAGTCAGTGCCCAGAACAAAAAGTTGGCGTCGAAACGCGCCTCATCCAAAGCGAGATATGCCAGATGCTGGTTGATGGTGGCTTGGATGCGCAGAACGGTTACTTGCCCGCGTGTCTTTCCCTGCCCGGTCAAAGCAACCAACAACGCGCCAGGCTCAACAATAGGCAAATGGCAGGCACGCAAGGCCCCGTCAGTAACGTATTCGCTACCTTCATCCACTGTATCGCGGTTAACCACCGCACTGTTGAGCCAAGGAAAGGTGCCACCATCCCAGTAACTGGCGTTGTCTTTCAGGGGGGTCGAACCATTCCCGATGCGCGCGTACTTTCCCAGGCGCACCATCGACCAGTCCGATGGAATCCATGGCATGTGCACGTTACCGGTAGCTTTCTTTCCCTGTAATTGGGTTGCTCCCGATGTGTATTCCGCAATCACCGACCGCCGCCACTCCCGCAACAACCCGATCAGCTCATCCTTCTCATGAATCAGGGTGTCGATGCGGGCAGTTTCCCTGTCGAGGTAGTCGGCAATGACTTGCTGTTCGTCGGGTGGGGGCACAAAACAGGCTTCGGACAGGTAGGCCGTTGAATCCAGATTTTGGATTCCTGTGGTCTGTTTGACACTAATATTGGTAACTCGCGATGCATACAGATAAGCATGGAGGTACACCATGAACCTAGATACGACTCCCTCACGACTACGCATGCGGGCGACAAAATTGGAGCAAACTGCGCCCTCTGGTCCGAAGTAAGAAACGACCATACCGACGGGCTGCTGTTCTCCACCACCCGACTTTTCAATCAGCATGTCACCAGGGACCAATGCCCGACTTCCCCGTTGACCGCTGTCTACTTTGCGGAGAGTTCCATACTCAACAACTTGCCTACCAGGCCGGTCAAAGTCAGCCACGCGAATGACTGGAATATCATCATCGCCCCCATCGGGATCATCGCCCCAGACGCCGTTGGAACAACCTTCCACACAATCACGCAGCCGTTTTCCAGCCCAATGCGCCGGAACCTCCCCCAACCACGGCACGGCCGAAGGCTTGTAACTTGCATACGGCTTCATGGGAGTACCTCGTCCTTGATGCCGCGAAGCAGCTCCATGAACTTGTGCTCCTTGGCCTCAATGTCCGCCGCAATGGCCTCGCGGCTGCGCGGGGGCGTGTACACGTAGAACTCGCGGTTGAAGTTGATTTCGGTGCCCACCACGCCGGTCTTTCCGTCCTTGGCGTCCTTCACGTCGTAGTTAACCCACGCATCCGGCCAGTGCGGACGCACCTCACTTTCGAAGTACGCCTCAATGTCGTCGTTGAACGGCACGTACTCGGCATCGCGCAACTCGGAGTCGCTCAGGATATCGCCCTTTTCGTTGGTGGTGGGCTCGGCATTCTTGTCCTTGGTGCCCAGGTGCTTGCGAGCCAGCTCCAACGATTTGGCAGCCAGTTTGGCGGCCTTGCCGCTCAGGCCGCTGGCATCGGCCACCAAGGCGGCGGATGCGTGCAGTGCTGCCCGGAACGAGTCGGCATCCATGTATGTGGCCTGCGCGTCCACGCCTTGAATGCTTTGGGTAAGCAGGTCTTTTTGCTCCTGCCGCAGTTTGCTAAAGGCGGTGTCGTCGCCAAGCATCTTCAATCCCTGTTCGCTGGCCTGGAAGCGCATGCGCAAGGGGCGCTCAATGGTGATGCGGCGGTAGAAGAAATGATCGCGGTCAAACACCTTGGCTTTAAGCACGCGCCCGGTCTTGCCATCCTTGGCGTTAGGGTTCTCAGTCCACTCCATGGAGTGGAAGTCGGCATACGCCTTGGCGATGCGCTCCACACAATTGGGCGTGAATTCACGGCGCTTCTTGCCCAGGTTCTTTTTTATCAGAGTGCTCATGACGCTGGCGTCGATCAGGAGCACCTTGCCCTTGCGTTCGACGGGCTTGCGGTTCGTCATGAACCACAGGTAGGTGGTGATGCTGGTGTTGTAAAACATGTCCGTGGGCAGTGCCACGATGCAATCGAGGTAGTCATGCTCCAAGATATGGCGGCGGATTTCGCTCTCGCCGCTGCCCGCGTCGCCGGTGAAGAGCGGGGAGCCGTTGTGCACCACGCCGATGCGCCCGCCGCCTTTGCCAGCAACCACGGGCTGCATCTTGGACAACAGGTGCAGGGAAAACAGCATTTGCCCATCGCGGATGGCGGGCAGACCAGGACCGAAGCGCCCCGCCGCGCCCTTAGCGTGCTCTTTCTTGACGGCGGTTTCGGCGGGCTTCCATTCCACGCCATATGGGGGGTTGGCGGCTTGGTATTCGAAGGTCTTGCCAGGGTGGCGATCAAGTTCCAGCGTGTCGCCGTTCTCGATGTTGGCCGGGTCTTGCCCACGAATAAGCATGTCGGCCTTGCAAATAGCGTAGGTCTCGTCTTCCAGCTCCTGCCCGAATAGCTTCAAGGTAGCGCGGTCGTTAAACTTGCGCAGGTGCTCTTCGGCCACGCTCAAAATGCCCCCAGTGCCTGCGGTAGGGTCGTACATGGTGCGCACCACGCCGGGCACGGACAGGATGTCGTCGTCGCCGTTGAACAGCAGCGTTACCATGAGTTCAATCACGTCGCGGGGGGTGTACTGCTCACCCGCCGGGGACACATCGTTGAACTTCCGCAGCAGCTCTTCAAACGCCTGCCCCATGTCGTGGTTCGTCACCTTCTGGGGGTCAAGGTCGGTTTCCGCGAAGCGTTGCACTACTAGGTACAAGCGGTTTTTTTCGGCCAGCTTGTCCAGGGTGGCGGTGAAGCCGAACTTGTCGAAGATATCGCGCACGTTCTGAGAGAAGCCGTTAATCATGGCTTCCAGGTTGTCGCGCACATCGTCGGGGGTCTCGGCAATGTTGGGGAGCGTGAATTTGGACGTATTGAAAAACGGGTAGCCACTGACGGGGCTCAGCATCTTGTCCAAGTCGTAGCCCTTGCCGTGGACGGCGGCATAGCGTGCCCGCACCGCTTCGCGGGTGGGTTGCAACACGCAATCGAGGCGACGCAGGATGGTAAAGGGCAAGATGACCTTGCGGTATTCGTTTTCCTTATACGCGCCGCGCAGCAACTCGGCGCTTTTCCAAATAAGGTCTGCCAACTTAGACATTCAGGGACTCTCTATTTATATTCGATTGCAGCTGTATGACTACAATTTAAATAAATGGGGACGGATTTATTGTACTGACTACCTACTTCTGACCCAACATTAATATCGAAAAATACATTTTCACCATACTCATTAGCCATCACAGTTGAAATCGCAGAAAATAATCTACTTTAGTAAAATAGAATTTACAGCCAGCTTGATATCAAAAAATCAAAACCATACTTCTTATGTAGAATACTGCCTGAGTTTGGCCGGCACAAAAAGCGGAAGCCCGCGATTACGCGGGCTTTGGGGTTTTTTCTGCTAGACGTACCGGTCTCTGCCGGACGCGGAATCACTCCCACTCGATCGTCGCCGGTGGCTTGCTCGAGACGTCGTAGGTGACGCGGGAGATGCCGTCGATTTCGTTGATGATGCGGTTGGAGACCTTTTCCAGCAGCTCGTAGGGCAGATGGGCCCAGCGGGCGGTCATGAAGTCGATGGTTTCAACGGCGCGCAGGGCGACGACCCAGGCGTAGCGGCGGCCGTCGCCGACCACGCCAACGGATTTCACCGGCTGGAAGACGACGAAGGCCTGGCTGACCTTGTGGTACCAGTCGGCCTTGCGCAGTTCGGCGATGAAGATGTCGTCGGCGCGGCGCAGCAGGTCGGCGTATTCCTTCTTCACTTCGCCGAGGATGCGCACGCCCAGGCCCGGGCCCGGGAAGGGATGGCGGTAGACCATGTCGTAGGGCAGGCCCAGCTCCAGACCGATCTTGCGCACCTCGTCCTTGAACAGTTCGCGCAGCGGCTCGACCAGCTTGAGGTTCATCTCCTCGGGCAGGCCGCCGACGTTGTGGTGGGACTTGATGACGTGGGCCTTGCCGGTCTTGGCGCCGGCCGACTCGATGACGTCGGGGTAGATGGTGCCCTGGGCCAGGAACTTGATGTTGTCGAGCTTGCTGGCTTCGGCGTCGAAGACGTCGATGAAGGTGCGGCCGATGATCTTGCGCTTCTTCTCTGGGTCGGCTTCGCCTTCCAGGTTGGTCAGGAAGCGCTGCTCGGAGTTGGAGCGGATCACCTTGACGCCCATGTTCTCGGCGAACATGGCCATCACCTGGTCACCCTCGTGCAGGCGCAGCAGGCCGTTGTCGACGAAGACGCAGGTCAACTGGTCGCCGATGGCCTTGTGCAGCAGGGCCGCGACCACGGAGGAGTCGACGCCGCCGGAGAGGCCCAGCAGCACGTTGGCGCTGCCGACCTGGGCGCGCACCTGGGCGATGGCGTCCTCGACGATGTTGGCCGGGGTCCAGAGGGCTTCGCAGCCGCAGATGTCCTTCAGGAAGCGCGAGAGGATCCGCCCGCCCTGCTTGGTGTGGGTCACCTCGGGGTGGAACTGCACGCCGTACCAGCCGCGCTCGTCGTCGCCCATGGCGGCGATGGCGCAGCTGGGGGTGCTGGCGACGATGTGGAAGCCTTCCGGCAGCTTGCCGACCTTGTCGCCATGGCTCATCCAGACGTCCAGGCCGAGTACGCCGTCGTCGTCGAGGTGGTCCTGGATGCCTTCGAGCAGGCGACTCTTGCCGACCACGTCGACCTTGGCATAACCGAATTCACGGATGTTGGAGCCTTCGACCTTGCCGCCGAGCTGCTCGGCCATGGTCTGCATGCCGTAGCAGATGCCGAACAGGGGCACGCCCAGGTCGAACACCGCCTTGGGTGCGCGCGGGCTGCCAGCCTCATGGACCGACTCGGGGCCACCGGCGAGGATGATGCCGCGCGGAGCGAAGGCACGAATGTCGGCGTCGTCCATGTCGAAGGGGTGCAGCTCGCAATAGACGCCCAGTTCGCGCACGCGGCGGGCGATGAGCTGGGTGTACTGGGAGCCGAAGTCGAGGATGAGGATGCGGTGGGCGTGGATGTCTTGGGACATGGCCAGGTCTCGATAGCGCTAGGTTCAGACGATTCGGGGCTGTCTAGACAGCCCCGAATCGCAACGATAAGAACGACAGATCAGGAATCAGCTAACGCGGTAGTTAGGTGCTTCCTTGGTGATCTGCACGTCGTGGACGTGGGATTCGGCCATGCCGGCGCCGGTGATGCGCACGAACTGCGGCTTGGTGCGCATCTGCTCGACGGTGGCGCAACCGGTGTAGCCCATGGAGGCACGCAGGCCGCCCATCAGCTGGTGGATGATCGCCGCCAGCGGGCCCTTGTAGGGGACGCGGCCTTCGATGCCCTCGGGGACCAGCTTCTCGGCGCCGGAGGCGGAGTCCTGGAAGTAGCGGTCGCTGGAGCCCTGGGTCTGGGACATGGCGCCCAGGGAGCCCATGCCGCGGTAGGACTTATAGGAGCGGCCCTGGAACAGCTCGACCTCGCCCGGGGCCTCTTCGGTACCGGCGAACATGGAGCCCATCATCACGCAGTAGCCACCGGCGACGATGGCCTTGGACAGGTCACCGGAGAAGCGGATGCCGCCGTCGGCGATCAGCGGGACGCCGGTGCCTTCGAGAGCGGCGGCGACGTTGGCGATGGCGGAGATCTGCGGCACGCCGACACCGGCGACGATGCGGGTGGTGCAGATGGAGCCCGGGCCGATACCGACCTTGACCGCGTCGGCGCCGGCGTCAGCCAGAGCCTTGGCGGCTTCGGCGGTGGCGATGTTGCCGCCGATGACCTGGACCTGCGGATAGGTCTCCTTGACCCAGCGCACGCGCTCGATCACGCCCTTGGAGTGACCGTGGGCGGTGTCGACCACGATGACGTCGACGCCAGCGGCGACCAGGGCGGCCACGCGCTCGGGGGTCTCGGCGCCGGTACCGACGGCTGCGCCGACGCGCAGGCTACCGGCGTCGTCCTTGCTGGCGTTGGGGTAGGCCTTGGCCTTTTCGATGTCCTTGACGGTCATCATGCCCTTGAGGGCGAAGGCTTCGTCGACGATCAGCACCTTCTCGATGCGGTGCTTGTGCAGCAGCTCGCGGACTTCCTGCTTGTCGGCGCCTTCGCGCACGGTGACCAGGCGATCCTTGGGGGTCATGACTTCGCGCACCGGCACGTCGAGACGGGTTTCGAAGCGCACGTCGCGGGAGGTGACGATACCGACCAGGTCACGACCGGACAGCACAGGAACACCGGAGATGTTGTGCATACGGGTCAGGTCGAACAGGTCGCGCACGCTGGCGTCGGCGTCGATGGTGATGGGGTCCTTCACCACGCCGGCCTCGAAGCGCTTGACCTTGCGGACTTCCGCGGCCTGCTGCTCGACGGTCATGTTCTTGTGGATGATGCCGATGCCGCCTTCCTGGGCCATGGCGATGGCCAGACGGGACTCGGTCACGGTGTCCATGGCGGCGGACACCAGGGGAATGTTCAGCTCGATGCCACGGGTCAGGCGGGTCTTGAGACTGACGTCTTTCGGCAGGACATCCGAATAGCCGGGGATGAGGAGAACGTCGTCGAACGTCAGGGCTTCTTGGCTGATGCGCAGCATGGCGGGCGCTCCCGGGCGGGAAAATTTAGGAGCGCGACATTATACCTGCGCTTGGGGATGGGCGGCAACGGACCTGGACACCAACGGTAAGAGGATTCGATTTACGTGAGAATGACTATCAACATAGAATCGCCGCCACTTTCCCCGCCCCTCTCGAGATCACCCTTGAACACGCCGCCCAGAGCCCTTCGCCGTTTTGCGCCCTTCGCCTTCAGCACCCTGGCCCTGGCGACCAGTTCGGGCCTCCTGGCCGCGGAAAACGCCAGCCTCGCCCCCATGGACATTTCCGCCACGGCTACGGAGGCCGACCAGGGCTATCGCGCGACCCGGGCCTCGACCGCGAGCAAGAGCGATGTGCCGATCAAGGAAGAGGCGCAGTCGGTGCAGACCGTGACTCCGCAGCTGATCCAGGACTACGAGGTGCGGACCCTGGACGATGCCTCGAAATTCGTCAGCGGCGTGACCCAGAGCAACACCCTGGCCGGGACCAAGGATGCCTTCGTCAAACGCGGCTTCGGCACCAACGCCGACGGCTCCATCTTCCGCGACGGGGTGCGCTCGAATCTGTCGCATAACTTCGACGCCACCGCCGAGCGTGTGGAAGTCCTGAAGGGCCCCGCCTCTCTGCTTTATGGCGCCCTGGAGCCCGGCGGCCTGATCAACGTGGTCAGCAAACAACCGCAGTATCAACAGCGCACCACTTTGAGCGGCTCGGCCTACAGCGAAGGCGGCGGCAATCTCGGCGTCGACACCACCGGTCCCCTGGGCGACAGCGGCTTCGCCTATCGGCTGATCGCCGAACGGCAGAGCGAGGACTACTGGCGCAACTACGGGGTGGATCAGCACACCCTGGTGGCGCCGTCGCTGTCCTGGACCGGCGAGCGCGCCAGCCTGACCCTGGCCTATTCCTACAATGATTACACCGGCCCGGTGGATCGGGGGACGGTGTTCGTCAATGGGCATCCCAGCAGCGCCAGCTACGACAAGCGCCTCGACGAGAAATGGGCCCAGACCAAAGGCATCACCGAGACGGCCAGTGCTCGTTTCGAGTACCAGCTCAGTGACGACTGGAAGACGCGGCTGATCTACGCCTGGAACAATGACAGGTACAGCCTGGACTTCGCTCAGCCAGCCTCTCTAGCCGCCAATGGCAACCTGCTGCGGGCGGCCAATGGCGCCCACTACGACTACGAGACCCAGTACACCAGTTGGGACTTCATCGGCAGTCAGGAAGTGTTTGGCCAACGTCATGAGCTGCTGGTAGGCATTGACCACGAAGAAAACAGCCAGTACCGCGGCAAGACCTATCGCAACACCAACACGCGGCGAAACATCAATATCAATGCGCCCGTCTATGGCAACCTGGCGCCGCCGAGCGATCTCAGTCCGACGCAGAGCAACCAGGATAGCGACCTCGACTCGACCTCCCTGTACTTCAAGGACAACTGGCACCTCAACGACCGCTGGATCCTGGTCCTCGGCGGGCGCTATCAGCAGTTCGACCAGTACGCGGCTCAGGGTTTGGCACCCCATGTGGTCAACCTGGACAAGCGCGATCACGCAGTGACACCACTGGCCGGACTGGTATTCAAGGCCACCGACGATCTATCGCTGTATGGCAATTACAGCCGCTCGTTCGTCCCCAACACCACGGTGGACGACCTGGGTACTACTTTCGATCCCGAAGAAGGCCGCAGCTTCGAGGTAGGCGCCAAGTATGACCTGGCGCCGGGGCTGAACCTGAACGTCGCGCTCTATGACATCGAGAAAAAGAACGTGGTCACCACTCGTACCGAGCGCGGCCTGACTATTGGCGAAGCCGCCGGCAAGGTTGGCTCACGAGGCGTGGAGGTGGATCTCACCGGTCGCCTGGCCGAGCGCTGGGACATGATCGCCACCTATGCCTACAACAAGACCAAGGTGCTGGATGACCCCAGCAATGAGGGTAATCGTCTGACCCAGGCACCCGAGCACATGGGCAGCCTGTACCTGACCCATCACCTGCAAATGCCCTCGAACCTGGGCGACTGGCGTCTGGGCGGCGGCGCCCGCTACGTCGGCGAGCGCGCCGGCGATGCGGCCAACAGCTTCTACATGAGCAGCTACACCGTGGCCGACGCCTTCCTGCGCTGGGACCTGCCGGTGACCGGCTACCAGACCCGACTGCAGCTCAACGTCGACAACCTGTTCGACAAGCAGTACTACCCATCGAGCGCCAACAGCCCGCTGCAGGTCGCGGTGGGCGAGCCGCGGACGGCGCGGTTGAGTGCCAGCGTGAGCTTTTGATCTAAAGGATACGCGTACCTCTTAGCCCTCAGCGTGCGAAAACCGGCCGAGGGCTGAAAGGTACGATCCCCTCTTCCGGCACCGTCCTTCAGCGCCAACGAATGAGGCATGGTTCACTGACGGGGCGTGGAAAGGCAGGCACTGTCCAGCCCACGTTCGTTTGTTCAAGTCGTTTGCTCCCCTGAGCAAGTTCAGCGAGCGCTCAACCTGACTTTCACCAAGGATGAACGCCATGACTGCCAAGCAACATCCGCTAGACGCTGACCAGACCCTCTCCAATCCATCCGCCGCCTTTGCCAGGGCAGCCCAGGCCGCCGTACCCGCCACGCCGGCCGGTACCTTCGACGGCGTCAGCTACTACGCGTTCCAGAACCAGCCGCGCCTTACCCTCGACATCAACGCCGCCGCGGCAAAGGTCGGTTTCGCCAAGACCTTCGACGCCAACGGCCCGCACTACACGGCAGGCTCGACGTTGAATGAAGTGAGCCTCATCGGTCACTACGAAGAGCAACGAACCCTCCTGGATGGCCATACCCGCGGCACCACACCGGGAGACACCTCGCTGGATTCCAGCATTGCCAAGCTGACCGTCAGCCTCACCGATGTGCCCACCAATGACCTCAACCTGTGGTCTCACGTCGACCTGAGCAACTTCGACGGGCTGCAGACGTTCGACGGCTCCCAGTCCACCGTCGGCCTGTTCATCGACCTGACCAATGCCTACAGAAGCGATGGCCCCGACGTGCGTAGCGAGAGCGCCTTTCTCAAGACGGTAACGACTGGCAGCGCGGGCGATTTTCTCTATGTCAGCACCATCGCCGCAGCGGAGTTGGACAGCGTCGCCGCGCTCGGCAATTCCAGGGTGAAGCCGTTGACGATAGACACGGGTGCCGGTGGGGACGATATATCGGCTTACATCCAGCAGGCCGATATGGTCATCAACGCCGGTGCGGGTGGAGACTCCATCGACCTGTCCATCGAAAAGGGCGTCGCGGCGCACAATGCCACCGTAAGGGGCAACTACGGTCACGGCGCTACCATCACCCTGGGTGAAGGCCGGGACTACCTCATCGTCGACACCCTGGGCAACGGCACGTTGGCCAACTTCGATGGCAGCAGCAGCGCCGCCGCCAATCGCTCTCTGGCGGCCAACCACGTCACGATTACCGACTACCAGGCCAGTGAAGACCAGCTCATCTTCGGTTTTTCGATCCAGAAACCCGAGGCGGTCACCACGGTGGCGGATGCGGCCCTGAAGGGCGCCAACAGCCTGTACGGCGCACTGCAACAGGTGGCGCAATCCATGGCCTACAACGAGCGTGCCGCGGTCTTTCACTATGGCTCGGACACCTACGTTCTGCATAACGTGGGCGATACCGGTCAGATCGACGCCGCCGATTCGCTGATCCAACTGGTGGGCATCCAGGATCTGCAGGACGTGGCCGGTACGGTGTCCGCCGGTCCGCGCGGCATAGGCAGCTAGGGCCCGGCACCCGGCCGCGGGATCCCTGCCTGCCCAGACGTTGGGGTCCCGTGGCTTTCGCGCGATCTGGCGGCTCGGAACAATGGAGGCGACAGCACCGCCGAGAGCGGGCGAAGAAAATCGCCCTGAGCCAGAAAGAGGCAATGGACAGCGGATGTCAGCCAGGTGCTGATGCTCTATCCTAGCCGCCCCGCCACGGGGCCTCGGCCCGCCTGGCGTGCCTCTTTCCGTCTTCAGCCAGTCACCCTCATGCTCGATCGTCGCGCCTTTCTCCAGCTCGCCACCGGTACCGTCCTGCTCGCCGGCCTGTCCGGTCGGGTGTTCGCGCGTGCAGCGGTCGTCGATGGCGACTTTCCGCGGCAGGTGGAGCATGTGGTGGGCAGCACCCTGATCCCGCGCCAACCCCAGCGGGTGGCCGTGATCTCCACCGGCCAGCTGGACGCCGCCCTGAGCCTGGGCGTGATCCCGGCGGGCACCACCCGTGTGGACAATCGCGAACTGGCGCCCGGCTATCTGCGCACCGCCCTCGCCAGCCGCGCGCAGGAGCTGGAGGCCATGGTCGATCTGGGCAGTCGCCAGGCGCCGGATCTGGAAGCCCTGGCACGCCTGGCGCCGGATCTGATCGTGCTCAATCGCACCGTGCTCAAGGCCGGCGGGCTGGAGCTGTTCTCGCGCATCGCCCCCACGGTGGTGGCGCGCGGCACCGGCGGCAACTGGCGACCGGATTTCCTGCTGCTGGCCGATGCCCTGGGCCGCCGGCAGCAGGCCGAGCGACTGCTGGCGGACCTGGATCTTGAGCTGGCCGGCCTGGCGCAGCGCTTCGGCGCCCAGCCGCCCTCCGCCTCCCTGCTGTTTTCCAGCGGCGCGCGACTGCGCCTGATGGGCGCGGATTCCTTTGCCGGCGGCCTGCTGCAGGCCATGGGCATGACCCGTCCGGCGGCGCAGCGCTTCAAGGGCACCTCGCGGGACGTCAGCGCCGAGTTGCTGGACCTGGCCGACGCCGACTGGCTGTTCTATGCCGAGCAGGGCACCGCCCTGGCCAGCCTGGCGCGACAGCCGCTGTGGCCTCGACTCACTGCGGTGAGCAATTCCCGAGCCATCCGCGTGGACACCGACGCCTTCTATCTCAACGCCGGCCCCCTCGCGGCCCGCCAGGTGATCGGCACGGTCGCCGGCGCCCTGGGGGTGACATGACCCAGCCAGCCCGCCCCGCGCCCCTTGCGCAACGAGCATCCGCGGCCCGCGGCGGCCTGGTGCTGGTCCTGCTGCTGATCGTCCTGGCGCTGGCGGTGGTGGCGAGTCTGGGCATAGGGGCGCGGTCGCTGTCGGCGGCGCAGATCCTGCACCTGCTCGTCGCGCCCGATGACTCCACCGACGCCGTGGTGCTCTGGGAACTGCGCCTGCCGCGCACCCTGCTCGGGCTGCTGGTGGGCGCGGCCCTGGGCCTGGCCGGTGCCCTGATGCAGGCGCTGACGCGCAATCCGCTGGCCGATCCCGGGTTGCTGGGGATCAATGCCGGGGCGGCCTTCGCCGTGGTGGCCGGGCTGTCGCTGGTGGGGCTGGACGACGCCCCGATGCGCCTGACCTGTGCCCTGCTGGGAGCGGCCCTGGCCGCCGGCCTGGTCTATCTGCTCGGTGGCAGCGCCCCGGCCCGTGGTCAGCCCATACGGTTGATCCTGGCCGGCATCGCCCTCAGCGCCAGCCTCAACGCCTGCACCGGCATCATCACCCTGTTCGACAGTGCGGTGTTCGACAGCTACCGCTTCTGGGCGGTGGGTGCCCTGAGCGGCCAGACGCCGGGCGGCGCCCTCGGGATCCTGCCGTTGCTGCTGATCGGCCTGGCGCTGGGCCTGCCCCTGGGCAGCCGTCTCAATGCCCTGGCCCTGGGCGACGACCTGGGTCGCGCCCTGGGCGCCCGCCCCGGGCAACTGCGGCTGCTGGCCTTCGGCGCCATCGTGCTGCTGTGCGGCGCCGCCACCGCGGTAGCTGGACCCATCGGCTTTCTCGGCCTGGTGGTGCCCCATGCCCTGCGCCTGCTGGTGGGCGCCGACTGGCGCTGGATCCTGGCCCTGGCGCCGCTGGCCGGTGCCAATCTGCTGTTGCTGGCCGACACCCTGGGCCGCCGCGTGGCCCTGCCGGGCGAGCTGGAAGCCGGGATCGTCTGCGCCCTGCTCGGTACCCCGGTGCTGCTCGCGCTGATCATCCGTTCCGCCCGGCGGGTGCGCCCTTGAGTCGTCATCGCTTCGCCCCCCGCCGCTCGGCGCGCTTCAAGGCCTGCCTGTTGCTGCTTCTGCTGGCGGCCATCGGCATCTGCGCCCTGACCCTTACCGGTGGCGCCTTCGCCCCGGCGCCGCACCGGGTGGCGGTCACCCTGCTCGGCCGGGGCGATGCCCTGGCCAGTCTGATCCTGCTGGATCTGCGCCTGCCGCGGCTGCTGGCGGCCTTTGGCGTCGGCGCCGCCCTGGGCGCCAGCGGCGCCATCTTCCAGCGCCTGGCGCGCAATCCCCTGGCCAGTCCGGACCTGGTGGGCTTCACCGTCGGCTCGGCCAGTGGCGCCCTGATCACCCTGTTCTGGCTGCAACTGGGCGGCGCGGCGCTGATGCTGGGCGCCCTCGGCGGCGGCCTGCTGGCCGCGGTACTGGTAGCGGGCCTCGCGGCCCTGGCGGGGATCCGCGGCGAGCGGATGATCCTGCTGGGCATAGCCATCAGCGCCCTGCTCGCCTCGCTCAACGAATACCTGCTGACCCGCGCCGAGCTGGACGAAGCCCAGGAGGCCCGGCTCTGGCTGTTCGGCAGCCTGGACATGCTGACCTGGAGTCGCACCCTGACCCTGCTCGCCGGCTGCCTGCTGCTCCTGCCGCTGGCCGCCTGGCTGGCGCGGCGGTTGCGCCTGCTGGAGCTGGGCGACGACCTGGCCCGGGCCCTGGGCCTGGCCGTGCTGCCCAGCCAGAATCTGCTGCTGGCGGTTGCCGTGGCCCTGGCCGCCCTGGCCATCGCCACCGCCGGTCCCATCGGCTTCGTCGCCCTGGCGGCGCCCCAGCTGGCCCGGCGCCTGACCCGCAGCGCCGATCTCGGCATCCTCGCCCCCGCCCTGCTCGGCGCCTGCCTCACCGCCCTGGCCGACCTGCTGGCCCAGCGGCTGCTGGCGCCCTTCCAGATTCCGGTCGGCTTGCTGACCGGCGCCCTGGGCGGCCTCTATCTGATCTTTTTGCTGAGCCGCGAATGGCGGCGGACCTCATGAGCCAAGACGCCCCTTCCAGTCGCCTCGCCGCCCACGGTCTCACCGTCGGCTACGGCGGCCAGCCGATCTGCGCCGACCTCGATGTACGGCTGCCCGATGGGCGCTTCACCGTCATCATCGGCCCCAACGGCTGTGGCAAGTCGACCCTGCTGCGCAGCCTGGCGCGGCTGATCCGTCCCAGTGCCGGCGAGGTGCGCCTGGACGGCCGATTGATCCAGGACCTGCCGACCCGTGAGGTGGCCCGCCGCATCGGCCTGCTGCCGCAAAGCGCGGTGGCGCCGGACGACATCCTGGTCAGCGACCTGGTGGCCCGCGGGCGCCATCCCCATCGCCAGGCCTTCGCCGGCTGGACGGAGGCCGACGAACGCGCGGTGCAGCACGCCCTGGAAGCCACCAACACCCTGGCGCTGGCCGAGCGGGCGGTGGACAGCCTGTCCGGCGGCCAGCGCCAGCGTGTCTGGATCGCCCTGGCACTGGCCCAGGAGACCCCGCTGCTGCTGCTCGACGAGCCCACCACCTTTCTCGACATCGCCCACCAGGTGGAGCTGATGGAGCTGCTCTGCCGCCTCAATCGGGAGGGCGGCCGCACCCTGGTGGCGGTACTGCACGACCTCAACCAGGCCTGTCGCTACGCCGACCACATCATCGCCCTGCGCGCCGGTCGCATCCTCGCCGAGGGCCGGCCGGCGGAGATCGTCACCCCCGAGCTGATCGAGGCGCTGTACGGCCTCAAGTGCGCGGTGATCGAGAATCCCCTGGCGGGTACGCCGCTGGTGATTCCCTACTAGGAAACGAACCCCGGAAAACGCTGCGCGGTTTTCCAGGCTACGCGTAGGGTGGACAACGGCGCAGCCTTGTCCACCACCCCGCTTCATGCTTGTCGGACGACGTTGCAAGTGCTCCACTGGCCGTCCAGAACAACAACGGAGCCCGCCATGCATATCGTCATCCCCGACGACTACCAGCACGTCGTCGAAACCCTGGATTGCTACCCTCTGCTCCAGCGCGCCGGGCATCAGGTGACGCTCTATCACGACGCCGAGCGTGACCCCAAGGTGCTGGTGGAGCGCTTCCGCGATGCCGATGCGCTGGTGCTGACCCGCGAGCGGACCCGGATCGACGCCGAGTTGCTGGCGCACCTGCCGCGCCTCAAGCTGATCAGCCAGACCGGCAAGGCCACCGCCCACCTCGATGTGGCCGCCTGCACCCACCGGGGGATAGCGGTCTGCGAGGGCAGTGGCTCGCCGGTCTCCACCGCCGAGCTGACCTGGACGCTGATCCTCATGGCCCGGCGCAAGCTCAAGCCGGCCATCGATGCCCTCTATACCGGACGCTGGCAGGTCAACCTGGGCGAGCGGCTGGACGGGCAGCTCCTTGGCATCTGGGGCTACGGCAGGATCGGCCAGCGCCTGGCGCGCTACGGCCAGGCCTTCGGCATGCCGGTGCTGGTCTGGGGCAGCGAGGCCTCGCGCGCGCGCGCCGAAACCGACGGCCATCGCGCGGCGACCAGCCAGGAGGCCTTCTTCGCCGAGGCCGATGTCATCAGCCTGCATCTGAGATACAGCGAGCGCAGCCGTGGTTGCGTGCGCGCCGAGGACCTGGCGCGGATGAAGAAGAGCGCGCTGCTGGTCAACACCGCCCGCGCCGGCCTGATCGAACCCGGCGCCCTGCTCACCGCGCTGGAACAAGGTCATCCCGGCCAGGCGGCGCTGGATGTCTTCGAGCAGGAGCCGGTGGCGCCGGACGATCCCCTGCTGGCCCATCCCCAGGTGCTCTGCACCCCGCACCTGGGGTACGTGGAAAAGCACAGCTACGAACTCTATTTCGGCGAGGCCTTCGCCAACCTGGTGGGTTTCTTCGCCGGCGAACCGACCGGCCTGGCCAATCCGGAGGTGTCGGGGCGGTAGGCTTGGGGGCGCGTGGATCGCGTGGATAAGGCTGCGCCGTTATCCACCCTACGCGGCCTTCCGTTGGGCTTCGACGATGGAGCCGGCTCAACCTAACCTATCACTCGGCACCTGGCTCGACCGTAGGTTGGGTTGAGCGCAGCGAAGCCCAACACCTCCCCGACATTTACGGCAGCCGCTCCCTTACCGCGGCGGCGAAGGCGGCGGGGGCTTCCTGGGGGATGTTGTGGCCGCAGCCGGGTAGCACCTCGTAGCGGAAGGGTCCGCTGAAGTGCTGCGCCACCCTGGCCTCACCCTGCACCGGGGTGACCCCGTCGTCGGCACCGGCCAATACCGTGGTGGGCACGTGGATGGGTGGCTGCGCGGCGAGCCGGCGCTCGGTCTCGGCATAGGCCGGATCGTCCGGTGCCAGGCCGTAGCGGTGGCGATAGGAGTGGATCACGGTGTCGACGAAATCGGGATTGTCGAAGGCCGCGGCGCTAAGCGCATAGGTGGCGTCGCTGAAGCGCCAGCTGGGTGACCACAGCGACCAGAGCAGTCGACAGAAGTCGCGGCGATGGGCCGCCAGGCCGGCGCGCCCCCGCTCACCGTGGAAATAGTACTGGTACCAATAGCGCAGCTCTGCCGCCGGCTCGGCGGGCTGGGTAGCCGCGGCGGTGATGTCCTGGATCGGATAGCCGTCTCCCAGCACCAGTCCCGCGACCCGCTCGGGCCAGAGGGCGGCGACGATACCGGCGGCGCGGCCACCCCAGTCGTAACCGGCCAGGGTCGCCCGCTCCAGGCCCAGGGCATCGAGCAGCGCCAGGACATCATGGGCCAGCGCGGCCTGCTGGCCGGAGCGCGGGGTGTCGGCGCTCAGGTAGCAAGTGGCGCCGTAGCCGCGCAGATAGGGCACATGGACCCGGCAGCCAGCGGCGGCCAGTTCGTCGGCCACCTCGGCGTAGGCGTGGATGTCGTAGGGAAAGCCATGCAGCAGCAGGACTGGATGCCCAGCGTCCGGTCCCTGGACCTGGTAGGCCACGTCCAGGACGCCGGCCTGGATGGAGGTGAGCATGGAGGATTCTCCGCCGTTGGGGGTATAGAGCGGAGCGGGATGAGGGGTCGGGAGTTCCCGCCGTGGGCTTCGGGTGGAAAACGCCAAGGGGTTTCCGCCCGAACACGCCGTCGAGGCGACGTAGGTTGGGTTGAGCGCAGCGAAGCCCAACAGGGGTGTCCGGTCTCGTTGGGCTTCGACGATGGAGCCGTCTCAACCCAACCTACGGGTCTTATGCCGCATGAAGGCCTGGCTACCCCGCCAGATACCGGCCGATCAGGGTCACCCCCGAGACCAGCACCAGCCAGGTCACCAGGCGGGTGAAGCGCTCTCGCGATAGGCGTCGTTGCAGATGGCGACCGATCCAGCCGCCAAGCAGCATGGCCGGCAGCAGGCAGACCGCCAGGAGCAGCAGGCGGCCGTCGCTGTAGGCGCCGGCGAGCAGCAGCAGGACGATGCGGATGGAGGCGCTGCAGCCGATGAGAAAACTCTGGGTGCCGCGGACGGCGTTCTTGTCCTGCAGGCGACCATTGAGATAGAGCGCATAGAGAAAGCCGCCGCTGCCGAACAGGGCGCCGCAGAGGCCCCCTACCCCGCCCGCCGGGATCGACCATACCGGCGCCAGTTGGCGAAAGCCCTTGGGGGTGAGCAGGCTGTAGGTGGAATAGACGATCACGAAGAGCCCCAGCCAAAGCATCAGCAGCCGGGCATCGGTGCGCATCAGCAGGTAGGTGCCCAGGGCGGCGCCGAGCAGCAGCATCGGCAGCAGTCGCCTGAGTTCGCGGCCGGCGATGGCGCGGCGATCCGGCAGCCAGTTGTGGAAGGAGGCGAGGAAATCCAGCATCACCAGCAGGGGCACGATGCGCGACAGGGGCATCCAGCTGGTGAGCAGGGGACCGGCGACCAGGGCGCTGCCAAAGCCGGCGACGCCAAAGATCAGATAGGCCAGGACCACGATGGCTTCGATGAACAGCCAATCGAGCGGACTGAGGGCGGGAATCAGGGCAGCAAGGGTTTCGAGCATGGGGCGCATCCTGCGACAGGAAAGCGCATTCTGCGCACCGGAAACAGCCGGTGAAAACCGCCGGCTGCCCGCGCTCACGGGAACCGGCGATCCAGAGCGGCTCAGGGAATCAGGCGCTGGGCCCGCAGCCGGGTGAAGAGGTCGAGAAAGCTCGCCCGGGTGTCGCGATAGCCGAAGAAGCCCAGGTCACGACTCTTGGTCATGTCGTTGAGGCACTCGATCTCGCGGCCCAGGTCGGCGTCGCTGTGCCACCAGGAGGCAAGCTTGTCGACGTCGGCTTCCACCAGGTCGTGCTCCTCGGCGAGCTGGCGCCACTGCGCCGGCGCCACGTCCTTCAGCCGCGCTTCCAGCGGCATGGGCTGCTCGGGATAGGGTGCCGGCTCCAGGTCGAAGAAGGCGGCGATCTCGCCCCACAGCCAGCGCCAGCGGAAGACGTCGCCGTTGACCGTGTTGAAGGCCTGGTTGCGCGCGGCCGGGGCCAGGGCGGCCCATTCCAGCTGCTCGGCGAGCAGGCCGGCGTCGGTGACGTCGGTGATGCCGTCCCACTGGGTACGGGAACCGGGGAAGACGAAGGGCTGGCCGGTGGCCTTGCACAGGGAGGCATAGACCGCCAGGGTCAGGCCCATGTTCATGGCGTTGGTGCCCTTGGCCTGGCCGATCATGCTGTGGGAGCGGTGCACGCTCCAGCCGAAGCCGTGACGCTCCGCGGCGGCGAAGAGGATGTCTTCCAGGGTGTAGTAGAAGTTGGCGCCGGCCTGGCGCGGTTCGCTTTCACGGAAGGGCGTCTCGGCCTTGCCGCTGCCGTATTCCTCGAAGGAACCCAGGTAGTGCTTGGTGCCGGTGACCAGCGCCAGGTGCTGCAGCGGCGCACCGTCCAGGGCCTGGCAGAGGTTGTCCATCATGGCGCCATTGGCCTCGACGTTTTCCTTCTCGGTGGCACGACGGGTCCAGGTGCAGAAGAACACGTGGCTGATCGGCAGGCCGGCCAGCGCCTGGCGGGTGGATTCGGCGTCGAGCAGGTCGGCGGCGACCGGGATGACGCCTTCCTGCGCCACCGGTTTGCGCGCCAGACCATAGACGGTCCAGCCCGAGGCGACCAGGGTGTTGGCCAGGTTGTAGCCGGAAATGCCGGTCACGCCGACGATGAGAGCGGTGCCCTTGCGCATGAAACCTCCAGATAGGGATGAGAGACGGCCTGCGGCGGTCGCAGGCGCTGTAGATAAGGGAGTGCCTTGTCCCAGGGTTGATTCCAGCCTATTGGAGAACTAACGGCGTATCCTGGGTATAAATTCCTGTTTATCAGGAATCAGATTCCGCAATCGGGAGCCAGCCTTGTATTCCTCCGAACGCCTCAAGGGCCTCGACGTCTTCGTCACCGTAGCCGACCTCGGCAGCTTCACCGCGGCCGGCGAGCGCCTCAATCTCACCGGTTCGGCCATCGGCAAGAGCGTGGCCCGCCTGGAGAGCCGCCTGGGCGTCCGGCTGTTCCAGCGCACCACCCGCCGCCTGAACCTGACCGAGGCCGGCGCCAGCTTCTACCGTACCTGCACCGGGGTACTGGCCGAGCTGGAGCAGGCCGAACTGGGGCTGACCGCCCAGGACGGCGAGCCCCATGGCCGGGTGCGCATCGACCTGCCCGCCTCCTACGGCCGCCTGCACGTGCTGCCGCTGATCCTGGAGCTGCTGCATCGCTATCCGCTGTTGCAACCGGATCTGTCGCTGTCGGATCGCTTCGTCGATCCGGTCCACGAGGGCATCGACATCCTGGTGCGCATCGGCGGCTCCGACGCCTGGCCGGCCAGCCTGGGGCATCGTTTCCTCGGCACCCAGCGCCAGGTCTTCTGCGCCGCGCCGGCCTATCTCGCCCGGCATGGCCGACCCCTGACCCCGGCCGAGCTGGTCGATCACCAGTGCATCGGCTTTCGCCAGGCCGACGGCCTGGTCAGCCCCTGGCAGTTGCGCGGCGAGCAGCCGGGCGACAGCGAACGCTGGGTGTTCCAGCCGCGCCTGGTGGTGGGTGATGGCGAAGGCGAGGTGCTGGCCGCCCTGGCGGGGCATGGCATCGCCCAGTTGCCGACCTGGCTGATCGCCACGCACCTGGCCAGCGGCGCCCTGGTGGACGTGCTGCCGGAACACGGCGTCGAGGGCTCGCCGATCAACCTGGTGTGGCCGCGCAGTCGCGAGACCCTGCCACGGGTCCGGCTGTTGCTGGAGCATCTGGCCAGTCGCCTGCTGCCCACCGTGGCCCCGAAGCTTGCGCGCTAGCCACGACCGCTCGACGACCGGCCCCGGCTGCCGCGCCGGGGGCGGGAACATCCGCGCGGGCACCCCGGTCGTAAAATCTCGCACCCCTCGCCCATGAGTTCCATCGATGGGCGGCATGACGATTATCGAGACGATCGATTGGCGCCGTCGGCTCTGGCTAAGCAGGATCGGCGGTTTGTCACCTGGCCAGGTTCGCCTGGCCGCGACGTTCCACCCCCGGTTCCACCACCTAGATGAGGTATCTCATGAGCCAAGCCCAAGGCTACGCTGCCCAGTCCGCCGACCAGCCCCTGGCGCCCTACTCCTTCGAGCGGCGCGAACCCGGCGCCCACGACGTGCAGATCGACATCCTCTTCTGCGGCGTCTGCCATTCGGACCTGCACACCGCGCGCAACGAGTGGAACAACACCCTCTTTCCCTCCGTGCCCGGTCACGAGATCGTCGGCAAGGTGACGGCGGTCGGTGCCCACGTGAAGAACTTCAAGGTCGGCGACAGCGTCGGCGTCGGCTGCATGGTCGACAGCTGCCAGCACTGCGCGCCCTGTGATGCCGGCGAAGAATCCTATTGCGAGAACGGCTTCACCGGCACCTACAACGGCAACCTCTACGGTGGCAGCGAGAACACCCAGGGCGGCTACTCCGACCACATCGTGGTCAACGAGAAGTTCGTGCTCAAGGTGAGCCACACCGAGAACCTGGCCGCCGTGGCGCCGCTACTGTGCGCCGGCATCACCACCTACTCGCCGCTGGCCCACTGGAAGGTCGGTCCGGGCAAGAAGGTCGGCATCGTCGGCCTGGGTGGCCTGGGCCACATGGGCGTGAAGATCGCCCATGCCATGGGTGCCCACGTGGTGCTCTTCACCACCAGCGCCAACAAGAAGGACGACGCCCTGCGCCTGGGTGCCGACGAGGTGGTGGTCTCGAAGAACGAAGACGAGATGGCCGCGCACGCGAACAGCTTCGACTTCATCCTCAACACCGTGGCCGCGCCGCACAACCTGGACGCCTTCCTCACCCTGCTCAAGTGGGACGGCACCATGACCCTGGTCGGCGTACCTGCCGAGCCGCACCCGGCGCCCAGCGTGTTCAACCTGGTGATGAAGCGCCGCCAGCTGGCCGGTTCGCTCATCGGTGGTATCCGCGAGACCCAGGAGATGCTGGACTTCTGCGCCAAGCACGGCATCGTCTCGGACATCGAGCAGATCGCCATCCAGGACATCAACGAAGCCTATGAGCGCATGCTCAAGAGCGATGTGAAGTACCGCTTCGTGATCGACATGCAAAGCCTCAAGCAGGGCAAGACCGCGGCCTGATCCCACGCTCCGCTCTGCCACCAACGCCCGCGCCCGTCGCGGGCGTTGTCATTTCCGGTAACGCATTTTTGGCGCGCCCTGCGGTCCTAGCGATAGCAAAGATCAGGAGGCAAGCGCCATGCAGTGGGACAAGGGACAACGTAGCGACAACGTGCAACAGGCCAGCGGTGGACGCGGCATGAAGATCGGCGGCGGCCTCGGCCTGGGCGGCGTGGCCCTGGTGGTGGTGTTCGGCCTGCTCAGCGGCCAGAGTCCGACACAGATCCTCGGCAACCTGATCAGCCTCAGCGGCCAGGGCGCGCCGAGCCAGCAGGAGACCACCGCGCCGGCCGACAATCGCCAGGTGGACTTCGTCCGCGTGGTGCTGGGCGAGACCGAAAACACCTGGACGCGCATCTTCCAGGCCCATGGCGAGCAGTATCAGCCGCCCAAGCTGGTGCTGTTCAACGGCCAGGTGCAATCCGGTTGCGGTGGCGCCACCGCGGCCAGCGGTCCCTTCTATTGCCCGGTAGACAGCAAGGTCTACCTGGACCTCACCTTCTTCCAGGAACTGCAGCAGCGCTTCGGCGCCGACGGCGATTTCGCCCGCGCCTACGTGATCGCCCACGAGGTCGGCCACCACGTGCAGAACCTCACCGGCACCACCAGCAAGATGGAAGCGGCGCGTCGTCGCGGCATTCCTACCGAGGGTGCCACCGGGCTATCAGTGCGCCTGGAATTGCAGGCCGACTGCTATGCCGGGGTCTGGGCCAACGATGCCCAGAAGCGGCTGAACTGGCTGGAGCCGGGTGACCTGGAGAAGGCGCTGAACGCCGCCAACGCCATTGGCGATGACCGCCTGCAACGCCAGTCGCAGGGCCGCGTGGTACCGGATTCCTTCACCCATGGCAGCTCCGCGCAACGGGTCAAGTGGTTCCGTACCGGCTTCGAGAGTGGCAAGGTGGAGAGCTGCGACACCTTCGCCGCCAAGGCGCTCTGACCTCTACCGGGAGATCCCCGATGCGTCGCCTGTTCGCGCTGTGCCTGGCCCTGGCCTGGGGCTCCGCCCTGGCGGCGCCTCATGAGGGGGTCGCCCGCATCGTCGGCGACCGGCTACCGATTGGCCAGGCGCAGGCCACCCTGCAGCTGTCGGCCGACTGGAACCAGCCCCATCTGGAGATCCGCCGCGCCCTGGTGATCGTGCACGGTCGCCTGCGCAATGCCGCGACCTATTTCCGCTCCGGCGAGACGGCCACGGCGGCGGCCGGCGCCGCGGCGGACACCCTGGTGATCGCCCCGCAGTTCCTCAACGAAACGGACATCCAGCGTCATCAGCTGCCGGACACCCTGCTGCGCTGGCAGGGCAATGCCTGGATGGGTGGCGAACCCGCCCTGGGTCCGCAGCCGCTGAGCAGCTTCGCGGTGTTCGACGCCCTGCTCGCACGGCTGGCGGAGCGCCGGCTGCTGCCCAATCTGCAGGAGGTGGTGATCGCCGGGCATTCCGGCGGTGGCCAGGTGGTGCAGCGCTACGCCGTGCTCGGCCAGGGCGAGCGCGCCCTCGCCGCCCACGGCATCCGCCTGAGATACGTGGTGGCCAATCCGTCGTCCTATGCCTATTTCGATGCCCGCCGTCCGGATGCCCAGGGCCAGCCCGTGCCCTTCGCCGACGCCGCCAGCTGCCCGGACTTCGACACCTGGAAATACGGCATGCAGGATCTGCCAGCCTATGCCGAAGGACGCCCGGCGGCCAGCCTGGAGCAGCACTATGCGGGGCTCGACCTCACCTATCTGCTGGGCGCCGAGGACACCAACCCCAACCATCCGGCGCTGGACAAGGGCTGCGCCGCCGAGGCCCAGGGCCCCTATCGCCTGGCCCGCGGACTGAATTACTACCATTACCTGCAAGGCCGTCATCCGGGGCTGCGTCAGCAGCTGGTGGAGGTGCCCGGCGTCGGTCACGACGGCGATGCCATCTTCACCTCGCCCGCAGGCCGCCGGGCGCTGTTCGGCGCCGGCGACTAGCCTCAGCGCTCCAGGGCGGCGGGCGCGTCCAGCAGCGCCTGCACCTGGGCGACCAGGGCCTCCAGGGTGAAGGGTTTGCCCAGCAGCGCCATGCGCGCGCCGACCAGGGGCACGGGAGGTTCGTCGCCCGCCGCATAGCCGGTGATGAAGAGAATCGGCAGGTGGGGTCTGAGGGTACGGGCCGTCCCGGCCAGCAAGCGGCCGTTCAGCCCCGGCAACCCGACATCGGTGATCAGCAGGTCGAAGCCCTCGCCTTCGCGCAGCGCCGCCAGCGCCGCTTCGGCATCGACGGCGTCGCGATAGCGCCAGCCGAGGTCGACGCACACCTGCACCAGCAACTGGCGAATGACCTCGTCGTCCTCCACCAGCAGCACCCGGACACCGGGTAGCGCACGGGCGGTCGGGGCGCTGGCGACGGTCAGGGGTGCCTGGACGGCCAGGGCCGGATGGCGCGGCAGCAGCAGCCTCACCCGACAGCCCTGCCCCGGTGCGCTGGTCACGCTCACCTGGCCACGGGACTGGCGGACGAAGCCATAGATCATGGACAGCCCCAGGCCCGAGCCCTGGCCCACCGGCTTGGTGGTGAAGAAGGGCTCGAAGACCCGTTCCAGCACCGCTGGCGTCATGCCCACGCCATCGTCGCCCACCTCGATCAGCAGGTAATCGCCCGCCGGCAACGCCGGATCGGCGTCGGGCTGTACCCAGTTGCGCGCGCGGATGGTCAGGTTGCCGCCCGCTGGCATGGCATCGCGGCTGTTGATGGCCAGGTTGAGCAGGGCATTTTCCAGCTGGTGCGGATCGGCGTCGACCAGCCAGAGTTCGGCGTCCAGTTCCAGTTGGCAGCGGATCTGCGGCCCCAGGCTGTGCCGCAGCAACTCCTGGAAATCGCCGATCAGCCGGGTGACGTCCACCGCCTGGGGATTGAGCGTCTGGCGGCGGGAAAAGGCCAGCAGTCGATGGGTCAGACTGGCGCCCCGGCCGACCGACTGGGTGGCGGTATCGAGCAGACTGCCGACCCCGTTCAGCGCCTCCGGCGCCAGGCGGCGGCGCATGAGATCCAGGCTGGCCTGGATGCCGGCCAGCAGGTTGTTGAAGTCATGGGCGATGCCGCCGGTGAGCTGGCCCACGGCTTCCATCTTCTGCGCCTGGCGCAGCAGCTCCTCGGCCTGGGCGCGATTCTGCATCTCTTCGCGCAGCTGGCGATTGCGCTCCTCCAATTCGGCGGTCCGTGCCCGCACCTGGAGCTCCAGGGTGGCGCGTTCGCGGCGCAGGGCCTCCTCGGCCTCGCGGCGGTCGTCGATGTCTTCGCTGGTGCCATACCAGCGGATCACCGTGCCCGCCGCATCGCGCCGCGGATAGGCGCGGGTACGCAGCCAGCAGTGGCTGCCGTCCGCCACCCGTACCCGGTGCTCCCGATCGTAGGCCTGACCAGCGCTGCGCGCAGCGTCCCAGGCCTGCCGCGTCGTCCGGCGGTCGTCCGGATGCAGCAGCGCCCAGAAGCTCTCGGCTTCCAGTACCGGCTGGCCGGTCAGCTGCTGCCAGCGCGGCGAGAAGACCATGCGCCGGCCACCGGGATCGCAGGTCCAGGTGTATTGCGGATTGAGTTCCACCAGGTGCCGATAGTGGTCTTCGCTCTCGCGCAGCTGCAGATCCGCCTGATGGCGCTCGATGGCCAGGGCGGCGGTCTCGGTGACCAGGCGGAAGGCGTCGCGCTCGGCGGCCAGGGGGCGCCGCGGCTCGAGGAAATAGTTGGCGAAGGTGCCCAGCAACCGACCGTCCAGGGCCAGCAGCGGCATCGACCAGCAGGCCCGCAGGCCATAGCGCAGCGCCAGGTCGCGAGCGCCGGCCCACAGCGGGTCGCAGGCGATGTCCTCGACATAGACGGCTTCGCGGCGGTAGGCGGCAGTGCCGCAGGAGCCCGCCAGCGGCCCGATCTCCAGCCGACCGAGATCGCGGCTGTAGGCGTCCGGCAGACTCGGCGCGATGCCGTCCTGCAGATAACGGCCATCCTCGCTGAGCAACAGGATGCAGGCATGCAGGCGGACCTGGGCCAGGACCTCCACCCGCTGCAGCAGCGTGTGGAGCACCTGGGTCAGGGGCAGCCCGGTGGCAAGGCTTTCCAGCGTCTGGCGCTCGTACTGGCGCAGATCGCTGGAGGCTGGCTGATCGCTCAAAGGCGTGTGGAGGCTCATACGGCTGGCCCGACCTGGATGCGAAGCCGGCATCTTAGCCAGCGGCCAGGCAAACAACAGACTATTTACGCCTAACGGACAAATTTCCAGCGTCAGAGCGCCGCCAGGATCTCCGCGCAGGTCTCGAAGCGCTGGTCACGCGCCGCCGGCCAGGGATCGCCCGGCTGATTGACCTGCAGGGTGTGGCAGCCCACGGCCCGCCCGCACTCCAGGTCATAGCGGTGATCGCCGACCATCACCAGGCGGGCCGGCGCCACCTGCCAGAGGTCGGCCAGCCGCAGCAGGCCACCCGGATCGGGCTTGGGCGCCGCCTCGTCGCGCCCCAGCACGGCAGGCGGATCGAAGCAGTCTTCCAGGCCGATGGCGGCCAGCGTCAGCAGCGCCAGGTCGCGGGCATTGCGGGTGAGGATGCCCAGCCGGCAGCCCTGTTCGTGCAGCCGGCGTACCAGGGCCACCGCGCCCGGCGCCGGGCGGGCGGCGACGGCCAGTTCGCGTTCGTGCTCGAACAGCCAGGCGTGCTTGGCCTTGCGCTCGGTGGCCGGCAGCTCGGCCAGGTGGTGGAGGATGTCGGCCTGCTCGGGAATGCCCAGGTGCCGGCGAATGGCGGCGAAGTCATGTACCGCCAGGGTCAGGGTGCCGTCGAGGTCGAACACCCAGTGGCTGAGGTGACGCAGTGTCATGCAGGGATCCTTTGGCGAGAGGTGACCTTCGGGCACTCCGGGGGAACCCCCGTCATCCGTGCTCCGTCTGGTGGAGACAACCTTCTTCTGCAGGAGTCTACCCATGACGACGACCGTTCGGGCGCTACTTTTCGATGTCTTCGGCACCGTGGTGGACTGGCGCGGCAGCCTGGTCGAGGGCTTGCAGGGGCTGTCCGCCAAGCAGGGCGTCCAGGGCGACTGGGAGCGGCTGGCCGATGCCTGGCGCGCCGAAGCCTACGAGGCCATCCTGCCGCAGATCGCCGCCCGCAGCCTGCCCTGGCTGCCCCTCGACGAGGTCCATCGCCTGGCGCTGGACGAATTGCTGCCCCGCCACGGACTGGTCGGCCTGACCACCGCCGAGGTGGCCTGGATCAATCGCCTCTGGCATCAGCTGACCCCCTGGCCCGATGCCGTGCCGGGTCTCACCCGACTGCGCCAGGGCTATCCGGTCTGCGCCCTGTCCAATGGCAACGTCAGCCTCCTGCTGGACATGGCCCGCCACGCCGGACTGCCGTGGGACATGCTCTTTGGCGCCGATCTCTTCCAGCGCTACAAACCGGCTGCGGAGGTCTACCTGGGCGCCTGCGCCCTGCTCGACCTGCAACCGGAGCAGGTGATGCTCTGCGCCGCCCACAACGGCGACCTGCAGGCGGCCAAGGAGCTGGGGCTGGCGACTGCCTTCATCCAGCGCCCACGTGAAAAGGGTCCGGCGGGTGGCGAGGTGTCCAGCGGCGGCTGGAATCTCGAAGCGAGCGACCTCCAGGATCTCGCCGACCAGCTCGGCCTGCCGGCGATGGAGGGCGATCGGATCGAGCCCGGCGATTGAGCGCGGCCCGGGCGCTTGGGTATCCTGCCGGATACTTTTCGCCAGGGCACCGCCATGGGTTTTCTCGACAAGCTGCGCAAGAAACGTGAACGCCAGGCCCTGGCCGCCCTGCCCCGCCTGCATCAGCGTACGGCGCGCCTGCGCCGCGAGCTGCCCGACTACGAGATCGGCGCCGGCACCTATGGCGCGCCGAAGGTGTTCGATCTCAAGGAATGCGCCACCCTGCGCCTGGGGTGCTACACCTCCATCGCCGAGGGCGTGCGCATCCTGCTTGGCGGCCTGCATCGGCTGGACTGGGTGACCACCTATCCCTTCCCTGCCTTCGTCGACGACCTGGCCCACATCACCGACTACGGCGGCACCCGCGGCGACGTGGTGATCGGCAGCGACTGCTGGATCTGCACCGATGCACTGATCCTTTCCGGCGTCACCATCGGCCATGGCGCCGTGGTAGCCGCCGGTGCCGTGGTCACCCGCGACGTGCCGCCCTATGCGGTGGTGGGCGGCAATCCGGCGCGCTTCATCAAGTGGCGCTTTCCCGAGGCCACCTGCCAGGCGCTGCTCGACATCGCCTGGTGGGACTGGCCCGAAGCCGAGATCCTGGCTGCCGGCGAACACCTGTGCAGTGCCGATATCGAGGGCTTCATCGCCTACGCGCGGGCGCGCCATCCGGCGCCCTGAATCCAGCCCTCGGAACTCGGGACGCTTTCCAGGGCTCACCTTCATTAGTCACTCTTTTGAAGGTTTTCCATGGAAGCGCTCGATCTGCTGCAATGGCCGGCCATGGCCATCACCCTGCTCGCCGCCTGGCTGGTGGCCTCCCAGCGCCAGGGCCGGCGCAACCTGGGCTTCTGGGTGTTCCTGCTGAGCAACGGCCTGTGGATCGCCTGGGGCCTGCAGGCGGAGGCCTATGCCCTGATCGTGCTACAGCTGGGCCTGGCGGCGATGAATCTGCGCGGGGTGCGCCGCAACGCCGGCGAGGCGTCGGCCACGGCGGTCGCGGAGGCTTCGGGCAGGGCATAATGACCGGCCCTGCGTCAGACGGCTCCGCCCCATGCAGTACAGCGTCACCCCCATCGGCCACGTCCGCTCCTGCTTCAAGGAGAAATTCGCCATTCCCCGGCAACCCGCGCTGGCCCCGGCCGCCCGTGGCGTGCTGGAGCTGCTGCCGCCCTTCGACCGGCCCGAAGCGGTGGCCGGCCTGGAAGGCGTCAGCCATGTCTGGCTGCTGTTTCTCTTCCACCAGGCCCTGGAAAGCCAGCCACGGCTGCGAGTGCGGCCACCGCGCCTGGGTGGCAATCGGTATCTGGGCGTCTTCGCCACCCGCGCCACCCACAGACCCAATGGCATCGGCCAGTCGGTGGTGCGCCTCGACGGCCTGGAACCGGGACGGCTGCTGCTCTCGGGGATCGATCTGCTCGACGGCACCCCGGTGCTGGACATCAAGCCCTATGTGCCCTACGCCGACAGCCCGCCGGGCGCCCACAACGCCATCGCCGAGGCGCCGCCGCCGGCCCTGGCGGTGGGCTGGGCGGATGCCGCGCGGGCCCAGGCCGAGGCCCATGGCCAGCGGCTGGGCGAGCCCCTGGCCGAGCTGATCGAGCAGTGCCTGGCTCAGGACCCCCGACCGGCCTATCAGACGCCGGCGCCCGAGCGCCGCTACGGGGTGCGCCTCTGGGACGTGGAGGTGCACTGGCACTATCCGACCGCGGACCGGATCCGGGTACTGGACGTGACCGCGGCGTTCTGACGCCGCCCGGTTTGCATTCCGGCGTCCAAGGCCCCAACAATGACATTGCCGGATCGCATGAGGCGGTCCGCACCCGGCTACGGCCGCCGTTCGGCCGTATCACCGATAGGGAAGCATCTATGGCTCCAAGCAGACAGGTCATCAACGCTCAGGTCAGCCCCAAGGGCAGCCTGGAGACCCTTTCCCAGCGCGAGGTCCAGCAGCTCAGCGCCGCCGGCTCGGGCAACCTCTACCAGCTCTTTCGCCAGTGCGCCCTGGCCATCCTCAACACCGGCGCCCACAGCGACAACGCCAAGACCATCCTCGAGGCCTATCAGGACTTCGAGATCCGCATCCACCAGCAGGACCGCGGCGTGCGCCTGGAACTGATCAACGCCCCCGCCGACGCCTTCGTCGACGGCGAGATGATCGCCAGCACCCGCGAGATGCTGTTCAGCGCCCTGCGCGACATCGTCTACACCGAGAGCGAACAGAGCAGCCTGCGCATCGATCTGGCGAGCTCCGAGGGCATCACCGACTACGTCTTCCACCTGCTGCGCAACGCCCGCACCCTTCGCGCCGGCATGGAACCCAAGATGGTGGTGTGCTGGGGTGGCCACTCCATCAGCACCGAGGAATACAAGTACACCAAGAAGGTCGGTCACGAACTGGGCCTGCGCAGCCTGGACATCTGCACCGGCTGCGGCCCGGGCGTGATGAAGGGCCCGATGAAGGGCGCCACCATCGCCCACGCCAAGCAGCGCCTGCAGGGCGGTCGCTACCTGGGACTCACCGAGCCGGGGATCATCGCCGCCGAGGCGCCCAATCCCATCGTCAACGAACTGGTGATCCTGCCCGACATCGAGAAGCGCCTGGAGGCCTTCGTCCGCGCGGGCCACGGCATCATCATCTTCCCGGGCGGCGCCGGCACGGCGGAGGAGTTCCTCTACCTGCTGGGCATCCTCATGCACCCGGACAACAAGGACATCCCCTTCCCGGTGGTGCTCACCGGGCCGCAGAGCGCCGCGCCCTATCTCGAGCAGTTGCACGCCTTCATCGGCGCCACCCTGGGCGAAGCCGCCCAGCGCCACTATCAGATCGTGGTCAACGATCCGGTCGAGGTGGCCCGGCAGATGGCCCAGGGCCTCAAGGCGGTCAAGCAATTCCGTCGCGAGCGCCACGACGCCTTCCACTTCAACTGGCTGCTGCGCATCGAGGAAAGCTTCCAGCGTCCCTTCGACCCCACCCACGCGAACATGGCCGCGCTGCAGCTGACCCATGCCGTGCCGCCCCATGAGCTGGCCGCCAACCTGCGCCGCGCCTTCTCGGGCATCGTCGCCGGCAACGTCAAGGCCAAGGGCATCCAGCTGATCGAGGAGCGCGGGCCCTACGAGATCCATGGCGATCCCGACATCATGCGACCACTGGATCGGCTCCTGCAGGCCTTCGTCGAGCAGCACCGGATGAAGCTGCCCGGCGGCGCGGCCTACGAGCCCTGCTACCGCGTGGTCAGCTGAATCCTTTCACGTCGGCCTGTTTGGCCGATTTCTTCCCCACATGACCGTTCGTCAGTCCCCTGTTCGACGAACGGTAATGGTGCTAGCCAGGTGACATCACAAAGTCGCTAGCTAGCTATCCAGAGCGCTTCGCTGACCTGTGCCTGGCGGGTGGCGAAGTGACTTTGCCGCTCCAAAAAAAACCTCGCGCGCTAACTGCACGGCTGCAGACTCAAGCACCTCTTCACCACGCCGATAGGGCAAGGCAAGCTAACCTCAGAGCGCAGGTTGCCGTGGTGAAATCTACCCGGACGGAGATCCCGCCGGGCCGTCTTCCTCCAGCCGCGCCAGACTTCCTGCCGAGGCCACGGAATGAACAACTGGCTGGGACTCGACTTCCTCGTCGCCCCTCTTGCCCAAGAGCAGGTGCACCTGCACGGCCAACATGATGGCTGGCTGGTGGCGCTCGCCTATCTCGTCGCGGTCAGTGCCTGCTACGTCACCCTGGTGTTCGCCGAGCGCATCGGCCAGACCCGTACCCTGGCGCGGCGGCGTGCCTGGAGCCTGATGGGCGCCCTGAGCTTCGGCTTCGGGGTGTGGGGCATGCACTTCATCGCCATGCTGGCCTTCACCGTGCCCACCCGGGTGCACTACGACCTCTTCATCACCCTGGCCTCGCTGCTGATCGTGGTGCTGGCCGGACTCATGGCCATGCCCGCCCTCAGCCAGCCCGACCTCACCCTGGGCCAGCGGCTCAAGGCCGGTACGGTGCTGAGCCTGGGCATCGTGCTCATGCACTACACCGGCATGGCCGCGGTACACACCGAGGCCGTGGTGCTCTATCGCCCGCTGCCCTTCCTGCTGTCGATCGCCATCGCCGTAGGGGCCAGCTTCGCCGCCCTGCAACTGATCCAGATCTTTCGTCGTCACTACACCGGCATCTATCGCTGGCTGCGCATCGCCACCGCCCTGGTGATGGGCCTGGCCATTGCCGCCATGCATTTCACCGGCATGTGGTCCATGGTGCTGATCGCACCCGCCGAGACCGAAAGCACCCTGCAGGGCGCCAGCAATTCCTGGCAGCTCGGCGTCGGCATCGCCATCATCGCCCTGCTCCTGGGGATAGGCGGCCTGGGCGCGGCCTGGGCGGATCGCCAGCTGCAGCGCAAGGAAAACGACCTGGAGCGGGTCAATTCCCTGGTCGGCCAGCTCGACGAAGCCCGCGCCTCACTGCAACAGGCGGCGCACTACGATCCCCTCACCGACCTGCACAATCGCCGCGCCTTCAACCAGGCCTTCGCCGAGATCCTCGAACGCCACGCCCAGCAGGGGCGCAGCCTGGGGGTGATGTTCCTCGACATCGATCACTTCAAGCGCATCAACGACAGCCTCGGCCACGACGCCGGCGACCAGTTGCTGGTGGCCATGGCCAGGATCATTCGCGACGCGGTGCGCGAAGGCGATCTGGTAGCCCGCTTCGGGGGCGATGAATTCTGCATCCTCGCCAGCCTCGCCGGGCCCGAGGAAGCCCGGCAACTGGCCCAGCGCATCCTGGAGCGGTTGCGCAATCCGGTCACCATCGGCAACCGCACCCTGGTGATGACCACCAGCATCGGCATCAGCCTCTATCCCCGCGACGGCGGCTGCTGCGAAGAATTGCTCAAGAGCGCCGATCTCGCGCTCTATCTGTCCAAGGGCAATGGCCGCAATACCTACAGCTTCTTCGACGAGACCCTGCGCGAGAAGATCTCGCTGCAGCTGGAGCTGGAAGCCGAATTGCGCGAGGCCCTGGTCGAGGAACGTGGGCTGCAGCTCTACTACCAACCGATCCTCGACGTCGCCAGCGGCCAGCTGGACAAGGCCGAAGCCCTGATCCGCTGGGATCATCCACGCCTGGGCATGCTGGCGCCCAACTGCTTTCTCGGCGTGGCCGAGGCCAACGGCTTCATCGAGGAACTGGACGCCTGGGTGCTCAAGCGCGCCTGCCAGGACCTGGCCGAGCTGAGCGCCGCCGGCCTGGCGGACCTGCGCATCGCGGTGAATTGCTCGGCGCTCAGTCTGAGCAACGACGCCCTGCCCGGGCAGATCGCCTGGCGCCTGGACGACCACCGGCTATCGCCGCGACGGCTGGAGCTGGAGGTCACCGAGAACGCCCTGGTCAAGAACGTGCAGCCCACCGCCGAATTGCTGCAGCGCATCCGCGATCTGGGCGTGACGGTGTCCATCGACGACTTCGGTACCGGCTATTCGTCGCTGGCCTATCTCAAGCGCCTGCCGATCGACACCGTGAAGATCGACCGTTCCTTCGTCGTCGGCCTGGCGGAGGGCAATGCCGATCATCAGATCGTCCAGGCCATCATCGGCATGGCCCGACCGCTCAAGCTCAAGGTCACCGCCGAGGGCGTTGAGCACCTGGAGCAGTTGCGCCTGCTGTGTGCCCTGGGCTGCGACTTCATCCAGGGCTACCACATCAGCCGCCCGGTGCCCCTGGCCCAGGTGCCCGAGGTGATCGCCCGCTATGCCAGCGGGGTCTGTCCGTTGCAGGCCCAGGCAGAGGCCCAGGCGGAAGCCGATGCCGACGCCCTGGCCCTGGCCAAGGCGCTCGGCTAGCCGCGGCGATAACGCAGCCAGACGCTGCCGTCGTCCTGGGCTTCGGCCGCGTCCAGCTTGAGGTACAGCGGCTGCTGCCAGGCCTGCTCGGCGATCTCGAAGGAGGCCGGATGGGCACCGCGGCCATCCACCAGCGGGATGATCAGCACGCTGATCTCGTCCACCAGCCCGGCGGCGACAAAGGAGCCGCTGACGTGGGGACCGCCCTCCACCACCAGGCGCTCGATGCCCAGTTCGGCGTTCAGCAGCTCCAGCACCGCCGCCAGATCCAGTTCGTCCTTGCCGCCGAAGACGTAGGAGGCGCCGATGTTCTGCAGGTGCGTCAGGTAATCGTCGCTGACCCCTTCGGTGAGCACTGCCACCACGTGGGAATCCAGGGCCTCGCTCTTTTTCCAGGCCACCTTGCCCTGGGGGTCGATGGCGAGGGCGTACTTCGCGGCGTCGCGCCTGGCGAAATGGTGGGTACGCGGGATGGGCGCCTGGGCGACGCCGGTGGGATAGCCCTCGCCGTGGGCGATCTCTTCCATGGTCACCCGGCCACAGGCCCAGGCATCGAAGGCGAAGCGCTCGGCCAGGCGCTCGTAGGTGGCATCGGCCTGCTTCTTGACGGCGCGGTCCCAGCCGTCGGTGAGGGCGTGACCGTCGACCGACGACATCATATGGCAGATCACATAGGGCTTCATGGGGGCTCCCGGCAATGGCGTGTCGCCATGACACGCCTTGCAGCAACCGACCGATCCGGCGCCGGGGGAGTTCAGCCCGCCGGGCCGCGGAAACGAAAAACCCGCCGGAGGGCGGGTTCTCGTGAGGCCGGGTCGCGTTACTTCTCGACGAAAGCGCGCTCGATCAGGTAGTCGCCCGGATCGCCCATGCGCGGCGAGATGGTCAGGCCGAATTCGTTCAGCACGGCGCTGGTCTCGTCCAGCATGCTCGGGCTGCCGCAGATCATGGCGCGGTCGTCCTGCGGATTGATCGGCGGCAGGCCGATGTCCGCGAACAGCTTGCCGCTGCGCATCAGGTCGGTCTGACGCCCCTGGTTGCGGAATTCTTCGCGGGTGACCAGGGGGTAGTAGATCAGCTTCTCGCGGACCAGATCGCCGATGAACTCGTGCTCCGGCAGGGTCTTGGTGATGAAGTCGGCGTAGGCCAGCTCGTTCACGTAGCGCACGCCGTGGACCAGGATCACCTTCTCGAAGCGCTCGTAGGTCTCCGGATCCTGGATGGTGCTCAGGAAGGGCGCCATGCCGGTGCCGGTGCTCAGCAGATAGAGGTGCTTGGCGGGCTTCAGGTCACTGAGGATCAGGGTGCCGGTGGGCTTGCGGCTTACCATCAGGTTGTCGCCTTCCTTGAGGTGCTGCAGGCGCGAGGTCAGGGGGCCGTCCGGCACCTTGATGCTGAAGAACTCCAGGTGCTCTTCATAGTTGGGGCTGGCGATGCTGTAGGCACGCATCAGCGGACGACCGCCTTCGGTCTCCAGGCCGATCATCACGAACTGACCGTTCTCGAAACGCAGGCCCGCATTGCGGGTGGTCTTGAAGCTGAACAGGGTGTCGTTCCAGTGATGAACGCTCAGGACGCGCTCGGTGTACAGGTTGCTCATCGATGACTCCAGGAAAAATCGGTACAGCCCGGGGCTGGATAGAAATTGCGCGACAGTTTATAGAGGGGGAAAATATCCGTGAAATGAATAATTCGAATATCGGTTATCCAAAAGGCAGATATGAGATTCACGTTGCGTCAACTCGAGGTCTTCGTCGCCGTGGCCCGCCAGGAAAGCGTTTCCCGCGCGGCCGAGGCGCTCAGTCTGTCGCAGTCGGCCACCAGTACCGCCCTGGGCGAACTGGAACGGCAATTCGACTGCCGGGTGTTCGACCGCGCCGGTAAGCGTTTGACGCTCAACGCCCTGGGTCGTCAGCTGCTACCCAAGGCGGTGGCCCTGCTGGACCGCAGCGCCGAGGTGGAAAACCTGCTGCGCGGCAAGACCGGCTTCGGCTCCCTGGAGGTCGGCGCGACCCTTACCATCGGCAACTACCTGGCCACCCTGCTGCTGGGCGACTTCATGCAGCGCCATCCCGACTGCCGGGTGCGGCTGCACGTGCACAACACCGCCAGCGTGGTGCAGCGCATCGCCAACCATGACATCGACCTCGGCCTGATCGAGGGCGACTGCCAGCATCCGGACCTGGAGGTGCAGCCCTGGATCGAGGACGAACTGGTGGCGTTCTGCGCGCCCGGACACGCCCTGGCAGGCAGACAGGCCGCCCAGGCCGAACTGGAAGCCCAGGCCTGGATCCTGCGCGAACAGGGCTCCGGCACCCGCCTGACCTTCGACCAGGCCATGCGGCATCACGCCCAGCCGCTGGACGTGCGCCTGGAGCTGGAACACACCGAGGCCATCCTGCGCGCGGTGGAGTCGGGGCTGGGCATCGGCTGCCTGTCGCGGCTGGCGCTGCGCGATGCCTTCGCCCGCGGCACCCTGGTGCCCATCGAGACGCCAACCCTCGATCTGCGTCGCCAGTTCTGCTTCATCTGGCACAAGCAGAAGTACCAGACCGGGGCCATGGTCGAATTCCTCGACCTCTGTCGCCAACTGACCCTGGGCCTGAGCCGCAGCGACCAGATCGACACCGCACGGCCCCGGCCCGGACGCTAGCGGCTGACGCCGGTCCGATTACTGGCCCTGGTAGAGGCGGCGATTCTCCAGCTCCCGCTGCTCGTGGCGGCGGTGGGCGCGCAGCGCCAGCAGGGCCAGGATGCCGATCACCAGGCGATAGCCCTGGGAATAGAGATCCAGCTCGGCGGTGGCCGACTCGCCCAGTACGCCGCTGATCAGCCGCACCACGAACAGCGTCAGCTGCACGAAGGCCACCAGCAGCAGGCCGGCCGACAGCCATTCCGCCCGGCGAAAGGCCAGCACGGCGAACAGCGCCAGGGCGAACTGCATGCCGCCGTACCAGACCCGCGCCTCGGCCACCGACGCCGAATCCATCAGTACCATGCCGCGGGCGTTGGCCATCTCGTAGGGATAGAACCAATGCGCCAGGGCGAGGCCAAACCAGACCAGGGCCTGCAGACCCAACACCAGACGTGCGAAGCGAAGCTCGGACATTCCCCGTTTCTCCTTGGGGCTAGAGACGAATGACAGCCGCTCCAGTGTAGCCAGCGCCGGGAGCGATCTGCACTGCCGATGCAGACCGCCACAGGCGGGTTAGGGTTCGCCGGAAGGGCTGCGGTAAGCTGCAGGCCTCCACCCTTCCGGCTCCTGCCCCGAGCCCGCCGCCCGAGAGATCGCCATGCCCGCCGCCCTGCCCGCCCAGCCGCCGCTGGTGCTGTCCATCCAGTCCCATGTCGCCTACGGCCACGTCGGCAATGCCGCCGCCACCCTACCGCTGCAACTGCTTGGCCTGCAGCCGGTGGTGGTCAACACGGTGCAATTCTCCAATCACACCGGCTATGGCGAATTCAAGGGCCAGGTCTTTCCGCCCGAACACATCCACGACGTACTCGACGGCCTGCGCGCCCGCGGCGTGCTGGAGCGCTGCGTGGCGGTGCTCTCCGGCTACCTGGGCGACGCCGCCATCGGCGAGGTGATCCTTGGCGTGGTGCAGGAGATCCGCCGTCAGCGTGGCGACCTGCAGTATCTCTGCGATCCGGTGATGGGCGACGTCGGCCGCGGCATCTTCGTGCGTCCCGGCATCCCCGACTTCCTGCGCCGCCGCGCCATCGAACAGGCCAGCCTGATCACTCCCAACCAGTACGAATTCGAGCTGTTGCACGGCCAGCCGCTGGCCGACACCGCCGACGCCGTGAGCGCCGCCCGACTGCTGCTCGGTCGCCCCGGCCAACCGGGCCCTACGACCATCGTCATCACCAGCCTGCGCACCCCGGACCTGCCCACCGACGTCCTCAGCACCCTGGTGGTGGAGGCGGCGGATGCCTGGCTGGTGCAGACGCCCTACCTGGACCTGCAGCCGCTGCCCAACGGCATGGGCGATGTCTTTTCCGCGGTGCTGCTGGGCCAACTGCTCAACGGCCAGTCCACACCTGCTGCCGCATCCCATGCGGTCAGCGCGCTCTACGCCCTGGTCGCCCGCACCGGCCCCGGCAGCCGCGACCTGCCGCTGATCGCCGCCCGCGACCAGATCGTGCGACCAGGCGAATTGTTCGAGGCGCAGCGGCTGGCGTAGGTTGGGTTGAGCGCCAGCGAAGCCCGACGCCGCCGGGCTCTGTAGGGCTTCGACGATGGAGCTGTCTCAACCCAACCTACGGGTGCGCTTTGCCCCCTCTTCCTCAGGGAGAGGGCTGGGGTGAGGGAAAGCGCGGCTACCGCCGCTCACGCCGACTGCAGATGCCGCTCGCGCTGCTCCTGGCGCTCCTTGGCTTCCACGCTGAGGGTCGCGGTAGGCCGCAACAGCAGGCGGGCAAGGCCGATGGGTTCGCCGGTCTCCTGGCACCAGCCGTAGTCGTCGCGGGCCAGGCGCTCCAGGGCCTCGTCGATCTTGTCCAGCAGCTTCTTTTCCCGTTCCAGCTGGCGCAGCTGCCACTGGCGTTCCCGCTCGGCATTACCGACATCGGCCGGGTCGCCGTGGGTGTCCAGGCCGCGCAGGTCTTCCACCTGCTCGTCGATCAGCCGTTGCAGGTCGCCGCGCTGGGTGAGCAGCAGTCGACGAAAGAATTCCCGCTGGACCTCGTTCATGTAGTCCGTGGCAGGTTGTGCCGCGAGTTCTTCAGGGGTCATAAGGGAGCCCTCCATCCGCAAATGTTACATTATAACTCTCCATAGTGGCTCTAGCCTGCATCTGCCAGCCGTAGAATCCATCACAAAAAGTCGGTAGTGCCTCAGCCAAAACCACTACACAAAGGCAAAAGCCTGTGCGAAAGTAGCTCCACAACCTGTATGACAACCTTACAACCACATAAGCAGGTCTCCATGTTCGCCAAGGTTCCCGCCAATGTGCTGAGCGACAACGTCGCCCAGCAGCTGCTGGACAAGATCGAAGCCGGCGTCTTCGCCCCCGGCAGCAAGATCCCCAGCGAAGCCCTGCTGTCCGAAGCCTTCGGTGTCAGCCGCACCGTGGTGCGCGAGGCCATCTCGCGGCTGAAGAACGAAGGCGTGCTGCAGCCCCAGCAGGGTCGCGGCATCTTCGTCACGGCCCACGCCAGCATCCGCCCGCTGCGCATCGACGCCGACGAAGCCAGTCTGCCCGGCAGCGTCTTCCACCTGCTGGACCTGCGTCGCGCCATCGAGGCCGAGATCGCCTCCGAAGCCGCCATCAACCGCAGCGAGACCGATCTGGTCGCCATCGACGAGGCCCTGGCCGCCATCGACGAAGAGGTCGCCGACGGCCATGACGGGGTACGGGCCGACGTGGCCTTCCATCGCACCATCGCCCAGGCCACCGGCAATCCCTACTTCATCAGGACCCTGGAATTCGTCAGCCAGTACCTGGAGACAGCCACGCGCATCACCCGCACCAACGAGGCGCGGCGCGAGGATTTTTCCCGCCAGGTACATGAAGAACACCAGGCCATCGTCGCCGCCATCCGCCTCGGCGATCCCCTGGCCGCCGCCAACGCCGCCCGCCAGCACATCTACAACGCCGCCCGCCGCCTGCGGCAGGCCGGCTTCGCCTGACCTTTTCTGGAGAACAACAAGATGCAAGACAACGTCGGTGTCATCGGCCTCGGGGCCATGGGTCTGGGCGTCGCCCGTTCGCTGCTGCGTGCCGGCTTCGCCGTGCATGCCTGCGACGTGCGCGCCAGCGTGCTGGAAAGCTTCGCCAGCGAAGGCGGCGTGGCCTGCACCTCGCCCGCGGCCCTGGCCAACAGCTGCGACATCCTCATCACCGTGGTGGTCAACGCCGAGCAGACCGAAGCCGTACTGTTCGGTGAAGGCGGCGCCGCCTCTGCCCTGCGGCCGGGCAGCCTGGTGATCGCCTGCGCCACGGTGGCGCCGGCCTATGCCGTCGAGCTGGGCGAGCGCCTGGCCGAGCGCGGCATCCTGCTGCTGGACGCCCCGCTCTCCGGGGGCGCCGCCAAGGCCGCCAGCGGCGAGATGACCATGATGACCTCCGGCACCGCGGAAGCCTACGCCAAGGGCGAGGCAGTCCTGGCCGCCATGGCCGGCAAGGTCTATCGCCTAGGCGATGCGCCCGGCCAGGGCTCCAAGGTCAAGATCATCAACCAGCTGTTGGCCGGGGTGCACATCGCCGCCTCCGCCGAGGCCATGGCCCTGGGCCTGCGCGAAGGCGTCGATCCGGACGCCCTCTACGAGGTCATCACCCACAGCGCCGGCAATTCCTGGATGTTCGAGAATCGCGTGCCGCACATCCTCAAGGCCGACTACACCCCGCTGTCCGCCGTGGACATCTTCGTCAAGGACCTGGGCCTAGTGCTGGATACCGCGCGCACCTCGAAATTCCCGCTGCCGCTGTCGGCCACCGCCCACCAGATGTTCATGCAGGCGTCCACCGCCGGCCATGGTCGTGAAGACGACTCGGCGGTGATCAAGATCTTCCCGGGCATCGAGCTGCCCAAGGCCGCGGAGTGAAACCCATGAGCCAGACCGAGACACGCCCGCTGCTGGGCTGCATCGCCGACGACTTCACCGGCGCCACCGATCTCGCCAACATGCTGGTGCGTGGCGGCATGCGCACCGTGCAGGTGATCGGCGTGCCCGCGGCCGACGCCGAACTCGAAGCGGCCGACGCCGTGGTAGTGGCGCTGAAATCCCGCACCACGCCGGCCGCCGAGGCGGTGAGCGAATCCCTGGCCGCCCTCGCCTGGCTGCGCCAGCGCGGCTGCCGGCAATTCTTCTTCAAGTACTGCTCGACCTTCGATTCCACTGCCGCAGGCAACATCGGCCCGGTAGCCGAGGCCTTGCAGGAGGCACTGGACTGCGACTTCACCCTGGCCTGCCCGGCCTTCCCGGAAACCGGGCGCACCCTGTTCCGCGGCCACCTGTTCGTGCAGGACCAGCTGCTCAGCGAGTCCGGCATGCAGCACCACCCGCTGACGCCCATGGGCGACGCCAACCTGGTGCGGGTGCTGCAGGCCCAGAGCGGCGGCAAGGTAGGGCTGCTGCGCTACGACCAGGTCGCCAAGGGCCCCGAGGCCGTGCGCGCGGCCCTCGCCGAATTGCGGACTTCGGGTCATCGCCTGGCCATCGCCGATGCCCTGTCCGACGCCGATCTGCACACCCTGGGCACGGCCTGTGCCGAGCTGCCCCTGGTCACCGGTGGTTCAGGCATTGCCCAGGGCCTGCCGGAGAATTTCCGCCGCGCCGGCCTGCTCCAGGCCCATGACGCCGCCGCCCTGGCGCTGCCCGCCGGTGGCGAAGCCGTGCTGGCCGGCAGCGCTTCCCAGGCCACCAATGGCCAGGTCGCCGCCTGGCTGGAAGCCGGTCGCCCGGCCCTGCGCCTGGACCCGCTGGCCCTGGCCCAGGGTGACGACAGTATCGACGCCGCCCTCGCCTGGGCGCGTGACCAGGGCCAGGCCGTGCTCATCTATGCCACCAGTCCCACCGACGAGGTCAAGGCCATCCAGCGCGAGCTGGGCGTGGCGCGCGCCGGTGAACTGGTGGAACGCGCCCTCGGCCTGATCGCCCGCGGCCTGTTCGACAGCGGCGTACGCCGTCTGGTGGTGGCCGGTGGCGAAACCTCCGGCGCCGTGGTCCAGGCGCTGGGTGTACAGGCCCTGCGCATCGGCGCCCAGATCGATCCGGGCGTGCCGGCCACCCTCGGCCAGGTGCAGGGCGAACCCCTGGCCCTGGCGCTCAAGTCCGGCAACTTCGGCAGCCGCGACTTCTTCGCCAAGGCCCTGCGCCAGCTGGCGGGAGAACAGCCATGAGCGCCGAAGCCCGCCTGCGCGAAGAGATCTGCACCGTCGGCGCCAGCCTCTATGCCCGCGGCTACACCGTGGGCAGCGCCGGCAACATCAGCGCCCGCCTGGAAGACGGCTGGCTGATCACCCCCACCGACGCCTGCCTCGGTCGCCTGGATCCGGCGGCCATCGCCAAGGTTGGCCTGGATGGCGACTGGGTCTCCGGCGACAAGCCATCCAAGACCCTGGCCCTGCATCGCCAGGTCTACGACCGCAATCCCGGCGTCGGCGGCGTGGTGCACACCCACTCCACCCACCTGGTGGCCCTGACCCTGGCCGGCGTCTGGCGCCCGGACGACATCCTGCCCCCCATCACCCCCTACCAGGTGATGAAGGTCGGCCATATCCCGCTGATTCCCTATGCCCGCCCCGGCGCCGCCAGCGTCGCCGAGCAGGTGGCGCAACTGGCCAACCGGGTCCGCGGCGTGATGCTCGAACGCCTCGGCCCGGTGGTCTGGGAAAGCAGCGTGAGCAAGGCCAGCTTCGCCCTGGAGGAGCTGGAAGAAACCGCGCGGCTGTGGCTGCTCAGCGAGCCGCGCCCGGCGCCGCTCGATGCCGCCGCCCTGGCCGAACTGGCGGAGACCTTCGGCGCCGTCTGGTGACCTGAAGCCCGCGCTACCGCAACACCCCCACGATGGCCCTCGCCGGCCATCGCGGGATCGGCTTGCCCTGGAAAAACAACAATAGCGAGGAAAGTGCCATGTCCCACGTCGTCAGCCTCACCTGCCCGGAGTCCCGCTCATGAGTCCGTTGCTGCTGGTCCTCATCGCCGCAGCGGGCATCGCCCTGCTGCTGTTCCTGGTTCTCAAGTACAAATTCCAGCCCTTCGTGGCGCTGATGCTGGTGAGCATCCTGGTGGCCCTGGCCGCTGGCGTCGAACCGTCCAAGCTGGTCGCCACCATCGAAGGCGGCATGGGCAAGATCCTCGGCCACATCGCCATCATCATCGCCCTGGGCGCCATGATCGGCCGCATCATCGAGCTCTCCGGCGGCGCCGAGGCCCTGGCCAAGACGCTGATCGAGCGCTTCGGCAACAGACGCACGCCGCTGGCCCTGACCCTGGCCGGCTTCCTGGTCGGCATCCCGGTGTTCTTCGAGGTCGGCGTGATCGTGCTGATGCCGCTGGCCTATGGCATCGCCCGCACCGCGCGCAAGCCGCTGATCGTCTTCGCCCTGCCGATGTGCGCCACCATGCTCACCGTGCATGCCATGCTGCCGCCCCACCCGGGCGCCGTGGCCGCCGCCGGCCAGCTGGGCGCCGACCTGGGTCGGGTGCTGCTGTTCGGCCTGCCGATCACCGCCGTGCTGGCCCTGATCGGCTGGTGGGTGGCCGGGCGCATGACCCGTCGTCACTACCCCATGACCGACGACATCCGCAGCGACGTCTATGGTCCGCAGATCACCGACACCCACCTGCAGCAGTGGGGCCGCGGCCAGGACATGGCCCCCGGCCTGCCCAGCCTCGGCGCCGCCGCGGTCAAGGTCGACGAGACCCCGGCCGGCCTCGCCGCCGGTCTGCCGCCCGCCCCGGCCCCCGGCTTCGGCCTGGTGGTGACCCTGATCCTGCTGCCCATCGTGCTGATCCTGCTGGGCACCCTGGCCACCAGCTGGCTACCGGCCGGCAACCTGCTGCGCGACATCTTCACCGTGGTCGGCGCGCCCCTGGTGGCGCTGCTGATCGACACCCTGCTGTGCGCCTATGTGCTGGGCTTCCGCCGCGGCTGGTCGCGCGAGCAGGTCTCGGACGTCATCGGCTCGGCGCTGCCCGGCGTGGCCATGGTCATCCTCATCGCCGGTGCCGGCGGCGTCTTTGGCAAGGTGCTGGTGGACACCGGCATCGGCGCGGTGGTCTCGGAGCTGTTGCGCGCCACCGGCCTGCCGGTGCTCGCGCTGGGCTTCGTGCTGACCCTGCTGCTGCGCGCGGTACAAGGCTCCACCACCGTGGCCCTGGTCACCACCGCCGGCATCCTCGGCCCGCTGATCGCCACCCTCGACCTCTCGGCCAACCACATGGCCCTGCTCTGCCTGGCCATGGGCGCCGGTGGTCTGGCCGTGTCGCACATCAACGACGCCGGCTACTGGATCTTCACCAAGCTGGTCGGCCTGAGCGTCGCCGACGGCTTGCGTACCTGGACCGTCCTGACCACCCTGCTAGGGTGCCTGGGCTTCGCCATCACCCTGCTGCTCTGGCCCTTCGTCTGATCTGGGAGACAAGCCATGCCCCGTTTCGCCGCCAACCTCAGCATGCTCTACCCCGAGCATGCCTTCCTCGACCGCTTCGCCGCCGCCGCCGCGGATGGCTTCCAGGCCGTGGAATACCTCTTTCCCTATGAGCACACCGCCGCCGAGATCAAGACCCGTCTGGACGCCGCCGGCCTGACCCAGGTGCTGTTCAACGCCCCGCCCGGTGACTGGGCCGCCGGCGAACGCGGCCTGGCCGCCCTGCCCGGTCGCGAGGCCGAGTGCCGCGCCGGCATCGACCGCGCGCTGGACTACGCCGCCGTGCTGGGCAATCGCCTGGTGCATGTGATGGCCGGCCTGCTGCCCGCCGGGGTCGACCGGGCCCGCGCCCGCGACACCTACCTGGGCAACCTGGCCCATGCCGTCGAACAGGCGGCCAAGGCCGGGGTGACGATCCTCGTCGAGCCCATCAACGAGCGCGACATGCCCGGCTACTTCCTCAATCGCCAGGACGACGCCCAGGCCATCCGCCAGGCCATAGGTGCCAGCAACCTCAAGGTGCAGTTCGACTGCTACCACTGCCAGATCGTCGAGGGCGACGTCAGCAAGACCTTCGAGCGCGACTTCGCCGGCATCGGCCACGTGCAGATCGCCGGGGTGCCCGATCGCCACGAACCGGACCTGGGGGAGTTGCACTACCCCTACCTGTTCGAGCGCTTCGACGCCCTCGGCTACGACGGCTGGATCGGCTGCGAATACCGTCCACGGGGCGACACCTCGGCCGGGCTGGAATGGTTGCGCACGCTCAGGGCCTAAGCCCAATACCCCACGCTGCCTGCGCCCCTGTTGGGCTTCGACGATAGAGCCGTCTCAGCCCAACCTACCCTCCTGTAGGTTGGGCTGAGCAACGCGAAGCCCAACACCTCGCACGCCCCGCCGCGCTCCCCTGCTGGGCTTCGACGAAAGAGCCGTCTCAACTTAACCTACGCTCAGACTTGTAGGGTGGACAACGGCGCAGCCTTGTCCACCGTCAGGCACCTAGGCCCAGTGGAAAACGCTGCGCGGTTTTCCACGCTACGGATCTATCGCGGACCGCCATGGGCGCGCTAAAAACGCCCCCCTACACCTCCACCACCGCCAACGGCTGCCCCAGCCTTCTCCGGAATTCCTCCAGGAACGCCGGAGCGAAGGCCCGCGCCGGCCAGTGGTTGAAGATGAAGCCCAGGTCGGAGAAGGCGCAGGGCTGGGGGAAGTCGAAGCCGTTGATGTCGTCTTCGTGAGCGCATTCCGGGCAGGCGAAGTTGTCGCTTTCCGCCGGCATCCACACCTCCAGATGCTCGAACAGCGCCTCGCCGATCTCGCGGCGGCAGGCGGGGCAGCGGGCGCGCCCTTCGAAGCCCTCCAACGGGGTGAAGATGCAGCGCTCGGTAACGATCTCCAGACCGCCATCGGCGAAATCGCGCGGATCGTCCATGCCTGGCGCCAGGCGCAGCACCTCGGTCAGTCGCGGACCCGGCGCATGGCCACGCCGGCCGCGACTGGGCAGGCAGGGCGAGGCCTCGGCCCTGACCACGCCACTGGCGGCGAGCCAGCCGAGAATCTCCACGGCGGTGCGCTCCACCCGCGGATGGCTGGAAATGCGGGGAGCGAGGATGGTCTGGCGCAGGGTCATGGAACACGGGTCTCGAAGGAAGGGGCGCGCAGCTTAATGTGCTGCTCGCCCCACGCCCAGAGCTGCTAAGGTGAGGCCGACGAAAGCCACAGAAAGCGCCCCATGTTCAAGGACCCCTTCGCCCGCCTCGGTCTCGACCGCGAGGTGCTCAGCGTCAGCCAGCTCAACAGCCGCGCCCGGGTGCTGCTGGAAGATGTCTTCGCCCAGGTCTGGGTCGAGGGCGAGATCTCCAACCTGGCCAAGCCCGCCTCGGGCCACCTGTATTTCACGTTGAAGGACGGCCAGGCCCAGGTGCGCTGCGCGCTGTTCCGCCAGCACGCCAGCCGGTTGCGCCAGGCGCTGCGTGACGGCCTGGCGGTCAAGGTGCGCGGCAAGGTCTCGCTGTTCGAGGGCCGCGGTGACTACCAGCTGATTCTCGACAGCGTCGAGCCCGCCGGCGACGGCGCCCTGCGCCTGGCCTTCGAGGCGCTCAAGGAGCGCCTGGCCGCCGAAGGGCTGTTCGCCGCCGAGCGCAAGCGCGCGCTGCCTGCCCATCCGCAACGCATCGGCATCGTCTCTTCGCCCACCGGCGCGGTGATCCGCGACATCGTCAGCGTGTTCAGGCGACGGGCGCCCCAGGTCGAACTGACGCTGATCCCCACCGCGGTGCAGGGCCGCGAGGCCACCGCCCAGATCGTCCGCGCCCTGCAACTGGCCGACCGCCAGGGTTTCGATGCGCTGATCCTGGCGCGCGGCGGCGGCTCGCTGGAAGACCTCTGGTGCTTCAACGAAGAACCCGTGGCCCGTGCCCTGGCCGCCTGCCGGACCCCGGTGGTGAGCGCCGTGGGGCACGAGACCGATGTCTCCATCGCCGACTTCGTCGCCGATGTCCGCGCGCCGACGCCTTCGGCGGCCGCGGAATTGCTCGCGCCCCATAGCGCCGACCTGCGCCAGCGCCTCGACGGTCTGCATCGCCAGCTGCTCTTGCGCATGCGCGAACGACTGGCCCGCGAGCGGTTGCGCCTGGACGCCTGCAGCCGCCGCCTACGGCATCCTGGCGAGCGCCTGCGCCAGCAGGCCCAACGGCTGGACGACCTGGATCTGCGCCTGCGCCGTGCCTATGTCATCGCCCAGAATCGCCGTCGCGATCGCCTGGCCCACCTGGACACCCGGCTGGCCGGCCAACATCCGGGGCGCCAGCTGGCCCTGCTGCACCAACGGCTGGAGCAGCTGGCCGAACGCCTGCCACGGGTCATGCAGCGGCAGCTGAAGGAGCGTCAGCAGCGCCTGGCCGGTACCGTCCAGACCCTGCAGATCGTCAGCCCCCTGGCCACCCTGGGTCGCGGCTACAGCATCCTGCTCGACGAGCGGGGCCATGCCGTGCGTGCCGCCGCCGAGGTCGCCAATGGGCAAAAGCTCACCGCCCGGCTCGCCGAGGGCGAATTGGCGGTCCGGGTACTGGACAATCACCAGGAACCCATCACTCTGTCTCTGTTGGACTAATCGGTCCAACCCGGACCGATGGTGGCATGCATCTTGAACCCTCGGTCAGGATTTCCCCCTACCGAGGCCCCTCATGCATTCCCTTCTGCGCGCTTCCCTGTTCCCCCTCACCACCGCCCTGCTGGCCGGCGCGGCCCAGGCCGCGACCCCGCCCGCCGCGCCGCTGCAGCCCAAGGTCATGATCGTGGCGATGTTCGCCCCCGAGGCCCAGACCTGGATCGATCGCCTCAAGCTCAGCCACAAGGTCGCCGTCGACGGACTCTCCGCCGACTATCCCGATGTGCTCTGCAATGAGGCACGGGTGTGCCTGATGACCACCGGAATGGGGCATGCCAACGCCGCCGCCTCGACCCTGGCGCTGACCCTGTCGCCCAGGTTCGACCTCAAACACACCTATTTCCTGGTCGCCGGCATCGCCGGGATCAGCCCCAAGGAAGGCACCCTGGGCACCACCGCCTGGGCGCGCTATCTGGTGGACTTCGGCATCCAGTGGGAGCTCGATCCCCGTGACGTGCCCAAGGACTGGCCCACCGGTTACCTGGGGATCAACACCCGTGGGCCTGGCGAGAAACCGCCGCTGGACTACAAGACCGAGGTCTTCGAACTCAATGTGCGCCTGAGAGACAAGGCCTATGCCCTGTCGCGCCAGGCCGAGCTGACCGAGAGCGCGGAATCCAAGGCCTGGCGCCAACGTTACGATTACGCCCCGGCCAACCAGCCGCCGGTGGTGACCCGTTGCGACACCCTGGCCGGCGATACCTGGTATTCCGGTACCCGCCTCTCCGAACGGGCCGAGGAATGGACCCGCCTGGTCACCGACGGCCAGGGCCGCTACTGCACCACCCAGCAGGAAGACAACGCCACCTACGAAGCGCTGCTGCGCGCCAGCCGCCTGGGCAAGGTCGACCTGCAACGTCTGGCGGTGGTCCGCGCCGGCTCCGACTTCGACCGCCCGGCCAAGGGCGCCTCCGAGGTGGCCAATCTGCTCGACTACGCCAAGCAGGGCGGCTTCGCCCCGGCGCTGGAAAATCTCTATCGCACCGGCAATCCGCTGGTGCAGGAGATCGTCGAGCACTGGGACGTCTGGGAAAAGGGCGTGCCGGCGAGCTGAGACTCCGAGCCCTACCGGTGGGGCTGCTCCACGGTCCGCTCGGGCGACTGGGCGGCCGGATCGCTGCCCGGTGCGCTCTTCTGTACCACCTCGCTGCGCTGGGGTGGCGGCATTTCCGGTGACTTGTCGCAACCGGCGAGCAGAGCGCCGAGGGTCAGCAGCGCCAGGCTGCTGTTGATCAGACGAGGCATGGTCTTCTCCTTGGGGTTTGAAGGAGGACCCCGGGATTTCCACGGACGTTCCCGCGCAGGCCAAGGGCCGGCCGGCTGTCGGCCCTGGCGATCTTCCACGGGGCTGGCGCAGTCGTAACTGCAGGACCGGCTTCTCCGGTCACCTATCAGGAATCCGCCATGCCCAGACCTGCCCTCTCCCGCCTCGCCCTGGCCACCCTGCTGACCGCCCTGCCCCTGGCACCCGTCGCCCTGGCCGCTGAATCCAGCGCCAAACTGGAAAAGGTCGCCAGCTTCGATCACCAGGTCACCGGCGTGACCGTCAGCGAGAGCGGACGGATCTTCGTCAACTTCCCGCGCTGGACCGAAGACAGCGAGGTATCGGTCGCCGAACTCAAGCCCGACGGCAGCCTGGCGCCCTATCCGGACCCGGCCTGGAACGGCTGGCGCAATGCCAAGCGCGACGAACTGACCCCGGGCAATCACTGGGTCTGCGTGCAATCCGTGGTGGCCGACGGTCGCGGCAGTCTCTGGGTGATCGACCCGGGCGCTCCGGCCCAGGCCCTGGTGGTGCCCGGCGCGCCCAAGCTGGTCAAGATCGACCTGGCCAGCAATCAGGTGAGCAAGGTCTACGCCCTGGACGAGAGCGTGGCACCCCAGGGCAGCTACCTCAACGACGTCAGATTCAGCCCGGATGGCCGCCATGCCTATATCACCGACTCCGGTGCCCGCGGCGCCCTGGTGGTGCTGGATCTGGAGAGCGGCAAGGCCCGCCGCGCCCTGGATGGCGATCCGAGCACCCAGGCCGAGAAGGGCGTCAAGGTCAAGGCCGATGGCGAGCCGCTGGTGCGTCCGGATGGCCGTGGCGTGGAATTTTCCGCCGACGGCATCGCCCTCTCCCCGGCCGGCGACTACCTCTACTGGCAGGCGGTCAAGGGCAATACCCTCTACCGCATTCCTACCGCGGCGCTGCAGGGCGACGAACTCGCCAGCCTGCCGGCCAAGGTGGAAAAGGTCGGCGAGAACGGTCCGGCCGATGGCCTGCTGATGGACCCGCAAGGGCGCCTCTATGTCAGCGCGGTGGAAGACCATGCGGTAAAGATCCGCGAGAACGGTCAGCTCACCACCCTGGTACAGGACAAGAAGCTGATCTGGCCGGACACCTTCGGCCGCGGTCCGGATGGCACCGTCTACGTCACGGACTCGCGCATCCCCGAGATGAGCTTCTTCGATCCCAAGCAGAAGCCGGCGCTGGAAACCGTGCTCTACAAGATCGTCCCCAACTGATGAAGAATGCCGCGGGCGCCTTGCCCGCGGCCCTTGCCTGCTCCAGCATGGGTATTTTCGTCGCTGGAAATTCCCATGTCCCGCCTGCTGCCGCTGCTCTGCTGCCTGTTCCTCGCCCTGCCCGCCCACGCCGGTACCTACCTGCAACGCCTGCTGGACAAACCCGTGCCGGGCGGCGTCGCCGTGGTCCCCATTCCGGGTGACGCGGCGCCGCGGGTGCGCTACCAGGGCAAGCCGGTGCTGGTGGTCAAGGACGGCAATGGCTGGGTAGCCATCGTCGGCATCCCCCTGGGCACGGCCACTGGCCGCCAGCCATTGGAGGTCGCCGGCGCCGCGTCCCTGGCGTTCACGGTCGGCAGCCGGCACTACGCCGAGCAGCGCATAACCCTGAAGAACCAGCGCCAGGTCACGCCCAATCCTGAGGACCTGAAGCGCTTCGAGCGCGAACTGGCCGAACAGCAGGCCGCCTACCGGCTGTTCTCGCCCAACCAGCCCAGCAACCTGCTGCTGGACAAGCCCGTGGACGGTCCGCTCTCCAGTCCCTTCGGCCTGCGCCGCTTCTTCAACGGCCAGGAGCGTAATCCACATTCGGGCCTGGACTTCGCCGTGCCCGCCGGCACCCCGGTCAAGGCCCCGGCCGCTGGCAAGGTTGTGCTGGTGGGTGACTACTTCTTCAATGGCAAGACGGTGTTCGTCGATCACGGCCAGGGCCTGATCAGCATGTTCTGCCACCTCTCGCGCATCGATGTCCAGGTCGGCCAGGAGGTACCTCGCGGCGGCGTGGTCGGTCGCGTCGGCAGCACCGGGCGGGCTACTGGCCCCCATCTGCACTGGAACGTCAGCCTCAACGACGTGCGCGTGGATCCGAGCATCTTCATCGGTGCCTTCAAGCCCTGACCGGCAGCAAACAATTGGTTGCAGTCGGGGGCATTGCCAGGCGTCCGGCGCTGGCTTAAAAGGGACGCCCTCCTTTGCCCCGACCTGGAACCGCCGCCATGACCCCAAGACCTCGCTTCGGCAGCGCCCTCGGCAGCATCCTGCTGGTCACCGCGGCCTGCTACCTGCTGGTGGGCTTCTCCCAGGGCTTCGTGCTGTCGGCCTGGTCCTGGCGCACCTGGCTGGTCTTCGCCGTCATGGTGACGATCTATCCGGTCGGCCTGTTCGCCGGCTGGTGGAAGAAACGCGAGCCAGTGGAGCCCTAGGCACCTAGCCCCAGCCGTGGCGGGCATAGGCCCGCGCCAGCCGCTCCGCGTGCGAACTGAACAGATCGCCGTCCGCCAGATCGCTCGCGGCCAATAGCCGGTCTTCCAGCTCGGCCTGGCTTTCCAGGCGACCGTCCGGGTGGATATGGGCGACCGCCAGGCCCCGCTGTATCAGGCAGGGCGCCACCAGCAGGCCACGATGACAGGTCAGGGGATCGCGTTCGGCGCACAGCAGGGCGATCCGCCAGCGCGCCTGGCCCTGCTCCAGCCGCAGCAATCCCTGCTGGAACAGCGCGCTGGCAGCCAGGCGGTCGTAGCGCACCTGCCCATCCTGGTAGTGCGCCGGATCCGGGCTGCGTGCGCCCAGCTCCTGGCCAAGGAATACATAGGCGATCCCGGCCGCAGCCAGCGCTTCGCGCAAGGCCTCCCGGCGATACTGGGGTACGTGCCGGCTATAGGGCTGCGAGCGCACATCGGCCACGGCCGTCACCTCCTGCGCCTGCAGCAGTTCGATATAGCGCGCCAGCGGGTGATTGGAATGCCCGAGGGTCAGGATCATGGGGATTTCAACGCAAGGGATCGAGGCGATACAGCCCGCCGATGGGGCATTCCATACGGTTGCCCCGGGCATCGGTGGAAACGAGGAAATCACCCGGCCGCAGGCCAGCCGCCCGCGAGCGATAACCGAGGCGATTGCCGGCAGCCAGGTTGCGACAGGGCACCGCGAAGTCCACCAGGTAGGCGCGGCCCAATCCAGTGCCCAACGCCAGGTGCCGGGTGTCCAGGTAGTGCCAGCCGGAGAGATCGAAGCCCAGGATGGTGTCCAGGGCAGCGCCCTGCCGATAGCCGAGGTCGGCCAGGCGATCATCCAGGGTCGGCGGTCCGAAGGGACGCCCGGCGCAACCGGCGAGCAGCAGGACCGCGACGAGGGTGAGAAAGGCGGGGAAAAAGCGCATGGAAATTTTCCTGGAGGGGCTGAACCTTGGACCGACCCGAGGCGACGAATACGGCACGCGGGGCGCAGCTTTGCTAACGTGGCGCCCGTAGTATCCCGCCAAGAGACCCCCTATGCCCACGGCCCTGACCAACCTGATCGACGACCTGGAAAAACATCCGCAACTGCTCACCCTGGTCGCCTGCCTCGGCCTGCTGCTGGCAGCCTGGGTTCTCAACTGGATCGTCAAGCGCATCCTGGTGCGCGGCTTCTATCGCCTGCTGCGCAGCACCTCCTTCGGTCAGGATCAGGAACTCAACCACCATCGCGTCATCGGTCGGCTGGCCAACATCGTCCCGGCCCTGGTGCTCTCGATCGGCATCGAACTGGTGCCCGGGCGTCCCGAGGCCCTGGTCACCGTGGTGCAGAACGTCTGCAGCGCTTTCATCGTGCTGACCATCGCCCTGGCCCTGGGCAGCGCCCTGAACGTGGTCAACGTGCTCTATTCGCGGCGACCGTCGGCGCGGCTCAAGCCGATCAAGGGCTATGTCCAGGTCAGCAAGATCGTCATCTACGCCATCGCGGTCATCCTGATGATCGCCACCCTGATCGACCGTTCGCCGCTGATCCTGCTCTCCGGCCTCGGCGCCATGGCCGCGGTACTGCTGCTGATCTTCCAGGACACCCTGCTGTCCCTGGTGGCCAGCGTGCAGATCTCCAGCAACGACATCATCCGCGTCGGCGACTGGATCGAGATGCCCCAGCTCAACGCCGATGGCGACGTCATCGACATCGCCCTGCACACGGTCAAGGTGCAGAACTTCGACAAGACCATCACCACCATCCCGACCAAGAGATTCATCACCGACTCCTTCCGCAACTACCGCGGCATGCAGGAAGCCGGTGGCCGCCGCATCAAGCGGGCGCTCAACATCGACCAGAACAGCGTGCACTTCCTTAGCGACGCCGAGCGCGAGCACCTGCATCGGTTCAACCTGCTGGACGACTACCTCACCGCCAAGGAGCAGGAACTGGCGGACTGGAATCGCAAGCTGGAAAAGCGTGGCCAGGAACCGGTCAATACCCGCCGGGTCACCAACCTGGGGACCTTCCGCGCCTATGTGGAACGCTACCTGCGCGCGCACCCCGGGGTGCATCAGGGCATGACCCTGCTGGTCCGCCAGATGCCACTCTCCGGCGAGGGTCTGCCCGTGGAGATCTACTGCTTCACCAACACCACGGTGTGGGCGCAATATGAAAGCATCCAGGGGGACATCTTCGACCACCTGCTCTCGATCCTCCCGGAATTCGGCCTCCATGTGTTCCAGCACCCGAGCGGACGCGACTTCCGCAAGCGGCTGGAGCCGACCGAGGCCATGACCTCCCTCGGCGAACCGGGCACCCCGGCGCCCTGATCGCCCGCCCAGGCCTAAGGAAAGACCATGATCGTCGTCCACCACCTGAACAACTCCCGCTCCCAGCGGGTGCTCTGGCTGCTCGAAGAGCTGGGCATCGAGTATCGGGTACAGCGCTACGAGCGAGCGGCGGGCGGCCTGTTCGCCCCGCCGGAGTTGCGCAAGGTGCATCCGCTGGGCAAGTCGCCGGTAATCGTCGACGGCGACCTGACCCTGGCCGAATCCGGCGCCATCGTCGACTACCTGGCGCGGCGCTACGGGCCGCAGCTGCTGCCCGCCCAGGACAGTCCCGAGTTCGTGCGCTACACCTACTGGCTGCACTACGCCGAAGGCTCGGCCATGACGCCGCTGCTGCTCAAGCTGGTGTTCGACCGCATCGCCACCTCGCCCATGCCCTTCTTCGCCAGGCCCATCGCCAAGGGCATCGCCGCCAAGGCCACCGCGAGCTTCATCCAGCCCCAGCTCGACCTGCACCTGGACTACCTGGAAAGCCAGCTGGGCGCCAGCGGCTGGTTCGTCGGCGATCGCTTCACCGCGGCCGACATCCAGCTCAGCTTCCCCCTGGAAGCCGCCGCCAGCCGCGCCGGCCTGGACAACGGCAAGCGTCCCAAGCTGGTGGACTTCCTCGAGCGCATCCATGCCCGTCCGGCTTATCAACGGGCGCTGGAGCAGGGTGGGCCCTACGTCTACGCCTGAGGGCTGGGCTTGTTGGGTTTCGCTAGACGCTCAAACCAACCTACCGTGCCTGTACCTTTCTCCCCCTGGAAAGGCTGGAATGAGGGAAAACCCCAGCCCGTAGCGTGGAAAACCGCGCAGCGTTTTCCACTGACGGCACAGCACCTTACCCGCGTGGACAAGGCTGCGCCGTTGTCCACCCTACACGGCGTCCGGATGGCCTCGGAGAACCCCCTCTCCCCCGGGGAGAGGGCTGGGGTGAGGGAAAACCCCAGCCCCGTAGCGTGGAAAACCGCGCCAGCGCTTTCCACTGACGGCACGCCACCTTACTTATCGCGGCCATGGCGGTCCGCCGATGCGGCCGCTCCTACGGTCACATCGGAGCCTGTAGGAGCGGCCCATGGCCGCGATCAGCTCAGGCACTAAGCCCGCAATGTTTCCGGTGGCTCGGCACTCCCACGGGGACAAGGCTGCGCCGTTGTCCACCCTACACGCGTCCGGCTGGTCTCGGAGTACCCCCTCTCCCCCGGGGAGAGGGCTGGGGTGAAGGTCCTGCCCTACCGCCGCATCGGCATCCGGTCGACCGTGCCGAACAGCGCCTTGAGCGACCATCCCTGCTGCTCCCGCACCTTGACGCCGCCATCCTTGCCCACCAGATAGAGCGTCGCCGGCTGGCCGGTACGGGCGTCCAGCGCCTTGAGCAGCGCCCGGGTCTGCTCCGGCCGCAGCGGCTCGTCGTTGCGACTACCCGCCTCCCCCACCACCGTATAGAGCACCATCTCGCGCTCGACGAAGGCTTCGCGATTGGCCGGCTGCGCCAGCTCCTCGCGGAGCTTCGCCACCTGGGGATCGTTCGCCGTCGGCGCGACCAGGACCAGCGGGCGCGTCTTCCAGCGTTCCGCCTCCAGAGGATTGTCGGCAGCCTGGGCTGCCGCCGTCACGCCGCCGCCCAGTGTGGCCATCAGCCCTATCAACGCCAGAGTCTTCATGGACGCCTTCCTTCCATTCGGTTGCCGGGAATCGTCCAGCATTGACCCCGGCCTGGCGGCAGGGATCACCCTAGCGATCTCGGGTTACATAAAAAACACCAGCCCACTCATTTAGAAATCACCAATAACTAGCCCTATTGAGCAATAAATGCTCACTAAAACTTTCCAGGCACACATTTCTGCCAATTTCAAAAAGAACATTGCGAGACCTGCCCCGAGCGGACTAACGTTAGCGCCATGCACAACGCCCATACCCTCATCCTTCTCCGGCAGCACCGCTGCCTGCGACTGGTCAGTCCACGACTGCGAAGCTCGACCGCGCTCGCTTCGTAAGTCCCGACCCCGCCCAAGGAAAGAATCGCCATGACCATGCTCAAAGATCCCTCGCAGAAGTACCGTCCCTTCACGCCCGTCGCCCTGCCCGACCGCACCTGGCCGGACAAGGTCATCGACAAGGCGCCGATCTGGCTGTCCACCGACCTGCGCGACGGCAACCAGTCGCTGATCGAGCCGATGGACGCCGAGAAGAAGATGGCCTTCTTCAAGTGCCTGGTCGCCGTGGGCCTGAAGGAGATCGAGGTGGGCTTCCCCTCCGCCTCCCAGACCGACTTCGACTTCGTCCGCGAGCTGATCGAGGGCGGTCATATCCCCGACGACGTCACCATCCAGGTGCTGACCCAGGCCCGTGACGACCTCATCGAGCGCACCTTCGAATCGCTCAAGGGCGCCAAGCGCGCCATCGTCCACTACTACAACGCCTGTGCGCCGAGCTTCCGCCGCATCGTCTTCGGCCAGGACAAGGCCGGCGTCAAGGCCATCGCCGTGGCCGCCGGCCAGACCATTGTGCGCCTGGCCGCCGAGCAGCCGGAGACCCGGTGGGGCTTCGAGTATTCCCCCGAGGTGTTCAGCTCCACCGAGACCGACTTCGCCGTCGAGGTGTGCAACGCGGTGATCGCGGTGTTCGCACCGACCCCGGCCAACAAGCTCATCCTCAACCTGCCGGCCACCATCGAGTGCGCCACGCCCAACAACTACGCCGACCAAATCGAATGGTTCGGGCGCCACATCGACCGCCGCGACAGCGTGCTGATCAGCGTCCACACCCATAACGATCGCGGCACCGGCGTGGCCGCCTCGGAACTGGCGGTGATGGCCGGCGCCGATCGCGTCGAAGGCTGCCTGTTCGGCAACGGCGAGCGCACCGGCAACGTCTGCCTGGTGACCCTGGCGCTCAACCTCTACACCCAGGGCGTCGATCCCGAGCTGGACTTCTCCGACATCGACGCCGTGCGCAAGACCGTCGAGGAGTGCAACCAGTTGCCGGTGCACCCGCGTCATCCCTATGTCGGCGACCTGGTCCATACCGCCTTCTCCGGCTCCCACCAGGACGCCATCCGCAAGGGCTTCGCCCAGCAGAAGCCGGACGCCCTCTGGGAAGTCCCCTACCTGCCCATCGACCCGGCCGACATCGGCCGCGACTACGAGGCGGTCATCCGCGTCAACAGCCAGTCGGGCAAGGGCGGCATCGCCTTCCTGCTGGAGCAGGAATACGGCATCAGCCTGCCGCGTCGCATGCAGATCGAGTTCAGCCAGGTGGTACAGCGCGAGACCGACCGCCTGGGCCTGGAGATGAGCGCGGCGCAGATCCATGCGCTGCTGGAACAGGAATACCTGCAGGCCAAGACTCCCTACGCCCTGGTCAGCCACAAGCTGCGCGAGGAGGACGGCACCTCCACCGTCGACATCAAGGTCGCCGTCGACGGTCGTACCGAGCACTGGCACGGCACCGCCAAGGGGCCGCTGGAAGCCCTGGTCGCCAGCCTGCCCCAAGCGGTGGAGATCATGGACTACCATGAGCACTCCATCGGCGCCGGCGCCAACGCCAAGGCCGCCTCCTACATCGAGGTCCGGCTGGAAGGCCAGCGTCCGCTGCATGGCATCGGCATCGACGAGAACATTACCACGGCCAGCTTCCGTGCCCTGCTCAGCGCCCTGAACCGCGCGGTCACCCAGGCCCAGGCCAAGGCCGCCTGAGACTGACATTCGTCAAACTAAGGGAATACCTGTCGGTGTTCCCTTTTTTTATGTCCCCTCTGCCTAGATACTGGCCGCTTTGAGGAATCTCCGCTCCCGCCGTGCAGCGCCACGCCGAAAGCGGTCCGTTACGGACGGTCGATGAACGTATCTTTGCTTCGGTTTCCGCCCGCCTTGGGTAGCGCCTTGGCACTCTGCGGCGTGTTCCTGCTCTCTTCTCTGCTGTGCCTGACACTGACCGGCCAAGATCCCAGTGCGGTACCGGCGCTGTGGTTACCCAATGGTCTGGCGCTGGCGTGGCTACTGCGCAGTCCGCCGCAACGGTGGCCGCTACAGGCTGGCGCCATTCTGGTTGCCGCCGTGCTGGCGGACCTCCTGACGGGCGGGACAGCGCTGCATGGCCTGGGATTCGGCGCTAGCAATCTTGCCGAGATTCTGTTGGGCACCACGCTGTTGCAGCGGCAGAATCTGGTATTCAATCGCAACGTCGCGGCGATGGGCCGCCTGCTCATCTATGGCGTCCTCCTGCCGCCGCTACTAGGCGCGGCCTTGGGGACCCTGATGATGGGTCTCACCGGGGAAGCCAGACTGCTGACTGTGGCCGTGCACTGGTATATCGGTGACGCCCTGGGGCTTCTCACGGTATTACCCCTGGCGCTGCTACGCTGGCCGGTGACGCTGGCTACCTTCACGCCATACGGGCGCAAGGAATTCATCGCCCTGCTGGGCCTGAGCCCTCTGCTGGCGATCTGCATCCTGAGTTACCTGCCCTACCCCTTCGTCTACCTGGCGATGCTGCTGCTGATGCTGACCATGCGGCTCACCGTAGAGGGTACGGCGCTGATCGGCGGACTCAACATCTTCCTGCTGGGCAACCTGCTTGCCTACGATCATGTCATTGATCTGACCGGCGCGTCCCTGGCCACCCAGGCGCTCACCTACATACCCGTGGCACTGATGCAGATCCCGCCGTTGTTGTTGGCATCGGCGGTGCAACAGAGCCGCCATCAGCATCAGCGGGTGCTGCGCAATCAGGCACGCTATCGACACGCCATGCAGACCGCCCCCTATGGCATGGCGCTGGTGTCCATCCAGGGGCTGCTGTCGGACGTCAACCCGGCTCTGGAAACCATGCTGGGCTATTCGCGCCATGCCCTCGAAGGCCAGTCCCTAGGCGATCTGCTGGCCGACGCCCAGGCCGAGCCCGACCTGGGCGAGCACGAGCAGACGCTGCGACTCCGTCACCATGACGGCCATGCCCTCTGGGTGATGATGGCTTGCTCGCCAGACCACAACGACCAGGATCTACTGACGGGCTATCTGTTGCAGGTTCGGGATATCGATGCCGAGCGACGCGCCGATGAAGTCAGCGCGCATCTGCGCGAGCGCTTGCAACTGGCGATTCGTGCCAGCAACGTTGGCATCTGGGAGTGGGACGGTCGCAGCCGTCAATTCATCGCCGATGCCAAGGTCCACCAGCTCTATGGCTTGCCGCTGATCGATGGCAATTACGCGCTGGCGACCTGGATCGAAGCCCTGCATCCCGAGGATCGCGAGGCGTCAATGAGGCTCTTCCGTGCCTCCATCAGCAGCCTGTCCTCCTACGAGCACGAGTTTCGCATCGTTCGCCGGGATGGCGTCGTTCGCTGGATCCGTTCTGAAGTCATCGCCATCGAAAGCGGCGACGGCTATTGCCGCATGGTCGGCAGCAACCGCGACGTCACCGAGCATCACCAGCTGACCACGGCGCTCTACGAAGAAAAGGAACGGCTGCAGGTCACCCTGGCTTCCATCGCCGACGCCGTGCTGACCACCGACATGGACGGCCGCATCCTCTTTCTCAATCCGGTCGCCGAGCAGCTCACCGGCTGGTCGCTGGCGGATGCCCAGGGACGCCGCCACGAAGAGGTGTTCCGCATCCACGACAGCCAGAGCGACGAGGTCCTGCCCAGTCCGGTGACCCGCTGCCTGCGCGAGCAGACCATCACCTCGCTGGACGAAGGCGCGGTGCTGCTCAGCCGCCAGGGTGAAAGACACGAGGTGCAGGACTCCGCCGCGCCGGTACGCACGGTGGATGGCCACATCATCGGCGCGGTGCTGGTGTTCCAGAACGTCACCCATGCCCGCAACCTGCAGCGCGAGCTGAGCTACAACGCCTCCCACGACGCCCTCACCGGTCTCTACAATCGCCTGAAGTTCGAGCAGGAGCTGGACGCCGCCTGGCAGCAGGCCCAGGCCGGCACCATCCAGCATGCGCTGTGCTTCATCGACCTGGACCGCTTCAAGGTGGTCAACGACTCCGCCGGCCATGCCGCCGGCGACCTGCTGCTGCGTGAACTGGGCACCCTGCTGCGCGATTCCCTGCGCGGCTCGGACGCCGTGGCGCGCATCGGCGGCGACGAATTCGCCCTGCTGCTGCGCGACTGCGACCTGGTACAGGCCGAGGCCGTCGCCGAAAAGCTCATCGCCAGCATAGGTGCCGTACGCTTCAACTGGCAGGACCGGATCTACGACGTTGGCGCCAGTGCCGGCATCGTCGCCATCACCGCCGAGACCCGCAGCCCGGCCGAATTGATGAGCCAGGCCGACGTGGCCTGCTACACCGCCAAGCACGCGGGGCGCAATCGCGCGGCGCTCTATCGCGCCGGCAGCGAGGACGTGGAACGCCAGCACCGCGAGATCCTCATGGCCAGCGGCCTGCGCGAAGCCCTGGAACAGCACCGCTTCGAATTGCACGCCCAGGTCATCGTCCCCACGCGTGCCACCGGCAGCACCGCGCAGCACGTCGAGCTGCTGCTGCGCCTGCGCGATGTCCAGGGCCAGCTGATCTCGCCGGCCACCTTCATCCCGGCTGCCGAGCGCTTCGGCCTGATGAGCAGCATCGACCGCTGGGTGGTGCGCCAGGTGCTGGTCGAGCTGGTGCCCTGGCTGCAGGAACGACCCGAGCTCCACGTGGGCATCAATCTCTCGGGCAACAGCCTGAGCGATCCCGATTTCTTGCCCGAATTGCTGGAGCTGATCGCCGCCTCGCCGCTGGATCCGCAGCGCCTGCTCTTCGAGCTGACCGAGACCGCGGTGATCAACAAGCTCTCGGTGGCCTCCGCCCTCATTAGCCAGGTCCGCGAACGCGGCTGCCGCATCGCCCTGGACGACTTCGGCGCCGGCCTCAGCTCCTTCGCCTACCTCAAGCATTTCCGCGTCGACTACGTGAAGATCGACGGCAGCTTCATCCGCACCCTCGACCAGGATCCGCTGGATCGCGCCATCGTCGAGTCCATCAACCAGGTCGCCCATCACCTGGGCGCCGAGACCATCGCCGAATTCGTCGAATCCCAGGCCACCTTCGAATTGCTCGGCACCATCGGCGTGGACTACGCCCAGGGCTATGCCCTCGGCAAACCCCTCCCCCTGCGGGAGTGGCCGGGGTCGTCACGCCTCGAACCTTGAGCCGCGGCCATCGGTCGTAACCTGCATGACTCCCCCAACCGGATGAGGATTCCATGCACACACGTACCCTTGGCCACTCAGACCTCCAGGTGCCGCCACTCTGCTTCGGTGGCAACGTCTTCGGCTGGACGCTGGACGAAGCCCAGTCCTTTCACATGCTGGACGCCCTGATCGAGGCAGGCCTGACCTTCATCGACACCGCCGACGTCTATGCGCGCTGGGCACCCGGCAACAGCGGTGGCGAATCCGAGACCCTGCTGGGCAAATGGTTCGCCCGCAGCGGCAAGCGCGACCAGGTGATCCTGGCCACCAAGCTGGGCATGGACATGGGCGAAGGCCGCAAGGGCCTCAAGGCCAGCTATGTGCAGCAGGCGGTGGAAGCTTCGCTCAAGCGTCTGCAGACCGACCGCATCGATCTCTATCAGGCGCATTGCGATGACGAGGATACCCCGCTGGAGGAAACCCTGGGCGCCTTCGCCCGGCTGGTGGAGCAAGGCAAGGTGCGGGTGATCGGCGCCTCCAACTATGGCGGCCAGCGCCTGCGCGAAGCGGCCAGGATCGCCGAACGCCTGGGCGTGCCGGCGTACCAGAGCCTGCAGCCCCACTACAACCTGCATGCACGCCAGGACTACGAGACCGACCTGGAGCCCGTGGTCGAGGAACTCGGCCTGGGCGTGATCAGCTATTTCTCCCTGGCCAGCGGCTTCCTGACCGGCAAGTACCGCACCAAGGACGATCTGCAGGGTTCGCGCGCGGAGATGGTCAAGCGCTACCTGGACGAACGCGGCGTGGCCATCCTGGCCGGCCTCGACGAGATCGCCGAAAAGCACGACGCTACCCCGGCCCAGGTCGCCCTGGCCTGGCTGATCGCCCGCCCCAGCATCACCGCGCCGATCGCCAGCGCCACCTCCCAGGCGCAACTCGACGACCTGATCGCGGCGACCCGGCTGCAGTTGCCAGCCGATGACATCACCCTGCTGGATCAGGTCAGCGCCTATCGCTGACACTTGGCGCCACCTGACCCCTTTCATCGCGGTCATGACGGGCCGCCGTAGGTTGGGCTGAGCGTAGCGAGGCCCAACAGGTCCTGTCTCAAGGCGCCGCCGGTGTTGGGCTTCGACGATGAAGCCGTCTCTGCCCAACCTACGGTCTGGCAGCGATCATAGGATCCAATCGCGACCATGGGCCGCTCCTACGCGCTCCGATTTAGCCGTAGGAGCGGCCCATGGTCGCGATAGACCAACCCTCTCATCGCACATAATCCAGCGGCAAGGCCGTGCTGTACTTGATCTGCTCCATGGCGAAGCTGGAGCTGACGTCCAGCAGCCCCGGCACCTGGATCAACCTTTTGTAGACGCCGTCATAGGCGGCGATGTCCGGGACCACGATGCGCATCAGGTAGTCGGTGTCGCCGGCCATGCGATAGAGCTCGACCACTTCCGGAATGGCCGCCACCGCCTCGTGGAAACGCTGCAGCCAGTCCATGGCATGCTGGTTGGTGCGCACCGAGACGAAGACCGTCACCCCCACGTTGAGCTGCCGGGGATCGAGCAGCGCCACCCGGGCGCGGATGACCCCCTGCTCCTCCAGCTTCTGGATTCGCCGCCAACAGGCGGTGGTGCCCAGGCCGATACGCTCGGCGATATCGGCCACCGGTCGGGTACTGTCCTGCTGCAAGATCTCGAGAATGGCGCGATCGAAGCGATCCATGAAATGGATTTCCCCATAAAAGCTATTCGAGAGAATTCTATTCTCTCGAAAACGCCAATAGACGATAAAAAAGCAAATTTCTTCACGAGCGCGAGCGTTAGCCTAGTTCCATTCAAACGCGCGAGGCCGCCATGGACGCTTACCCCCTGTATTTCGATTACGCCGCCACCACTCCTGTCGACGATGTCGTCATCGAAGCCATGCTGGGTTGCCTGGGGCGCCAGGGCGTCTTCGGCAATCCCGCCTCCCGCGGCCATGCCTTCGGCAACGACGCCCAGCGCGCCGTGGACACCGCTCGCCAGCAGGTGGCCGAGCTGGTCGGTGCCCGGCCCGAGCAACTGGTCTGGACCTCCGGCGCCACCGAGTCCAACAATCTTGCCCTGCTCGGCGTGGCCCGGCGTCGCGGGCGCGGCCACCTAATCACCAGTTGCCTGGAACACCGGGCGGTGCTCGATACCGCGGCCCAACTGGAAGCGGAGGGTTTCGCCGTCACCTACCTGACGCCGGACGCGGCAGGTCTCATCACTCCGGCCGCCGTCGAGCAGGCCTGGCGGGCGGACACCTGCCTAGTCTCGCTGATGGTGGTGAACAACGAGCTGGGCACCCTGACCGACATCGACGCCATCGGCCGGCTGGTGCGCGCCCGTGGCGCCCTCTTCCACGTGGACGCCGCCCAGGCCACCGGCAAGGTCGCCATCGACCTGACCGGCCTGGAAGTCGATCTGATGTCCTTTTCCGCGCACAAGACCTATGGGCCCAAGGGCATCGGCGCCCTCTATGTGGGTCCGCGTGCCGAGGGCGCCCTGCAGGCGCAAATCCATGGCGGCGGCCACGAGCGCGGGCTGCGCTCGGGCACCCTGGCCACCCACCAGATCGTCGGCATGGGGACCGCCTTCGCCCTCGCCGGCCAGGCGATGGCGCGGGAGAACGAGCGACTCGGCCAGTTGCGCGAACGGTTCCTGGCCGGGGTCCGGACTCTGCCCGGCATGCAGCTCAATGGCTGTGCCCGTCAGCGCATTCCCCACACCACGAATCTGACCTTCGCCACGCCGCTGGATACCCTGTCTTTGCAACGCCAGCTGGCCTTCTCGACCACCTCGGCCTGCAGTTCGGCCAAGGCGGCGCCCTCCCATGTGCTGCGGGGTCTGGGCCTCACCGCCGAACAGGCCGCACGCAGCTACAGATTCAGTCTGGGTCGCTACACCACCGCGGCGGACGTGGACCAGGCCGTCGCCCTGATCCATCAGCACGCCGCCCAGCCAGCGCCCTTCTGGGCCTGATCAGTCCAGGCGGAAGGCGTCGGCATCGTGCTGCGCCGGAAAGCGCTGGCGATAAGCTGTGAGGGCCGTCGCCGAGAGCGTCGTGTGGAAGATGCCGGCTACTGCGCCGGCCTCGACCAGGGGTTCACCCTGGAAGTCCAGCACCTGGCTATCACCGGCATAGGGATGGCCATTGCCGTCGCTGCCGAGGCGGTTCACCGCGGCGACATAGCAGAGATTCTCGATGGCCCGCGCCGGCAGCAGGCGGTTCCAGTGCCCGCGCCGCGGCGCCGGCCAGTTGGCCACATAGAGCAGCAGGTCGGTATCGTCCTGGGCGCGACTCCACACCGGGAATCTCAGGTCGTAGCAGATCAGCGGGCGGATCCGCCAACCCTTGAGTGTCACCCGCAGCCGCTGCTCGCCCGGGGCATAGTGCTCGTGCTCGCCGGCCATGCGAAACAGGTGGCGCTTGTCATAGTGCTGCAGATCGCCATCAGGCGTCGCCCACAACAGGCGATTGCGGTGCTGGCCATCCGCGTCCCTCACGATCAGGCTGCCGGTGACCACCGCGCCGAGACGCTGCGCCTGTTCGCTCATCCAGGCCGCTGTTGGCCCCTCCGCGGGCTCGGCCAGGGTCGCCGAATCCATGGAAAAGCCGGTGGTGAACATCTCCGGCAGGATGACCAGGTCGGTGTCGCCCACTGACGTCAGCAGACGCTCGAAATGCGCGCGATTGGCGGCCGGATCGTGCCAGGCCAGTTCACTCTGCACCAGTGCCAGGCGCAGGTCCTGGTTGAGGGTCAGATCGCGCATAGCCGCTCCGCTGCCTGACGCAGGGTGTCTTCGCGCTTGGCAAAGCAGAAGCGCACCAGGCGCAGGTCCGCGGGCGGTGTCTGGTAGAACACCGAGAGCGGAATGGCGGCGACGCCATGCTCGCGCGTCAGCCATTCGGCCATGGCCACGTCGTCCAGATCCGGGCGGATGGCGGAATAGTCGACCACCTGGAAATAGGTGCCGGCGGCCCGCTGGAAGCCGAAGCGCGAGTTGCCCAGCAGATCGCAGAAGAGATCGCGCTTGGCCTGGTAGAAGGCCGGCAGCTCGCCAAGGTGTTCGGGATGGGCGGCCATGAAGTCGGCCAAGGCGGCCTGGATCGGCGTCACCCCGCAGAAGCTCACGTACTGGTGCACCTTGCGCAACTCGGCCGACAGAGCCGGCGGCGCCACCACATAGCCGGTTTTCCAGCCGGTGACGTGATAGGTCTTGCCGAAGGAGCTGACCACGAAGGCGCGGGCATAGAGTTCGTCGTGGGCGATGACGCTGGCATGGCGCTCGCCGTCGTAGACCAGGTGCTCGTAGACCTCGTCGCTGACCAGGTAGAGGTCACGACCACGAATCAGGTCGGCCAGGCGATCCAGTTCGGCCGCGCTGACCAGGGCCCCGCTGGGATTGTGCGGGGTATTGAGCACGATGGCGCGGGTGCGCGGACCCAGGGCCGCTTCCAGCGCCGTCCAGTCGATACCGAAGCCCGGCAGCGCCAGGGGTACGTGCACGCAGCGCCCGCCGGCCAGTTGCACCGAGGGTTCGTAGCTGTCGTAGCAGGGATCGAAGACGATCACCTCGTCGCCTGGTCGCACCAGCGTCTGCAGGGCGCAGAACAGCCCCTGGGTAGCCCCGGGCACGATGGTGACCTCGGCCTCGGCATCCACCTCCCGGCCATAGAAGCGGGCGACCTTGGCCGCCACCTGCTGGCGCAGCGCCGGCAGTCCGGTCATGGGCGCGTACTGGTTGTGACCGGCCGCGACATGGCGACCGACCGCCGCGAGCAGCTCGGCCGGGCCGTCGAAATCGGGAAAGCCCTGGGACAGATTCAGCGCACCGGTCTGGGCGGCGAGCTGGGACATGCGGGTAAAGATGGTGACGGCGAGGTCGGGAAGCTTGCTCTGGATCATCGCGCGGGCACGGGTCTGGCTGGAGGGAGATCGGCAGACTGCGATTTTTTGTGCGAGAGGGCAAGTAGTGCTATGCCGATCAGCCAGCGGTCTAGGCATAGCCTGGGTACAAGGCTTGATCCAAACATCCCCTCTCCCAAAGGGAAAGAGGGAAGTTCGGTGCGCGAGGAGCCTCCTCGCCCCAATCCTCTGACAAAGAAAAAGGGGGCTATTAGCCCCCTTCCCTGCACAACGCCCGACCGGCTTACCGGCGCTTGTCCTTGCGCTTCTTCTCGGCCTTCTTGTGGTGGCTCATCAACCGGCGCTTCTTGTTGACCTGGCGCTCGGTGAGGGTGTTCTTCTTGCCCTCGAAGGGGTTCTCGCCACCGCGGTACTCGATGCGGATCGGTGTACCCACCAGCTTGAGCACCCGGCGATAGGTCTTTTCCAGATAGCGGGTATAGGACTTGGGCACCGCATCCGTCTGGTTGCCGTGGATGACGATCAGCGGAGGGTTGGCGCCGCCCAGGTGGGCATAGCGCAACTTGATGCGGCGACCGCTGACCATCGGCGGCTGGTGCTCCTGCACCGCGTCCTCGAGGATCTGGGTGAGGCGGCTGGTCGGCCAGCGGGTGGTGGCCGAGGCGAAGGACTGCTGCACCGACTTGTACAGGTGACCCACGCCGGTGCCATGCAGCGCCGAGATGAAGTGGATGTCGGCGAAGTCGACGAACAGCAGGCGGCGTTCCAGTTCGGTCTTGACATAGTCGCGCTCGCCGGACTCCATGCCGTCCCACTTGTTGAGAGCGATCACCAGGGCGCGACCGGTTTCCAGCACGAAGCCGAGCAGGTTGAGGTCGTGCTCGACCACGCCTTCGCGGGCGTCCATGACGAAGATCACCACGTTGGCGTCCTGGATCGCCTGCAGCGTCTTGACCACCGAGAACTTCTCGACCGCCTCGAAGACCTTGCCGCGGCGGCGCACGCCGGCGGTGTCGATCAGGGTATAGCGTTCTTCGTTGCGCTCGAAGGGGATGTAGATGCTGTCGCGCGTGGTGCCGGCCTGGTCATAGACGATCACCCGCTCTTCACCGAGCATGCGGTTGACCAGGGTCGACTTGCCGACGTTGGGCCGGCCGATCACGGCGATCTTGATGCCGGTGGTCTCGTCGATGCCCTGCACGCGACGGAAGACGTCACCGCCCTCTTCCGCGGCCGCCCGCACCTGCTCCTCGGTGAGCTCCTCGACCTCGACCTCATCCTTGGGAAAGACGCCCAGGGCGTCTTCCAGCAGGTTGTTCACGCCGCGCCCATGGGCCGCCGCGATGGGATAGGCGTCGCCGATGGCCAGCGGGCTGAATTCCGCCCGGGCGATATCCGGGTCGACGGTGTCGACCTTGTTGGCCACCAGGAAGGTGCGCTTGTTTCGCTTGCGCAGATGCTCGGCGATCATCTGATCGGCGACGGTCATGCCTTCGCGGGAGTCCACCAGGAACAGCACCGCATCGGATTCTTCGATGGCCTGCAGCGACTGCTCGGCCATCTTCAGGTCGATGCCTTCCTCGTCACCGGAGATACCGCCGGTGTCGACCACGATGTAGGTGCGTCCCTGCCACTTGGCTTCGCCGTACTTGCGATCGCGGGTCAGGCCGGCAAAGTCGGCGACGATGGCGTCCCGGGTCTTGGTCAGGCGGTTGAAAAGCGTGGATTTGCCGACGTTCGGCCGCCCCACCAGGGCAATTACGGGAACCATGCGGCTCTCCCAGAGCAGAAAACACGATGGCCGCTACCGAACTTCACGGTAGCGGCCATCGGTTGAGGATAATAGTTTCTAGCGCAGACGATAGGCGACGAGTTTACCGCCATTGCCGTAAACATAGAGCATGTCGCCGACGACCAGTGGCCGTACCCGGACGCCGTCACCGTCGACCTTGGTGCGACCGACGAAACGCCCATCGACCTGGCTCAGCAGGTGGATGTAGCCGGCGTAGTCGCCCACCACCACGTTGCTCGACCAGACCACCGGGCCGGTGAGCTGGCGACGGGCCAGGTCGGCATTGGTCCAGAGCGCGGAGGTCGAGGATTCCTCGACGGCTTCCACGGTACCGTTGTCCAGGCTCAGGTAGACGTTGCCGAAGCCTTCGGCCACGCCGTCGTAGCTGGAGGCATCCCGCTGCCAGAGGATCTGGCCGTTGGCCGGATTGAGCGCCGCCACGCGGCCGTTGTAGCTGACCACATAGAGGGTGTCGCCCGACAGCGACAGGCCGCCGTCCACGTCGACGATCCGCTCCAGTTCGGAACGGCCCTTGGGCACGGCGATCTGCTGTTCCCACAGCGGCAGGCCGCGCTGCACGTCCAGGGCGACCACCTTGCCGCTGGCGAAACCGGCCATGACCACCTGGTTGGTGACCAGGGGAGCACCGGTACCGCGCAGACTCAGCACCGGCTGGGTGTCTTCGTAGATCCAGCGACGGGTGCCACTGCCCAGCTCGAAGGCCTGCAGCTTGTCGTCCTGGGACTGCACCACCACCACGTCGTTGTTGACCACCGGGGCGGACAGCACCTCGCTGGACGCCTGGGCGCGCCACTTCTCGTCGCCACTGGCACTGTCGAGGGCGATCACCTGGCCCCGCAGGGTGCCAACCAGTACCAGGCCGGAACCAACCCCGACGCCGCCGGATACCGGCAGGTCCAGGTCCTTCTTCCACAGCACCTGGCCGGTCTCGCGATTCATCGCCATGACCCGGCCATCGGCATCGGCGGCAAAGATCGTCTGGCCGTCCACGGCCGGTACCAGGCGGTTGTATTCCTTGCCCTGGCCGTCGCCCACCGAGCGACTCCAGACTTCATCCAGCCGGACTTCGGCCTTGATGTCCTTCAGCTCGGCCGGCGGCAATTCCTTCTTGCCGGTGCTGCTGCACCCGACGACCGCAAGGGCGAGACCCAGTACCGCGATAGGCTTCCAGCGCAACATCAGGCGTCTCCTTTGGCGAGATCATCGAGTTTCATCTGCAGCACGCCTTCGGCTGCATCGTTGGGCAGCGCGGCGCGGGCTTTTTCATAGGCGGCACGGGCCTCGGCCGGCTTCTTCAGCGCCACCAGGAGGTCGCCACGCAATTCTTCGCGGTTGGCGACATAGGCCTTGGGCGCCTCGCCATCCAGCAGCTTGAGGCCTTCCTCGGCCTTGCCCTGGGCGGCCAGCACCCGGGCCAGGCGCTGCCGCGCCAGCTCGCCGAGTTCGGCGTCGTGGGGCTTGTCCACCACGGCCTTGAGTTCGGCGGCGGCGTCATCCAGGCGGTTGTTCTCCACCGCTACCTTGGCGACGAAGAGACTCCCGTACTGGGCGTAGGCGGTACCGGAATAATCCTGCTTGAGCTTGCCGTAGGTATCGGTCACCCGCGCGGTGTCGACCTTGCCACCGGGCGCCAGGGCGGCTTCCACCAGTTGCTGATAGAGCACCGAGGCGCCCTGCGCCTGGTTGTTCTGATAACGCTGCCAGCCCTGCCAGCCGAGTACCGCCACCAGGGCGATGACGCCACCGGCCAGCAGCGGCTTGCCGTTACGCTGCCACCAGGCCTTGGCGACCACCAGATTGTCGTCGTCGATGGAACTCAAATCCGTTCTCCTCAATTCCCGCGACCGGAACCGGCCGGGGGCAAAATCTCGTCCAGACGGGCGGCCAGGGCCGCGAAGTCGACCTTTTCCTGGGGCGCCTCGCCACGCAGCGGCTTGAGCGCCACCTGTTGCGCGGCCAGTTCGTCCTCACCCAGGATCATCGCCCAGAGCGCGCCGCTCTTGTCGGCCTTCTTGAACTGGCTCTTGAAGCTGCCGGCGCCGGCGTTGACCAGCAGACGCAGGTCGGGACGGGCATCGCGCAGTTGCTCGGCCAGCTTGAGGCCGGCCAGTTCGGCCGCCTCGCCAAAGGCGCAGAGATAGAGATCGGCGGGGCGCTGCAGATCACCGGGCAGCCGCTCCAGGGTTTCCAGCAGCAGCACCAGGCGCTCGACGCCCATGGCGAAGCCGACCCCCGGGGTAGGCTTGCCGCCGAACTGGGTGATCAGGCCGTCGTAGCGGCCACCGGCGCAGACGGTGCCCTGGGCACCCAGCTTGTCGGTGACCCACTCGAAGACGGTACGGCCGTAGTAGTCCAGGCCTCGCACCAGCTTGGGATTGATCTGGTAGCGGATGCCGGCGGCGTCCAGGCGGGCCTTGAGGCCATCGAAGTGGGCGCGGGATTCGTCGTCCAGGTAATCCGCCAGGGTCGGGGCGTCCTGCAGCAGCGCCTGGGTCTGGGCGTTCTTGCTGTCGAGGATGCGCAGCGGATTGGTGGTCAGGCGGCGCTGGCTGTCTTCGTCGAGTTGCTCGAAGCGGTCCTGCAGATAGGCCACCAGGGCTTCGCGATAGCGCACGCGATCGGCACTGGAACCCAGACTGTTGAGCTGCAGGGTGACGGCATCGGTCAGGCCCAGGCGCTGCCAGAGGCGCGCGGTGAGCACGATCAGCTCGGCGTCGATGTCCGGACCGGGCAGGTTGAACACCTCCACGCCGATCTGGTGGAACTGGCGATAGCGACCCTTCTGCGGCTTCTCGTAGCGGAACATCGGCCCGGCGTACCAGAGCTTCTGCACCTGGCCACCGCCGGTCATGCCATGTTCGAGCACGGCCCGCACGCAACCCGCGGTGCCTTCCGGCCTCAGGGTCAGGGACTCCTCGTTGCGGTCGAGGAAGGTGTACATCTCCTTGTCGACCACGTCGGTGCCCTCGCCAATGCCGCGGGCGAAGAGTTCGGTGAACTCCATGATGGGCAGACGGATCTCGTGATAGCCATAGCCATCGAGCAGCGTCGCGAAGGTACGTTCCAGGTAGCGCCAGGCCGGAGTCTGCTCCGGCAGGATATCGTTCATGCCACGGATGGCTTGCAGGGACTTGCTCACGAAAGGGCCTTATTCCTTGATCTTTCAGCTGCGCGCGATGAGTGCGGCATCCGCTTCGGCCTTTTCGGCCGCCTTGCGGCGGATGAGCCCTTCCAGCTCGTCCACCAGATTGTCGTTGTTCAGCTTGGAGGCCGGCTTGCCGTCGATGTACACCAGGTTGTTCGGCGTACCCCCGGTCAGGCCGACGTGGGCCTCCTTGGCTTCGCCGGGGCCGTTGACCACGCAGCCGATCACCGCGACGTCCAGGGGCACCAGCAGGTCCTCCAGGCGCCCTTCCAGCTCGTTCATGGTCTTGACCACATCGAAGTTCTGCCGCGAGCAGCTCGGGCAAGCGATGAAGTTGATGCCACGCGAACGCAGGCGCAGGGATTTCAGGATGTCGAAACCGACCTTGATCTCCTCGACCGGATCGGCCGCGAGCGAGATGCGGATGGTGTCGCCGATGCCTTCGGCCAGGAGCATGCCCAGACCCACGGCGGATTTCACCGTACCCGAGCGCAGGCCGCCGGCTTCGGTGATGCCCAGGTGCAGCGGCTGCTCGATGCGGGTGGCCAGCTGGCGATAGGCGGCCACGGCCATGAAGACGTCACTGGCCTTCACGCTCACCTTGAAGTCCGGATAGTCCAGCTTCTCCAGGTGGTCGACGTGGCGCATGGCTGATTCCACCAGGGCTTCCGGGGTGGGCTCGCCATACTTCTTCTGCAGGTCCTTCTCCAGCGAACCGGCGTTGACGCCGATGCGGATCGGGATGCCACGCTCGCGGGCCGCGTCGACCACCGCCCTGACCCGGTCTTCGCGACCGATGTTGCCGGGGTTGATGCGCAGGCAGTCCACGCCCAGCTCGGCCACGCGCAGGGCGATCTTGTAGTCGAAGTGGATGTCGGCCACCAGCGGCAGGCTGACCCGCTGCTTGATGCGACCGAAGGCTTCGGCGGCGTCCATGTCGGGCACCGAGATGCGCACGATGTCGGCACCGGCGTCCTGCAGGCGCTGGACCTGGGCCACGGTGGCGTCGACGTCGCAGGTTTCGGTGTTGGTCATGCTCTGCACGGCGATGGGGGCATCGCCGCCGACCGGTACCGAGCCGACCCAGATCTTGCGGGACAACCGACGTTTGATGGGCGATTCGCTATGCATGCTGGTTTCCCATGGGGTCGCCGGACGTCATTGTCCGGCCTGACCGAGTTTGATGCGGGCGGTCTCGCCCTTGGTGTAGGGCGCAAGGTCGACGACCTGGCCGTTGTAGGAGATCTGGGCACCGCGGGCGAAGCCGAGACGGATGTTCACCGGCGCCTTGATCGAGGTGTATTCGAGGCTCTCGCCGCCCTTCTTCACGCCGCTGAAGAGGATCTTGCCGGTACCGTCGCTGACCTGCGTCCAGCAACTGGCGGTGAAGCGGATGTTCAGGCTGTCGCTGCCGGCGACGGGTGCCGCGCTGGCCGGCGCGGCAGGAGCCGCTGCGGTGGGCGCCGTCGGGGCCGGCGTAGTCGAACCCGTTACCGGGGCTGGGGTGGGCGCGGCGGTGGGGGCGGTCATGGCGGCGACGGCATTGGCATCCGGCGTCGGTGTGCCCACCGGGGAAGGCACGGTGGTCGCCGGTTGCTGGGCGGCGGCCGGAGGCTGTTCTTCCGGCTCGTCGATCGGATGGATCTCGGTCTTGCCGTCGGCGCCCTCGACCTCGACATGCTCCATGCTCACGGCACTGGCGCTGGAGGCCTGGCGACTGCGCTCCTGCCACCAGAACAGGCCCATGGCGATGATCAGCACCACCAGGATGAAACTGACGAATCTCAGGACATTGCGCGACAGCCGCACCGGCTCGTCGAGCCGCCCCAGGCTGTGCACGGTGCTGCCCTTGGCATCGGTGCCGGTATAGCCGTCGAAGGTACGCACCAGCTCGATCTGGTCCAGGCCGAGCAGCTTGCCATAGGCCTTGGTGTAGCCGCGGGCAAAGGTGTGCCCCGGCATCTGCTGATAGTTGCCGGACTCGAGCTGCTCGATGATGCGCTCGCTGAGATTGAGATTCTGGGCGACCTGGGCCTGGCTCCAGCCAAGCTCCAGCCGCTTCTGACGCAAGATCTCACCGGGATTGCCCCGTCCGGCGTGTACCGCTTCGGATTGCACTGCGGTCATTTCTGCTCCGACTGAAGTTGACGATATTCAGGTGAGTTCGGGTAGAGGCGCTTCAGCTGCAGGGCATAGCTCGCGGCGGTGTTGCGATCATTGAACACCTCGGCAAGACGGATCCCGAGCAGCAGGCTGCGGGCATCCTGGGGGCTTAGCTGGCTGAAGGCCTGGTAATAGCTCCGGGACGGCACGTAATCGCGCGTCTGGTAGGCCAATTGAGCCAATTCGAACAGGGCTCTGGGCTGATTGCGATCCAGCCGCAGGGATTTTTCCAGATTTTCCTTGCCCAAGTCGACCTGATTGAGTCGCAGGGCGGTCAGGCCGAGATTCTCGAACACCCGGGCGCGCTCCGGATAGAGGCTGTCCTCGGCGGCCTGGGTGAAGCGTTCGTAGGCATCCTTGTAGCGCCCCTGCTCATAGAGGAAGCTGCCGTAGTTGTTGAGGATGCGGGCATCGTGGGGCCGTTCGCGCAGGGCCAGGCGGTATTCCTGATCGGCCAGGTCGGTTTCGCCCTGGGCCTGGAACACCAGTCCGAGCGCGGCATGGGCGTCGGCGCTGGACGAATCCAGCTCCAGGGCCTTCTTCAGCGGCACCTTGGCCTGCTCGGTATTGCCCTGCTGGACATAGCCAAGGCCGAGCTGAATGTAGGCATCACGGGCCTGCATCCGTCCCTGGCGGGTATCCATGGGGTTGCGGTCACCCTCGGTCACGCAGCCGGCGAGGCCACCGACCAGCAGGACGAGCGCGACAGCCGCAAAGCGCGTGATCGCCATGGTCGCGCCCTCAGCCCTGGAGCGGCGTTACGGTTTCGGCACCGTCGAGCTGACGAACGGCGATGTAGCGCTGGCTGCGGCGGGTGCGGTCCATGACCTGCCCCACCAGCTGGCCGCAGGCGGCGTCGATGTCGTCACCGCGGGTGGTGCGCACCGTGACGTTGAAACCGGCCTGCATCAGCAGCTCCTGGAAACGGCGGGTGGCGTTCTTGCTCGGCCGCTCGTAGCCGGAGTGCGGGAAGGGATTGAAGGGAATCAGGTTGATCTTGCAGGGCACGTTGCGCAGCAGTTCGATCATCTGCAAGGCGTGCTCGGGCAGGTCGTTGACGTCCTTGAGCAGGGTGTACTCGATGGTCAGGACGCGCTTCTCACCCAGTTGCCGGATGTACCTCTGGCAGGCATCGAGCAGCATGGCCAGGGGATACTTACGGTTGATCGGTACCAGCTCGTTGCGCAGCTCGTCGTTGGGCGCATGCAGCGACAGCGCCAGGGAGACGTCGATGTGCTTGGCCAGCTCTTCGATCATCGGCACCACGCCCGAGGTGGACAGGGTGACCTTGCGCTTGGAGATGCCATAGCCGAGGTCGTCCATCATGATGCGCATGGCGGCGACGACGTTGTCGAAGTTCAGCAGCGGTTCGCCCATGCCCATCATCACCACGTTGGTGATGGCGCGGTCGATCTTGGCGGGCACGCTGCCAAAGGACTTGTTGGCGATCCACACCTGGCCGATCACTTCGGCGGCGGTGAGATTGCTGTTGAAGCCCTGCTTGCCGGTGGAGCAGAAGCTGCAGTCCAGCGCGCAACCGGCCTGGGACGACACGCACAGGGTGCCGCGGCCGTTCTGCGGGATGTAGACGGTCTCGACGCAGCTGCCGGAGGCGACGCGGATCACCCACTTGCGGGTGCCGTCGCGGGAGATGTCCTCGCTGACGATCTCGGGACCACGGATTTCCGCGGCGGCCTTGAGCTTTTCCTTGAGCGCCTTGCCCAGGTTGCTCATGGCGTCGAAATCGTCGATGCCGAAGTGATGGATCCACTTCATGACCTGGCCGGCGCGAAAGCGCTTCTCCCCGATGGACTCGAAGAACGACTCGAGTTGCGGCTGGGTCAGGCCCAGCAGATTGACCTTATCGGTGGCTATGGTCATGGGATCACCTCGACGAAATCTGTTTGAAGCCCGCGCAGGGCGCGGGCGGTGCCAGGAAGGCGGGCTGGCCGCTTCCCTGGCCAGCGCTCATCCTTAGCGGACGCGCTCGCAGACTTCGGTGGCTGCGAAGAAGTAGGAGATCTCGCGAGCGGCGGACGCTTCGGAGTCCGAACCGTGGACGGCGTTCTCGTCGATGGAGACGGCGAAGTCGGCACGGATGGTACCGGCGTCGGCCTTCTTGGGATCGGTGGCGCCCATCAGCTCACGGTTCTTGGCGATGGCGTTGTCGCCTTCCAGCACCTGGACCACGACCGGACCGGAGGTCATGAAGGAGACCAGATCCTTGAAGAAGGGACGCTCTTTGTGTTCGGCGTAGAAGCCACCGGCTTCGCGCTCGGACAGCTGGACCATCTTGGCAGCGACGATGCGCAGACCAGCCTTCTCGAAGCGGGTGACGATCTCACCGACGACATTCTTGGATACGGCATCGGGCTTGATGATCGACAGGGTACGTTGAACAGACATGTGAACTCCGAATGTGGGAATAGAGCAAAAACGAAACCCGCGGATTATACGCGGGTCCCGGTGAAAAGCGTAGCGCGGTACGGGCGATGCGTCAGGCGGACTCTTCGATCCAGGCGGCCTGGATGGCCTCCAGCACCTTCTCGCCACCCCGCTGGGGATCGTCGTCGAATTCCGGCAGCTCCACGACCCAATTGCGCAACTTGACGAAATTCACGTAGCGCGGATCCACGTCAGGATGGGCGTCGTTGAGTTCGATGGCGATATCCAGCACATCGGTCCATTTCAGTGCCATGACAGCTGTCCTCAGTGACCTTCGGAAACCTGGTTGATGGTGTAGCGCGGAATCTCCACCACCAGGTCTTCGCTGCCTACTACCGCCTGGCAGGACAGGCGCGAACGCATCTCCAGGCCCCAGGCCTTGTCCAGCATGTCGTCTTCGACTTCATCGGAGGGCTCGAGGGAATCGAAGCCTTCCTGGACGACCACGTGGCAGGTGGTGCAGGCGCAGGACATCTCGCAGGCGTGCTCGATTTCGATGCCGTTGCGCATGGCCGCGGCGATGATGGTTTCGCCTTCGCTGGCTTCGAAGACCGCACCCTCGGGGCAGTGCTCGGCGTGGGGCAGCAGGGTGATCTGCGGCATGATGGAACTACTCCTCGATATCGTTGAGACGACGACCCGCCAGGGCCGCCTTGACCGAGGCGTTCATCCGCCGGGCGGCGAAGGCATCGGTTACGTGAGAAAGACGCTTGGTCCGCTCTTCGAGCGCCTGGAGGTCGGTGGTGTCCAGCAGCTCGGCCAGCTGGCCGATTTCCAGCTCGATCACCTGACGCTCCTCGGCGTCCAGCAGGCGCTCGCCATCGGCGGCCAGGGCGGCGGTGACCGCCTCGATCAGCCGCCGGGCCTCGACCTGCTGCTCGCGCAGCGCGCGGGCCTGCATGTCGTCACCGGCATGACGGAAGGAGTCCTGCAGCATGTTGGCGATCTCGCCGTCGGTCAGGCCGTAGGACGGCTTGACCTGGACGCTGGCTTCCACGCCGCTGGACAGCTCGCGGGCGCTGACGCCGAGCAGGCCATCGGCATCGACCTGGAAGGTGACACGGATCTTGGCGGCACCGGCGACCATGGGCGGGAAACCGCGCAATTCGAAACGGGCCAGGGAGCGGGCGTCCTTGACCAGTTCGCGCTCGCCCTGCAGCACATGCACCAGCATGGCGGTCTGGCCGTCGCGATAGGTGGTGAAGTCCTGGCCCCGCGCCACCGGGATGGTGGTGTTGCGCGGAATGATCTTCTCCATCAGACCGCCCATGGTCTCGAGCCCCAGGGACAGAGGGATGACGTCCAGCAGCAGCAATTCTTCGCCAGCGCGATTGCCGGCCAGGGAATCGGCCTGCAGGGCGGCGCCGATGGCGACCACACGATCCGGATCGATGTCGGTGAGCGGGGTGCAGTCGAACAGCTCGCCCACGGCTTCACGGACATAGGGCACGCGGGTGGATCCGCCGACCATGACCACGGCGGCGATGTCCGCCGGCTCCACTTCCGCATCGCGCAGGGCACGGCGGCAGGCCTTGAGGCTGCGCGCGACCAGCGGCGCGATGAGTTCCTGGAAGGTGCCGCGTTCCAGCACGCCCGACCAGTCGCCATGACCGACCTCGACGCGCTCGGCAGCGGACAGGGCTTCCTTGGCGGCGCAGGCACTCTGCAGCAGGCGCCGCTGGGTGCCCGGATCCAGATCGCTGGACAGCCCGGCCTGCTGGACGATCCAGCTGGCGATGGCATGATCGAAGTCGTCGCCGCCCAGGGCGCTGTCACCACCGGTGGCCATGACCTCGAAGACACCGCGGGTCAGGCGCAGGATGGAGATATCGAAGGTACCGCCGCCCAGGTCGTAGATGGCGACCACGCCCTCCTCGCCCCGGTCCAGGCCGTAGGCCACGGCGGCCGCGGTAGGCTCGTTGAGCAGGCGCAGGACGTTCAGGCCGGCGAAGCGGGCGGCGTCCTTGGTGGCCTGGCGCTGGGCATCGTCGAAATAGGCCGGCACGGTGATGACCGCGCCGACCAGTTCGCCACCCAGGGTGGCCTCGGCCCGCTCGCGCAGCACCCGCAATATATCGGCGGAGACCTCCACCGGACTCTTGCGCCCGGCAGCGGTATCGATGAAGGGCATTTCCGATTCACCGGCGACGAAGCGATAGGGCAACTGCTCGCCCAGTTGCTTGACGTCGGCGATGCCACGCCCCATGAGGCGCTTGACGGAGAGAATGGTATTGAAGGGATCCTGGGCGGCGGCGGCCTTGGCGCCGGCCCCCACTTCCACGCCGTCGGCGGCATAGCGCACCGCGGACGGCAGGATCACCTCGCCCTGCAGGTCGGGCAGGGTCTCGGCCACGCCACTGCGGACGGCGGCCACGAGGGAATTGGTGGTGCCCAGATCGATACCCACCGCCAGCTTGCGCTGGTGCGGCTTGGGCGCCATTCCGGGTTCGGCTATCTGCAATAGAGCCATTGGCTAGTCGGCTTATGGTTGTCGGTGCCTGAGCGACACCTGTGATTAATCGTCCAGACGCTCTTCGAGCTGGCGGATCTCGCTGGCCAGCTTGTCGAGAAACTGCATGCGACGGACCAGGCGCTCGGCAGGCTCGCGCTGGGCGGGGTCCTGCCAGATCGCGGCGAAGGCCTGCTCGATGTCGCGCTGCGCATCCTTGAGCCGCTGGCGAAAGGCGGGGATGCCCGCGCTGTCGCCCGCGTCCTGCAGGTCTTCCAACTCCTCGCGCCACTGCAATTGCTGCATGAGGAATTCGGTGTCCTGGATGGTCGCTTCGAGCGGCATCTCGTGCCCTTCGAGCTCCAGCAGATAGCGCGCACGGCGCGACGGGGCGCGCAGCACGTGATAGGCCTCGTTGAGCTCGGCCGAGCGCTCCAGCGCCTGGCGACGCTCGCGCTCCGGCGCATCGGCGAATCGATCCGGATGGACCGTGCGCGCCAGATCGCGGTAACGCGAGGCCAGACCCGCCTGGTCGATCTCGAAGGCGGGCCGGATCTCGAACAGCGCGAAGTGACAGGGCTTACCCATGGCCGGCCTCAGATGTTGAAGCTTTCGCCGCAGCCACACTCGCCACGCACGTTGGGATTGTTGAACTTGAAGCCCTCGTTGAGGCCTTCGCGCACGAAATCCAGCTCGGTGCCGTCCAGGTAGACCAGGCTCTTGGGGTCGATGATGACCTTGACGCCATGGCTTTCGAACACCTGGTCCTCGGTCGCGAATTCATCGACGAACTCGAGCACGTAGGCCAGCCCCGAGCAGCCCGTGGTACGAACGCCCAGGCGGATGCCCTCTCCCTTGCCGCGCCCCTCGAGGGAACGCTGCACGTGGCGGGCGGCGGACTCGGTCATGCTGATCGCCATGGTTCCTCCTTAGAGCAGGCCTTTCTTCTGCTTGTAGTCGCTGACCGCCGCCTTGATGGCGTCTTCGGCGAGTACCGAGCAGTGGATCTTCACCGGCGGCAGCGCCAGTTCTTCGGCGATCATGCTGTTCTTGATCGACGCCGCTTCCTCGATGCTCTTGCCCTTCATCCACTCGGTGGCCAGGGAGCTGGACGCAATGGCGGAGCCACAGCCGTAGGTCTTGAACTTGGCGTCTTCGATGATGCCCTGCTCGTTGACCTTGATCTGCAGGCGCATCACGTCGCCGCAGGCCGGGGCGCCGACCATGCCGGTGCCGACATCGGGATCGGCCGCGTCGAATTTGCCGACGTTGCGCGGATTTTCGTAGTGGTCGATGACCTTTTCACTGTATGCCATGGTTCAATCCTCGCTTATCAGGGTGGGTCAGTGGGCTTGCCACTCGACCTGACTCAGGTCTACGCCTTCTTTGAACATGTCCCACAGCGGAGACAATTCGCGCAACTTGTTGACGGCTTCGGTGACCTTGCTCGCGGCGTAGTCAACGTCTTCTTCGGTGGTGAAGCGACCGAAGGTGAAGCGGATGGAGCTGTGCGCCAGCTCGTCGTTGCGGCCCAGGGCGCGCAGGACGTAGGACGGCTCCAGAGACGCCGAGGTACAGGCCGAACCGGACGAGACCGCCAGGTCCTTGAGCGCCATGATCAGCGACTCGCCTTCGACGTAGTTGAAGCTCAGGTTCAGGTTGTGCGGCACGCGATGGAGCAGGCTGCCGTTCAGGTAGACCTCTTCCAGGCCTTCGAACTGCCGGTAGAAGCGATCGCTCAGGGCCTTGATGCGGACATTTTCCTGGACCATCTCTTCCTTGGCGATGCGGAAGGCTTCGCCCATGCCGACGATCTGGTGGGTCGCCAGGGTGCCCGAACGCATGCCACGCTCATGGCCACCGCCGTGGGTCTGGGCCTCGATACGCACGCGCGGCTTGCGACGGACGTAGAGGGCGCCAATGCCCTTGGGGCCGTAGGTCTTGTGGGCCGAGAAGGACATCATGTCGACCTTGAGCTTTTCCAGGTCGATCTCGACCTTGCCGGTGGACTGGGCGGCGTCGACGTGAAAGAGCACGCCACGGGAGCGGGTCAGCTCGCCGATGGCGGCGATGTCGTTGACGGTACCGATTTCGTTGTTGACGTGCATGATGGACACCAGGGTGGTGTCTTCACGCAGGGCCGCCTCGATCATCTCGGGGGTGATCAGGCCGTCTTCGCCCGGCTCGAGATAGGTGACCTCGAAGCCTTCACGCTCGAGCTGGCGAGTGGTGTCCAACACCGCCTTGTGCTCGATCTTGGAGGTGATCAGGTGCTTGCCCTTGTTCTGGTAGAAGTGCGCGGCGCCCTTGATGGCCAGGTTGTCGGACTCGGTGGCACCGGAGGTCCAGACGATCTCGCGCGGGTCGGCGTTGACCAGTTCGGCCACCTGACGACGGGCGTTTTCCACGGCTTCCTCGGCCTTCCAGCCGAACAGGTGGGAGCGCGATGCGGGGTTGCCAAAGTTGCCGTCCACCAGCAGGCACTCGCTCATCTTCTGAGCGACGCGCGGATCGACGGGCGTGGTGGCGGAATAGTCTAGGTAGATCGGCAATTTCATCGGTTACTCCTAATCAGACGGGCGTCTCTGCTCAGTCGATGGTGGACGCTTCGATTTTTTCGACCGCTAAGGGCGATTGCTTGCTGGCACAGGCCTTGGTGTCCTGACGCTTGGCCACCTGCTGGATCTCGTTGCGGGCGACCAGGTCGGCCAGGGTAATGCCACTCAAAAAGGTGTGGATCTGATCGCTCAGGTCGCACCAGAGGTGGTGAGTCAGGCAGGTATCACCCTGGTGACAGCCCCCACCGCCCTGGCAGCGGGTGGCATCCACGGATTCGTTGACGGCATCGATCACCTGGGCCACATGGATACCGCCCATGTCGCGCGCCAGCTGATAACCGCCGCCGGGACCGCGTACGCTGTTGACCAGCGCGCCACGGCGCAGCCGGGCAAACAGCTGCTCCAGATAGGACAGCGAAATGCCCTGCCGCTCGGAAATGTCGGCCAGCGACACCGGGCCCCGCTGGGCGTGCAGCGCCAGGTCGAGCATGGCGGTTACGGCATAGCGGCCTTTGGTGGTCAGTCTCATGACGAACTCGAGCGGGTTGCATCGGATGACCTGATTATCGGATTCCCGACAAAAAAGGTCAACTATAAAACCCACCAAATCACTCAGGCATTATCTATCGGAGGGATAGTCCGCGGGTGGGATTCGCCGCGGGCGGCCTTCTGGGTTTCGGTCAGGATGCCACGCAGGATGTTCATCTCCAGCTTGCTGATGCCGGCGCGCCCATAGAGGCGGCGCAGGCGACTCATCAGGTGGCGCGGCTTGGCCGGATCGAGGAAGCCGATCTCCACCAGGGTCTGCTCCAGGTGCTCGTAATAGAGCTCCAGCTCTTCCACCGTCACCGGCTGGGTGTTGAGCATGGCGGTGGCCTCGACCTTGTTCATCTTGGTCGGCTGGTTCTGCGCCGCCAGCCAGGCCATGCGCACCTCGTACACCAGCACCTGGACCGCCGCGGCGAGGTTGAGCGAGCCGAACGCCGGATCCGAGGGGATGTGCACGTGGTAGTGGCAGCGCTGCAACTCTTCGTTGGTCAGGCCGGCGTATTCGCGCCCGAATACCAGGGCCACCTCGCCGCCCTGCTCCACCTGGGCCAGGGAGGTGGTGGCGCATTCCCGCGGATCGAGCAGCGGCCAGGGGATGCGCCGATCGCGGGCGCTGGTGCCGAGCACCAGGCTGCAGCCGGTCAGGGCCTCTTCCAGGGTGTCGACCACAATGGCGGCGTCGAGCACGTCATTGGCCCCGGAGGCGCGGGCATTGGCCTCGCCACTGGGAAAGTCCTCGGGATCGACCAGATAGAGGCGCGACAGGCCCATGTTCTTCATTGCCCGGGCGGCACCGCCGATGTTGCCGGGATGGCTGGTATTGACCAGAACGACGCGGATGTTGTGCAGCACGTGGCTATCCTCGAACGGACGCGGGAAATCGGCGCCGTATACTACGCCCACAGGCGCCCGCTGGCCACGAATACCCCTTCCAGCGCCGCGAAGTCTGCTATCATTGCCGGCTTTCCTTATACAACCCAGGTGATTTATCCATGCAGCCCATGCTGAACATCGCACTGCGCGCGGCCCGCAGCGCCGGTGAACTGATTTTCCGTTCGATTGAGCGCCTGGACGTGATCGCCGTCGACGAAAAAGGCGCCAACGACTTCGTTTCCGAAGTCGACCGGGCCGCCGAGCAGACCATCCTCGCCACCCTGCGCAAGGCCTACCCCACCCATGGTTTCTACGGTGAGGAATCCGGCTACCTGGCGGGCGAAGGCGAAGGCGCCGACTACGTCTGGGTCGTCGACCCGCTGGACGGCACCACCAACTTCCTCCGTGGCGTCCCGCACTTCTCGGTCAGCATCGCCTGCAAGTACAAGGGCCGCCTGGAACACGCCGTGGTCCTGGATCCGGTGCGCCAGGAAGAATTCACCGCCAGCCGTGGCCGCGGCGCCGCCCTGAACGGCCGGCGCATCCGCGTCACCAATCGGCGCAGCCTGGAAGGCGCCCTGCTGGGTACCGGCTTCCCCTTCCGCGCCAATGACGTCGACCACCTGGACAACTATCTGGGCATGTTCCGCAGCCTGATCGGCCAGACCGCCGGCATCCGCCGCGCCGGCTCCGCCGCGCTGGACCTGGCCTATGTCGCCGCCGGTCGTTTCGACGCCTTCTGGGAAATGGGGCTGTCGGAGTGGGACATGGCCGCAGGCGCCCTGCTGGTCCAGGAAGCCGGTGGCCTGATCGGCGACTTCAATGGCGGCCACGACTTCCTCGAGAAGGGCCACATCGTCGCCGGCAACCCCAAGTGCTTCCGTGGCCTGCTGACGCAGATCCAGCCGCACCTGCCGGCCTCGCTCAAGCGCTGAGTTCACCTGGCTTACGAAAAAAGCCCCTGCCGGCAGCGCCGACAGGGGCTTTTTCTTGCCTGCCGCAGAGAGATTCAGCGGCAGGCCGTCAGGCTCACTTGACCACTTTCAGACTCGGCCGCGCCGGGGCCGGCTTGGGCGCCTCGGGCTTGCTGCCGCCGTTGTCGGGACCCTGGTCATCCGGCGGGGTGGGCTCGCTGTCGAAGACCATGCCCTGGCCGTTCTCGCGGGCATAGATGGCCAGGATGGCGCCGATCGGGACATAGAGGTTGTAGGCCACGCCACCGAAGCGACCGTTGAAGCTCACGGCCTCGTTGTCCATGTGCAGGTCACGCACGGCACTGGGCGAGGCGTTCAGCACGATCTGGCCATCGTTGGCATAGCCCGGCGGCACGCGCACCTCAGCGTAGTCGGCATTGACCAGCAGATGGGGCGTGCAGTCGTTGTCCACGATCCACTCGTAGAGCGCGCGGACCAGGTAGGGGCGACTGGAATTCATGGGGTTCTCCTCTAGCGCATCTCACGCTCGGTGACCGAAAGGCTGGATCGGAAACTGTCGCGCGCGAACATGCGATCCATGTAGTCCTGCAGCGGCTTGGCGGCCCGGGGCAATTCGATGCCCAGGCGCGGCAGTCGCCACAGGAGGGGGAGCAGGCAACAGTCCACCAGGGAAAAGTCGTCGCTCAGGAAAAAGGGTTTTTCCGCAAAGATCGGCGCCACGCCGGTCAGGCTCTCGCGCAGCTCCTTGCGCGCGGCAGCGAGATCGGCGCCCGGCGCCGCCTGCAGGATGGCGTCCACCAGGGTGCACCAGTCGCGCCCGATGCGGTGCATCAGCAGCCGCGACTGACCGCGGGTGACCGGATAGCCCGGCAACAGCGGCGGATGCGGATAGCGCTCCTCGAGGTACTCCATGAGTACTTCGGTGCCATAGAGCACCAGGTCGCGATCCATCAGCGTCGGCACGGTGCCATAGGGATTGTGCTCGGCCAGCTGCCGCGGGCATTCGCCACGGCGCACGGCGATCAGCTCGCACTCGACGTTCTTTTCCGCCAGGATCAGACGGATCCGGTGGCTGTAGTGATCCTCGGGATCATGGAAACAGGTCAGGCGGGTTATGGCGCCCATGGGTCCCTCCCCCGTTGGGGGCGAAGCTGCAAAGGCGGGATTATCTCGCACCTTGCCGCCCGAGACCTAGCCTCATCGCTCACTGTCGGGCAATCGCCGCCAGAATTCGCGCTTGAGCCAGAACGCCAGGACGGCGAACAGCACCAGGTAACCCAGTACCCAGGGCGCCAGGCGCCAGGCCAGGCGACGCTCCGGCGCGGCCGAATAGCTCAGGTAGGCGACCAGATCGTCGACGGTACGGGCGAACTGCTCGGGGGTCTGGGCGCCACTGCCCGGCTCCAGACGCAGCACGCAACGCCCCGCGCTGCAATCGCGCACCTGGCGGCCGCGCAGGGCGGCCAGGACATCGGGCATGCGGGTGCCGGGCGCCCTGAGGTTGTCGACCCCGAGCGGCCGCCCGGGCGCCACATAGAATTCCTGCAGGAAGGCACGCAACCAGGCCTCGCCGCGCACCGCGGCGATCAGGGTGAGGTCCGGCGGCACGCTGCCAAAGGCACGCCGGGCATCCTCGGGCTTGAGCAGGCCGAGCATGGGCGCGCTGGCGGTGCGTCCGGGCGCCCAGCTGGCGAGGTCCAGGTGCAGATCGGCGGCGACCCGGTCGAAGCGCTGGTACTCCTGGCCATGACAGGCCAGGCAATAGCGACCGAAGCTGATGGCTCCCGCCCGGGGATCGCCTGCGGCGCCGATGGCCAGACCACTGCACAGCAAAAGCAGGCCCAGCAGCAGGACGCGACTCATGACCGGGACTCCGCTGGCGCACGCGGACGACCCAGCCTGCTGTACCAGGGCATGCCCAGCAGGCCGATGAAATAGACACCCGCGGCCAGGCGCGCCAGCCACAGGCGCTGGTCGGTCAGCGCGACCACGCCCAGCACGCCCAGGGCGACAAACGCCAGACAGGCCAGGTACAGCCCCAGCCGCGCCGGCCAGGCCTTGTGCCGGACCGAGCGGACCGCGCTGCGATCCAGCCAGGGCAGCACGAACAGCAGGGCGATGGCCAGGGCCGCCAGGCCGAGACCGCCGGCCTTGCTCGGCACCGCCCGCAGCAGCGCATAGAAGGGCGCCAGGTACCAGGGCGGGGCGATGTGCGCGGGGGTCACCAGCGGATCGGCCGGCTGCTGGTTGGCCGGTTCCAGCACCAGCCCGCCCAGGTCCGGCGCCAGCAGTACCACGGCGAGAAACACCAGCAGGAAGACTGCCAGACCACAGAGGTCCTTGAGCGTCAGATAGGGGTGGAAAGGCACCCCGGCTGCACCTCGGACATCGCGCTCGTCGCCCTCGGGGTTGTTCGAGCCGGTCTGGCGCAGGGCGACGACGTGCAGGCTCACCAGCGCGAGGATCAGCAGCGGCAGCCCAACCACATGCAGGGCCTGGAAGCGCCGCAGGGTGGCGTCGGACAGCACCACCCCGCCGCGCAGCAGATCGGCCAGGCTCGGGCCTACCAGGGGCAGCGCCTCGACCGCGCTCAGGGACACCTGGGCGCCCCAGTAGGAGAGTTGCCCCCAGGGCAGCAGATAGCCAAAGAAGGCCTGGGCCAGCAGCAGCACATAGAGCAGCACGCCAAAGCTCCAGACCAGCTCACGCGGCGCGCGATAGGAGCCATAGAGCAGGCCGCGCAGCAGGTGCAGATAGAGGCAGACGAACAGCGCCGAGGCGCCCACCGCGTGCAGGTGGCGGATCAGCCAGCCGAAGGGCACCTCGCGCATGAACAGTTGGACCGAGGCGAAGGCGCCCTTCACGGTGGGTTCATAGCCGAACAGCAGCCAGAGCCCCGTCAGCACCTGCAGTGCCAGGATGAAGATCAGCAGCGAGCCGAACAGGTAGAAGACGTTGAGATTGCGCGGCACCCGGTAGTCGCCGATATGCCGCCGCCAGAAGGCGCCGATCGGCAGTCGTCGCTCCAGCCAGCCGGGCTCGTCGTTGCTCATGCCGCCCCCTCCCCGTCGCTGCCGATCACCAGCAGGGTGTCACCACGAAAATGATGGGGTGGCACGGCCAGATTCAGCGGCGCCGGCTGGTCGCGATAGACCCGGCCGGCCAGGTCGAAGTGGGAGCCATGGCAGGGACAGAGATAGCCCCCGTCCCGATCCGCCGCGCCTGGCGCCAGGGAGGGAATGCAGCCCAGGTGGGTGCAGATCGCGGTGACGACGAAGATGTCCGGTCGCCGCGATCTCAGGTGCGGATCGACATAGGGTGGCTGGCTGGATTCCCGGGAGTCCGGGTCGGCCAGCCCCGCCTCGCCGGCCAGGAGCCGCGCCTGGTCCGCCGCGCTGCGGCGCAGGACGCACACCGGCTGGCCGCGCCACTGTACGGTGAGTTGCTCGCCTTCGCGCAAGGCCTTGAGGTCCACCTCGACCGGCGCCGCCGCCACCGCCGCCGAACGACTGGGCCGCAGGGCGCAGACGAAGGGCACGCTGCCCGCCACCAGTCCCAGGCCGCCGACGGCGGAGGTGGCGGCGATCAGCAGGCGGCGGCGCTGGGCATCGGGGGCGTCATCGGTCACGTCAGGCTTCCCGGCTCCATCTCCAGCGTCACGCCGAAGCGCTCGTGCACCGAGGCGCGGATGCGCTCGGCCAGAGCCAGGACGTCGCGACTGCGGGCGCCACCGAAGTTGACCAGCACCAGCGCCTGGGCGGCATGCACGCCCACGGCGCCATCGCGATGTCCGCGCCAGCCGGCCTGATCGATCAGCCAGCCGGCGGCCAGCTTGACGCTGCCATCGGCCTGCGGATAGGTCGGCAGGCTCGGATAGCGCTCATGCAGCGCCGCGGCCTCGCCAGCGGTCACCACCGGATTCTTGAAGAAGCTGCCGGCATTGCCCAGCACCGCCGGGTCGGGCAGCTTGCTCTGGCGGATGCTGCAGATGGCTGCGCTGACGTCTTCGGGAGTCGGCTGCGTGACGCCCGCCTCGGTGAGCGCCTGGCGCACCGGACCGTAGTCCAGCATCAGCTGCGGCTTACGACTGAGCTGGAAGCGCACCCGCAGCACGATCCAGCGCCCGGCCTCGGCCTTGAAGCGACTCTCGCGGTAGGCGAAGGCGCAGTCGGCCGGGATGAGGTCATGGAGCTCGCCACTGTGGCGGTCGAGCGCCGTCACCCCGGCGCATCTGTCCTTCAATTCGACGCCATAGGCGCCGATGTTCTGGATCGGCGAGGCACCAACGGTGCCGGGGATCAGGCTGAGATTTTCCAGGCCGTACCAGCCATTGGCCAAGGTGGCCAGGACGAAGGGATGCCAGGGCTCGCCGGCTTCGGCTTCCACCAGCAGGGCATCGCCCTCCTCCGCCAGGAGACGGATGCCGCGCGCGGTCAGCCGCAGCACCAGGCCCTCGACCCGTTCGGGCAGGACCAGGTTGCTGCCGCCGCCCAGCACCCGCAGGGGCACGCCCAGTTGCCGGGCCAGCTCCAGGGCCGCGCGGACCTCGGCGTCGCTGGCGGCTTCCAGATAGCGGTCGGCGTGCGCCACCAGGCCGAAGGTGTTGAGGCCTTGCAGCGGGACCTGCTGTTGCAGCTCAGCGACCATGACGGGCAGCCACCTCGGCGACCAGGCCATCGCAGGCGCTTTCCAGCAGGTCGAGGACCCGCTCGAAGCCGGCTGCGCCGCCATAGTAGGGATCGGGCACTTCGTCCACCGCCAGGCCCTGGCGCGCCAGGAAGAGTTCGGGCACGGCGCCCTCATCTGGGCGCAGCTGTTCCAGCCAGGCGAGGTTGTCCTGGTCCATGGCCAGGATCAGGTCGAAACGCTGGAAATCGTCTTCGGCGACCTGGCGCGCGCGCAGGTCGCCGATGGCATAGCCGCGACCCGCCGCAGCCTGGATGGCACGGGAATCCGGCGCCTTGCCGACATGCCAGTCGCCGGTGCCGGCGGAGTCCAGCTCCACCGCATCGGCAAGACCGGCGGCGTCCAGCTTGGCCCTGAGGATGCCTTCGGCGGTGGGCGAGCGGCAGATGTTGCCCATGCAGACGAACAGGATGCGCAGGGTCATCTAGGCTCCCAGCAGGCGTCTGACGCGCTCGAGGTCTTCCCGGGTATCCACGCCGGCCTGGGGCGCTTCCAGGGCATCGGCGACGTGGATACGCACGCCGTGCCAGAGCGCACGCAGTTGTTCCAGGGCTTCGGTCTCTTCCAGGGCGCAGGGACCCCAGCTGACGAAATCGGCGAGAAAGCCGGCGCGATAGGCATAGATGCCGATGTGGCGGCGATAGGGATAGCCCTGGGGCAGCTGCGCGCGATCAGCGGCGAAGGCATTGCGCGCCCAGGGCAGCGGCGCCCGGCTGAAGGTCAGCGCCAGGCCGTTCAGGTCGGTGCTCACCTTGACCACATTGGGATTGAACAGGCTGTCGACGTCCGCGATCGGCTCGGCCAGGGTGGCCACCCCGGCTTCGGGATGGGCGGCGAGATTGCCCGCCACCTGGTCGATCACCGCGGGCGGAATCAGCGGCTCGTCACCCTGGACGTTGACCACCAGGGCGTCATCGGCCAGGCCGAGCAGCTCGGCCACCTCGGCCAGGCGATCGGTGCCCGAGGCATGGTCGGCACGGGTCAGCAGGACCCGGGCGCCAAAGCCTTCGCAGGCACGCAGGATGTCGTCGTGGTCGGTCGCCACCACCACCTGCTCGGCGCCACTGCGCCGGGCCTGCTCCCAGACGTGCTGGATCATCGGCTTGCCGGCGATGTCGAGCAGCGGCTTGTTGGGCAGTCGGGTGCTGGCGAGCCGCGCCGGGATGACGACGGTGAAGGCGGGGCTCATTTGTCCAGACGCTCGTCCGTGGTGATGATGCGCGCCTCGCTTTCCAGCATCACCGGGATGCCGTCGCGAATCGGGAAGGCCAGGCCGGCGGCCTTGCTGATGAGCTCGGTCTTGTCGTCGCTCAAGATCAGCGGGCTCTTGGTCAGGGGGCAGGCGAGGATGTCCAGCAGCTTGAGATCCATGGGCGAAGATTCCGTCAGTGAGAGTGTTCGGGCAGGAGGCGCTCGAGACGCCCATCCAGCCAGGCGACGAAGGCGGCCGAGGGCTGGGCGTCCACCGCCAGGTACCACCAGTCGGCGGCGGCGAAGGAGCGGCACTTGACCGCGTCCTTCTCGGTCATCACCAGCGGCAGCGCCGGCGTGAAGGCCAGCTCTGCCGCGCTGTAGGTGGCGTGATCGGCGAAGGCATGGGGCAACGGCTGCCAGTGTAGTCCTTCGAGGGTGGCGAAGAAACGGCCGGGGTTGCCGATGCCGGCCAGGGCGTGCAGGCGCTGCCCCGGCGGAAAGAAATCCAGCGATCGCGTCTCGCCGCTGCGCAGATTGACCAGGGCGCTGGGCTGCAGGGTCAGGCCGTAGCCGTCGGCAGGATCAACGGCGGCGCCATTGTGGATCACGGCATCCACCTCGGCCAGGCGCTCCAGGGGTTCGCGCAGCGGCCCGGCCGGCAGGCAGCGACCGTTGCCGAAGCCGCGCGCCGCATCGACCATCACCAGTTCCAGGTCGCGGGCCAGCCGATAGTGCTGCAGGCCGTCGTCGCTGAGGATGACATCGAGAGTTTCCTCAGCGAGCAATCGTTCGACCGCGCGGCCACGATCGGGATCCGTGACCAGGGCCACCCCGGTGCGCTGCACGATCAGCAGCGGCTCGTCGCCGGCGACGGCGGCACTGTCGGTGCCCCGCACCCGCCAGGGCAGGCTCGGCGGCGTGGCGCCATAGCCCCGGCTGACCACCCCGACTCTCAGCCCACGCGCGCGCAGATGGCCGATCAGCCAGAGGATCATGGGCGTCTTGCCGGTACCGCCGACGGTGAGATTGCCCACCACGATGACCGGCACCGGCGCGCGATGGATGCTGCCCTGCCCCGCCAGGAAACGCTGGCGCTTGCGCCGGGCGATCTGGCGATAGAGGGCTTCGAGTGGCGTCAGCAGGCCCAGGGCCGGATGCCCCTGGTACCAGGCGCGCACCAGGCGCTCGCCCAGGCTCACGGCCGTTTCGCCTGGGCCTCGAGGGTGGTGATGCGCAACTGGCTGAAGCCCAGCTTGCCGGCGGCATCCATGGCCAGGACCACCGACTGGTGGGTGGCGCGGCCATCGGCGGTGATCACCAGCGGCAGGCTGTTGTCGCCGCCGGATTCACGCTGCAGCGCGGTGGTCAGGCCGGTCAGGTCGTTGCGCGCCAGGGTCTGGCCGTTGAGCGCCATCTGGCCTTCGGCGGTGATGCTGATTTCCAGGGTCTTGGCCTGGTTGGCGGCCGCCGCGGCGCTGTCGGCCTCGGGCAGTTCGATCTTCAGCTGGCTGGGCTTGCTGAAGGTCGCGGTCACCACGAAGAACAGCAGCAGGACGAAGATGACGTCGATGAAGGAGGCCAGGTTGATATAGACCTCTTCGCGGGCAGCGCCCCCGGCGCGGCGACGGAATTTCACGCCGGAGCCCCTTCGCGGACGTCCACCTCGCGATCGCCGTGGAGGATGTCCACCAGCTTGACCGCTTCCTGCTCCATCCCGACCACCAGCTCATCGACCCGGCGCAGCAGGTAGCGATGGAAGAACACCGCGGGAATCGCCACCAGCAGGCCGGTGGCGGTGGTGACCAGCGCCTTGGAGATGCCGCCGGCGAGGATGGGCGCATTGGCCATGCCGTCGTTCATGAAGGCGCTGAAGATGTCGATCATGCCGAACACCGTGCCGAGCAGGCCCATCAGGGGTGCCAGGGCGGCGATGCTGCCAAGGGTGTTGAGATAGCGTTCGAGGTCGTGCACCACGCGACTGCCGGCTTCCTCGATGGCTTCCTTCATGATGTCGCGGCCATGACGGGAGTTGGTCAGGCCCGCGGCGAGGATGTCGCCCAAGGGCGATCCGGCGCGCAATTCGCGCAGCCGCTCGGCATTGAGCTGCTTGTCCTGGATCCAGCGCCAGACCTGGGCGAGCAGTGTCGGCGGTGCGACCCGGCTGCGTCTCAGGGTCCACAACCGCTCGGCGATGATGGCCGTGGCCAGGATGGAACTGAGGATGATCGGCAGCATCATCCAGCCGCCAGCTTTGACCATTTCGAACACGAGACCGTTACCCCTGCCGCAAAATGCGGCCACTCTAGCACGAACGCCTCAAGGTGTCGGTGGCGGTGCTAGCCACCAATGGCGTTCCTGGCGCCGCCCGCGTGGCGCCTCCCAACGACCGAGGGTCCAGCTGAGGGCGCCCAGCGCGGCGGTGTCGTAGGGCAGCACGCCGCGCTCGCGATAGCGCGCCAGTACCTGGGGATGGGGATGGCCATAGCGATTGTTCAGCCCCCGGGAGATCAGTACGCCACGCGGCTGGACGGCATCGATGAAGGCGGCGCTGGAGCCGCTGCGACTGCCGTGGTGCGGAGCGACCAGCCACTCCGCCGTCAGCGGCACCCCGCTGGCCGCCAGCTCCGCTTCACGGCGGGCATCGATGTCGCCGGTCAGCAGCAGGCGCTCGCCCCTCGCCGCGACGCTGAGCACGCAGGACGAGGCGTTGGAATCCGCAGCGGGGTGCCACCAGGTGGTGAAGACGACCTCGTTCCAGCGCCACTCGGCGCCGTCCGTGCAGTCCCGCGCGTGCAATTCCGGCGTGAGTCGACCGGCCTCGCCGCTGAGTACCTGCCCTGGCGGCAGTCCCCTGGCCACGGCCGGCGCACCGCCGGCGTGGTCGGCATCGGCATGACTGAGCAGCATGACATCCAGGGCGCCGATGCCGACGGCCTTCAGGTTGGGCAGCACGACCCGGGCGCCGCTGTCATAGCTGCCCTGGCGCGGACCGGCGTCGTAGAGCAGCGCATGGTCGCGGGTGCGCACCAGCACCGCCAGACCCTGCCCCACGTCCAGCACGGTGATCCGCGCCAGCCCCTCCGCAGGTACCGGCGGTGGGGGAAACAGCCCCGGCAGCATCAGCAGCGCGCCGAACCCTCGTAGCGGCACACCCGCGGGCAGTAGCGCCAGCAGTGCTCCCAGCCCCGCCAGCCACAGCGCCCAGGCGGGCGCGAGGACCGGCTGCCAGGCCGCAGCCAGGTGCGCCAATCCGCTCAGCAGCCAGAGCAGTCCCTGCAGCAGGCCACCCGCCAGCAGCAAGGCCGGAGTCCCCAGCGGCGACCAGAGCAGGGACAGCAGGGTCCCCGCCAGCGCCAGGGGCACGATGGCCAGGTCCATCAGTGGCACGGCCAGGGCATTGGCCAGCGGGCCGCTCGGACTCAGGGGCAGGCCCAGCGCCAGGAGCAGCGGCGCCAGGCCCACGGCCATGCACCACTGGGCGCGCCCGAGGGTGAGCCACCAGGGCAGTCGGCCCAGGCGGCCGGCAAAGCTCCACAGCAGCAACAGTACGGCGCCGAAGGACAGCCAGAACCCGGGCAGCAGACTGACCAGCGGATTGGCAGCCAGCACCAGGACCAGGGCCAGCAGGACGGCGTCCGCCAGCCGCACCTGCTGGCGCCCGAGCTGCCAGAGCAGGCCCAGGGTGACCATGACGCAGGCCCGCTGCACCGGCACCTCGAAGCCGGCCAGTAGTCCGTAGCCCAGCGCGGTGGCGATCGTCAGCACCGCCGCGGACAGGCGCCAGGGCAGTTGACGCGGCCAGAGACCACGGCGCGCCAGGAGGACCACCCCGGCATAGACGCCCAGGGCGATCAGGCCGATGTGCTGCCCGGAGATCACCATCAGGTGCACGGTGCCGGTGTCCTGGAACAGTTGCCACTGGGCATCGGTGATACCCGAGCCGTCGCCCACCACCAGGGCGGCGAGCAGGCCGCCCTGCCCGGCTGGATCCCGCGTCTGCAGGTATTGCCGGATGCCGTCGCGCCAGGTCGCCAGGCCACTGGCGGCGGCCAGGCGCTGGCCATCCTTGACGCTGCCCGTGGCGCCTATGCCCTGGGCCAGCAACCAGGCTTCGCGATCCTGACCGAGGGGGTTGACCAGACCTGCGGGGCCGCGCAATTCCACGGCCAGGCGCCAGCGTTCGCCGGCCAGCGGGCGCGGCCCTCCGTGCCAGCTCAGGCGGATCCGCGCCGGCAGTTTCAGGTTACGGCGGCTGGTCGCTCCGGCGAGCACGAAGCCCACCGAGTCGGCGTCCACGACCGGCAGACCGCTGACCTGGCCGTCGACCCACAGCACCCGCTGCTCCAGCGCCGGACCCAGGCGATCGTCCAGTGCCCAGTGGCCATTGAGCAGCGCCCAGGCCAGGCCCAGCCCAAAGGCACCGAGCGCCAGGAAGCGGGTGAACAGCAGCACCAGGGCCGCCGCCGCGAGCGCTGCCAGCAGGGATAGCGACGGCAGCGTGGCGAAGGCGCGCAGGAGCAGCACGCCGAGGGCGAAGGACAGCAGAGCGGCGCGCATCAGGACTCCATCCTTGGAGAGCCGAAAGGGCTTCGGAAGCGCGGATTAGAGCAGTTTGGACGCCGCGGAGCCAGGGGCATGGCGCCACCTGGCCCGGCGGGAGGTCAGTCGTAGCGCAGGGCTTCGGCCGGTGAGGTGCGCGAGGCGCGCCAGGCGGGATAGAGGGTCGCCAGGAAACTCATGCTCAGGGCGGCGACGGCGATCAGCACCACGTCTTCCAACTCCAGCCGCGACGGCAGGTTGCTGATGAAGTACATGTCACCGCCAAACAGCTTGTGGCCGACCAGGCGCTCCAGGGCAGCGATCCAGCTGCTGACGTTGAGTGCCGCGATGACGCCCAGCACGCCGCCGATCAGGGTACCGACCAGGCCGATCACCGTGCCCTGCACCATGAACACCGCCATGATCTGCCCGGGCGTGGCGCCCAGGGTGCGCAGGATGGCGATATCGGCCTTCTTGTCGGCCACCACCATGATGAGCGTGGCGATGATGTTGAAGGCAGCCACGGCGACGATCAGCAGCAGCAGCAGGCCGATCATGGTCTTTTCCATCTGCATCGCCTGGAACAGACTGCCCTGGGAGATCGTCCAGTCACGCGCCTGGTAGCCGTCGCCGAGGGCCTTGGCCACCTCACGGGAGATGCGCGGCGCCTGGAACAGATCGTCCAGCGCCAGGCGGATGCTTTCCACCTGGCCCGGCTGCCAGCCCTTGAGCGGGGCGGCATCGGCGACGTTGATCAGGGCCAGGGAGGCATCCAGCTCGGCGCCGACCTTGAAGGTACCGACCACGGTGAAGCGCCGCAGCCGCGGGGTGATGCTGCCGGTGGCCCCGACCTCGGGGATGATCACCGTGACCTGGCTGCCCGGCTCCAGCTGGAAGCGTCGCGCGGCGATCTCGCCCAGCACGATGCCGAACTCGCCCGGCTTGAGGGCGTCGAGACTGCCCTGGGTCATGCGCTCGCCGACGATGGACACGCGCTTTTCCTGGGCCGGATCTATGCCGTCGACCAGCAGCGGCTGCATGCGGCCCCGTACCGAGAGCATGCCCTGCAACTGGGTATAGGGCACCGCCGCCAGCACATGGGGCTGCTGCTCGGCCTTGGCCGCCAGCGGCCGCCAGTCGTCCAGCGGCTGGGCCGCGCTGATGAAGGCATGAGGCACCATGCCGAGGATGCGGCCGCGCATTTCTTCCTGGAAGCCGTTCATCACCGACAGCACCAGGATCATGGCCAGCACGCCCAGCGCCAGGCCGAACATGGAGACCAGCGAGAAGAAGGAGATGAACGACTTGCGCCGCTTGGCGCGGGTGTATCTCAGGCCGATGAACAGCGAAAGCGGTCTGAACATGGCGACCTCAGACCTGCCGGGCCGGCGTGGCGTCGACCAGATGGCCTTCGTCCAGACGCAGCATCCGGTCCATCTGGCCGGCCAGCACCTGGTCGTGGGTCACCACCAGGAAGGCCGTGCGCAGCGAGGTGGACAGCTCCAGCATCAGGTCCTGGATGCCGTGGGCGGTGTGCTGGTCGAGGTTGCCGGTGGGTTCGTCGAGCAGCACCAGCTTGGGCTGGTTGACCAGCGCCCGGGCGATGGCCACCCGCTGGCGCTCGCCGCCGGACAGCTCGGCCGGCTTGTGGCCCAGGCGATGACCGAGACCGACCCGCTCCAGCAGCTTGGCGGCGCGCTCGCGGGCTTCGCCGATGGAGGCCTTGCCGATCAGCAGCGGCATGCAGACGTTCTCCAGGGCGCTGAATTCGGGCAGCAGGTGGTGGAACTGGTAGACGAAGCCCATGGCGCGATTGCGCAAGAGGCCGCGGGCCTTCTCGTTCAGCGCCGACAGCTCTTCGCCGTCGAGCCAGACACTGCCGCTGCTGGGGGTATCCAGGCCGCCGAGCAGGTTCAGCAGGGTGGTCTTGCCCGACCCCGAACTGCCGACGATGGACACCCGCTCGCCCGGTTGCAGGGTCAGCTGGACGTTGCTCAGCACCTCGACAGTCTGGGGGCCTTCCTCGTAGCGCTTGCCCAGGTCCTGGCAACGCAAAACGGCTCGATCATTCATAACGCAGGGCCTCGGCGGGTTGGGTACGGGCGGCGCTCCAGGAGGGATAGAGCGTGGCCAGGAAGCTCAGGGCGAAGGACGCGCCGCAGACCAGCAGGACGTCGTGCAGCTGCAGCTGCGCCGGCAGGTAGTCGATGAAATACACCTCGGCGTTGAGGAACTGGTGCCCGGTGACCCGCTGCACCCAGGCCAGGGCGGCACTGACGTTGAGCGCGGCGAGCACGCCCAGCAGGCAGCCGATGGCGGTGCCGATGACGCCGATGAAGGTCCCCTGGACCATGAACACCGCCATGATCTGCCGGGGCGTGGCGCCCAGGGTGCGCAGGATGGCGATGTCGGATTTCTTGTCGGTCACCACCATCACCAGGGTGGAGACGATGTTGAAGGCGGCCACGGCGACGATCAGCAGCAGCAGCAGGCCGATCATGGTCTTCTCCATGCCGATGGCCTGGTAGAGATTGCCGTGGGTGCGGGTCCAGTCGCGGGCGTACCAGTCGTTGCCCGGCAACTGGCGAGCGATGTTCCAGGACACGTCGGGCGCCTGGAACAGGTCGTGCAGCTTGAGGCGCACACCCTGCACCGCGTTCGCCGGCCAGCGTTGCAGTCGCGCGGCGTCCTCGATGTCGATCAGGCCCACCGAGCCGTCCAGCTCGCCGGCGCCGACGCTGAAGATGCCCACCACGGTGAATCTCTTCATGCGCGGAAACATGCCGGCAGGGGTCACGGCCACTTCCGGGGCGATGTAGGTGAGCTTGTCGCCAACCTTCACGCCCAGTTTCTCGGCGGCCAGGGAACCGATGATGATGCCAAATTCGCCCGGCTTGAGGTCGTCGAGCCGGCCCTCGCGCATGAAGCTGGGGATGATCGAGACCTTGGGCTCCTCGGCCGGATCGATGGCGTTGAGCAACACCGTCTGCACCGCCTTGTCGTGGGCCAGCATGCCCTGCAACTGGGTGAAGGGCGCCACCGCGGCCACCTGGCTGTTCTGCAGCGCCAATTCGCGCACGCTACGCCAGTCGGGCACCGGCTGGTAGGACTCCACCGTGGCATGGGGAATCATGCCGAGGACGCGATCGCGCATCTCGCGATCGAAGCCGTTCATGACCGACAGCACCACGATCATGACGACCACGCCGAGGGCCAGGCCGATCATGGAGGTGAGCGAGATGAAGGAGACGAAATGGTTGCGGCGCTTGGCGCGGACGTAACGCAGGCCAAGGTAGATCGGCAGGGGTCTGAACATAGGCTCGCTTGCACGGCGGAAAGACGTAGGCGCCCTGCGGGTTGGACGGCGACACCGTGCCGGCTCGCCGGCTACACTCGGGGCCATCACCCACGGAGCGGCCCGACATGACCACCCCAGACGCGCGTGAACGGCGGGAATACTATCGCATCACCGACCGTATCGCACTGCAAATCAGCCCTGCCGACGGGGTCCCCGGCGAGACCGCGCCGCTGTTCGCACTCCTGAGCGAACTGCATCAGCTGGAATTCGAATCCCGTCACCTGCTGCGCAATCTGGACGAGCGCGACCGCGCCGTCACCGCCTGCCTGCGCCTGGTGAACAAGCGCCTCGACCTGCTCGGCCAGGCCTTCACCTGGAATCTCCTGCACGACAGCGGCGCCACCCGCGACGTGGTGCTGTCCGAGGGCGGCCTGGCCTTCGTCGATGCCGAGCCCTACGCCCTGGGCACCCGGCTCGACCTGCGCATGGCACTGCCACCCCAGGGCCTGGGCCTGCAGGTGCTGGCGGAGGTGACCGGTTGCCAGGCCGTGGCCGGCGGGTACGAGATCGGCACCAGCTTCATCGACCTGGAAGACGCCCAGCGCCAGCTGCTGGCGCGCCATGTCCTGCGCCAGCAGGCCCGGGTACGGCGCGCCGACCGCGGAGACGAGACGTGAAACGCCCCTGGCTGGCGTTCCTGCTGCTCGGCACAGCCCTGCCCGGCTGGGCCGAGACCCTGCAGATCCCGCTGGGCCAGCAGGGCGATGGCAGTACCCCGCTGCCCCTGCGCGGCGACAGTCGCAGTCAGGTCCTGGAGCGCTTCGGCCTGCCCGACCGGGAGCATCCGCCGGTCGGACGCCCGGCGATTCGCCGCTGGGACTACCGAGATTTCAGCGTCTATTTCGAAAACGATCGGGTGCTGGACGCGGTCCGTGAACCGCGACGCCCGGTCACGTCACCCTAGGAGCCTTCATGACCCTCATTTACGGACACCGCGGTGCCCGCGGCGAAGCCCCGGAAAATACCCTGGCCGGTTTCGAGCTGTGCCTGGAGCTGGGCGTCAGGCGCTGCGAACTGGACCTGCACCTCTCCCGGGATGGCGAGCTGGTGGTGATTCATGACCCGACCCTGAAACGTACCACCGGGCGAGGCGGCAAGGTCAGCGAAAAGGCCGTCGCCGATCTGGTCGCCCTGGATGCCCGCCAGGGCGGCCCGGCCTGGCCACGCCCCTGCCCCATCCCCACCCTGCGCGAGCTGTTCGAGAAGTGCGCCTTCGAACACTGGCAGCTGGAGGTGAAGAGCGCCTCCCGGGTGCGGGCGGCACAGACCGTCAGGGCCATCGCCCAGCTGGTCGAGGAATTCGGCCTGCAGGACAGGATCACCGTGACCAGCGCCTCGCGCGAGGTCCTGCGCGCCCTGCAGCGCGATACGCCGCAGCTGGCGCGTGGGCTGGTGGCGGAATACGCCTGGCTGGATCCGCTCAAGGTGGCCGCTCACTACGACTGCCACCTGCTGGCGCTGAACTGGACGCTGTGCACCCCGGAGCGACTGCTCAAGGCGCAGCGCCAGGGCTTGCACGTCTCGGTCTGGACGGTGAACGACGCCAGCCTGATGCGTCGCCTGGCCGATTTCGGTGCGGACAGCCTGATCACCGACTTCCCGAGCCTGGCGCGACGGACGTTGGGGTAAGGGCCTGACGAATCGAATCTGGGCATCAGTGGGCTTCGCTACGCTCAGCCCAACCTACGGGTGCCGTGTGGCGTCGTAGGTTGGGTTGAGACAGCTTCATCGTCGAAGCCCAACAGCCCGAGTTGACCCTAGGCATTGTTGGGTTTCGCTACGCTCAGCCCAACCTACGAGCTATCGCGAAGAGAGCCGCCCTGCTCAGAACAACCGATTCAGACCATCGAAGGCCGCCACCCGGTAGGCCTCGGCCATGGTCGGGTAGTTGAAGGTGGTGTTGACGAAATAGCGGATGCTGTTCGCTGCACCTTCCTGGTTCATGATCGCCTGGCCGATGTGCAGAATCTCCGACGCCTGGTCGCCGAAGCAGTGCACGCCCAGCACCTGCAGGGTCTCGCGGTGGAAGAGGATCTTCAGCATGCCCACCGGTTCGCCGGAGATCTGCGCCCGCGCCATGCTCTTGAAGAACGCCTTGCCGACCTCGTAGGGCACCCTTTCCTGGGTCAGCTCGCGCTCGGTCTTGCCCAGCGAACTGATCTCGGGAATGGTGTAGATGCCAGTGGGAATGTCGTTGACCACCCGCCCATTGTTGTCGTGCAGGATGTTGTCCGACGCCGAACGCCCCTGGTCGTAGGCGGCACTGGCCAGGCTCGGCCAGCCGATGACGTCGCCCGCCGCATAGATGTTGGCGACCGAGGTCCGGTAGTTCTCGTCGACGGTGACCTGGCCCCGGCTGTTGACCGAGAGGCCCACGTTCTGCAGGCCCAGCTGGTCGGTGTTGCCGGTCCGGCCGTTACACCACAGCAGGGCATCGGCGCGCAGCTTCTTGCCGGACTTCAGATGCAGGACAACGCCGTTTTCCTGGCCTTCGATGCGCTCGTATTCCTCGTTGTGGCGAATGAGCACATTGTTGTTCTGCAGGTGATAGCTCAGGGCGTCGGAGATTTCGTCGTCAAGGAAGCTGAGCAGCTGGTCGCGGTTGTCGATCAGGTCCACCAGCACGCCGAGGCCGCTGAAGATGGACGCGTATTCGCTGCCGATCACCCCGGCGCCGTAGATGATCAGCCGGCGCGGGGTATGGGTCAGCGACAGGATGGTGTCGCTGTCGTAGATGCGCGGATGACTGAAATCCACATCCACCGGGCGATAGGGACGCGAACCCGTGGCGATGACCACCTGCTTGGCCACCAGGCGCTCCAGGTCGCCGCGCAGGTTGACGATCTCGATGGTGTTGTCGTCGGCGAAGCTGGCGGTGCCGAAGAACAGGTCGACCCGGTTGCGCGCATAGTAGCCGGTACGGGACGACACCTGCCGGGCGATCACCCGCTCGGCGCTGCGCAGCACATCGGGAAAGGAGAACCAGCGCGGCTCGCCGATGGAGCGGAACATCTCGTTGGTGTTGAACTGGATGATCTGCTTGACCGAATGGCGCAGCGCCTTGGAGGGAATGGTACCCAGGTGGGTGCAGTTGCCGCCGACCACCTGGCGATTGTCCACCACCGCCACGCGGCGGCCATTCTTGGCGGCGTTCATCGCCGCGCCCTCGCCGGCCGGTCCCGAACCCAGTACCACCACGTCGTAGCTATAGACCGCCATGCTTTCTCCTCAGAAGGTTAGCCGTCCGCAGGCGACGGCTGGAGCCGGACCGCCTCATGCGAGGCCGGATCCGACGCGAGATCGCCCCCAGGGGGCTGCGACCTCTTGTCACGGGCCGCTATTGTGGCGCAAAACCCGGTCAAAACGAAAACGGGAGCCACCTGGGCTCCCGTTTTTTCTTGCAAGTCAGCCTTGCCTAGCGCGCAAGACTTAGGCCGGGAAGGCCGGCGGATTGACCCCCGCCATCTCTTCCAGCACCCGCACGACCTGGCAGCTGTAACCGAACTCGTTGTCGTACCAGACATAGAGGACGACACGGTTGTCGCTGACGATGGTGGCGCCGGCATCGACCACGCCGGCATGACGGGAGCCGACGAAGTCGCTGGAGACCACTTCCGGCGAGTTCACGAAATCGATCTGCTTGTGCAGCGGCGAGTGCAGCGCCATTTCGCGCAGGTACTCGTTGATCTCGTCCTTGCTGGTGCCGTTTTCCAGGTTCAGGTTCAAGATCGCCATGGAAACGTTGGGCGTCGGCACGCGGATGGCGTTGCCGGTCAGCTTGCCGGCCAGTTCCGGCAGGGCCTTGGCCACGGCCTTGGCGGCGCCGGTCTCGGTGATCACCATGTTCAGCGCGGCGCTGCGGCCACGGCGGTCGCCCTTGTGGAAGTTGTCGATCAGGTTCTGGTCGTTGGTGTACGAGTGCACGGTCTCGACGTGACCGTTGACGATGCCGTACTTGTCGTTGACCGCCTTGAGGATCGGCACGATGGCGTTGGTGGTGCAGGAGGCCGCGGTGACGATGGTGTCTTCGGCGGTGATGGTGTCATGGTTGATGCCATGCACGATGTTCTTCAGGCTGCCCTTGCCGGGCGCGGTCAGCACCACGCGGGAGACGCCCTTGCACTTGAGGTGCTGGCCCAGGCCTTCGGCATCGCGCCATCTGCCGGTGTTGTCGACCACGATGGCATCCTGGATGCCGTACGCGGTGTAGTCGACGGTGGTGGGATCGTTGGAGTAGATCACCTTGATCAGGGTGCCGTTGGCGCACAGGGTGCTGTTGGCTTCGTCGACGGTGATGGTGCCGTCGAAGGAGCCGTGCACGGAATCGCGACGCAGCAGGCTGGCACGCTTGACCAGGTCGTTGTCGGCGCCCTTGCGCACGACGATGGCGCGCAGGCGCAGGCCGTCGCCGCTACCCTGGTGCTCGATGAGGATGCGCGCCAGCAGACGGCCGATACGACCGAAGCCGTAGAGCACCACGTCCTTGCCCTTGCGCTGCTCGACGCCTTGCTTGCCGACCACGGCGGACAGCTCGCTGCGCAGGAAGTCCTTGAGGTCGCGACCGGCGGCTTCGGCCTTGAACTTCAGGCTCAGGCGGGCCAGGTCGATGGAGGCGGCACCCAGTTCCAGCTCGCTCAGGGCCTTCACCAGCGGGTAGGTGTCCTGCACGGACAGCTCGACGTTGTCGATCTGGCGGGCGAACCGGTGGGCCTTGAGAATGGAGATCACCGAACGGTTGACCAAACCGCGACCGTAAATCGAGGTCACAACATTGTTGTTACGGTACAGCTGACCAATCAGGGGAATCATGGCCTCGGCGAGCGCTTCGCGATCGATCCATTCTTCAAGGCACTGCTCAGGCTTCTGACTCACGACAAATTCTTCCCTATGTAGGAGCTGAAAAAAGGAACTACATTATGACCGCGCTGCCTCTCCCAGGCAATCTACGCGCGTCGCTGCACTGACAGCGCGAAAGCCCGGTCGTTACAATCCCAACCCTCCCGAAATCCACCGGAGTTCCGCCCGCGTGTCAGTTTTGCGTACCCCGTCAATTCCTGAAACCGCCGGCCGCCAACAGTGGGGCAACCTGCCCGGCGCCGCGCTAGCCCTCGCCATCGCTGAAGCCGCCAAGGCCGCGACTCGCCGCTTCACCCTGCTGATCACCCAGGACAGCCAGACCGCTGATCGCCTGGAGCAGGAACTGCGCTTCTTCGCTCCCGAGCTTCCGGTGCTGAATTTCCCCGACTGGGAGACACTGCCCTACGATGTCTTCTCACCGCACCAGGACATCATCTCCCAGCGCGTCGCGACGCTTTATCGGCTGCCGGAGCTCTCCCACGGCATTTTGGTAGTCCCGCTGGCGACTGCCCTACACCGCCTGGCACCCACCCGTTTCCTGCTTGGTAGCAGCCTGGTGCTGGACGTCGGCCAACGGCTGGACGTCGAAGCCACCCGCGCGCGCCTGGAAGCGGCCGGCTACAGATATGTGGACACGGTGTACGAACATGGCGAATTCGCCGTGCGCGGCGCCCTGATCGACCTCTTTCCCATGGGCAGCAACCTGCCCTATCGGATCGACCTGTTCGACGACGAGATCGAGACGCTGCGGACCTTCGATCCGGAAACGCAGCGATCCATCGACAAGGTCGACAGCATCCGCCTGTTGCCGGCGCGGGAATTCCCGCTGCATAAAGAAGCCGTGACCGGCTTTCGCGCGCGATTCCGCGAGCGCTTCGACGTGGACTATCGCCGCTGTCCCATCTATCAGGATCTGGCCAGCGGCATCACGCCGGCGGGCATCGAGTACTACCTACCGCTGTTCTTCGACGAGACCTCGACCCTCTTCGACTATCTGCCGGCCAATACCCAGGTGTTTTCCCTGCCGGGTATCGAGCAGGCCGCCGAGCAGTTCTGGACCGATGTCCGCAATCGCTACGAGGACCGTCGGGTCGATCCGGAGCGGCCGCTGCTGCCGCCGGCCGATGTCTTCCTGCCGGTGGAAGACTGCTTCGCGCGCCTGAAGAACTGGCCGCGGGTGGTCATCGGCGCGGACGACCTGGAATCCGGTGTGGGCCGCGAGCGCTTCACGGCCCGAGCGCTGCCGGACCTGGCCATCGATGCCAAGGCCAGCCAGCCGCTGGCGGCCCTGGAGCACTTCATCACCGATTTTCCCGGCCGGGTGCTGTTCACCGCGGAAAGCGCCGGTCGCCGCGAAGTGCTGCTGGAGTTGCTGGCCCGACTGAATCTGCGCCCGGGCCAGGTCGAGGGCTGGGCGGCCTTCCAGGCCAGCGCCGAGCGCATCGCCATCGCCCTGGCGCCGCTGGACGAGGGCCTGGTGCTGGATGACGCCGGTGTCGCCCTGATCCCGGAAAATCCGTTGTTCGGCCAGCGCATCATGCAGCGCCGCCGCCGCGAGAAGGGTCGCGATGCCGGCGAGAACGTCATCAAGAATCTCACCGAGTTGCGCGAAGGCGCGCCGGTAGTGCACATCGACCATGGCGTCGGTCGCTACATGGGCCTGATCACCCTGGAGCTGGACGATCAGCCCCAGGAATTCCTGCTGCTCGAATACGCTGACGACGCCAAGCTCTATGTACCGGTGGCCAGCCTGCACCTGATCGCCCGCTATTCGGGCACCGACGATGCCCTGGCGCCGCTGCACAAGCTGGGGTCCGAGACCTGGCAGAAGGCCAAGCGCAAGGCAGCCGAACAGGTGCGCGACGTCGCCGCCGAGCTGCTCGACATCTATGCCCGCCGCGCCGCGCGCAAGGGCTATGCCTTCAGGGACCCGGCCGCCGACTACGCGACCTTCTCCGCCGGTTTCCCCTTCGAGGAGACGCCGGACCAGCAGGCCGCCATTGAGGCGGTGCACAAGGACATGCTGGCGGGCACGCCCATGGATCGCCTGGTCTGCGGCGACGTGGGCTTCGGCAAGACCGAGGTGGCCATGCGCGCAGCCTTCATCGCCGTGCACGGTGGGCGCCAGGTGGCGGTGCTGGTCCCCACCACCCTGCTCGCCCAGCAGCACTACAACAGCTTCCGTGACCGCTTCGCCGACTGGCCGGTACGCGTCGAGGTGATGAGCCGCTTCAAGTCGGCCCAGGAAGTCGCCGCCGCCGCGCGCGAGCTGGCCGATGGCAAGATCGACATCATCATCGGCACCCACAAGCTGCTGCAGGGCGATGTGAAGTTCAAGGACCTGGGCCTGGCCATCATCGACGAGGAGCACCGCTTCGGGGTGCGTCAGAAGGAGCAGTTGAAATCGCTGCGCAGCGAGGTGGACATCCTCACCCTCACCGCCACGCCGATTCCGCGCACCCTGAACATGGCCGTGGCCGGCATGCGCGACCTGTCCATCATCGCCACGCCCCCGGCCCGCCGGCTTTCGGTGCGCACCTTCGTCATGGAAGAGCAGAACGCGGTGATCAAGGAAGCCCTGCTGCGCGAGCTCCTGCGCGGCGGCCAGGTGTACTTCCTGCACAACGAGGTCAAGACCATCGAGAAGCGCGCCCGCGAACTGGCCGAGCTGGTGCCCGAGGCCCGCGTCGGCATCGGCCACGGGCAGATGCGCGAACGCGATCTCGAACAGGTGATGAGCGACTTCTACCACAAGAGATTCAACGTGCTGGTGGCCTCGACCATCATCGAGACCGGCATCGACGTGCCCAATGCCAACACCATCATCATCGAGCGCGCGGACAAGTTCGGCCTGGCCCAGCTGCACCAGCTGCGCGGCCGCGTCGGGCGCAGTCACCACCAGGCCTACGCCTACCTCCTCACGCCGCCGCGCAAGGGCATGACGCCGGATGCCGAAAAGCGCCTGGAAGCCATCGCCGGTGCCCAGGACCTGGGGGCCGGCTTCATCCTGGCGACCCACGACCTGGAGATCCGTGGCGCTGGCGAACTGCTCGGCGAAGGCCAGAGCGGGCAGATCCAGGCGGTGGGTTTCACCCTCTACATGGAAATGCTGGAGCGGGCGGTCAAGGCCATTCGTAAGGGCGAGCAGCCCAACCTCGAGAAGCCCCTGGGCGGCGGTCCGGACATCAACATGCGCGTTCCCGCGCTGATCCCGGAAGACTACCTGCCCGATGTCCATGCGCGGCTGATCCTCTACAAGCGCATCGCCTCGGCGCCGGACGAAGACGCCCTCAAGGAATTGCAGGTGGAGATGATCGACCGCTTCGGCCTCTTGCCGGAACCGACCAAGAATCTGGTGCGCCTGACGCTGCTCAAGCTGCGCGCGGAAGGCCTGGGCATCGTCAAGGTGGATGCGGGCCCCCAGGGCGGGCGGCTGGAGTTCGCCGCCGATACCCAGGTGGATCCGCTGGTGCTGGTGAAGATGATCCAGGCACAGCCGAAGAAGTACCGGCTGGAGGGCGCGACCCTGTTCAAGTTCCAGGTGCCGATGGAGCGGGCGGAAGAGCGCTTCAACGTTCTGGAAGCCCTGTTCGATCGCCTGACACCCGCCGCCAGCTGACCGACGAGCCGTTCCCGGTTGATCCAGGGAGCGGCTTGGCGCTTATCAGCCTGTCAGCACCTCGGCCAGTACCTGACGCACCTCGTCGATGCCGCTGGCCAGGACCGCTTCGATCTCGGCCATGGTGATTTCCCGCTGCACCTTGCCGGCCGCCGGATTCACCACCAGCGCCAGGCAGGCATAGGGCAGAGCGAGTTCGCGCGCCAGGGCCGCTTCCGGCATCCCGGTCATGCCGACGATATCGCAGCCATCACGCTCCAGCCGCACGATCTCCCCTGCAGTCTCCAACCGCGGCCCCTGGGTGGCGGCATAGACGCCATGGTCGCTGTGCGGCAGCTGCAGCGTGCGCAGTGCATTCAACAGCCGCTGGCGCAGGGGTTCGTCGTAGGGAAAGCTGAAGTCGATGTGGGTGACATGCTCGAGGTCCGCGCCTTCGAAGAAGGTATGGCCGCGCCCCCAGGTGTAGTCCACCAGCTGGTGGGGCACGCACAGGTGGCCACTGCCCATGGCCGCATGGATGCCACCCACGGCATTCACCGCGACGATGGCTTCGGCGCCGGCCTCCCTGAGCGCCCAGAGGTTGGCGCGGTAGTTGACCTGGTGCGGCGGAATGCGATGCGGATGGCCGTGGCGGGCCAGGAACAGCACCGGGCGGCCGGCATAGTGGCCACGCTGCACGGGCGCCGAGGGCACACCCCAGGGCGTCTCGAAGGTCTGGGCCTGGTCCAGCTCCAGACCCGCGAGCGCGGTGAGGCCGGTACCCCCGATGATGGCGTAGGTAGTCATGGAAACGTCCTTTAGATGAGTTCAGCCTGGCGCAACCGCCGCAGGGCAAGACTCCACTGCGGTTGCTGGCGGTAATCGAGATCGACGAGGCGGCGGGCTCTCATGCTGGCCAGTCGTGGCGCGGGCGAGACGCCCAGCTGCTGTACCCGGGTCAGGGCCAGCTCGGCCGCTGCGCGGTCATTGCACACCAGCCCCATGTCGCAGCCGGCGCTGAGCGCCGCCTCGACGCGCTGGCCGGCATCGCCCGCGACATGGGCACCCGCCATCGACAGGTCGTCGCTGAAGATCACGCCCTGGTAATCCAGCTGGCCGCGCAGGATGTCCTGCAGCCAGCGTCGGGAAAAGCCGGCAGGCTGGGGATCCACCGCGGGATAGATGACGTGAGCGGGCATCACCGCACCCAAGGTCGGCAAGAGAGCCTGGAACGGGCGCAGGTCAGTGCGCAGCAGGGTGTCCAGATCGCGCTCGTCGGTGGGAATGGCATAGTGGGAGTCGGCTTCGGCCCAGCCATGGCCGGGGAAGTGCTTGCCGGTGGCGGCCATGCCGGCGTCGCCCATGCCGGTGATGAAGGCGCTGCCCAGCTCGATCACCTGGTCGGCACTGCCGAAGGAACGGGCGCCTATGACCTGGCTGCGCCCATGGTCGACGTCCAGCACCGGGGCGAAGCTGAAGTCCAGCCCCACCGCCAGGATCTCGGTCGCCATCAGCCAGCCGCAGAGTCGGGCCAGCTCCAGGCTGTCCCCGCGCCCGCCCAGCTGCCCCATGGCCGGCAACCGCACCACGTCGCGGCGCAGGCGCTGCACGCGACCGCCTTCCTGGTCCACGGCCAGCAACAGCTCCGGCCGCACCGCGCGAATGGCACGGCACAGTTCCCGTACCTGCCCGGGGGTCTCGATGTTGCGGGCGAACAGGATCAGTCCACCCACCTCCGGCTGGCGCAGCAGCTGGCGATCCTCGGCGGTGAGCCAGGTGCCAGCGATATCGACCATCAGGGAGCCTTGCATGGGTACCTCGTCCGAATGCTCCGGCGCACGGCGCCGTGAAAGGGACGCAAGCTTACCCCAGGCACCGCCGGCCTCGCAGCCTAGTAGCTCTCGGCCGTCTCCGCGACCACCGGCCGCCGTGGCCGATACTGCGCCTGGGCCAGCTCCGGCGCGTGCATCGCCGTGGGGGCGCGCATTCCGCTGGCGAGGAAGGGCACCATCAGTCGCAGTACCTGATCGGTATGGGTATCGACGCCGAAATCGTTTTCGCCGATCGCCCGCAGCGCCTTGATGCCGGACATGCTGAACACCGCCGCGCCCAGCATGAAGTGGGCGCGCCAGAACAGCTCCAGCGGCGGAATCTCGGGCACGGCTCGATTCACCAGCAGCAGGAAGCGGCGGAAGGCGCGGCCGTAGGTCTGTTCCAGGTACTTGCGCAGGTGGCCCTGGCTCTGGCTGAAGGCCAGGCCCAGCAGCCGCATGAACACCGAGAGGTCATTGCCATGCCGCGGCTTGATGGCCAGGGAGTGATCCACCAGCAGATTCAGCAGCGCCTCCAGGCTCACCTCCTCGCCGTTCTTCGGCTGCCACTGATCGAGGTCCCGCTCCAGGTTGAAGCAGAAGGGATCGAGAAAGCGCGAGAACACCGCCTGGATCAGGGCCTTCTTCGAGCCGAAGTGATAGTTGACCGCAGCCAGGTTGACCCCGGCTCGCGTGGTGATGAGTCGCAACGAGGTTTCGGCAAAGCCGCGCTCGGCGAACAGCTGCTCGGCCGCATCCAGAATGCGCTCTACGGTATCCGACTGCGCCATGACCTTCCTCGATAGATGAATTTCCGTTTGAAACATATGTTTCAAACGCTATCCAAGTCAATCGCGAGCTGGACTCGAGGGGTCTGCACAGGGGCGTGAAAGAGCCGGCGATCCACGCCCGGGAGGCAGATTGCGGTGAATCCGGCCTGTCGTCCGAAGGCCTGGGCGGCGGCCTTGCCTACCACCCTGAGTTACTGTATATAATCACAGCATCATTAGACGACGCGACGTGCATCATGCTGAAACTGACACCGCGACAAGCCGAGATCCTGGCCTTCATCAAGCGTTGCCTCGAAGCCAATGGCTTTCCGCCTACCCGCGCGGAGATCGCGCAGGAGCTTGGTTTCAAATCGCCGAACGCGGCCGAGGAGCACCTCAAGGCCCTGGCGCGCAAGGGCGCCATCGAGATGACGCCGGGCGCCTCCCGGGGCATCCGCATCCCGGGTCTGGATGCCACGCGCAAGGCCGACGAGAGCCTGCCGGTCATTGGTCGGGTCGCCGCGGGCGCGCCCATCCTGGCCGAACAGAACGTCGAAGAGAACTGCGCCATCAATCCGGCCTTCTTCCAGCCACGTGCCGACTACCTGCTCAAGGTCAAGGGCATGAGCATGAGAGACGTCGGCATCCTCGATGGCGACCTCCTGGCTGTCCATGTGACCCGCGAGGTGCACAATGGCCAGATCGTCGTGGCCCGGGTGGGCGACGAGGTCACCGTAAAGAGATTCAAGCGCTCGGGCAACCAGGTCACCCTGCTGGCAGAGAATCCCGAGTTCTCCCCTATCGAAGTCGATCTTTCTACCCAGGAATTCGCCATCGAAGGGTTAAGCGTTGGCGTCATCCGCCGTTAACGTCTAAGGCTGGCCTTCGGGCCAGCCGTTATCACGCCTTTTGCCTTACGCCGAGGTCTTGATCGGGGGTATCTGTTCGCGCTTCGTAAAGCGCTCAAGACCAGGCTGAGCACAGTGACGTCATGTATCCGTGGTACATGACGTCAAGTGGATTTGATCGAGTCGCCTCCAGGAGGTCGCCATGCAATTTCCCCTGATGTTCGATGCACCGCGCTCGTCCTTTCAAGAGCTGGATCTGGCACCCGAGCTCCTGCTGCAGGAGCTGACCGCCTTTCTGCCCAAGTCCGGCAAGCCGGCACGGGAGCTGCCGACCGCTTCGCTGCCGGACACCTTCAGCGAGATGTCCCTGCACGGTAGCCAGGAGCAGTGCCTGCAATTGCTGGCGCCCATCCTGCGCCAGCTGAGCGACAAGGACGATGCCCGCTGGCTGACGCTGGTCACGCCGCCGTCGCTGCTCAGCAACGCCTGGCTGCGCAGTACCCATCTTAATCCGGAGCGCGTGCTGCTGCTGCAGACGCCGAGCGCGGCCAAGACCCTGCAACTGGCCTGTGAGGTATTGCGCAAGGGACAGAGTCACACAGTGATCAGCTGGCTGCACGACCTGAGCGATGCGGGCAAGCAGCAACTGGCACGCGCCGCGGCCCAAGGCAACAGCCAGAGTCTGAACGTCAGATTCGCGTAGGCAACAGGCAGAAAGGGATATAGCGGTGGCATTCCCGCGCGGAATGCCGGATCAGGCGGAGAGTCAGTGCAGAACGCGGGGTTGATCGTCACGCTGAAGGCTGTCGCCTTCGGCCAAGCGACCCGCCATCTGCACGCCCAGGTTGAACATGGCCTTGGCCACCTCTATCTGCTGTCCATGCAGGAAATCCTTGGCATCGCTGGAAAACTCAAGGGTAACGAGGGCTTCCTCGTCGTCCGCACGGCGCAACACGATGCGACCATCGGAGAGTTCAACGATTTCCAGGTAGGCAGTAGTCATTCAGTATCTCCACAGCTAAGCGGATAGTGTAACAGCGTGGGGTCTGAGAGGCTGACTTGCCTGAGCCTTTTTCGACGGTCTGCAAGGCCAGCATCCTGGCAGCCTTGGATGAGTTGCTGGTGGAACGGGCCTACCACTCGGTCATGGCACCGCGGAATCTGAGCGCCGTTTGCTTGAGGCTGTCGCGCCAGGCTTCCACTTCTTCAAGACCCAGTTCCGGCTCGGGCGGTTCCAGGCTGACCGCCTCGATCAAGGCCAGCGTCGGGTCCTGCTTGGGCCGTCGTGGCGCCTGGGGCGGCTGCAGCAGCCGCTGGTATTCGGCGATCAGCCGTGCCAGCCAGGTCTCCGGATTGCCAGCCAGCTCCACCAGCTCCCCCATTTCCGGACTGGGCGCCTCGTTCAAGGCTTCAGGTGAGAGCAGTACGGCGAGCGATGTGGCCTCCATGGTGGGATGGCGGTAGAAACCCGCCACCTCCTGACAGAGGCCCAGCAAGGCGCCATGCAGGTGAAACAGGCAGGCCTCGCGCTCGGCCATGATGCGGCCCTGGCTTTGTACGGAAGGTGCCGCCTGAGCCGAGCGCCAGTTGTCCAGCGCCAGGCCGGCGAAATAGAGCTTCTGGTTGGTGCGGGTGTAACGCTCGTTGGCCATGCCCATCTCCTGGAGCCGGCTCACACCGACCGCCTGTCTCACGCCGGAGCCCGAGGCCCTAGCGCTTCTCTTCCACCTGCCACTTCTTGCCGTCGTAGAAGGCCTTCCAACCGGTGGGCTTGCCCTCGACCTCGGTCTGCACGTACTGCTCTTTGGTCTTGCGGCTGAAGCGGATCACCGCCGGGCGACCCTCGGCATCCTTCACCGGGGCACTGAGCAGATAATGGTACTTGGGATCGATCTCGTCGCGATGAGGTAGCAATTCGCTGACCAACGGCGCGCGGGTCTCGCGATTCTTCGGGAAGCCACTGGCAGCCAAGAACAGGCCCGAAGCGCCGTCACGCAGCACATAGGTGTCGTCGACCTTTTCGCAACGCAGCTCCGGCATGGGCACGGCGTCCATCTTCGGCGGCGCCGGCTCACCGTTCTTGAGCAGCTTGCGGGTGTTCTTGCAGGCCGGGTTGGTACAGCCGAAGAACTTACCGAAGCGGCCGGTCTTGAGCTGCATCTCGCTGCCGCACTTGTCGCATTCCAGCGACGGGCCTTCGTAGCCCTTGATGCGATAGCTGCCCTCCTCGATCTCGTAGCCCGGGCAGTCCGGGTTATTGCCGCAGACGTGCAGCTTGCGGTGCTCGTCGATCAGATAGGCATCCATCGCGGTGCTGCAGATCGGGCACCGGTGCTTGCCGCGCAGGACCAGGGACTCGGATTCACCCTCGTCGTCTTCGGCGATCTCGTCGCCCGGCACCAGGTTGATGGTGGCCTTGCAGCGTTCCTTGGGCGGCAGGGCGTAACCGGAGCAGCCCAGGAAGACGCCAGTGGAGGCGGTACGGATCATCATCGGCCGGCCGCAGAGCTGGCAGGGAATGTCCGTCAGGGTTGGCTGATTGGCGCGCATGCCCTTCTCGCCCGCTTCGGCGTATTCCAGCTTCTGCTTGAAATCCCCATAGAATTCGTCGAGCAGATTCTTCCAGTCCCGTTCGCCCTGGGCGACGTTGTCCAGGTTGCCTTCCATGTTGGCGGTGAAGCTGAAGTCCATCAGGTTGGCGAAGCTTTCGTTCAACCGGTCGGTAACGATGTCGCCCATCTTCTCGGCATAGAACCGGCGATTGTGCACCGTCACGTAGCCGCGATCCTGGATGGTGGAAATGATGGCGGCATAGGTCGACGGCCGGCCGATGCCGCGCTTCTCCAGTTCCTTGACCAGGCTGGCTTCGGAGAAGCGGGCCGGCGGCTTGGTGAAGTGCTGGCTCGGGTCGAGCTTGACCAGGCCGAGGTCCTCGCCCTGCTTCATCTCGGGCAGGACATCATCGTCGCCCGGCTTGCCCTGCTGCGGCAGGACCCGGGTATAGCCATCGAACTTGAGGATACGGCCACGGGCACGCAGCTCGAAGTCACCCGCCGCCGCGGTCACCGTGGTGGACAGGTATTCGGCCGGGGGCATCTGGCAGGCTAGAAACTGGCGCCAGATCAGCTCGTACAGGCGCTCGGCATCACGCTCCATGCCCGACAGGCTGTTGGGCTTGACGTTGATGTCGGACGGGCGGATGGCCTCGTGCGCTTCCTGGGCGCCTTCGCGGCTGCCGTAGACATTGGCTTTTTCCGGCAGGTACTGCTTGCCGAATTCACTCTCGATGTAGCCACGGGCCATGGCGATGGCATCGCCCGACAGGTTGGTCGAGTCGGTACGCATGTAGGTGATGTAGCCGGCCTCATAGAGACGCTGGGCCATCATCATCGTCTTCTTCACCCCGAAGCCCAGGCGATTACTCGCCGCCTGCTGCAGGGTGGAGGTGATGAAGGGCGCCGAGGGCCGGCTGCTGGTCGGCTTGTCTTCACGCTTGGCGATGCGATAGGCGGCCTTTTCCAGCTTGGTCAGGGCGGCCTTGGCCTGGGCTTCGTTCAGCGGCTTGAAGGCTTCACCCTTCTCGCGCACCACTTCGAAACGCACCTGGGCCTTTTTCGGCGTGGCCAGGTCGGCGTGGATTTCCCAGTATTCCTCGGGGACGAAGGCGCGGATCTCGCGCTCGCGCTCCACCACCAGCTTGACCGCCACCGACTGCACTCGACCGGCGGACAGGCCACGGGCGATCTTCGACCACAGCAGCGGCGAGACCATGTAGCCGACCACGCGGTCGAGGAAGCGCCGCGCCTGCTGGGCGTTGACGCGATTGATGTCCAGTTCGCCCGGCCGGGAGAAGGCCTCCTGGATGGCTTTCTTGGTGATTTCGTTGAAGACCACGCGCTTGTAGCGCGAGTCGTCGCCGCCGATGGCTTCCCGCAGGTGCCAGGCGATGGCCTCCCCTTCGCGGTCCAAGTCGGTTGCGAGATAGACGGTGTCGGCGTCCTTGGCCAGGCGGCGCAGTTCCTCGATCACCTTTTCCTTGCCGGGCAGGATTTCGTAGTGCGCCTTCCAGCCGTGTTCGGGGTCGACGCCCATGCGGGTGAAGAGCTGGCGCCGGGCCTTTTCCTTGGGTGACAGCGCGGGCGCCTCGGCGGCGGTCTTGCGCGTCTTGGCGGCGGGCTCCTTGGCGGTGCCGGCGCCGCTGGTGGGAAGGTCGCGGATATGGCCGATGCTCGACTTCACCACGTACTGGTTACCCAGATACTTGTTGATGGTCTTGGCCTTGGCCGGGGATTCCACGATGACCAGCGATTTACCCATGGGAGAGTCAGATTCCTGCTTGAAGGCGGTAAGCGAGCGAAAGGCGAGCGCCATAAAGGCGGATGGAGGACCAGATCGATTTCAGTCTGGTGCGCCGGGGGCGGTCGGCCAACGCGGCACCGCTATATATAGTGGCGATGTCGGCAAGGTCAAGGCTGCGGCGTGGCATCCAGACCCAAGGGAGCGGCTTCGACGCTGATCAGCGCGAAGCGCGGCACCTGCTCGCCATCCACCTGGACGCTCTCGCGAAACATGCTCAGGGGACGCGCCCAGAGACCATATTCACCATACAACGCCTGATAGATGACCAGCTCTTCTTCGGTCTCCGAATGCCGGGCCAGACCCAGCACCCGATACTGCTGACCCTTGTAGTGCCGGTAAAGTCCCGTCTGCAATGCCATGTTCCACCTCGAAAAAAGAAAACCGGGGCAGCCCTGGGGGCGCCCCGGTCGGATGACGCACGCTGCGGCGGATCAGCGCAGGCGTTCGAACACCGTGGTGATGCCCTGGCCAAGCCCCACACACATGGTGGCCAGGCCGAAGGTGCCGTCATTCTGTTTCATGACATTTAACAGCGTGCCTGAAATTCTGGCGCCAGAGCAACCGAAGGGGTGGCCCAGGGCGATGGCGCCCCCATGCAGATTGACCTTTTCCTCCATCTTGTCGAGCACCTTGAGGTCCTTGAGCACCGGCAGGGCCTGGGCCGCGAAGGCTTCGTTGAGCTCGATGAAATCGATGTCGGCGATGGTCAGGCCGGCACGCTTGAGGGCCTTCTGCGAGGCCGGGACCGGACCGTAGCCCATGATCGCCGGATCCACCCCGGCCACGGCCATGGAGCGGATCCTGGCCAACGGCTGCAGGCCCAGGTCCTGGGCGCGCTGCGCCGACATGACCAGCATGCAGGAGGCGCCGTCGGTGATCTGCGAGGAAGTGCCGGCGGTCACGGTACCACCTTTGGGGTTGAACGCCGGCTTCAAGGCAGCCAGGCCTTCGAGGGTGGTTTCCGGACGGATGGTCTCGTCATGGCTGAAGACCTTGAGGAAGCCGTTCTCGTCGTGACCTTCCAGGGGAATGATCTCGTCCTTGAACTTGCCTTCCTGGGTGGCCTTCCAGGCCAGCTGATGGGAACGGTAGCCGAACTGGTCCTGGGCCTCGCGGGTGATGCCGTGCATCTTGCCCAGCATCTCGGCGGTGAGGCCCATCATGCCCGAGGCCTTGGCGGCGTGCAGCGACAGCTGGGGGTTCGGATCGACGCCGTGCATCATGCCGACGTGGCCCATGTGCTCCACGCCGCCGACGACGAAGACGTCGCCGTTGCCGGTCTGGATCGCCTGGGCGGCGGTGTGCAGGGCGCTCATGGAGGAGCCGCACAGCCGGCTCACTGTCTGGGCGCCGCTGGTATGGGGGATGCGGGTCAGCAGCGACGCCATGCGGGCGATGTTCCAGCCCTGCTCCAGGGTCTGGTTGACGCAGCCCCAGATCACGTCTTCCACCTCGGCCGGATTGACCTGGGGATTGCGGTCGAGGACCGCGTCGATCAGCCGCGCGGACAGGGTCTCGGCGCGGGTATTGCGGTGCATGCCGCCCTTGGAACGGCCCATGGGCGTGCGGGCGAAGTCGACGATGACGACGTCTCTCGGATTCAGACTCATTTCTTTACTCCAGGCTCAACCGAAGAAGCGTTGGCCAGCGGCGGCCATTTCGCGGAGTTTGGGGGTCGGGTGGTACAGCGGCCCGAGGTCGGCGTACTGGTCGGCCATGGCGACGAATTCGGCCACGCCCAGGCTGTCGATGTAGCGCAGCGCACCGCCACGGAAGGGTGGGAAGCCGATGCCGTAGATCAGGCCCATGTCGGCTTCGGCGGCGCTGTCGACGATGCCGTCTTCCAGGCAGCGCACGGCTTCCAGGCACAGCGGCACCATCATCCGCTCGACGATCTGCTCGTCGGTGAACTCAAGCTGCTCGTAGGTGACCGGTGCCAGCAACTCGGCCACGGCCGGGTCGGCGACCTTCTTCGGCTTGCCCTTCTTGTCGGTCTCGTAGACATAGAAGCCCTTGCCGTTCTTCTGGCCGAAGCGCTGGGCTTCGTAGAGGGCGTCCACCGCGGTCTTGCGGCTTTCCTTCATGCGCTCGGGGAAGCCCTCGGCCATGACGTCGCGGGCGTGGTGGGCGGTGTCCATGCCGACCACGTCCATCAGGTAGGCCGGGCCCATGGGCCAGCCGAACTTCTCCATCAGCCGGTCGACGCGCTGGAAGTCGGCGCCCTGGGCCAGCAGCGCGGCGAAGCCGCCGAAGTACGGGAAGAGGATGCGATTGACCAGGAAGCCGGGGCAGTCGTTGACCACGATGGGATTCTTGCCCATCTGGCGGGCATAGGCCACGGTGGTGGCGATGGCCCTTTCGCTGGTCTTCTCGCCGCGGATCACCTCGACCAGGGGCATCATGTGCACCGGGTTGAAGAAGTGCATGCCGCAGAAGTTTTCCGGACGCTTGAGCGCCTGGGCCAGCAGGCTGATGGAGATAGTGGAGGTGTTGGAGGTGAGGATGGCGTCCTCGCGCACCTGGCCTTCCACTTCCGCCAATACGGCCTGCTTGACCTTGGGATTCTCGACCACGGCCTCGACCACCAGGTCGACGCTCTTGAAGTCGCCATAGGACAGCGTAGGACGGATGCGATTGAGCGCCTCGGCCATCTTCGCCGGCTCCAGGCGGCCCTTCTCGACACGCTTGTTGAGCAGCTTGCTGGCTTCGCTCAGCCCCAGTTCCAGGGCTTCGTCGCGAATGTCCTTCATCAGGATCGGGGTGCCCTTGAGCGCGGACTGGTAGGCGATGCCGCCCCCCATGATGCCGGCGCCCAGCACGCTGGTCAGCTTGACCGGCGCAGCCTGCTTCTCCAGCACCTTGGCCTTGCGCTTGAGCGCCTGGTCATTGAGGAACAGGCCGACCAGGCTGGCGGACACCGAGGTCTGGGCCATCTTGGCGAAACCGGCGCCTTCGACTTCCAGTGCTTTGTCGCGACCGTAGTTGGCGGACTTCTGGATGGCCTTGATGGCTTCCAGCGGGGCCGGATAGTGCGGGCCGGCCTGGCTCGCGACGAAACCCTTGGCCGATTCGAAGGCCATCATGGCTTCGATGGCATTGAGCTGCAGCTTTTCCAGCTTGGGCTTGCGCTTGGCGCGGTAGTCCAGCTCGCCGGCGGCGGCGCGGCGGACCAGGTCCAGCGCCGCGTCGAACAGGTGCTCGGGCGCGACCACGGCATCGGCCACGCCGACCTTGAGGGCGGTGGCGGCGTCGTTTTCCTTGCCGGACGCGATCCACTCGATGGCGTTGTCGCTGCCGATCAGGCGCGGCAGGCGAACGGTACCGCCCCAGCCCGGATAGATGCCCAACTTGACTTCCGGCAGGCCGATGCGCGCCGCGGTGCTCAGCACCCGGTAGTCGGCGGCCAGGGTCATCTCGCAACCGCCACCCAGGGCGATGCCGCCCACGGCGGCCACGGTGGGCACCGGCAGGTCTTCGAAGTCGTTGAAGATGCGGTTGATCTCGGCGATGCCGGCCTGCAGCTCTTCGGTCGGCCGGCCGAACATCTCGACGAATTCGGTGATGTCGGCGCCGACGATGAAGACGTCCTTGCCGCTGGTGACGATGACGCCGCGCAGGCCGGCGTGGGCTTTCAGGACGTCCACGGCCTGGCGAAATTCACGCAGGGTGATGGCGCTGAACTTGTTGACCGATTCGCCTTGGAGGTCGAAGCGAAGTTCGGCGATGCCGTCCTCCACGTCGCGCACCGAAAGGGCTTTGCCTTCGAAAATCATCAGCGGGTCTCCCTTGAGTCCTGGTCGCAAGGCGGGCGGCAGCTTCGGATGGAAGCCGAAAATCGCCAGCCCCGATATTGTTCTGTGGAGGGCACCGGCCGGGCCGGGGCGAAAATTCATACAACCGTTTGAACGGTTCGCACAACCTTCTGGCAAAAGCGGGCGCTTGTCAATTGGGACGCACGGGGAAAGCGCGACCGGGGGTTCGAGTGGTGAGTGCTTGAGCTTGGCGCGCTTCTGTGCAAGATAGCCGTGGAGCTATCCCCGACTCCTGGAGTCGAAACTACAAGTGGGCAAGCGTCTGCCTGAACAGTTGCCGAGCGACAGCCGGTTCTGTCCGGCCAGCACCTGAAGCCTGCGAATCGAGCGCCAGCCACGGTATGGCCTGGCGCCCCATCATGAAGGAGAGATGTGTATGGCCTACCAACACATATTGGTTGCCGTCGACCTGACCGAAGATTGCCAACCGGTGATCCGTCGCGCCGTGGCCCTGGGTCAGTGCTGTGGCAGCAAGGTGTCCCTGGTGCATGTGGTCGAACCCATGGCCATGGCCTTTGGCGGTGATGTGCCCATGGATCTGTCGTCGCTGCAGCAGCAGCAGATCGAGCAGGCTCGCGAGCGGCTGGATGGCTTTACCACCCAGTATGCCGAGCTGGCCGGCAACTGCGTGCTGGCCTACGGACAGCCACGCCAGGAGATCCACCGCATGGCCAAGGAGCAGGGCTGCGACCTGATCGTGGTCGGCAGCCATGGTCGTCACGGTCTGGCGCTGCTGCTGGGCTCGACGTCCAACGACCTGTTGCACGGCGCGCCCTGCGATACCCTCGCGGTGGCCCTGAAGAAAGACAAGGCTTAATCCCGCGGCCGGGCTGGATCACTCCAGCTCGGCCCAGCGCTCGATGAGCCGATCCAGCTCGGCCTGCAGCGCGTCCATGCGGGCAAGCTTGGCCTGGGTGACTTCGCCCGGCAGCTGGTAGAAGCCGGGATCGGCGATGGCGGTCTGCAGGGCTTCCAGTTCGATTTCCGCGGTTTCGATGGCACCTGGCAGGGCGTCCAGCTCACGCTGCTCCTTGTAGCTGAGCTTGCGCTTGGCCGGTGCGGCTGCCGCGGCCACGGGTGCCGCAGCGGTTGCGGGCTCAGCCTTGGCAGCCGCTGGCGCCGGCTTGCTGTCCTCGCGGGTCTGCACACCCAACAGGCGCGGCGAGCCGCCCTGGCGCAACCAGTCCTGGTAGCCGCCGACGTATTCGCGTACCCGCCCTTCCCCTTCGAACACCAAGGTGCTGGTCACCACGTTGTCGAGGAAGGCCCGGTCGTGGCTGACCATCAGCACCGTGCCCTCGAAACTCAGCAGTACCTCTTCGAGCAGTTCCAGGGTCTCGACGTCGAGGTCGTTGGTCGGTTCGTCCAGCACCAGCAGGTTGGCCGGCTTGCTGAACAGCTTGGCCAGCAGCAGGCGCGCCCGCTCGCCACCGGACAGCGCCTTGACCGGGGTGCGGGCACGCTGGGGGCTGAACAGGAAGTCGCCCAGGTAGCTCAGCACATGCCGATCCTGGCCGTTGATGGTGATGAATTCGCGACCCTCGGCGAGGTTGTCGATCACCGTCTTTTCCGGCTCCAGTTGCAGGCGCAGCTGGTCGAAGTAGGCGATCTCCAGCTTGGTGCCGTACTGGATCTTGCCGGTGGTCGGCTGCAGGTCACCCAGCAGCAGCTTGAGCAGGGTGGTCTTGCCGGAGCCGTTGGGGCCGAGCAGGCCGATGCGATCGCCGCGCTGGATCAGCAGGGTCAGGTCACGGATCAGCGGTTCGCCACCGGGATGGGCATAGCTCATGTGCTCGGCGAGGATGACCTGCTTGCCGGACTTGTCGGCCGTTTCCAGCAGGAGGTTGGCCTTGCCCTGGCGCTCACGGCGCTCGCTGCGCTCGTTGCGCATGGCCTTGAGGGCACGGACCCGGCCTTCGTTGCGGGTACGCCGGGCCTTGATGCCCTGGCGGATCCAGACCTCTTCCTGGGCCAGGCGCTTGTCGAACAGGGCATTGGCGGTCTCTTCCGCCGCCAGCTGCTGCTCCTTGTGCACCAGGAAGCTGGCGTAGTCGCCCTGCCAGTCGATCAGGTTGCCGCGATCCAGTTCGAGGATGCGGGTGGCCAGGGCCTGGAGGAAGGCGCGGTCGTGGGTAATGAACAGCACGGCGCCGGGATAGCCGCGCAGGGCGTCTTCCAGCCAGGCGATGGCGCCGATGTCCAGGTGGTTGGTGGGTTCGTCGAGCAGCAGCAGATCCGGCTCGGCCACCAGCGCCTGGGCCAGCAGCACGCGCCGCCGCCAGCCGCCGGAGAGTTCGGCGAGGGTCTTTTCCGCCGGCAGCTGCAGCCGGCTCAGGGTGCTGTCCACCAGTTGCTGCAGGCGCCAGCCATCGCGGGCCTCCAACTCCTGCTGGACGTGCATGAGCCGCTCCATGTCCAGTTCGCCGCTGGTGTCCTGGGTCAGGTGGTGATACTCGGCGAGCAATTCGCCGACACCGGCCAGGCCCGCGGCCACCACGTCGAACACCGAGCGGTCGTCGGCGCGGGGCAATTCCTGCGGCAATTCGCCGATCTTGATCGCCGGGGCGCGCCAGACCTCGCCGTCGTCGGCCTGCTGCTCGCCCTTGACGATGCGCAGCAGGCTGGATTTGCCGGTGCCGTTGCGGCCGATGATGCATACCCGCTCGCCCCGCTCGATCTGCCAGGACACCCCGTCCAGCAAGGGGGTGACGCCAAAGGCCAGGGATACGTTGGTGAACTTGAGCAGCGCCATGGGTTTCTCCGCGAAAAAGGCCAGCCAGTCTAGCAGAGACGCCTAGCCCGGCGCCGGTCTGCACGAGCCGGCGAAACGCCCGGACCGCCCGACGGCAGGCCATGGCCGACGCTTTCGCCACCTGCCGCCGGCACGTAAGCTAGACTGCCCCGTGACGGTCGGCCGCCTGCCCTGAGCCTGGCGCGCCGCCCCCTCCGCATCCAGCTTTTACGGAATTCCCATGCGCGGTCGCCTGTTCGTCATCCTGCCCCTGCTCCTCGCTCCCCTGATCGGCTCCACCACCTCGCAAGCCGCTCCCCTGGAGCAGCAGCGGCAACTCTACGACCAGGCCAAGGCGGCGCTGGACCGCGGTGATGCCAGCGTCTACCTGGCCAATCGCGGCGAATTGCGGACCTATCCGCTGGAGCCCTATCTGGCCTACGACGAGCTGATCAAGCGCGTCCCCGGTGCCAGCGATGCCGAGATCGAGGGCTTTCTCGCCGAGCATGGCGATCTGCCGCAGTCCAACTGGCTGCGCCTGCGCTGGCTGCGCAGCCTCGCCGATCGCGGCGACTGGAATCGCTTCGAGAAATACTATTCGCCGGACTTCAACTTCACCGAACTGGACTGTCTGCACGGCCAGTACCTGATCGCCCAGGGCAATGCCAGCGAGGGCTTCAAGCTGGCGGAGAAATACTGGCTGGTGGGCAAGGCCCAGCCGACCACCTGCGACGGCCTGTTCCAGGCCTGGGCAGCGCGCGGCCAGCTCACCGAGGAGCGGGTCTGGGAGCGCGCCAAGCTGGCCGCCGACAAGGGTGAATACGGCCTGGTGCGCACCCTGTCCGCCCAGTTGCCGACGCTCTCCGGCCAGGCCCAGCGGCTGATCGACGTGGCCCAGAAGCCGCAGCAGATCGCCAATGTCCAGGCCTTCGCCCCGGCCAGCGAAAGCCTCGCCGACGTGGTCGGCCTGGGCCTGCGCAAGCTGGCGCGCCAGGACCCGGAACAGGCCATGGGCCTGCTCGACGTCTACAGCCAGCGCATGCCCTTCACCCGCGATGAAAAGGTCGCCATCGCCCGCCAGATCGGCCTGACCCTGGCGAAGAACTTCGATCCGCGCGCCCTGCCGCTGATGGAGCGCTATGACCCCGAACTGCGGGACGACGACGTCAGCGAATGGCGTGCCCGGCTGCTGCTGCGCCTGGGTCGCTGGAGCGATGCCCACGCCCTGATCGAACGCTTTCCGCCGAGTCTGGCCAAGGCCAATCGCTGGGAATACTGGCGGGCCCGCACCCTGGAGCTGATGCAGCCACAGAGTCCGGCGGTGCTGCGCGAATACGCCGAGGTCAGTCGCGAGCGTGACTACTATGGTTTCCTTGCCGCCGACCGCAGCAAGGCGCCCTATCAGCTCAACAACAAGCCGCTGATGCTCAGCGACGCCCTCAAACGCAAGGTGCGCAATACCCCTGGCGTGCAGCGCGCCCTGGAATTCATCGCCCGCGGCGAACCGATCAACGCCCGCCGCGAGTGGTTCTACGTCAGCCGCCACTTCAACCGCGACGAACTGGTGGCCCAGGCGCGCATGGCCTATGACATGCAGTGGTATTTCCCGGCGATCCGCACCATCAGCCTGGCCAAGTACTGGGACGACCTGGACATCCGTTTCCCCATCGCCTATCGCGAAAGCTTCGTGCGCGAGGCCCAGACCCGCGGTCTACACAGCAGCTGGGTGTTCGCCATCACCCGCCAGGAAAGCGGCTTCATGGCCGATGCACGCTCCGGGGTGGGCGCCATGGGCCTGATGCAGCTGATGCCGGCCACCGCCAGTCATACCGCCAGCAAGTTCGCCATTCCCCTGGCCTCGCCGCAGCAGGCGCTGACCCCGGAAAAGAACATCCAGCTGGGCACCGCCTATCTGTCGATGGTCCATGCCCAGTTCAACGGTAACCGGGTATTGGCCTCGGCGGCCTACAACGCCGGCCCGGGGCGGGTGAAGCGCTGGCTGACGGGCGCTCGCCACCTGGCCTTCGACGTCTGGGTGGAAACCATTCCCTTCGATGAGACGCGGCAATACGTGCAGAACGTGCTGGCCTACGCAGTGATCTACGGCCAGAAGCTTAATGCGCCGCAACCCCTGGTCGACTGGAACGAGCGCTTCTTCGACGAGACCTGAGCGCTCGCGGGCCCGCCCTGATACCACCGCAGCGGACTCGGACGCCTGTTCGGGTCCGCTGCACAGTGGCCGCCCAGAGGGCCTGGGCCACTGGCAGCAGCATCCTGCCAGGCCTTAGGCCCCGTGACAGCTGCGCAAAACAGCGCCACCCCCTATACTGCAGCCCCTTTTTTTCCGCTATTGAACCGGAGAAACCCATGCTCAAGCGTTCGCTGGCCCTGGCAGCAGGCCTGGCCCTGTCCCTGACGTCCCTGCTCTCCCACGCCGCCGCCGAACTGCGCGTCTCGGCCATTCCCGACGAGGCGCCCACCGAGCTGATCCGCAAGTTCAAGCCGCTGGGTGAATACCTGGAGCAGCGCCTGGGCATGCCGGTGAAATTCGTCCCGGTGTCCGACTATGCCGGCGTGGTGGAAGCCATGGCCTCGGATCGCCTGGACCTGGCCTGGTTCGGCGGCTTCACCTTCGTCCAGGCGCAGCGCAAGGCGCCGATGATCCCCCTGGTGCAGCGCGAAGAAGATCAAAAATTCACCAGCAAATTCATCACCGCCGACCCGGCCGTGAAGACCCTGCAGGACCTCAAGGGCAAGACCTTCGCCTTCGGTTCGGTCTCTTCCACCTCGGGCAGCCTGATGCCGCGCTACTTCATGCAGCAGGAGGGCATCGTCCCCGAGCAGTTCTTCTCGCGGGTGGCCTATTCCGGCGCCCATGACGCCACCGTCGCCTGGGTCGCCGCGGGCAAGGCCGATGCCGGCGTGCTCAATGCCTCGGTGTGGAAGAAGCTGGTCGACGCCGGCAAGGTCGATACCAGCAAGGTCCGGGTCATCTCCACGACCCCGACCTACTACGACTACAACTGGACGGTGCGCGGCAATCTGGATCCGCAACTGGCGGCCAAGATCAAGCAGGCCTTCCTCGACCTGGATCCGGCCAAGCCGGCCGACAAGGCGATCCTCGACCTGCAGGCGGCCAGCCGCTTCGTGCCGACCTCGCCGGACAACTACAAGAGCATCGAGGCTTCCGCCCTGGCAGCCGGCCTGCTCAAGTGAGTCTCGCCCTCAGGGGCGTGACGCTGGTACACGCCGACGGCTCGCCCGCCCTGGCCGATCTCGACCTCAGCCTGCAACAGGGTGAGCAGGTCGCGCTGATCGGCCCGTCCGGGGCGGGCAAGACCAGCCTGTTGCGCCTGCTGGCCACCGGCCTGCGACCGATCGCGGGTGAGCTGGAGCTGCTCGGCCAGGAGCCCTGGAGCCTGGGCAACCGCGCGCGGCGCCAGTTGCGCGCCCGCATCGGCCTCATCCATCAGGCGCCGCCCTTGCCGGCGCGCCAGCGCGTCATCACCGCGGTACTGGCCGGACGCCTCGGCCAGTGGTCGCTGGCGCGCAGCCTGGTCAGCCTGGTGCATCCGCTGGATCGTGACGGCGCCGCCGCCGCCCTGGCGCCGCTGGATCTCGCCGATCGCCTCTATTCCTCCTGCGATCAGCTGTCCGGTGGCCAGCTGCAGCGCATCGGCATCGCCCGGGCGCTCTATCAGCAGCCGCAGCTGCTGCTCGCCGACGAACCCGTGTCGGCCATGGACCCGGTGCTGGCCGGCCATACCCTGGAGGTGCTGAGCGACGCCGCGGCGCGCCAGGGCACCACCCTGGTCACCAGCCTGCACAATGTGGAGCTGGCGTTGCAGCGCTTTCCACGCATCCTCGGCCTACGGGCCGGCCGCTTGCTGTGGGACAAACCCGCGAGCGCCGTCACCCCGGCCGATCTCGCCGCGCTCTATGCCAACGAGGGGCTGAGCGCCACACTGGCGCCCGCCGCACCGGCCCCGGCCGAGACGCCGCTCGACCTGCCGCGATGCTGACCTCGCCCCGCCAGGACCCGGCCGCCCGGCCCCGTCTGCTGCTCACCCTGCTGGCCCTGCTGCTGGCCTGGCCGACGCTGCGCCTGGCGGAGTTCGATCTCTTCGGACTCTTCACCGGCGACAACGCCCGCACCATGGGCAACTTTCTCGCCGGCTTCTGGCCACCCGCCCATGACGCCGACTTTCTCGCCGTGCTCGGGCGCGCCACCCTGGAAACCCTGGCCATCGCCACCCTGGGCATGGCCCTGGCGGCGCTGATCGCCCTGCCCGCCGCTCTGCTCGCCACTCGCGTGCTGTCGATCTCCGCCCTGCCCCGCGGCGGACGTCCAGGCCGCTTGCCGCGCCTGCTCCGCGGCCTGGTCCGCGGGGTGCTGATCGTCCTGCGCAGCGTGCCGGAGATCGTCTGGGCGCTGCTGTTCGTCCGCGCCGTAGGCCTGGGTCCCACCGCCGGGGTGCTGGCCATCGCCATCACCTACGGCGGCATGCTGGGCAAGGTCTATGCGGAGATCTTCGAATCGGTCGATCCCCGCCCGGCGCGGGCTCTGCTGCTGCAGGGCGCCGGTCGCCTGCAGGCCTTCGTCTATGGCGTGCTGCCCAATGCCGCGGGCGAGATGATTTCCTACAGCGTCTACCGCTGGGAATGCGCCATCCGCGCCTCGGTGGTGATGGGCTTCGTCGGTGCCGGCGGTCTCGGTCAGCAGGTGGACCTGTCGCTGCGCATGTTCGCCGGTGGCGAGGTGGCCAGCCTGCTGCTGACCTTCCTGGTGCTGGTGCTCCTGGCCGATGTGCTCAGTCGCCTGCTGCGCCAGGTGGAGCGCAGTCAGGGCGGCGGCCGCGGCGCTCTGACGGTGCTGGCCATGGGCGCCGCCCTGGTGGCGTCCGCCAGCTACCTGGGTACCGCCTTCGGCGAATTGCTGAGCACGCGCGCCCTGGCGCAGATGGGCAGCTTCCTGGCCGATTTTCTCAAGCCGGACTTCTCGGTTACCCAGCTATCGGCCGTGGCCCACGGCGCGGTGGAGACCCTGGCCATGTCGGCCCTGGGCACCCTGCTCGCCGGGCTGCTCGGCATCCTGCTGGCGCTGCCGGCGGCCGGTCGCCTGGGCCTGGGCGCCTTGGCGCTGGCGCGGCTGCTGCTCAATGCCCTGCGCGCCGTGCCGGAACTGGTCTGGGCGGCGCTGATGGTGCTAGCCGCCGGCCTGGGACCCAACGCCGGGACCCTGGCCCTGGCCCTGCATACCGCCGGGGTACTCGGCCGGCTGTTCGCCGAAGCCCTGGAAAACACCCCCAAGGCGCCCGCCGAGGCCATTCGCCTGGCCGGCAGTGGCGCGCTGGCGGCCTTTCTCTACGGCACCCTGCCGGCGGTCTGGCCACAGTTGCTGGCCTACGTGCTCTATCGCTGGGAAAACAACATCCGCATGGCCAGCATCCTCGGCTTCGTCGGCGCCGGCGGCCTGGGGCAGCAGCTGTACTTCAGCCTGAGCCTGTTCCAGCAGGCCCAGGCCGCCACCGTGATCCTCGGCATGCTGGTGCTGGTGCTGGGCGTGGATGGGCTGAGCAATTGGGCCCGGCAGCGCTGGGTCGTTCGTTAGAGCCTATTCAAAGGCTGCTACGCGTCGGCCAAACTGCGTTAAAAATGCCTTCGGAATGCTCATTTATCCTATATAAACTCCGCTTCCTCAGTCATTTTCGCGGGGCCGCCTAGGCCTTGTTTGCCTCTAGCTCGCGAGCCTTTGAACAGACTCTTAACGAATCTCTGGCAGCAGCAGCGCTGGCAACTGCGCCAGAAAGGCGGCTTCGTCGTCGAGCTGACGCAGATCCAGCCAGAGCGCATCGGCATCGATGCGCCCCACCACCGGAATGGGTAGCTGGCGCAGGCCCTCTTCCAATTGCCGCAGGGCGCGCCCACGCAGGCGCTTGCTGACCTGGGGGCGACAGCACAGCGCCGCCCCGGGCAGCCGTGCCACCGGCTGGGCGCCACTGCCGATCATGCCCAGCGCCGGCTCCACGCTGACCGCATAGGTCGCGCCCAGCACGGCGGCGAAGGCCGGCAGCAGCCGCTCGGCCTGGGCGGTGATGGCCTCGGCCGGGCGGGATAGCAGGCGCAGGCTGGGCAACCGTTCGGCCAGTCGATCCGGATCGCGATAGAGCGCGAGGGTCGCTTCCAGGGCGGCCAGGGTCAGCTTGTCGACCCGCAACGCCCGCTTGAGCGGATTCTTCTTGATGCGCTCGATGAGGTCACGGCGACCGACGATGAGGCCGCACTGGGGGCCGCCGAGCAGCTTGTCGCCACTGAAGGTCACCAGGTCCGCGCCATCGCGCAGCACCTGCTGAACCGTGGGTTCGGCGGGCAGCCCCCAACGGGTCAGGTCCACCAGGGTGCCGCTGCCGAGGTCTTCCAGCAGGGGGACGTTATGGGCGCGGGCAATGGCGGCCAGCTCCGCCGTGGCCACGCTGGCGGTAAAGCCCTGGACGCTGTAGTTGCTGGTGTGCACCCGCATCAGCAGCGCGGTACGCGGGCCGATGGCGGCTTCGTAGTCGCGGGCATGGGTGCGGTTGGTGGTGCCCACCTCCACCAGCTTGACCCCGGCGCGGGCCATGATGTCGGGGATGCGGAAGGCACCGCCGATCTCGATCAGCTCGCCGCGGGACAGCACCCCTTCCTTGCGGGCCCCTATGGCATGCAGGGCCAGCAGGACCGCCGCGGCGTTGTTGTTGACAACGGTCACAGCCTCGGCGCCGGTGAGTTCGCGCACCAGGTCGGCAACCAGGTCGTCGCGATCGCCGCGCTTGCCGGTGGCCAGGTCGAATTCCAGATTCATCGGCTGACGCGCGGCCTCGGTCACCGCGGCGATCGCCTCTTCCGCCAGCAGCGCCCGTCCCAGGTTGGTGTGCAGCACCGTGCCGGTGAGATTGAACACCCGCCGCACCCGCGGCTGGCTGTGCAACGCCAGGCGCTCGCCCAGGCGACCGGCCAGCACGCCTTCCTCCACCTCCACGGCGGTCAGGGTGCCGGCTCTCAGGGCGTCGCGCAGATCGTCCAGCAGCGAACGATAACCGCCAAGGACCAGCTCGCGACCGTGGCGCTCCTCCAGCGGACGCGAAGCGGGATGGCGCAGCAGGCGGTCGATGGACGGCAGGCGAATGGCGGTCATGGGAGCCTCTTGGATCGATTCGACCCCCAGTGTAGCCCGAACCCGCGGCGGGTCGACCAGGGCGCGCCGCGCTACCGCAGACCTGGCCCGTCCCGGCGTGGGGTGGCCCGAACCCGGACCCGGGGCGTCCGAAAATGACCCCCGGGTTCCCGGTTTGCCGCGTGCCAGAGCCCGTCCTAGGATGGTTTTCGCGGGCTTTTCCCTGGCGCCTATCGTGGTCCTGGCGTGGAAGGCCCTGGCCACCGCGTCCACCTCACGACAATAACAAGGGTGCCGTCATGTCCAAGAAAACCTCCCCCTGGGCCAGCGATGGCCTGCTCGACAACAGCGACATCGTCAGCCTCGGCAACTTTACCTACCTGCACACGCTGAAGAGCGCCGCGGTCACGCCGCTGGCGCAGACCAGTTCGGCCAGCACCCCCACAGTCAGCGAATTCCTCAACGGCGCCATCAGCGAGTACGTGCTGGGTGGCACGCCCGACGGCATGCGGCCGTTCCTGGTCGATGGCCAGCAGCTGACGCTGCACAACTCGCTCAACGGCGCGACGGCCCACACCTGGATCACCGCCGAGAACCAGGTGCTCATCAGCTATGCCGGCACGACCAGAGGCGAGAATCTGCTGATCGATCCCCTGTCCACCGCCGGTGGCCTGCTGAGCGATCTGCAGATCCTCGGCCAGCAGGTCTCCAGCGCCCAGCGCCAGTCGCTGGACTTCGCCCACCAGGTGATCGAGGCGGCGGCCAAGCAGGGCTATGGCACCCAGGACATCTTCGTCACCGGCCACTCCCTGGGCGGCATCTCGGCGGCCTACGTCGCCCAGCAGACCGGTCTTGGCGGCATCAGCTTCGAGGCCTCGGGCATTCCCCGCGATGCGCACGCGGCGGGTCACGGAGGCAACTTCGTCAATGTGGTCACCCTCGGCGATCCGGTGGCCAACTACAGCTCCGACATCCGCGGCGAGCAGCCCTTCGCGCCCAGCTTCGTCAGCCAGGCCGAGGGCGGCGGCAGCCTGCCGCACTATGGTTCGCTGTTCCTGATCGGCGCCCAGGCCGACCAGCACGACCTGACCCAGGCGGCAGCCAAGGTCGGCCACCTGTTCAGCGGCGACAACGGTGGCCAGGTCAATCCGCTGGGGGCCGCCCTGCATCCAGTCAGCGTGGCCGCCGGGATCGCCGAAGCGGCGCGCCTGATCGCCGAATTCCATCTGCCGGCCGCCGAATACACCAACCTCGGGGTGACCCCTACCGGGGGTTTTCTCGACACCCTACCCGCGCAGATCGGTACGGCCCATGGCCCGGTGCTGATGGTCGGCAACTACAGCGTGGCGGAGTTGCAGGCCTTCGCCGAGACCCACGCGACCTTCGGCTGAGAGCCGCTTATAAAACTACTGCGCGTCCGCCATACAGGCACGTGCGGTGCTCGGAATCCTCATGTACTACTCTCGTACACTCCGGTTCCTGCGCGCCGCACACACCTGTCTGACAACCGCTCGCGACGTTTTATAACCGACTCACGCCTTCGCGCGGCGGTCTTCTTTCGCCGCCGCGGGAGAACTCCCCCCTGCCGTTCGGGTCTGCCCTCCTATCGCCCGGGATCCAGAAGGTCCCGCCCGCCTTAGTCCAGGAGAGCACCATGACCGCAGAGGGTCCCCAGCGCATGACCGATGAAGAAGCCCAGGAATTCGCCACCGAGGTGTTCAACCTCGCGCGCACCGGCAATGCCGAGGTGCTGGCCCTGGTGCTGGAGAAGGGGCTGACGCCCAATCTGCGCAACCACAAGGGCGACAGCCTGCTGATGCTGGCCAGCTACCACGGTCACCTGGAGGCCAGTCGCGTCCTGCTGGAGCACCGGGCCGATCCGAATCTGGCCAACGACATGGGCCAGTCGCCGCTGGCCGGGGCGGCCTTCAAGAACAACCTGCCGATGGCCGAACTGCTGCTGGAGCACGGCGCCGCCGTGGAGGGCGCCATGCCCGACGGTAAGACCGCGCTGATGATGGCGGCCATGTTCAATCATGTGCAGATGGTGGAACTGCTGGTCGCCCGCGGCGCCGACCCCAAGGCCCGGGACGCCGCCGGCAACACGGCGCTGAGCGTGGCCCGCGCCATGGGCGCCAAGGATACCCCCGCCGTGCTGGAGCGACTGGGCGGCGTCTGATAAGAGCCTATTCGAAGGCTCGCGAGCTAGAGACAAACAAGGCCTAGGCGGCCCCGCGAAAATGCCTGAGGAAGCGGATCGGACTCGCGCTCGACCGGGCTCGCGCGCGAGTTTACGAGTGGTAAATGAGCATTGCGACGGGGCCGCCCAGGCGGGGCTGGCCTTCCAGGGCATTTTCAACGCCGTTTGGCCGACGCGCAGCAGGCTTTGAACAGGCTCTTAGCGCTTCTGGTAGCGATAGAACAGGTTGGGCTCGCTGACCACATAGAGGTTGCCGGCCGTATCCAGGGTGACGCCTTCGGGCTGGCGGATGCGTCGTGACAGGCCGCCGAAGGGCGCCACCAGGGAACGGGTATCCAGGGTATGGCCCTGGTCGTCGAGTTCGATCAGCACCCGCGACTCGTCGCTGAGCAGCAGCAGGTGGCCGGTGCGGCGGTCGACATGGACCGCGGACAGGTCGCCGGTGCTGGGCGCCTGGTCCAGCCAGGCCTGGCGATCGATGATGCGCAGGGCGAAGTCGCCGTCGAAGCTCCTGAGCAGGCCACGGATTTCATAGAGCTTGCGCGGCGAGTGCTCCTTGACCACGAACAGGCGATCGCGGGCGGCATCGTAGTCCAGGCCCTCGAAGCCCTGGTTGGCGCGGGGGAAGAGATCCAGGGTCAGGCTGCGGTAGTCCTTGCGCCTGAGTACGTCGTCTCCTTCGGGGATACCTACCAGGGTCAGGGCGTTGGCGCCCTCTTCCGCCAGCAGCAGGCGGTCGTTGCCCAGATAGGTCACGCCTTCGACGTCGTCGAAGCCTTCCAGGCGATGGCGTTGCAGCAGCTCGCCGTCCCGGCTCAGCGCCAGCAATTCCGGCGGATTGTTGACCACCGCCCAGAGCCGATCCCGCTCCGGGTCATAGCTGAGGTCGGACAGATTCTCGGTGACGCCGGCCACCGGCCTGGCTTCCACCGCCACCCGGTAGCGACCGAGTTCCAGGGAGGTTCGGGGTTCGCTCTGCCACTGCTGGCCGAGCCAGAACAGCAATTGACTGTCCAGATGGCTGCTGCGCAGACCCTGGGTCACCCCCAATGCCAGCAGCAGCGCCAGGGCCAGCAGCCAGCCGGCCCGTCCGATCCTGATCCGTCGTACCCACGCCGTCATCGCCTTGCCCCGTCATTGTTGTACGGGGCGGAGTATCCGGGGCTGTCTTTATGGTTGTATGACAGTCCTAGCGCCGAGGCTGAACGGGGTTGCCCTCCCAGCGCGAGCGACCCGGCAGGGTTTCGCCCTTCATCACCAGCGACAGCGGACCCAGCTCCACGTCGTCGCCGACGCGGGCGCCATAGAGCACCACGCTGCGCGGCCCCAGGTTGACCCCGGCTCCCAGCTCGACTTCGCCCACCTTCATCACCCGGTCTTCGAACAGGTGGGTCTGGGGCCCGGCCAATGCATTGAGTTCGCCATGGTCACCGAGGCGCACGCAGTCGAATTCGGTGAGGTCGGTGGTATCCAGGTAGGTGCCGCGCCCCAGGCGGGCGCCGAGCAGGCGCAGCGCCAGCGGCAGCCAGGGCGTACCGCGCAGGGTGCCGAGCAGATTGGGCACCGCCAGGGTTTCGTAGAGGCTGGTGATGGCTTCGCTGCGCCAGACGAAAAAGGTCCACATGGGCGCCGAGCGCGGGCGATAACGACCGACCACCAGCCACTTGAGCCCCAGCACCACCCCGAAGCTGGCAAGGGCGAAGGCGCTGCCGGCCAGCAGGGTCTCGCCGAGCAGTGGCAGCCAGGCGCCGGCCTGCCACAGCGGCACCAGGGCTTCGGCGATGGCGCAGCCGGCGGCGACGGTGAAGCCGGTGGGCAGCACGATGCGCAGGGCCTCGATCAGGCCACGCGCCACCCGGCGCCAGGGTGCCGGGCGGAAGGTCAGGCTTTCCGGGTAGCCGGTCAGGGTCTCCCGCGCCGGCAGCCGGACCGCCGGCGAGCCGAGCCAGGTTTCGCCCTGGCGCAGGGGCACGCCTTCGTCGAGCCGACCCAGGACACCGATCAGGGCGTCTTCGGGGAGGTGGCAGCCGTCGGCGACATAGGCACCGTTGCCGACGAAACTGCGGCGGGCGATGGAGGTGCGCCTGAGGGTCATCCAGCCCTGGGCGACCTGTTCGTCCCCGAGCATCACGGCATCGGCGATAAAGGTCTCGGCGCCCAGTTCCAGCAGCGAGGAGACCGGGCCCTGGGCGGTGGAAATCTCCGCATCACGGCCGACCCGGGCACCCAGCAGGCGATACCAGAGCGCCGAATAGACCGTGGCATAGAGGCCTTGCAGACTCTGCAGCGCCGACTCCTGGATCAGGTTGGCCAGCCACTTGCGCCAGTAGAAGAGGCTGTCGATCGACCACTGGCCTTCTTCCAGCCGCGGCAGGATCAACCGCCGTGCCAGGGCGCAGCCAAGCAGGGTCAGGGCGACGCTGACCACGCCCAGCGGCAGGGCCAGTACGCCGTATTGCAGGGCATCGAGCAGCAGCGAAGAGGTGTGCCACCAGGGCAGTCCACCGAAGCTTTCCAGTTCGTCGATCAGCAGCGCCAGGGGAAACAGCGGCATGAAGAACAGCACCGAGACCACCAGGCCACTGACGGCATAGAGTCCCTTCAGCACGGCGCGCTGGGCACGGGATACCGGGGCCGGCGGCAGGACGCGGGCACCGGCGGCGCCCTGGTCATGGGCCGGCGCACCGCCCCAGTTGCGTCCGGCCGGGATGCGCTGGCCGCTGCGCAGGGCGGATTGGGCCTGCAGGCGCGCACCGTCACCGAGGGCGGTGTCGCCTTCGAGGATGGCATAGGAGCCGACCTGGGCCTCGCGACCCAGGGTCACGGCGCCGAGCAGCAGTTCACCGCGCAGCACCCGGGCGTTTTCGAAGTTGACGCCGTTGCCCAGGCTGGCGCCCTGCCCCAGGGTCAGCAACTCGGGGACGCGCAGGGTCAGGGTGCCGACGAAGGCCTCGGCGCCGACCTGGGCGCCCAGCAGCCGTAGCCAGCCACGGGCCAGGGGCGAACCATTGAGCAGGTAGGCCGGCGCCAGGGCGAGGAAGCGCTCACCCAGCCACCAGCGGTAGTAGGTCAGGCCCCACAGCGGATAGCGACCGGGCTGCAGGCGACCGGTGAGGCGCTTGCCCAGCAGGGCCACGGCGAATTCCAGGCCGATGGCCAGGACGAACAGACTCAGGGCGGTCAGCATGGCCAGGGGCAGCGCGGTACCGGAATGGATCAGCAGCGGAAAGGCCAGGAAGGGTGCCAGCCAGCGGCCCAGGCGCAGGGTCAGGAGCGGCGGCAGGGCCACCGCCTGGGCCAGGCCACAGCGCCAGCGTCGCCAGCGGCTGGGCGGCGCCCAGGCCTCGGTGATCGTCGCCGTGCCCGCCTCGGCGGCATCCGCCTCCAGGGCCTCGGCAATGGCGCCCAGGGTGCGGCCGGCATAGACCGCCTTGACCGTGGCGCTGGCATAGCGCGGGTCCTGGCGCAGGCGCGAGACCAGGCGAGCGGCAAACAGCGAGTGCCCGCCCAGGTCGTCGAAGAAATCCATCTCGGCGTGCAGGGGCTGACCGGGAAACAGCTCGGCGGTGGCCGCCAGCAGCGCACCCAGGGCGCCACTGGCCGGAGTGACCGGCGCCACCACGGCAATGGCTAGGGGCCGGGCTCGCAGTTGCTTGCGGTCGATCTTGCCGGAGTTCAGCCGCGGCATCTCGCCGAGCCACTCGAAGCGGCTGGGCACCATGTACAGCGGCAGGCAGCCGGCCAGCTCGGTCCGCAGCAGGTCGCTGCGCGGCAGCGGACCGCCATCGCCGACCAGGAAGGCCACCAGTTGCTCCACGCCGCCCTCTTCGCGCAGCACCACGGCCACGGTACCGACGCCGGGTTGCCGCGCCAGGGTGGCTTCGATCTCGCCCAGCTCGACCCGATAGCCGCGGATCTTGACCTGGTCGTCGACGCGGCCCAGGCAGTGCACCTGGCCGTGTTCGTCGACCCGTGCCAGATCGCCGGTGCGATAGAGCTTGAGGTCGTGGCTGCCGGTGCTCCAGGGATTGGGCAGGAATTTCTCGGCGGTCAGTTCCGGCCGCCCGAGGTAGCCATCGGCCACGCCCGGACCGGTGATGCAGAGTTCGCCCACCTGATCGCGCGGCAGCAGCGCCAGCGGCTGGCTGGCATCGGCGTGCACCACCAGCAGGCTGTAGTTGGGCAGCGGCCGGCCAATGGTCACCGGCTCGCCCGGTTGCAGGTGCGCCAGACTCGCCGAGACAGTGGCCTCGCTCGGGCCATAGGTATTGAACAGCCGCCGCTGCGGCCGACTCCAGCGCGCCACCAGGGGTTCGGGGCACATCTCGCCGCCGAGGTTGATCAGGCGCAGGCTGGGGACGTCTTCCGGCAACAGCGCCAGCAGGGTCGGTACCACGTGCAGCACGCTGATGCGATTGGCGGTCAGGGCGCGGGCCAGGGCCTCGGGGTCGGCGGTGATCTCGCGCGGTGCCAGCCAGAGGGTGGCGCCCACCAGGTAGCTGATCCAGATCTCTTCGAAGGACATGTCGAAGGCCACCGAGAAACCCTGATAGACCCGATCGCCGGCCTCTATGCCGAGCAGCGAATTCTCGCTACGCAGGAAGTGGCAGATGCTGTCCTGACGAATGCCGATGCCCTTGGGCTTGCCGGTGGAGCCGGAGGTGTAGATCAGGTAGGCCAGGTGGTCCGGGGAGACCTGGCCACGCCGGCGCAGGGTCTCGCCCTGAGCCAAGGCGACGCCCAGCTCGTCGGGGGTCCAGCAGCCAAGCCCGGGACGCGCCAGCAGATCGGCGAAGGGCGCCCCGGTGATCACGCCCACCGCCTGGGCATCCTCCAGGCACAGGGCCACGCGATCGGCCGGGGTTTCGGCATCGCAGGGCAGCCAGGCGGCGCCGGTCTTGGCGATGGCCAACTGCATCACCAGCAGCTCGATACCGCGCGGCAGCCAGAGGCCGACCACGCGGCCAGGCCCGGCGCCAGCCGCCAGCAGCCGCGACGCGGCGCGATCGGCCCAGGCGTTCAGTTCACCATAGCTCAGGCTGCGCTCGCCTTCGAGCAGGGCGGGCCGCTCCGGCGCCCGCGCCGCGGTGGCCTCGAACAGATCGGCGAGGACTTCATCGCGGCACAGATCGGGGCGGATGGGGCCTTCGACCAGACTGAGGGAGAGTTCGGCAAGCGCTTCCATGGGGACAGCCTCTGGGTGTTTGGCGCAGTGTGTAGCTCCCGGGTTACGCGCTCCTTAAGGGGCGCTTAGGGTTTGCTTAAGGCTGGCGGGCCCTCGCGCCGCAGACGCCGGAACAGCTCTGAACTGCGCCTGTCATTGATTCTCCACTGATCGGCGATGGACGGCGGTTCGCTGGCGAGGCCAAAAAAAACGCCTCCCGAGGGAGGCGTTTTCAATTACCGCATGGCGATCAGCGCAGATCGAAACGATCCAGTTCCATCACCTTGGTCCAGACCTTGACGAAGTCCTTGACGAACTTCTCCAGGGCGTCGGCACTGCCGTAGACCTCGCTCAGCGCCCGCAGCTGGGCGTGGGAGCCGAACACCAGATCGACCCGGGTACCGGTCCACTTCACCGCACCGGTCTGGCGATCGCGACCTTCGAACGTGGCCTTGTCCGGACCGGTGGCCTTCCATTCGGTGGCCATGTCCAGCAGGTTGACGAAGAAGTCGTTGGTCAGGGTCTGCGGCCGCTGGGTGAAGACGCCGTGCTTGGCGCCGCCTACGTTGATGTCCAGCACGCGCAGGCCGCCCAGCAGCACCGTCAACTCGGGCGCGGTCAGGTTCAGCAGGTGCGCCTTGTCCACCAGCAGGAATTCCGGCTTGACCTTGAATTCCCCGCCCACATAGTTGCGGAAGCCATCGGCCCAGGGCTCCAGATGCCCGAAGGAATGCACATCGGTCTGCTCCTGGGAGGCATCCACGCGACCTGGGGTGAAGGGCACGCTGATCGAGTGACCCGCCGCCTGGGCGGCCTTTTCCACCCCGACGCTACCAGCCAGCACGATCAGGTCGGCGATGGAGACCTGCCTGCCCTGGCCCTCGCTTTGAAAAGCGTGCTGGATGCCTTCCAGCACCCCCAGCACCTTGGCCAGTTGCGCCGGCTGGTTGACCTCCCAGTCCTTTTGCGGCGCCAGGCGCAGACGGCCGCCATTGGCCCCGCCGCGCTTGTCGGAACCACGGAAGGTGGAGGCAGCCGCCCAGGCGGTGCCGACCAGTTCGGACACGCTCAGGCCGGACGCGGCCAGTTTGTCCTTGAGCACCTTGACCTCGGCCTCGCCCAGGGGCGCGCCTGCGGCCTTGGGCAGCGGGTCTTGCCACAGCAGTTCTTCGGCCGGGGTTTCCGGGCCGAGGTAGCGGGCCAGGGGGCCCATGTCCCTGTGGGTCAGCTTGAACCAGGCACGGGCGAAGGCATCGGCCAGCTGGTCCGGATTTTCCAGGAAGCGGCGGGAGATCTTCTCGTAGGCCGGATCGAAGCGCAGTGCCAGGTCCGAGGTGAGCATGGTCGGCTGGTGACGCTTGCTGGAATCGTGGGCATCGGGCACGGCATTGGCACCGGCGCCGTCCTTCGGTCGCCACTGGTGGGCGCCGGCCGGACTCTTGAACAGCTCCCACTCGAACTTGAACATGTTCTCGAAGTACTCGTTGCTCCAGCGGGTGGGCGTGGAGGTCCAGGTCACTTCGAGGCCGCTGGTGATGGTGTCGGCGCCCTTGCCGGTGCCATAGCTGTTGTGCCAGCCGAGGCCCTGCTGTTCGAGGTCGGCCGCTTCCGGCTCGGCACCGACGCTGGTGGCGGGCCCGGCGCCATGGGTCTTGCCGAAGGCGTGGCCGCCGGCGATGAGGGCGACGGTTTCCTCATCGTTCATGGCCATGCGGCCAAAGGTTTCGCGGATGTCGTGGGCCGAGGCCACCGGATCGGGATTGCCGTCCGGGCCTTCGGGGTTCACGTAGATCAGGCCCATCTGCACCGCGCCCAGAGGATTTTCCAGGGTGCGCTGCGGATTGTCGTTGCGACTGTGCTCCACCGGATGCTGCTCGGGCTGGGCGGTCAGCACACCGTCACCGGGCTGCTCCATCTTCTTGTGGGCGCCGTAGCGGACGTCGCCACCCAGCCAGACGGTTTCCGAACCCCAGAACACCGCATCGTCCGGTTCCCAGACGTCCTGGCGCCCGCCGGAGAAGCCGAAGGTCTTGAAGCCCATGGATTCCAGGGCGACGTTGCCGGTGAGGACGATGAGGTCGGCCCAGGAGATCTTGCGGCCGTACTTCTGCTTGACCGGCCAGATCAGCCGGCGCGCCTTGTCCAGGCTGACGTTGTCCGGCCAGCTGTTGAGCGGCGCGAAGCGCTGCTGACCCTGACCGGCGCCGCCACGGCCATCACCGACGCGATAGGTGCCGGCGCTGTGCCAGGCCATGCGCACGAACAGCGGGCCGTAGTGGCCGAAGTCGGCCGGCCACCAGTCCTGGGAATCGGTCATCACGGCGCGCAGGTCGGCCTTTACCGCTTCGAGGTCCAGGCTCTTGAATTCGGTGGCGTAGTCGAACTCCTCGCCCATGGGATCGGAGAGCGAGGAATGCTGGTGCAGGAAGTTGAGATTGAGCTGATTCGGCCACCAATCCTTGTTGGTGGTACCACCGCCGGCGGCGTGATTGAACGGGCACTTGGATTCGGTCGACATCTTCTTGGCTACCTCAGGGTCTTGTTCATCCGGTTGTCAGCCGCGACAGCAGCACGGCCTGCAGAAGGCGTGGTTCCGGTCGCGTCGGCCTAGGGGCTCGACAGGCGCCGAAGCCGGCGTCGAGCCGGCTCCGGGTAGAGCCCCACCATGGGCGAAGCGGACGTTGCGGTCATTGTTATCCCCTCATCAGATGGGCACACCGACGAATCGGCGCAATCTCCATACTAGACGGCTTCGCTGCCCGGCGTGATAGAAGGTTTTGTGCCCCGCGATAGACTGGCTCTGCAAGATGACCCGGAGGTGACAAGGCATCCTCGAGCGACTCTTGGCGCGATAAGCAACGTTGGCGACCGCTTCGCCGAGGTTCGCGCGGCTTGGCTTCACGAAGCGCAACCGGGGAGCGCGCGCCTAAAGAGGCCCGGGCGGAGCAGACCGCCCTAGGCGGAAACAGAGGCAGCGACCGCCCTGCCCCGGGCGGTCGCCCTGCCCGGTCTAGCCCGGGGCGAACAGCAGATTGGGCGCGTGGCGCTCGTAACCCTCTTCTGCCAGGCGCACGTCCAGCGCCAGGCTGGCGAGATCGGCGGACAGGGGTTCGCTGCGGGCGTCATGGTCGCGATAGAGGTGCTTGAGGTAGGTCTTGCAGTGGGCACAGGTCTCGGCGCGCAACGGGGCCTTCTGGGCGTTGGCGTCGTCGGTGCTCAGGGAGTAGTAGCCCAGGCCCTTGCCAGTCTCGCAGTGGCTGCACTTGACCCGCACGAAGTGCCACTCGCAGGCGCACAGCGAGCAGGTGAGATACCGTAGGCCATTGGCCTTGCCCAGGTGATGGATGATGCCGGCCATGGGCGGCGCACCGCAGCAGGGGCAGGACGTCTGGCTACCCTGTTCGCGCAGGGCGGTGAAGTCACTGCGCTGCAGCCAGTGGGTCCAGGCCACCTGCAGGGCGGCGCCGAGAAAGGGCACCACGCCAGCGGGCACCAGCTCGTAGCTGCCGGCCAGCAGGGCGATGGCCCAGGCCTTGCGCTGGCCGGCATCGGCCTGGCGCAACTCGTCCAGGGCGGCCCGCACCGGCGCCTGGGCGAGCGTGAGGGTCTCCAGCAGGGCATCCAGCGCGGGCAACCAGTCGCCTTCGCGGACCAGGGTGTCGTAACCCAGGGGTGGCAGACCATGCTGCAGACTCTGGGCGCTGCGCGCCTCGTCCAGCGGCAGGGGGGCGAGGCGGTCGAAGACCCCTTGCTGGGCTTCGCAAAGCTCGGCCATCAGCAGCAGGTAGTCACTCAGCGCATTGCCGGCGGCCAGCAGGCGCAGGCGGTCGGCGCGATAGCCGAACAGCTCGCCACCGGGCAGCAGGATGAAATCGGGATTGACGGCCGCGGCTTCGATTTCGCCGGGCTCGAGGATCTGGCCCGCCATGGCAGGGCTCCTTAGCAGAACGGTGGAAGATAGAGGATTCAGGATAGCGGGCGGGTCGGGAGGTTGGGCTCCGCTGCCCTCACCCCACCCCCTCTCCCGGAGGGAGAGGGGGTCAGATCGGTGCGCGGGAGAAAGCCCGCGCCCCTCATCCGTAGGTTGGGTTGAGCGCAGCGAAGCCCAACAGCAGAGACACCTCACTTCTTCTCGCGGGTGACCTTCTCGTACCACAGCGAGTGGTGCTTCTTGGCCCAGGCCCGGCTCACCCAGCCGGTCATCATCGCGGTCACCGAACCCTTGATCCAGATCCCGGCATAGATGTGCACGATGATCGACAGCACCAGCACGAAGGCGGCGACGGCATGGGCCAGGGCGCCCAGGCGGATCACCGGGATGGGGAACAGGTGGGCGAAGTACTGCCGCCAGATGACCACGCCGCTGACCAGCAGGACCAGCATGCAGGCCAGCAGTACCCAGAACAGGATCTTCTGCCCGGGGTTGTACTTGTCGATCGGCGGCAGCTTCTCCTCGCGGTTGTTCAGCACGTCGTTGATCTGCTTGAGCCACTGGGCGTCTTCGCGACCGATCTTGTTGTGCCGCCAGAAGCGGATCACCAGGAAGGCGAAGAACACGAACATCGCCACGCCCATGAAGGGATGCAGGATGCGCGTCCAGGTGCCGCCGCCGAACAGGTTCGACAGGGGAAACAGCGCCGGGTGGAACAGCGCCAGCCCCGACAGCCCGGCCATGAAGAACAGGATCGCCACGATCCAGTGGTTGGTCCGCTCGTTGGCGTTGTAACGCTGGATTTCAGGTTTCATCTCGATCTCCCAGGACGCCCCCGGCCAAACCGGGGGCGTGCCCCTGCTAGGGCTGCTTGTCGTGCGGATCGAAGATCTGCACGGACGGACTCAGCTGCTTGACCTCGCCCCTGGGCGCATCGCCCTCGTGACGGGGCGGCGCCTCGACCACTTCGTCGTCGTCATCGGTCCGGTTGGGGCCGACACGCACGTAGTGGAAGAAACCGGCCAGCACCGCCGCGCCCATGGCGAACAGCGCCAGGGGTTTGGTGAAGCCCTTCCACAGGCCCACGGTGGGGCTGATGGTGGGATCCTTGGGCAGGTGGTTGTACAGCTGCGGCTGGTCGGCATGGTGCAGCACGTACATGACGTGGGTGCCCCCTACCCCAACCGGGTCGTACAGGCCGGCATTCTCGTAGCCGCGGCTCTTGAGATCGACGATGCGCTCGGCGGCGTGCTCCTTCATGGCGTCCTTGGTGCCGAACACGATGGCGCCGGTCGGGCAGGTCTTCACGCAGGCCGGCTCCAGGCCGACCCCGACCCGGTCCGAACACAGGGAGCACTTGTAGGCCTTGTTGTCCTTCTTCGAGATCCGCGGGATGTCGAAGGGGCAACCGGCGATGCAGTAGCCGCAACCGATGCAGTGGTCCTGGTTGAAGTCGACGATGCCGTTGGCGTACTTGACGATGGCCCCCGGACTCGGACAGGCCTTCAGGCAACCCGGCTCGGCGCAGTGCATGCAGCCGTCCTTGCGGATCAGCCACTCCAGCTTGCCGGCCTCGTCCTCGTGCTCGGTGAAACGCATCAGCGTCCAGGAGTCCGCGGTGAGGTCCGCCGGGTTGTCGTAGGTGCCGTGGGTGTGGCCCACCTCGTCGCGCAACTCGTTCCATTCCGAACAGGCGACCTGGCAGGCCTTGCAGCCGATGCACTTGGACACATCGATCAGCTTGGCCACTTCCGCCTGGGTGCGCACCGACGTATAGGTCGTGGTGGTCGCGGAGCGGGCGTAGATATCTTGGCTGGCCATCACGCTTTCTCCACGTTGACGAGGAACGACTTGAACTCGGGCGTCTGGGTATTCCCGTCACCCACGAAGGGGGTCAGGGTGTTGGCCAGGTAACCCATCCGCGCCACACCGGAGAAACCCCAGTGGATGGGGATGCCGACGTGGTGCACCGTCTCGCCGTTGACCTGCAGCGGACGGATCCGCTTGGTCACTACCGCCTTGCAGACGATGTGGCCGCGCTTGGAGGTGACGCGCACGAGATCACCCGCGGCGATGCCCTTCTGCTTGGCCAGCACCTCGCCGATCTCGACGAACTGCTCCGGCTGGATGATGGCGTTGAGGCGGCAGTGCTTGCTCCAGTAGTGGAAGTGCTCGGTCAGGCGGTAGGTGGTGGCCGCATAGGGGAAGTCCTTGCGATCGCCGAAGTCCGCCCAGTCGTCCTTGAGCACCCGCGCCGCCGGGCTGTTGAGCGCCTTGCGGTTGTTGGGATGCAGCGGGTTGACGCCGATGGGCGTCTCGAACGGCTCGTAATGCTCCGGGAAGGGCCCTTCGGCCATCTTGTCCAGGGCGAAGAAGCGCGCCACCCCTTCGGGGTTCATGATGAAGGGACTCATGCCGTCGGCCGGCTTGGCGTCGATCTTGTAGTCGGGCACGTCGGTGCCGCCCCACTTCTGCGCCTTGTCGTTCCACCACACCAGCTTCTTGCTCGGGTCCCAGGGCTTGCCGCTGAGATCCGAGGAGGCGCGGTTGTAGAGGATGCGTCTGTTGTTCGGCCACGACCAGGCCCAGCCCAGGGTCTGCCCCATGTGGAACGGATCGCTGTTGTCGCGCCGCGCCATCTGGTTGCCCTGCTCGGTCCAGGCGCCGCAGAAGATCCAGCAACCCGACGCCGTGCTGCCGTCGTCCATCAACTGGCCGAAGCCGGCGAGCTGCTGACCGGCCTTGGCCGAGACCGCGCCCTTGGCGTCCAGCACATCGGTGACGGCGTAGCCGTTGAACTCCTTGGCGAGTTCTTCCGGCGCCGGCTCCTCGGGCTTGGCGTAGGGCCAGGACAGCCCCAGGATCGGATCGGGGAAGGCCCCGCCTTCCTTCGCATAGGCCTCGCGCAGCTTGAGGAACAGTTCGGACATGATGGCGATGTCGCTACGCCCTTCCCCGGGTGCCTCGGCGCCCTTGAAGTGCCACTGCAGCCAGCGGCTGGAGTTGACCAGGGAGCCGTCTTCCTCGGCGAAGCAGGTGGTGGGCAGGCGGAACACCTCGGTCTGGATTTCCGCGGTGTTCACATCATTGTGATCGCCGTGGTTGCGCCAGAACTCGGAGGTCTCGGTGGCTAGCGGGTCCATGATCACCAGCCACTTGAGCTTGGACAGCCCGCGCATCACCTTGGCCTTGTTGGGGAAGGCGGCGATGGGGTTGAAGCCCTGGCAGACATAGCCGTTGACCTGGCCCTTGCCCATCATGTCGAAGTAGCGCAGGACGTCATAGCCGGCACCGGTGACGTCGACCTTGGGCAACCAGTGGTAGCACCAGTCGTTGTCCTTGGTGGCCTTGTCGCCGTACCAGGCCTTCATCAGGCTGACGTGGAACTTGCCGTAGTTCTGCCAGTAGCTCATCTGTCCCGGGCGCAGCGGCTTGCTGGCGCGGCGGGCAATGAAGGCGTTGTAATCCTGCTCGCCGTCGCCACCGATGGTCAGGTAGCCGGGCAGCTGGATCGACAGCAGGCCCAGGTCGGTGAGGCCCTGGATGTTGGAGTGGCCGCGCAGGGCGTTCATGCCGCCACCCGGCAGGCCGATGTTGCCCAGCAGCAACTGCACCATGGCGCCGCAGCGGATGATCTGCGCCCCGATGGAGTGCTGGGTCCAGCCCAGGGCATAGAGGATGGTCATGACGCGACCGGGCGCCGAGGTCTCGGCGATTTCGGCCCAGACCTTCTGGATCGCGTCGGGCGGCGTGCCGCAGGTCTGGCTGGCCACTTCCAGGGTGTAGCGGCTGTAGTGCTGCTTCATCAGCTGGAAGACGCAGCGCGGATCCTGCAGGGTCGGATCGATCTTGACGAAGCCGTCGTCGCCGATCTGATAGCCCCAGTTCACCTTGTCGGTGTAGGTCCGTTTCTCGGCGTCGTAGCCGTTGTACAGGCCGTCCTCGAAGGTAAAGCCTTCCTTCACCAGGAAGCCGGCGTCGGTGTAGTTGCGGACGTACTCCTGCTGGATCTTGTCGTGGGTGATCAGGTAATTGATCAGCCCGCCGAGGAAGGCGATGTCGCTGCCGGTGCGGATCGGCGCATAGTAATCCGCCACCGAGGCGGAACGGGTGAAACGCGGATCGACCACGATCAGCCGGGCGTTGTTGTGCGCCTTGGCCTCGGTGACCCATTTGAAGCCGCACGGATGGGCTTCAGCGGCATTGCCGCCCATGATGAGGACGAGATTGGCGTTCTTGATGTCGCTCCAATGATTCGTCATCGCACCACGGCCAAACGTCGGGGCAAGACCTGCCACCGTCGGGCCGTGTCAAACGCGCGCCTGGTTGTCGAAGGCCAGCAGGCCCAGACTCCGTGCGATCTTGTGCGTCAGATAACCGGTTTCATTGGAGGACGCCGAGGCGGCCAGGAAGCCCGTGGTCAACCAGCGATTGACCGTCTGGCCCTTGTCGTTGGTGGCGATGAAGTTGGCGTCGCGGTCTTCCTTCATCAGGGTGGCGATGCGCCCGAGCGCCTCGTCCCAGCTGATGCGGGTCCACTCGTTGCTGCCGGGCTTGCGGACTTCAGGGTACTTGAGGCGATTGGGGCTGTGGATGAAATCCAGCAGGCCGGCGCCCTTCGGGCAAAGGGTGCCGCGATTGACCGGATGGTCGGCGTCGCCCTCGATGTGAATGATGTTCTGGGCCACGTTCTTGGCCCGGTCGCCCATGCTGTACATGATCAGGCCGCAGCCGACCGAGCAGTAGGGACAGGTGTTACGGGTTTCCACGGTGTGCGCCAGTTTGAAATGGCGCACCTGGTCGGCAAAGGCGGCTGTGGGAGCCATGCCTAACGCCGCCAGGCTGGATCCCGCAAGGCCGACTCCAGCGACCTTGAAGAATTGCCGACGGTTCATATCCACGATTCTTATCCTCGTTCAGGCTGGGTCCGGTGCGTAGCCGAACCCTGCACAGAGAGTAACCCAACCGCCTGGCTTATCGAGCGCTCAGCTGTTGTCGCCGATCAATGGAAGTCGGCCTTCCGTCCCCTGAGCCGCCGTGGCCTGACGCATGGCCTGGGATCCAGCACTAACGGGTACCCTGCCGTTGGCAGCGGATCAGCGCCGGCCAGCCGCCACTCGGTGAGCGGGTGCGCAAGGCCAGGGCCCGGCGAAAGGTATCCAGTAGAGCGGTCCGGCGATCCCGGCGACTCGGCAGCCCGGGAAAGTCATGCTAAGCTCGCTAACTTTCCTCGCGCTGCCTGCGGACCCCTCACCATGTCCAAGCACCTGCCGACGCCGCCATAGCGCCACCCCTCCCCTGGTACTGCCGCTGCGGCCTGTACCCGAGTCCTGCTGCCCTGTCGTCTCTCCGCGATCGCGCCCCGCCGTGCGGTCGCCCGTTCTGGATACGCCATGAAAAGTGTCTCTCCCCGCGCCGACCTCCTGGCCGGTCTCACCACGTCCTTCGCGCTGGTGCCCGAGTGCATCGCCTTCGCCCTGGTCGCCCACCTCAATCCGCTGATGGGTCTCTATGGCGCCTTCTTCATCTGTACCCTCACGGCCCTCTTCGGTGGCCGCCCCGGCATGGTCTCCGGCGCCGCCGGCTCCATGGCGGTGGTCATCATCGCCCTGGTGGTACAGCACGGTGTGCAGTACCTGCTGGCCACGGTGGTGCTCGGCGGCCTGCTGATGATCGGCTTCGGCCTGCTGCGCCTGGGCAAGCTGATCCGCATGGTGCCGCATCCGGTCATGCTGGGGTTCGTCAACGGCCTGGCCATCGTCATCGCCCTGGCCCAGCTGGAACACTTCAAGCAGGGCGAGACCTGGCGCAGCGGCACGCCGCTGTACCTGATGATCGGTCTGACCGCCGTGACCATGGCCATCATCTGGCTCTTGCCGCGGCTGACCCGCGCCGTGCCGCCGGCCCTGGCCGCCATCCTCGGCGTGGGGCTGGCGGTGCATTTCCTCGACCTGCCCACCCGCACCCTGGGTGACATGGCCCATATCGCCGGTGGCCTGCCGCAACTGGCGCTGCCCGACATCCCCTGGAATCTGGAAACGCTGCAGATCATCCTGCCCTATGCAGTGCTGATGGCCCTGGTCGGCCTGCTGGAGACCCTGCTGACGCTGAATCTCACCGACGAGATCACCGAGAGCCGCGGCCTGCCCAATCGCGAGTGCGTGGCCCTCGGCGCGGCCAACATGGCCTCGGGGCTGTTCGGCGGCATGGGCGGTTGCGCCATGATCGGCCAGACCATGATCAACCTGAGTTCGGGTGGCCGCGGCCGGCTGTCGGGGGTGGTCGCCGGCATGCTGATGTTGCTGTTCGTGCTGTTTCTCTCGCCACTGATCGAGCGCATTCCGCTCGCGGCACTGGTCGGTACCATGTTCGTGGTCGCCCAGCAGACCTTCGCCTGGGCCTCGCTGCGGGTGCTGCACCGGGTGCCGCGCAGCGACATGCTGATGATCATTGCCGTCACCGTGATCACCGTCTTCGCCGACCTCGCCACCGCGGTGCTCTGCGGCATCGTCCTGGCCGCGCTCAACTTCGCCTGGCAGCACGCCCGCCGGCTCTATGCCGACAGCCACCTGGAAGCCGACGGCAGCAAGAGGTACCAGGTACACGGCACCCTGTTCTTCGCTTCCACCGCCACCTTCTTGAACCAGTTCGATCCGGCCGGCGACCCCGCCAGGGTCGTGGTGGACTGCCGCCACCTGAGTTTCGTCGACTACTCCGCCGTGGCCGCGCTGCGCACCCTGCACGAACGCTATGCCAAGGCCGGCAAGCGGGTGCGGGTGCTGCACCTGTCCCAGCGCTGCAAGCAGTTGCTGCGCCGCGGCGGCATGACGGACGAGCTCGCCCTCGACGATTGAACCCGCAACGGCGCGCCCGGGTCTCTCCCAGCAATGTCCTGCTCCTGGAGACCCGCGGCCATGTCCAAGATCCTCGCCTGCCTCGACGGCTCGGCCGTCAGCGCCGCCGTCTGCGACTTCGCCGCCTGGGCCGGCACCACCCTGGATGCCCCGCTCACCCTGCTGCACGTGCTGGATCAGCGCCGCTTTCCGCGACCGGGCCAGGCCACGCCGCCCCTGCTGGTCAACCGCGAGCACCTGCTGACCGAGCTGGCGGCGCTGGATGCCCAGCGCGGCACCCTGGCGGAAGACCAGGGTCGGCTGCTGCTCGATGCGGCCCAGCTGCGGGTGGAGGAGCAGCAGGCGCGCTGCGCCGGGGCCGTGCTGCAGCATGGTGACCTGATAGGTTCGCTGGAAAGTCTGCAGGAGGATTTCGACCTCATCGTGCTGGGCCGCCAGGGCGAGGACAGTCCGCCCAAGCGACTGATCGGCCGCCACCTGGAAAGCGCCATCCGCCTCCTGCATCGCCCCCTGCTGGTGGCCGGCCACCTGTTCGTCAAACCCAGCGGCGTGCTGCTGGCCTACGATGACAGCAACAGCGCGCGCAAGGCGGTGACCTGGGTGGCCACCTGCCGGCTGTTCGACGGCCTGGCCTGCCATCTGGTGACCGTCGGCCGCGACCGCGAAGAACGCCGCGCCGCCCTCGCCCGCGCCGCCGACGAACTCAGGGCCCGGGGCCGCACGGTCACCACCGCCATTACCGACGGCGACGTGGAACTGGGCCTCGAGCGCTATCGCAAGCAGCACGGCCTGGAACTGGTGGTGATGGGCGCCTTCGGCCACTCCCGCCTGCGCCACTTCTTCATGGGCAGCAACACCCGCAACATGCTGGAAGCCGCCGGCAGTGCGCTGATCGTGGTGCGCTAGCGCAGGCTGCGCCGCCTAGAAATCCACCCGCCCGCGACTGGCCTTGAGGCCGCTGCGGCGCGACTTGCCTTCCAGGCGGCGCTGCTTGGAGCCGTAGGTGGGCTTGGTCGGACGCCGCGGCTTTTCCTGGACATTGGCCGTGGCGATCAGCGCGGCCAGGCGTTCCAGGGCGTCGGCGCGATTCTGTTCCTGGGTGCGGTATTGCTGTGCCTTGATCACCACCACGCCGTCGCGGCTGATACGGCCGTCGCGCAGCCCCAGCAGCCGCTCCTTGAGCGCTTCCGGCAGCGACGAGGCCTGGATGTCGAATCTCAGGTGGACGGCGCTGGAGACCTTGTTGACGTTCTGCCCGCCCGCGCCCTGGGCGCGAACCGCAGTGAGCTGGATTTCCTGCTCGGGCAGCGTCAGATGCTCGTCGATGACCAGACTCACGCCGGGTGCGCGCCGCGGCTGAGCCAGGCGTCCAGCAGCGGTTCCAGTTCCTCCAGCGGCTGGTAGCCGTTGGTGACCAGCGCCAGTTGGCCGTCACGCTCGGCCAGCAGCGTGGGGAAGCCGGCGATACCCAGATTCAAGGCCCAGTCGAAGTCGGCCTGGGTCGCCTGGTGCGCCGGCTCGCCGTCGAACAGCGGCGCGAATTCGATGCGCGGCAGGCCACAGGCTTCGGCCAGCTCCACCAGCAGCGCCGGCTGGGTAACGTCGCGGGCCTCGACATAGAAGGCCCGCTGGATACGCTTGGCCAGTGGCCAGACGGCCTCTTCGTCGAGCTGGCGGGCGGCGACCAGGGCGCGGCAGGCCGGCTCGGTGTCGTACACCAGGCCTTCCGGCGGCCCCTGGTCCAGGGCGAAGGGCTGGCCAGTGGTCTCCTGCACCGCCTGCCAGTAGGCCAGGGTGCGCACCCGGCTGGCGGTGTCCTGGGCCACCCGCTCGCGACGCAGGCCGCCCACGACCAGGTGCAGGGGAATGCCCTGGGCGGCCGCTCGCTCGGCCAGGCGCTCGACCACCGGCGCGAAGCCCCAGCACCAGGAGCACATGGGGTCCATCACATAGAGCAGGCGACCGGACATCCTAGGCCTCCTCGGGGCTGGGCAGGGCGTTCAGCCGCGGATCGCGGCCGATGGGATGGGGTTCGTTGCGCAGGCGCGCGAGCTCGATCTGCTTCTGCCGCTCGCGGGCGCCGGCGCGGGTCTTTTCCGACAGCGAATCCCAGCAGTGCGGGCAACTGATGCCGGGGCTGTAATGCGCTGACTGCATGTCTTCCGGCGAGACCGGCGTGCGGCAGGCATGGCACTGGTCATAGACCCCTTCGGCGAGATCATGGGTCACGGTCACCCGGTTGTCGAAGACGAAGCACTCGCCTTCCCAGCGCGACTCGGCCGCGGGCACCTCTTCGAGGTACTTGAGGATGCCGCCCTTGAGGTGGAAGACCTCGGGAAAGCCTTCCTGCAGCATGAAGCTCGACGCCTTCTCGCAGCGGATGCCGCCGGTGCAGAACATGGCGACCTTCCTGTGCCGGGCCGGATCGAAGTGCTCGCGAACATAGGCCGGGAAATCGCGAAAGCTCTTGGTCTGGGGATCGATGGCACCCTTGAAGCTGCCGATGCCCACCTCGTAGTCGTTGCGGGTGTCGATCACCAGCACCTCGGGATCGTCCACCAGGGCGTTCCAGTCCCGGGGTTCGACATAGGTACCCACGCGGCGGTTGGGATCGACGCCGGGCACGCCCAGGGTGACGATCTCCTTCTTCAGCTTGACCTTGGTGCGATAGAAGGGCTGCTCGGCGCAGTAAGATTCCTTGTGGTCGATGTCGACCAGGCGCGCGTCGGCGCGCAGCCAGGCGAGCACGGCATCGATGCCTTCGCGGCTGCCGGAGACGGTGCCGTTGATGCCTTCCTGGGCCAGCAGCAGAGTGCCCTTGACGTCATGGGCCAGGAGGGTCTGCAGGAGGGGTTCACGCAATTGGACGTAGTCGTCCAGGGTGACGAACTTGTACAAGGCCGCCACGACAATCTTGTCGGTCATCTTCGAGTTCCCAGGGGTCGCCCTCGCAAAGGGCGGACCGGTTAGACGAAAACGCCGGCAAGGGTGCCGGCGCGGTCAAATTTTAACCAATTAGCGCGGTGCTGAACAATGGCGCCCTGAGATCAGCCCGCCAGGTCGTGCTTGCTGCCGCCGCGGCAGGTGGGCGAATCCGGTGCCTGGCCCTGGGCCGCCCACTCTTCGGGGGTATAGGTGTGCAGCGCCAGGGCATGGAACTGGCCCATGAGTTCGCCCAAGGTGCCATAGACCTTCTGGTGGCGCTTCACCGCGTTGAGGCTGGCGAAGTGCTCGCTGACCACCACCGCCTTGTAGTGGGTCTCCTGACCGCGGCTGTGCATGTGGCTCTCGTCCAGCACCTCCAGGTGCTCGGGTTGCAACAGGCCCAGGCTGGACTGGATACGTTCGCGCATGCTCATGGGGATACCTCGACTGTGAGAGGGGTCATTCTAGCGAGCCTGGGCGCCGCCCGGAAACGACAAAGCCCGGAACGGGTCCGGGCCTTGGGGCAAGGCTGAATCAGCGCTTGGCGGGCGGGGGTGCGTTCTCGGCACCGGCCGGCGGCTTCACGCCCAGCTCCTTGTCCATCTCGGCGAGGATGCCGTTGACCTTGGGTACCGCCTGCTCCAGCTTGGCCTGGGTCAGCTGGGCGGACTGCGCCGACAGGCGCGGCAGGGTGGCGATCATCTTCTTGCCCAGATCGGACTGGTAGAACTTGATCAGGCCCTCCAGCTCGTCTTCGGTGAAGTTGTCGGTGTACAGCTTGACCATCTCGGGCTTGATCTTTTCCCAGCCGATGGTGCTGTCCAGCGCCTGGTTGGCGCGGGCGGTGTAGCTTTCCAGCACGGCTTTCTTGGCCGGCGACTTGGCCTGCTCGAAGTGCTGGGCGAAGAGCTGCTGGACCTGGGCGTAGACCGGCGTGGTCAGCTTGTCGGCGTTGGCCAGCTTGAGAAAGCGCTCCGCGTCGGCCGCGTGGCTCTTGGCATCGGCCAGGGCGAAGCTGCTGGCGCTGGCGAGCACAACGACGGCGCCAAGCGTACGGAGGGTCTTCTTCATGGGCATCCTTCAGGAGGCTGAAAATGGACCGCGAGTGTGCCACAGAGCGGCTGAACCTGGCCTGAACTTATCGAGGACCGCCGTAAAGTTGAGAATACTTCCCATTTGGGAACCCTGGCGCTAACCTGCTGCCCAAGTTAGCTGGACCCACACTTCTATATGCGGAGACCGCCATGAGCCGTACCGAAACCGATAGCATCGGCCCCATCGAAGTAGCCGACGACGTCTACTGGGGTGCCCAGACCCAGAGATCGCTGGAGAACTTCGCCATCGGCAACCAGCAGATGCCGCTGGCGGTGGTGCATGCCCTGGCGACGGTGAAGAAGGCGGCCGCACGGGTCAACCTGCGCCTTGGCGAACTGCCGGAAGACGTCGCCACCCTGATCGAGAAGGCCAGCAGCGAGATCCTCGACGGCTTCCACGATGACCAGTTTCCCCTGGTGGTCTGGCAGACCGGCAGCGGCACCCAGAGCAACATGAACGTCAACGAGGTCATCGCCGGGCGCAGCAACGAACTGGCCGGCAACGGCATGGGCGGCAAGCAGCCGGTCCATCCCAACGATCACGTCAATCGCGGCCAGAGCTCCAATGACTGCTTTCCCACCGCCATGCACATTGCCACCGCCCTGGCGGTACAGAACGACCTGCTGCCGGCCATCGCCGAGCTGTCGGGCGGCCTGGCGCTGCAATCGGCGCGCTACCAGAACCTGGTCAAGACCGGTCGTACCCACATGATGGATGCCACCCCGGTGACCTTCGGCCAGGAGCTGTCGGCCTTCGTCGCCCAGCTGGATCTGGCCGAGCGCGCCATCCGCAACGCCCTGCCGGCGGTCATGGAACTGGCCCAGGGCGGCACCGCCGTGGGCACCGGTCTCAATGCGCCCAAGGGCTTCGACGAAGCCATCGCCAAGGAAATCGCCGAACTCACCGGCCTGCCCTTCGTCACCGCACCGAACAAGTTCGCCGCCCTCGCCGGCCATGAACCGCTGGTGGCCCTGCACGGTGGTCTCAAGACCCTGGCCGTGGCGCTGATGAAGATCGCCAACGACCTGCGCCTGCTGGGCTCCGGTCCGCGCGCCGGTTTCGCCGAGGTGAAGCTGCCGGCCAACGAACCGGGCAGCTCCATCATGCCGGGCAAGGTCAACCCGACCCAGTGCGAGGCCCTGTCGATGCTGGCCTGCCAGGTGATCGGCAACGATGTCACCGTCGGCTTCGCAGCCAGCCAGGGCCATCTGCAGCTCAACGTCTACAAGCCGGTGATCGCCCACAACGTGCTGGAATCCATCCGCCTGCTGGCCGATGGCAGCCGCAACTTCAACACCCACTGCGTCACCGGCATGGAGCCGGACGAGCACAAGATGGCCGAGCACCTGGAACAGGGGCTGATGCTGGTGACGGCGCTCAATCCGCACATCGGCTACGACAAGGCCGCCGAGATCGCCAAGAAGGCCTATGCCGAGAACAAGACCCTGCGCGCCGCCGCGCTGGAGCTTGGCTATCTGACCGACGAGCAGTTCGATCAGTGGGTACGCCCGGAAACCATGCTGGAAGCCGGTGGCCGTGGGTGAGGCCCGCGGCGCCACGCCGCTAGAGGGAGATGGCCGGCGCCTGCTGGTCATCCAGGGCAATCCCAAGCGCACCAGTTTCTGCCAGTCGCTGGCAGACGCCTATGTCCTGGGCGCCCAGGCCAGCGGCCAGGTGGTGCGCCAGCTCAAACTGGCCGACGCCCAGTTCGATCCGGTGCTGCGCGAGGGCTATGACCTCTCCCAGACGCTGGAGCCGGACCTGCTGGAAGCCCAGCGCCAGATCCACTGGGCGGAGCACCTGGTATTCATCTACCCAGTGTGGTGGAACGGCCTGCCAGCGGTGCTGGCGGGCTTTCTCGAACGCGTCCTGCAACCGGGCTTCGCCTTTGCCCAGCGCGACCAGACCTGGGGCGGCGAGCCTCTGCTGACCGGCCGCAGCGCCGAGTTGCTGGTCACCTCCGACACCCCACCTTCTCCCTGGCAGCGCCTGCGCAACCAGGCCCCCCATCGCCAGGGCATTCAGGAAGGCCTCGAGGCCTGTGGCATCCAGGTGCTGCAGGTTCATGAGTACTCGCCGGTGCGGGCGGCGGACGAGGAACAGCGGCTGCGCTGGTTGCAGGAAGTGGAGCGGTTGGGGCGCAACGAGTAGTCCAGCCAGGCGCCTTTGCAAGTTGGGTGGAGCGCCAGCGAAGCCCAACAGCAACTCGATACCGGCCTTGTTGGGCTTCGGCGATAGAGCTGTCTCAACCCAACCTACGGGTCTACCGCGGCCAGTCAAGGCCTGAGCTCCGGGCATAACCAAAGCGCCTTTTATTCTTTCTCCCGCGGATCAACCGCCGGCACTATCAACGCTCCCCTTTCTCCCGCGGAGCACCGCCATGACCCGCTATCTCATCCTTCCCGGCTGGCAAGGCTCCGGCCCCGATCACTGGCAGAGCCACTGGCAGCGCCGCTTGCCGGATGCCCGGCGGGTCGAACAGGAGGACTGGCAACATCCCGATCCGCAGCGCTGGGTCGCCGCCCTGGATGCGGCCATCGCCCAGGCCGGCGCCCCGGTGGTGCTGATCGCCCATAGCCTGGGCTGCGTGACCGTCGCCCGTTGGGCGGCCGTTGCCCCGGTGGCGCGCCGGCAGCGGGTGCTGGCGGCCTTGCTGGTGGCACCGGCCGACGTCGAGCGCCCGGGTTGCCCGGCGGAACTCATGGGTTTTGCGCCCTTGCCGCGGCAGCCACTGCCCTTCCCTTCCAGAATAGTGACCTCGGACAACGACCACGCCATCAGCCTCCTCCGGGCCGAAGTCCTGGCCCAGGCCTGGGGCAGCGAGTTGGACATCCTCCCGGGTGCCGGCCATATCAACACCCGCTCCGGGCACCGGCAGTGGGAAGAAGGCCTGATCCATCTGGCGAAGCTGGGGTCGAGCCAGGGCCTGCGCGTCGCCTGATCCCTGCCCTTCCGAATCTTTCACGACGCCCCGGCCCCAGGCGCTTCCCTGGCTCAGTCGGGGCGTTGGCGTTTTTGCCCTCTCGAACCTGGAATACCCTGGGCTTAGCTGCGCTCAACCCAATCCGCGCCCTCGCGCTCACCCGTAGGTTGGTTGAGCGCCAGCGAAGCCCAACGCCCCGAGGCCCCAACAAAAAACCCGCCACCAGGGCGGGTTTGCTCACCACCAGATCCCATCACAGCTTGGCGATGGACACCTCGGTGGATTTGACGAAGGCGATCACCTCGCTGCCCACCACCAGCTCCAGCTCCTTGACCGAGCGGGTGGTGATGACGGAGGTGACGATGCCGGCGGCGGTCTGGACGTCGATCTCGGAGAGCACCGAGCCCTCGATGATTTCCTTGATGGTGCCCTTGAACTGGTTGCGAACGTTGATGGCCTTGATGGTCATGGCAGAACTCCTCGGATGTACGATCAGTAGGCCCAGCGCAGTTGCGTGGGCAGGGGTTGCACGATTTCGGGTAGATCGGGGTTGAGCGGTTGCTGCAGCACCCGGGCCAGCACCTCGGCTTCCAGGCGGGCCAGCTGGGCGTCGCCGGCGGCCCGGGGGCGTGCCAGGTTGACGTCGAGATCTAGGCCGACATGGCCGTCTTCGATGAGTACCACGCGGTCGGCCAGGGCCACCGCCTCGCCCACGTCATGGGTCACCAGCAGCACTGTGAAGCCATGACGCTGCCAGAGGCCTTCGATGAGCTGCTGCATCTCGATGCGGGTCAGGGCATCCAGGGCGCCCAGCGGTTCGTCCAGCAGCAGCAGGCGCGGCTGGTGGATCAGGGCGCGGGCCAGGGCCACCCGCTGCTTCTGGCCGCCGGACAGCGCCGAGGGCCACTCCTGCGCGCGATCGGCCAGGCCGACCGCCGCCAGGGCTTCCAGCGCCCGCGGTTTCCAGTCACCCCTGAGGCCCAGGCCAACGTTGTCGATGATGCGTTTCCAGGGCAGCAGGCGTGCGTCCTGGAACATCAGCCGGGTGTCTTCGCGGTGCTCCGCCAGGGGCTCGTCCTGCCCCAGCAGGGTGCCGCCACTGGCGCGGTCGAGACCGGCCACCAGGCGCAGCAGGGTGCTCTTGCCGCAGCCACTGCGGCCCACCACGGCGACGAACTGGCCGGCCGGGATCTCCAGATCGATCCCATGGAGCACGGTGCGCTCGCCAAAGGTCTTGACCACCTGTTGCAGCTTCAGGGCGATGCCGCGCGAGAGCGGCGGAACGGCTTGCAGACTGGTCATGCGCGGGCTCCCTTCTGATAGGCCGGGTGCCAGCGCAGCCAGGCACGCTCCAGGCCGCGGGCGGCGAGATCCGCCAGCTTGCCGAGGATGGCGTAGAGCAGGATGGCCAGCACCACGATGTCGGTTTGCAGGAATTCCCGGGCGTTCATTGCCAGGTAGCCGATGCCGGAACTGGCGGAAATGGTCTCGGCGACGATCAGCGTCAGCCACATCAGGCCGAGGGCGAAGCGCACCCCCACCAGGATGGCCGGCAAGGCGCCCGGCAGCACCACGTGCCAGAACAGCCGCGCCCCGGAGAGGCCGTAGCTGCGGGCCATCTCCACCAGCGCCGGATCGACGTTGCGGATGCCATGGTAGGTGTTGAGGTAGATGGGGAAGAACACCCCCAGGGCCACCAGGAACAGCTTGGCCGACTCGTCGATGCCGAACCAGAGGATCACCAGCGGGATCAGCGCCAGGTGCGGCACGTTGCGCACCATCTGCAAGGTGCTGTCGAGCAGCCGCTCGCCCCATTTCGACAGCCCGGTGATGAAGCCCAGCGCCAGGCCGATGCTGCCGCCGATGGCGAAGCCGATGCCGGCGCGCCAGCCGCTGATGGCCAGGTGTTGCCAGAGTTCACCGCTCTTGACCAGGCTCCACCCCGCTTCCAGTACCGCCGCCGGCGACGGCAGGATGCGACTGGACAGCAGGCCGCTGCTGACCGCCAGCTGCCAGGCGACGATCAGGGCCACTGGCACCACCCAGGGCGCCAGGCGCTGCAGTTGACGTTCGGTCGTGCTGTTCATGTCGGCCCCCTCAGCTCTGCGCCGCTTTCTGCGGCAGGATGTCGTTGGCCACCATCTCGCCGAAGGGACTCACGTAGTTGGCGCCTTCCACCTGGGTCGGTCGCTTGACCGGCAGGTGCGGGAACAGCAGCTCCGCCACCCGATAGGACTCCTCCAGGTGCGGGTAGCCGGAAAAGATGAAGGTATCGATGCCCAGGGCGGCGTATTCCTTGACCCGCGCGGCCACGGTGGGACCGTCGCCGACCAGCGCGGTCCCGGCACCGCCCCGCACCAGGCCGACACCGGCCCAGAGGTTGGGAGCGATCTCCAGCTTGTCGCGACGGCCCCCGTGCAGGGCCGCCATGCGCTGCTGGCCGACGGAATCGAAGCGGGCGAAGGCGGCCTGGGCCTTTTCGATGGTGGCATCGTCCAGGTTGGCGATCAGCCGGTCGGCGGCCCGCCAGGCCTCTTCATTGGTCTCGCGGACGATCACGTGCAGACGGATGCCGAAGCGTACCGTGCGGCCCTGGGCGGCGGCCTTGGCCCTGACCGCCTCGATCTTCTCGCGCACCGCGTCCAGGGGCTCGCCCCAGGTCAGGTAGAGCTCCACCTGCTCGGCGGCCAGGTCCTGGGCGGCATCGGAGGAACCGCCGAAGTACAGCGGCGGGCGCGGTTGCTGCAGCGGCGGATAGAGCAGCTTGGCGCCCTTCACCTGGATGTGCTTGCCGTCGTAGTCCACCGTCTCGCCTTCCAGCACGCGACGCCAGATGCGGGTGAACTCCACCGAGGCTTCGTATCTTTCGCTGTGGGACAGGTGCAGGCCATCACCGGCCAGTTCGTCCGGATCGCCGCCGGTGACCAGGTTGAACAGCGCCCGGCCGCCGGAGAGGCGATCCAGGGTGGCCGCCTGCCGCGCTGCCACGGTGGGCGAGATGATCCCGGGGCGCAAGGCCACCAGGAACTTGAGTTTCTGGGTGACCGGGATCAGCGAGGCGGCCACCAGCCAGGAATCCTCGCAACTGCGGCCGGTGGGGATCAGCACCCCGCCGAAGCCCAGGCGGTCGGCGGCCTGGGCGACCTGGGCCAGGTAGCCGTGGTCGACGGCGCGGGCGCCTTCGGCGGTACCCAGGTAGTGGCCATCGCCGTGGGTCGGCAGGAACCAGAAGATATCGAGACTCATGGGGACTTTCTCCAGCAGGCGAAATCAGGGTTGGGCGGCAGCGGTCCGCAGACCGGCGGGTGGGGTCCACACCACGTCGCGGATGACCAACGGCTTGGGAATCAACTTGAGGGCGGCGAAGGCGTCGGCGATCTTCTGCTGCTGCGCGGCCACCTCGGGACTGATGAACCGGGCGCCATAGCCCTGGCGCTTGACCACCCGCTCGGCGGTGTCCAGCGGCAGGTTCAGCAGCGGCGCCACCTGGGCGGCGACTTCATCCGGGTGGGCCTTGGCCCACTCACCCACCGAACGCACCTCGTCGACGATGGCACCGACCTGTTCGGGATGGGCCGTGGCGAAGCTTCGGGTGGCCAGATAGAACTGGTGGTTGTCGGCCAGGCCGGTGGCATCGGTCAGGGTGCGCGCCTGCAACTGGGTCTCGGCGGCGGCCTGGTAGGGATCCCAGATCACCCAGGCATCCACCGCGCCGCGTTCGAAGGCGGCGCGGGCATCGGCGGGCGGCAGGTAGACCGGCTGGATGTCCTTGTAGGCGATGCCGGCCTTGGCCAGCGCCTGCACCAGCAGGTAGTGGACGTTGGAGCCCTTGTTCAGGGCGATCTTCTTGCCCTTGAGATCATTCAGCGACTGGATGGGTGAATCCTTGGGCACCAGGATGGCTTCGCTGGTGGGCGCCGGCGGCTCGTGGGCCACATAGACCAGGTCGGCGCCGGCGGCCTGGGCGAACACCGGCGGGGTCTCCCCGGTCACGCCGAAGTCGATGCTGCCGACGTTGAGGCCTTCCAGCAGCTGCGGGCCGCCGGGGAATTCGGTCCACTGCACCTTGACGCCGTCCTTGGCCAGGCGCTGCTCCAGGGTGCCGCGGGCCTTGAGGGTGATCAGGGTGCCGTACTTCTGGTAGCCGATGCGTACCGTCTCTTGCGCCTGGGCCAGGCCGGCGGCCAGTGTCAGCATGGAAACGGCGAGCAGCGAACGCGTGAAGGAGAACTGCATGACTAACGCTCCTGGTCAGATGCCCCAGCGCGCCTGGCCGATGCGATCGGCCAGCAGCTCGGGGGTCAGGGGTTGGGGACGCCGCACCAGGGCCGCGTGAAATTGTTCGAGGGATTCGTGCAGGCGCTGCTCCAGCGCCGGGGTCAGGGCGACCCCGGTCTCGGTGTAGCTGACCTGGCTGTCGTCGGCGAAGACGCCGTTAAGGATTTCCTGGGCCTTGAGCGCCGAGAGCACCGGCTTCAGCGCGTAGTCGATGGCCAGCAGGTGACCGCTGGAGCCGGCGGTGGCCAGCGGCAGCACCACCTTGAGTGCCAGGGCGCGTTCGGGCAGCAGGTCCAGCAGCGTCTTGAGGGCGCCGGCCAGGGAGGCCTTGTACACCGGGGTGGCGATCACCAGGCCATCGGCGGCCTGCAGCTGGGCGATCAGTTCCACCACTGGCGGGCTGTCGAAACGGGCGCCGATGAGGTCGGCGGCGGGAAAGTCCTGGATGCGCCAGCGGGACAGTTCCACGCCGCGCCCCTGCAGCCAGTTCGCTGCCAGATCCAGCACGCCGCTGGAGCGCGACCGCGCTGCCGGACTGCCCGCCAAAGTCACCACCTGCATCGCCGTCTCCTAGAGAAAAAAGAGCGGTGTCGCGCCGCTCGAAAAAGGAATGAGCGGACCTTAGCAGCGGGTGTTTATTCCCTAAAAATACCCTTTCGGCACTTGGTTATAACCAGAAAAACAAAACCCCGGCCTGGGCCGGGGTCTGGTTGTCGCAGGAGATTTCAGCGATTCGGCTGGGGCGTCAGGCGCAGATAGGGTTTCACCGCGGTGTAGCCCTTGGGGAAGCGCCGCTTGAGTTCTTCCTCGTCCTTGAGCGACGGCACGATGACCACGTCGTCGCCATCCTTCCAGTTGCCCGGGGTCGCTACCTTGTGGTTGTCGGTGAGCTGCAGGGAATCGATCACCCGCAGGATCTCGTCGAAGTTGCGCCCGGTGCTGGCCGGATAGGTGATCGACAGCCGCACCTTCTTCTGCGGATCGATGATGAACAGCGAGCGCACGGTGAGGGTGTCGTTGGCGTTGGGGTGAATCATGTCGTAGAGGGTCGAGACGCTGCGATCGGCGTCGGCCAGGATCGGAAAGCCCACGGCGGTGGCCTGGGTTTCCTCGATGTCCTTGATCCAGCCCTGGTGCGATTCCAGGCCGTCCACCGAGAGGGCGATCACCTTGACGTCGCGCTTGGCGAATTCGTCCTTGAGCTTGGCGGTGAGGCCCAGTTCGGTGGTGCAGACCGGGGTGAAGTCGGCCGGATGGGAGAAGAGCACGCCCCAGCTGTCGCCCAGCCACTCGTGGAAGCGGATGCGACCCAGGCTGGAATCCTGTTGGAAATCGGGGGCGATGTCGCCCAGACGGATGGTCATTGGCAGTTCTCCTGATGCAGGTAGGGATAGCGGCACTATGCCGCCCACCAGAGTGGGCGGGAAAGATCGGATCACGCTGTGGTTATAACGCGAAAGCCGACCCCTCCTGGGCCATCCCACGATCGCGACGCCATGTGCCGCGTGATCACCCTCACAATTCCGTCGCGCTTTTTCCACCCGGGCGCAGCGCCCGCTAGGGTGCTACACCTAAGGAAGATCGACGGACCGCAATTCGGCCGAGCGGGGCAACCCGCAGCGCTCGCCATGGTCTGTAGGCAAGACGAGGAGGAGATTCTCATGTTCGGCAAACGCAATGACGACCCGGGTGCCAGCACCCATTTCCGTAGCGAGCGCGTCAGCGTGGTCAACGGCCAGTTTTTCTTCACCACCCGCGAAGGCACCCTGGAAGGCCCCTTCTTCAGCCGCGAGGAAGCCCTCAACCAGATCGATCGCTATGTCGAGCGGCTGCAAACCTCCGAGGGCCTGATGCGCCAATCCGTCAGCAACGTCTGACCGGCTGCCCCTGATCCATTAGACTGCGCGCCCTGATCTCCAGGCCGCGCCGCTCATGACCGACTTCCAGCACGCCCAGCTCGACTGGGATGCCTCCGGGCAACCCCTCTCCCGTACCTTTGGCGATGTCTACTTTTCCCGCGCCAGCGGCCTGGAAGAGACGCGCTACGTCTTCCTGCAGCAGAATCGCCTGGCCGAACGCTTCGCCGCGCTGGCGGCAGGAGAAGTCTTCACCATAGGCGAGACGGGCTTCGGCACCGGCCTCAATTTCCTCTGCGCCTGGCAACTCTTCGCCGTCCAGGCACCCAGGGCTGCGCGCCTGCATTTCGTCAGTGTCGAGCGCTTCCCCTTGACCGCCACCGATCTCGCTCAGGCGCTGACCCTCTGGCCGGAACTCGCCCCCTACAGCGCGGCGCTGCAGCGGCAGTACCAGGCCATCCACCCGGGTTTCCAGCGGCTGATTCTGGACGACGGGCGCGTCACCCTGACCCTGCTGGTCGGTGATGTGCTGGAGCGCCTGCCCGAACTGGATGCCCGTTGCGATGCCTGGTTCTTGGACGGCTTCGCCCCGGCCAAGAATCCCGAGATGTGGACGCCCGCGCTGTTTGCCGAACTGGCGCGGCTGTCCCGCGCCGGTACCACCCTGGCGACCTTCACCTGCGCCGGCTTCGTCCGCCGCGGCCTGAACGAGGCCGGCTTCGCCATGGCCAAGGTGCCCGGCTTCGGCCACAAGCGGGAGATGCTGGCCGGCGCCCTGGAACGCCCGGTCATCCCGGCCGCCGTGCCCTGGTATGCCCGCCCCCCGCGTCCCCAGGGCCCGCGCACGGCGCTGGTCATAGGCGCCGGCCTGGCCGGTTGCGCCACCGCTGCCAGTCTCGCGCGTCGCGGCTGGCAGGTCAGGGTCGTCGAGCGCCACGGGGCGCCCGCCCAGGAAGCCTCCGGCAATCCCCAGGGGGTGCTCTATCTCAAGCTGTCGGCCCATGACACCCCGCTCAGCCGGCTGATCCTCGATGGCTTCGGCCTGACCCTGCGCGAATTGCAGGCCCTGCCGACGGGCGCGGCCTGGTCACCCTGCGGGGTGCTGCAACTGGCGCCGACGGACAAGGACGCCCAGCGGCAGGCGCAATTGGCGGCGCACTTCCCCGCCGATCTGCTGCACCCGCTGGACAGGGAAGCCGCCAGCGACAAGGCCGGAATCGGCCTGACGGCGGGCGGCCTGTTCTTTCCGGAAGGGGGCTGGGTGCATCCGCCTGCCCTGTGCGCGCACTGGCTGACCCATCCCAATATCGAGCTGGTCACCCATACCGAGGTGACCGCCCTGCAGCGAACCGAGCAGGGCTGGCAGGCCAGCACCCAGAGTGCGCCGCTGGCGGCGACGGTGGTCGTGGTGGCCAGTGCCGCCCAGGCCAGGACGCTGCTACCTGAGCTGCCACTCAAGGCGATCCGTGGGCAATTGTCCGCGCTGCCGGAAACCCCCGACAGCCAGGTGCTGGCGACCGTGGTGTGCGGCGAAGGCTATCTCGCGCCGGCCCGTGACGGGCGGCATTGCCTGGGCGCCAGCTTCGTCTTCGACCGGGACGACACCGAGCCCAGCCAGGCGGAACACCAGAGCAATCTGCAGCTGCTCGCCGAGCTGTCGCCCGAGCTGGCCACCCGCTACCAGGCCGAGGCACTCGACGGCCGCGTGGCCTTTCGCTGCACCTCGCCGGACTATCTGCCCCTGGTCGGGCCGGTCGTGGATGAAGTCGCCTTCGCCCGGCAGTATCAGGCGCTGGCCTACGACGCCCGCCAGGTGCCCGAGCGGGCGGCGCCCTGGCGTACGGGGCTCTACGTGAATCTGGCGCACGGTTCGCGCGGCCTGGTCACCACCCCGCTGGCCGCCGAACTGCTGGCGGCCTGGCTGGAGGACGAACCCCTGCCGGTGGCCCGCCGGGTGGCCGAAGCCTGCCACCCCACTCGCTTTCCCCTGCGCCGGCTGATCCGCGGCGGCTAGATGATCGCCAGCGGCGTCTTGCTTTGCGGCGGCGGAAAGGCACCGTCGAGCAGGGCGAAGTCTTCTTCGCTCAAGCGCAGATCCAGGGCCCGCGCATTCTCTTCGAGATGTCCGGCATCGCCTGCCTTGGGAATGGCGATCACGCCCGGCTGACGCAGCACCCAGGCCAGGGCGATCTGCGCCGGGGTGGCCTGATGCCGCTCGGCCAGGGTTGCCAGGGTGGGGTGCCGCAAGAGATCGCCACCCTGCCCCAGCGGACAATAGGCCATCACCGGCATCTGCTGACGCTGACTCCAGGGCAGCAGGTCATGCTCGATGCCGCGCTGCTCCAGGTTGTAGAGCACCTGGTTGGCGCTGCAGCGATCATCGTTCAATTCGAGCATGTCGCTGGTGTCGAGATTGGACACGCCCCAGTGGCGGATCTTGCCTTCGTCACGCAGCTTCTCCAGCGCCATGACCGTCTCGATCAGCGGCACCTGGCCGCGCCAGTGCAGCAGATAGAGGTCGATGACATCGGTACCCAGGCGTTTCAGGCTGCGTTCGCACGCCAGGGGCACGCCGGCTTCGGTGGCATTCTTCGGATAGAACTTGCTCACCAGGAACACTTCGTCGCGCCGTCCGGCGATGGCTTCGCCAACCAGTTCCTCGGCGCGGCCTTCGCCATACATCTCGGCGGTGTCGATCAGGGTGAGTCCCAGGTCCAGGCCCTGGCGCAGGGCGCTGACCTCCTGGCGATGCAGATCGGCGTTCTCGCCCATGCGCCAGGTTCCCTGGCCCAGCGCCGGAACGGTAGTGCCATCGGGCAAACGAACGGTTTGAGCGGTATTCATGGACGCATCCTTCTCTTGGGTGTGGACGTTGGAACGCCAGCGCGACGCCGATTCTCCCGGTGATCCGCCAAACGGCAGCCCACGCCTTCCCACAGGCCTGCGACCTGACGTCGCACTGGTAAAGTACGCCTATAAGGATTCCAAGAATAACCACCAGGACCTGCCATGAAACCGTCGATCCTGGGCCTTTGCGCCCTGCTCTCTGCTGCCCTGCCCATGACGTCCAGCTACGCTGATGTCATTACTCTGAGGTTTTCCCATGTGGTGGCACCGGAGACCCCCAAGGGCAAGGGCGCTCAACTGTTCCAGCAACTGGTGGCGCAGCGCCTCGCCGAGCAGGTCCAGCTGGAGGTGATGCCCAGCGGCACGGCCTTCACCGATGCCGACGAACTCCAGGCGCTGCAGGACGGCAAGGTCGACATCCTGGCGCCGGCGATCAGCAAGCTCACCGAACTCAGTCCCAAACTCAAGCTGTTCGACCTGCCCTTCCTGTTCGAGAGTCGCGCGGCCCTCGATCACTTCCAGGCGCGCCCCAGTGGTCGCCAGCTGCTGCACAGTCTGGAGCCGGCCGGCATCATCGGCCTGGCCTACTGGCCCAACGGCCTCAAGCAGCTGGCGGCGCGCAAGCCCTTGCGCGAACCCGGCGATGCCAGGGGGCTGGTATTCCGCATCCAGAATTCCGACGTCCTCCAGAGCCAGTTCGAGGCCCTCGGCGCCACCGCGGTCAGGCTGCCCTTCAACCAGACCCTGCAGGCGCTCACCACGGGCACCGTCAATGCCACCGAGAACACCTGGTCCAACTACTGGAGCCAGCGCCTCGATCAGCAGCAGCGCTATTTCACCGAAAGCAATCACGGCGCCCTGGACTACATGCTGATCGTCAAGGCGGATCGCTGGCGCACCCTGCCCTTCGCCATACGTAGCACCCTGGAGGAAATCATCGACCAGGTGACCTTCGAGGTGAAGAAGCAATCCGAGGCGGAAAACCAGCACGATCGCGCGCGCATCGCCGCCGCGGGCGGCAGCGAGATCATCACCCTTACCCCCGAGCAACGGACACGCTGGCGCGAGGCCATGCGCCCGGTGTGGCAACGCTACGAAGGCGAGCTCGGCGCCTCCCTGCTCAAGGCCGCCGAGACCTCCAACTAGAAGCGCTGTTGCGGCGGTACGGCCCAGCGGCGCAAGGGCAGGTTGCCCGGCTCGCGGCACTGCAGATCGCGAAAGGGCCCCGCGACCCGCACCCAGCCCGCGCCCGGCGGCGTCTGGGTACAGAACTCCTGGCCATCCGTGTTGCTGCGCCAGCGCCAGTAGGCCGCCGGCTCGGCGAAGGCGTGGGTACCCAGCAGCCCCAGCAGCCCCAGCAGGACGATCATCAGGGTCCTGCCGGCGGCTCGCCGGAACCTCTCGCGCGATAAGCATGTCGGTTTGAGGGTAGTCCCCTCGAATTCGCACAGGATTTTCGCCATGCCGCTGTCCGTCTTGCGTAGCAAACCCACCCTCCTCGCCCTGGCCCTGGTTGGCGCCGGCCTCGCCCTGACCGGCTGCGCCCGCGATCCGGAAAAACGCTCGCTGGGTGCCGAAGCGGTCAGCAATGCCAAGAGCATGGCGCGTACCGATGCCGACATGCAGAAGGTGCTCGACAAGTACGCCAGCTTCGATCCCAAGGCCGTGGAAAAGCTCACCGCCCAGCAGGCCCGCAAGCAGCCTACCATCGCCGATGCGGTCAAGGGCGTCCTGCAGGACGAAGGTCGTCCCACCCAGCCCGAGGCCCTGGTGCCCGGCGTGACCAGCGTCGACCGCGCCGTCGACGGTGCCGCCGGGGTATTGCCCGCCCGTATCTACACCCCCGAAGGCCAGGGTCCCTTCCCGGTCATCCTGTATTTCCATGGCGGCGGCTGGGTGTTCGCCGATCGCAACGTCTACGACGGTGGCGCCCGTGGTCTGGCCAAGCAGGCCAATGCCATCGTGGTGTCGGTGGACTATCGCCAGGCGCCCGAATACAAGTTTCCGGCCGCCCATGACGATGCCCTGGCGGCCTATCGCTGGGTGACCACCCATGCCGGCTCGCTGAATGGTGATCCGCAGCGCCTGGCCCTGGCCGGCGAAAGCGCCGGGGGCAACCTGGCGGTGGCGACCGCCGTGGCGGCGCGCAAGGCCGGTCTCACCGCGCCCAAGCACGTGCTGTCGGTCTATCCGGTGGCCCAGACCAACACCCATACCCAGTCCTACGAACAGTATGACGACGCCAAGCCGCTCAATCGGCCGATGATGCTGTGGTTCGTCGAGCAGGTGACCCGTACGCCTACCGACCTCAAGGATCCGCGCCTGGACCTGACCCGTGCCGACCTCGCCGGCCTGCCGCCGGTGACCATCGTCAATGCCGAGATCGATCCCCTGCGTGATGACGGCGGCTTCCTGGAGACTGCCCTGCGTCAGGCCGGCGTCCAGGTGGAGCGCAAGGTCTATCCGGGCGTAACCCACGAGTTCTTTGGCACCGCTGCCGTAGTGCAGAAGGCCAAGGACGCCCAGGCCTATGCCGGCAGCCGTCTCAAGGCCGATCTGGGCAAGTAACCACAGCTTGTTCGTTCTGCATACCGCCGGCTCCGCGCCGGCGGTATGCAGTCATCCTGGAAACAGCAAGGGACCCGCCTCGCGCATGAAGATCTCGCAGGTCTTGGGGCCTACCCCCTTCAGGGTCTGCAAACGCCGCTCGAACTCTGCACGATCGACGCTGGCCTCGCGCAGGCGGAGAAAGCTGCCACCATAGTCCTCCTGCAGGTGGCGGCAGACGTCCAGCAGGCGCATGGCCGTGCTCTCGTCATAACGTCGGTAATGCCCCTCACCAAGGTAGTCGACCAATTGCTGCCGGCCCAGATTGAGCAGCTTGCGCGGCGTGTCGCGACCGTATTTGCGATAGAGCACCTTCCAGGCCTGGGCAGCGATGGACTGGGAGATGCGCTTGCCGAACAGGTAGCTCGCCAGGAACCAACCGAACAGTGCCGGTTCGTCGTCCACCGTTAGCGTCAGGCCGAGATCGGCCGCTGAAGTCGTCTTGCTCAAGCCGTATCCCTCGCGTCAGGCGTCTTGCCTAGGGAGGCTCTCGCACGGCTGAGGTTCGAAAGCAGCGACAGCCGGCAGGCTACTGGCGGATCACCTCGCCGCGTTGCGGGGCCAGGCGTGCCAGCAGGGCATTCTGCGCCCGCTCCGGGACGCCCTCACGCCGCATGGCCAGCTGCAGGTCTTCCACCAGGGCATTGAAGTCGGCGGGTTGCAGATTCAGACCGCGATGACTTTCTGCCATGCTCGCCCCTCCATAGCGACAGGGACCGCCTGCATCGACGCAGAATTTCTGGATGAGCAGACTGCGCAGGCGCGCGATGTCGACGTTGGCGAAGTAGTGCCGGATCCGCCCGTCACGCGCCACATTGAGCAGCATCCCCTCGACGATCCGGGTGATGCCGGGCTGGCCACCCAGCTCCTGATAGAGCCGATCACCCGCCGGCGGCTGGGGCGCGCACCCCAGTATCAGCAGCAGCGCCGCCAGTACCAGTGTTTTCCCCTGCATCAGTAGCTCCCCTGCAGCGACAGATAGAGACCCTGCTGATCGTCCAGGGTGGCGATCTCGCCCAGCCAGGCATAGGCCAGCACCAGCGACAGGTGCTTGTTGGGGAAGTAACCGACGAAGGTATCCATCCAGTCGCTCTCCCGGGTGAAGGACAGATTCCGCGGCTTCTCGCGGTACTCCATGCCTACCGCCCAGCGAGGATTGAAGAACACCGCGGCCGAGCCTTCCTTGAGCCATTGACGGCTGTCGTTGCGGTCGCCACCGAAGCCCAGCAGCCCCATCTCGTTGGCGCGGCTGTACCTGAGACCGACGTTGACCAGGAGGTTGTAGCCGAAGGCACCGCCCAGCAACAGCCGACTGGCGCCCAGGTAGCCCTCGACATCGCTGTCGCGCCGCGCGCCCACGGCGGCAGGTATGTCGAAATCCCGTTGATGCTTGTACTGCACCCCCACGGCTATCTGCGGCATCCGGTCGTAGATCAGGTCACCCGCCAGGCGCACCTTGGCGCCGACGATGTCCTGGCTCAGGCTGTCTTCCTCGAGCTTCATCAAGCGGCGCAGGGTCGGCATGTCCAGGCGCTGGCGGGCATAGGAGACTTCCACCCGATTGTCGTAGGCCACCGCCACGCCGGCCGCATCGAGCCGGTAGTCACCGGTCCACACCCGGGTGGCAAAGGCCGTGGCGCCGGGCTGGCCGCTTTCGCCATAGCCACCGATCACCGCCCAGGGCGTGATACCGCCGCCCGCCGCGCCTTCCAGACTGCTGGCGCCGCCGGTGGCCAGCAGCTTGCCGCCGTCGGCCTGGGCACCGGTCGCCAGCAGCAGGCCAGCCAGCAGCCAGCCGTGATTCATGACAACGCCTCCAGCACCGGCTGGCTCTGCCGCTCCATCCAGGCCTCGAATTCCGCGGCCGGTACCGGGCGGCTGATGTAGTAACCCTGGATCACATCGCAGCCCCAACTGCGCAACAGCGCCAGGGCCCGGGCTTCCTCGACCCCCTCGGCGACCACCTCCAGACCCAGGTTGTGGCCCATCTCGATGGTCGAGCGGACGATGACGGCGTCATCGTTGCCTGGCGCCAGTTCCTTCACGAAGGACTGGTCGATCTTCAATTCGTCCACCGGCAGCCGCTTCAGGTGCGCCAGCGAGGCATGCCCGGTACCGTAGTCGTCCACCGACAGCCGGATGCCCAGCACGGACAGCTGCGTCAGCAACGCGATGGCCGCCTCGGGATCGTCCATGATGGCGCTCTCGGTGATCTCGAAGGTCAACTGCCGCGCCGAGACGCCGGCGTCATCGAGCCAGCCCATGACGCGCTCGGGCAACCGGGCATCGGCCAGGTCGACCGCCGAGACGTTCACCGACACCTTTACCTCGCGGTCCTGGGTCTGCCAGAGCGCCAGTTGCCGGATGGTCGCCTGGATCACCCAGCGGGTGAGTCCGGCCATGCTGCCACTGCGCTCGGCCAGTGGAATGAATTCACCCGGCGAGACCATGCCCAGCTCGGCATGGCGCCAGCGCAGCAGCACCTCGGCCTGGTGCGGCCCACTGCCCTGCAGGGCCACCTTGGGTTGGAACACCAGCATCAATTCACCCCGCTCGCCCGCCAGCGGCAGATCGTGAACCAGTTGCAGACGCCGCTGCTGGGCCGCATCCCGACCCTCATCATAGACCCGCAGGCGATCCGGCACCTGGCCGGCATCGAGCATGGCACTGCGCGCGCGCTCGATCAGCAGGGTCGGGTCGTCGCCATGGCGGGGATACTCGACGACGCCGATCCGGCAACTCAGACGAAACAGCTGACCTTCCCATTCGATCGGTTCGGCCAGTGACAGGCGCAGTTGCTCAGCCAGACCCACCGCGCCTTCCAGGCCGACACGGCAGAACTGCACGAGAAATTCGTCGCCCACCGGGCGCGACACGCAGCCGCGCCCGGCCAGCAGCACCTGGGCCCGCTCGGCCACCATCCGGAGGATGCGATCGCCCCCGGCGACCCCGGCGCTTTCATTGATCGCCTGGAAGCCATCCAGCCCCAGGTACAGCAGCGACACCTGGGACTGGGTGGCGATAAAGACCCGCAGCCGCTCCTCGGCCAGGATGCGATTGGGCAGTCCGGTCAGGGCGTCGTGCAGGGCATTGTGGTTGAGCCGCTGCTCGCGCTCGGCGATCCCCTGGCGCATCTCCTCGAGCACCTGTGCCAGCCGGCCGAATTCATCGCGGCGCTGGACCTCCACCTTGACCCCATAGTCCCCCTGGCCGATGCGCCAGGACATCAGCGACAGCTGCCGCAGCGGCTGGGCCAGGTTGCGCGCAAGCCAGAGGGCACCTAGCAGGGCCGCCAGCAGGGCACCGCCGGCGATCAGCGCCAGTTGCCCGAGCAGGGGTTCGAACTCCGCCATAGCGACGTCCAGCGAACGCAGCAGATAGACCTGTACCGGATGATCGGCGGTCCCGAGGGTCAGCCGCTTGACCTGATAGAGCCGGCCGTCCAGGGTCAGCTGCCAGATGTCGCTGCCCTGGGGTGAGGTCGCCAGCCCATGCAGCAGCAGCCGTCCCTGCTCCTCCGGCAGGGTACTGGCCATCAGCGCGGCTTCGCCGAGAAACACCACGTCCAGATTGATCAGCGAGCGAAATTCCTCGGCCATGGCCTGATCCATGGCGAAACTCATCACCACCTGGGCGATGGGCACGGGGGCACGGACCTGCACCGTGACCCGCAACTGCGGCAGGCCGGTACCGGCCTGCACGCAACTGCCGTCATTGCCCGATGCCATCGCGACGGGCAGACGCTCGCCTTCGCTATGCGCCGCCACGGTGCTGGCGATCAGCCGGCCGTCCAGGTCCAGCAGGTAGGTATCGCCCGCGCCCACCCGGGCGCCATGGTTGGCCAGCACCGACCTCAGCGTCGGCACATCGCCACTGGCCACGGCATCGCGAAAGCCGAAATCGGCGGCGAGCACCCGCACGGCATCGTTCAGCCGGCGGCAGCGGCCGTCCAGCACCTGGCGGAATACCCGCGCCCCAGTGTCGAGCTGGTCATAGGACTGGCGCACGGCACTGGCCTCGGTGGCAGCCTTGACCGTCAGATAGACCAGGGTGATGACCACCAGCATCAGCAGGAAGAGGCTGCCGGCGATGCGGGTCTGGAAACTATGGATGAGCTTCATCGTGCGTGGCCTTGTGGAAGGCATCCTCGAAAGCCGAGCTCGCCGGTTCCGCAGGCTGCGGCTTCGGCTGGACCGCCAGCTGGAGTTTCAGGGTCACCGGCTTGCCCGCCACATCCAGCGCAGGCTGGGCAACCTCCTGCTTGTCGCTGAGGTCGGGGTGCCACAGTGCCAGCTGATAATGACCGTCCGGCGCCTCCAGTCGGACCCGGCCCTGACTGTCGGTCACCGCGGAGCGCCCGGCGGTGGTCACGTAGACGTAACCCACCATCCAGTCGTGGATGTTGCAGCCCACCACCACCACGCCGGGCTGGTCGAACACCACCGGCGTGCTGGGCAGCCCGTGGTAGAGCGGCAGCTCGAAGCGCTTGGGACTGGAAAAGGAATACACCTGATGGCGAATGTCATCGGTATTGGGAAAGCTCACCGCCGTGCCGGTGGCCACCACCAGGACATGGGGGACGAACCGCCGATTCTGCTGATCGATCGCCGCGGGCTGTCGCTCGGGCACCAGGCCCTGGCCCGACAGCATCACCACGGCATCGGCCAGAGGTGCCCCCTGACCGTCGACCACCTGCACCGCGACCTCGGCCGCTTGCGCAGCTCCCAGGCCCAAAGCCAGCCATCCCGCCACAAACCAATGCTTGTTCACCCGCTGCTCTCCACCACGCGCCCTTGGAAACTCCCGCCGGCTTCGCGGCGTGACTTCAGCTTTAGCGGCAGTGCCGGGGGAATCTTTATCGTCGCGGTGGCCAGGCTTCGTTCCGGTCGTCGCACTTCGAGCGGTACCCGGCGGTCAAGAAGGACAGGTCTTTGCCTGCGTTGAAAAAGCGCCGCCCTCGCCCCATGTTGGCCTCACATCCAAGCCCAAGGTACGCCAATGAGCGATCAGGACAATCAAGCGGATATTCTCAGCGAAGAAGCCGGCCAGACCGGCCTGGTCCTGCCTGGACAGAATCTTCCCGACAAGCTCTACGTCATTCCCATCCACAACCGGCCCTTCTTCCCGGCCCAGGTCCTGCCCGTCATCGTCAATGAAGAGCCCTGGGCGGAAACCCTGGAACTGGTGGCCAAGACCGACCACCACTGCCTGGCGCTGTTCTACATGGAGCAGCAGCCCGGCGATGCCGAGGGTTTCGATCCCGACCAGCTGCCGCAGCACGGCACCCTGGTGCGCATCCACCATGCCACCCGTCAGGACGGCAAGCTGCAGTTCGTCGCCCAGGGCCTGTCGCGGGTGCGTATCCGCAGCTGGCTGCGCCGGCAGCGGCCGCCCTACCTGGTGGAGGTCGAGCACCTGCGCCCAAACCCCGATCCCAGCGACGAGGTGAAGGCCTACGGCATGGCGCTGATCAACGCCATCAAGGAGCTCCTGCCGCTCAATCCGCTCTACAGCGAAGAGCTGAAGAACTATCTCAATCGCTTCAGCCCCAATGATCCCTCGCCGCTGACCGACTTCGCCGCCGCCCTCACCACCGCGCCGGGCGACGAACTGCAGCAGGTGCTCGATACCGTGCCCATGCTGCAGCGCATGGAAAAGGTCCTGCCGCTGCTGCGTAAGGAGGTCGAGGTCGCCCGCCTGCAGAAGGAGCTGTCCGCCGAGGTCAATCGCAAGATCAACGAGCGCCAGCGCGAATTCTTCCTCAAGGAGCAGCTCAAGCTGATCCAGCAGGAACTGGGCATCACCAAGGATGATCGCAGCAGCGACATCGAAAGCTTCCGCCAGCGCCTGGAAGGCAAGATCCTGCCCGAAGCCGCCCAGAAGCGTATCGAGGACGAGCTGAACAAGCTGTCCATCCTCGAGACCGGCTCGCCGGAATACGGTGTCACCCGCAACTACCTGGATTGGGCCACCGACCTGCCCTGGGGCGTCCACGGCCAGGACAAACTGGACCTCAAGCACGCGCGCAAGGTACTCGACCGCCATCACGCCGGGCTCGACGACATCAAGAATCGCATCCTCGAATTCCTCGCCGTGGGCGCCTTCAAGGGTGAGGTGACTGGCTCCATAGTGCTGCTGGTGGGCCCGCCCGGGGTGGGCAAGACCAGCATCGGCAAGTCCATCGCCGAATCCCTCGGCCGTCCCTTCTATCGCTTCAGCGTCGGCGGCATGAGGGACGAAGCCGAGATCAAGGGGCACCGGCGCACCTATATCGGTGCCATGCCCGGCAAGCTCGTCCAGGCGCTGCGCGACGTCAAGGTGATGAATCCGGTCATCATGCTCGACGAGATCGACAAGATGGGCCAGAGCTACCAGGGCGATCCGGCCTCGGCGCTGCTGGAGACCCTGGATCCGGAACAGAACGTCGACTTCCTCGACCACTACCTGGATCTGCGCCTGGACCTGTCCAAGGTGCTGTTCGTCTGTACCGCCAACACCCTCGATTCCATCCCCGGCCCCCTGCTGGACCGCATGGAGGTCATCCGCCTCTCCGGCTACATCGCCGAGGAGAAGCAGGCCATTGCCAAGCGCCACCTCTGGCCCAAGCAGCTGGACAAGGCCGGGGTGCCCAAGGATCGTCTGACACTCACCGACAGCGCCCTAAAGGCCCTGGTGGAGGGCTATGCCCGCGAAGCCGGCGTGCGCCAGCTGGAGAAGCAGCTGGGCAAGCTGGTGCGCAAGGCGGTGGTCAGGCTCATCGAGGATCCCAAGCTCAAGGTGAAGATTGGTGCCTCGGATCTCGAGGACTACCTGGGCATACCGCCTTTCCGCAAGGAGCAGGTGCTGTCCGGAGTCGGCATCATCACCGGCCTGGCCTGGACCAGCATGGGCGGCGCCACCCTGCCGATCGAGGCGACGCGCATTCATACCCTGAATCGCGGCTTCAAGCTCACCGGCAAGCTGGGTGACGTCATGAAGGAATCCGCCGAGATCGCTTACAGCTACGTCACCGCGCACCTCAAGGACTTCAAGGGCGATCCGAATTTCTTCGACCAGGCCTTCGTCCACCTGCACGTCCCCGAAGGCGCCACGCCCAAGGACGGTCCCAGCGCCGGCGTCACCATGGCCTCCGCCCTGCTGTCGCTGGCCCGCAACCAGGCGCCGAAGAAGAACGTGGCCATGACCGGCGAACTGACCCTCACCGGTCAGGTACTGCCCATCGGCGGGGTACGGGAAAAGGTCATAGCGGCGCGGCGGCAGAAGATCAGCGAACTGATCCTGCCGGAGCCCAATCGTGGTGACTTCGAAGAGCTGCCCGCCTATCTCAGGGAAGGGCTGACCGTCCACTTCGCCAAGCGCTTCGCCGACGTGGCCAAGGTGCTCTTCTAGTCCGACCGGCCAATCTCTTGGGGTATGCTCTGCGTTTTGCCGTCATACCCCGGAGGTTTTCATGTCCAACCGTCTATTGTTCTGCGGCTGTCTGCTCCTGGCCGGCTGCAGCAGTACCCAGCCGAGTGGCAACCTCATCCTGGGCGACGACAGCGACTGCACCCCGCTGGCCATGCACACGGGCCAGGAACTGACCCTGACCCTGCCCAGCGATCCCACCAGCGGCTATCGCTGGGCTGTCCTCCAGCGCAGCGACAATCTCAGGCAACTCGGCCCGGAAGTCTTCCGCGAACAGCGCCAGGATCAGGGCGGCATCGGCAGCGCCGGTCAGTCCCTCTGGCGCTTCCGCGCCCAGAGCGCCGGCAGCGCCCATCTCGAACTCCAGGCCCGCCAGCCCTGGGATGCCGAAGCCGAGCCCCAGGCGCGCTTCGACTGCCGTATCGAAATCCGTTGACGCCACGTCCTGCAATGCCTGCCGGGGGTACAATGCTCCCTTTCGATTTTCCAGGTACCGCCCATGAGCGAAGCCGACCGCCTGTTCGCGTCGCCGCAACCTCCTGCCGACTTCACCTTCAACGAAGACGTGGTGCGCGTCTTTCCCGACATGATCAAGAGATCCGTGCCGGGCTATCCCACCATCGTCGAAAATCTCGGCGTCATCGCTGCGCGTTTCGCCCAGCCTCATAGCCGCCTCTATGACCTCGGCTGCTCCCTCGGCGCCGTGACCCAGGCCCTGCGCCGTCATGTCCGCGCCGAGGGTACCCGGGTGGTAGCCATCGACAACTCCACTGCCATGGTCACCCGCTGCCGCGAATACCTCAGCGCCCAGGATTCGATGCACGAGGAGTTGCTGCCAGTCGAAGTCGTGGAAGGCGACATCCTCGAGGTTCCGCTCGCATCGGCTTCGGTGATCGCGCTCAACTTCACCCTGCAGTTCATTGCTCCGGAACAGCGCCTGGACCTGCTCAGCCGTCTGCGCAACAGCCTGCTGCCAGGAGGAGCCCTGCTGCTATCGGAAAAGATCCGTTTCCCGGACGCTCAAACCCAGGCACTGCTCAACGGCCTGCACCTGGACTTCAAGAGAGCCAACGGCTACAGCGAACTGGAAATCGCCCAGAAACGCACCGCGCTGGAAAACGTCATGCTCACCGACACCCTGGACGAACACCGGGCACGCCTGCAGGCCGCTGGCTTCACCACCGTCGTGCCCTGGTTCCAATGCCTCAACTTCACCTCCCTGATCGCCCTGCCATGACCCAGCATCCTTACCTCGCAGCCCTGCAACAGGCGCTGGCGGCTACCTCGCTGGCTACCTGGTCCCAGTCCCTCGAAGCCGTCCTGGCCGCCAAGTACGCCCGTGGCCATGGCGATCTGCAGCGCTGGCAAGCGGGTATCGATGCGCTCCCTGAAATCGCTGTAGCAGCTGTCGATCTGCGGTATGCCGTGCGCCTCGCCGGCGCGCCTACCGCTGAGCAGCACCAGGCCCTGCGCGAGGCACTGCTGCAACTGCGGCCCTGGCGCAAGGGGCCCTTCCAGTTGTTCGATCTCCATCTGGACACCGAGTGGCGCTCCGACTGGAAGTGGGACCGGGTCGCCCCCCACCTGGATCTGCAGGGCAAGCGCGTCCTGGACGTCGGCAGTGGCAACGGCTACTACCAGTGGCGCATGCTCGGTGCTGGAGCCAACCTGGTCCTGGGCGTCGATCCCAACTGGCTGTTCCACTGCCAGTTCCAGGCCCTGCGTCGCTATCTGCCCGACCTGCCCACCTGGCACCTGCCACTGACGCTGGAAGAACTGCCCGCCCTGGACGGCGGCTTCGACACCGTCTTCTCCATGGGCGTGCTCTACCATCGCCGCTCGCCCATCGACCACCTGCTGGACCTGAGGAACTGCCTCGACAGCGGCGGTGAGCTGGTCCTGGAAACCCTGGTCGTCGAAGGCGATGCCGCCACCGTGCTGGTCCCCGAAGACCGCTATGCCCAGATGCGTAATGTCTGGTTCCTGCCCTCCGCGGCCGCCCTGCAGCTCTGGCTGCAACGCGCCGGCTATCGTGACATCCGCCTGGTGGACCTTACCCCCACGACGGTAGACGAACAGCGCTCCACCGAGTGGATGGGCTTCCAGTCGCTACCGGACTTCCTGAACCCGGAAGATCCCCGCCTGACAGTCGAAGGCCTCCCCGCCCCCCTGCGCGCCACCCTGATCGCCCGCAAACCCTGAACGCAAAAAGCCCGGCACATGCCGGGCTTTTTCTTGCTCTCTTAACGCCGTCTTAGGTGCTGCGGTAGGTTGGGCTGAGCACAGCGAAGCCCAACATTCAGACTCCAACCCTGGCCCCTCACCGCCCCGCCGCCATTCTCTTGATACCTGCAGCGGCCCCTCGTTGGGCTTCGCTACGCTCAGCGCCAACCTACGACGGTCCTGTGCCGCGCTTGAAACACAACAGCCCGGCGCAGCCGGGCTGTGGTAGCTCTTGTGCTCTTGCAGGCTTAAAGCAGCGCCTGCCTGGCAGGCACTGCTGCAACGTCTCCGCCGCGCCCCTTGTTCCCCTCTCTCCCCCGGGAGAGGGCTAGGGTGAGGGCCATCTCAGCTACGCAGCTTCAGGCCTGCGCTTGCCGATTATCTGCGCCCAGCATTCAAGCCCCCTGACGCCCGGCCAAACTTTTTCCGCCCCAAAGACAACACCCCCGCCAGAGTGAACTGAGCGGGGGTGC
>NZ_JAQZAD010000024.1:0-15410 GCF_028640935.1 Pseudomonas sp. SHLD1
GAGGTCCTCACCCACGGTCGGGGCGACCAGCTCCTGGATCTCCTCCTCAACGACCGCGCCCTCTGCGAATAGGGGCAGCTGCGGCTCGATTGCGGCCATCGCCCAGCGTGCTTGGAACCGGTGCCCGGCCAAGCCCTTCAGTGCACCTGCATCCGCCAGGCACTCCCGGGCCTTGGCATCGAGGCCGGCGCGCAGGCACAGATCGGTGACATCGCGGAATGGCCGCTGCCGGCGGGCCTGCTCAACTGCACGTCCTGCTTTCTCGGCCAGGCCGCGCACCATGCGTAGTCCCATCCGGATGCCTGGCTGCCGGCTATCTGCGACAGCCTCGAGGCTGCAATCCCAGTCGCTGCAGGTCACGTCCACCGGCAGGGTCTGCAGCCGATGGCGCCGGGCGTCCTGCAGGATCTGGTCGGGGCTGTAGAAGCCCATGGGGTAGGAGTTGATCAGCGCCGCGGCGAAAGCCGCCGGCTCGTGGCATTTGAGCCAGCAGCTCGCGTAGGTCAGTAGAGCGAAGCTGGCCGCATGGGACTCGGGAAAACCGTAGCTGCCGAACCCTTCGATCTGCCGGAAGATGTCCGCGGCGTACTCCGCGGTATAGCCGTTGGCGAGCATGCGCGAGGTGAGCCGCTCCCGGTGCGGTTCAAGGCCCCCATGTCGTTTCCACGCTGCCATGCTGCGGCGCAGCTGATCGGCCTCGCCGGGGGTGTAGTCAGCGGCGAGAATGGCAAGCTCCATCACCTGCTCCTGGAACAGGGGCACACCCAGGGTCCGGCCGAAGACGCGCTCCAGCTCCGGCGGGTAGCTGATCTCTTCCTGGCCCGTCCGCCGACGCAGGTACGGGTGGACCATCCCTCCCTGGATGGGGCCCGGCCGGACGATGGCCACCTCGATGACCAGGTCGTAAAAGGTCTGCGGCTTCAGCCGCGGCAGCATGGCCATCTGGGCACGCGATTCGATCTGGAACACGCCAAGGGTGTCCGCCCGACTGATCATGGCGTACGTCGGCTTGTCCTCCTGGGGCACGGTGGCCAGGGTCAGCTCCTCACCCCGGTAGCCCCTCACCAGGTCGAAGCACCGGCGCAGGGCGCTGAGCATGCCCAGGGCGAGGATGTCGACCTTGAGCAGGCCCATCGCATCGAGGTCGTCCTTGTCCCACTGGATGACCGTTCGACCCTCCATTGCCGCGTTCTCCACCGGCACCAGGGTATCCAGGGTCTGGTCGGCGATGACGAAACCGCCTGGGTGCTGCGACAGATGCCGTGGAAAGCCGATCAGCTCACCGGTGAGCACCAGGATCCGGTGGAGCAGGGGGCTATCAGGATCGAAGCCCGATTCACGCAGACGCTCCGGCGGCGGCAGGTTGTCCGTCCAGTGGCCGCAGCAGTCCGCCAGCGCGGTGATCTGATCTGGGGGCAGGCCCAGGGCCTTGGCCACGTCCCGCACAGCGCCAGCGGCGTGATAGGTGGACACCACCGCGGTGAGCGCAGCACGCTGCCGGCCGTAGCGACGGAAGATGTACTGGATGACCTCTTCCCGGCGGTCATGCTCGAAGTCGACGTCGATGTCCGGCGGCTCGTCCCGCTCATGGCTGATGAAGCGCTCGAACAGCAGGTTGATCCGGGTCGGGTCCAGCTCGGTGATGCCCAGGGCGAAACAGACTGCAGAGTTGGCGGCCGAGCCGCGCCCTTGGCAGAGGATTCCCTGCTGCCGCGCGAAGCGGACAATGTCGTGCACCGTCAGGAAGTAGCTCTCGTATGCCTTGTCGGCGATCAGCTGCAGCTCCTTTTCGATCTGGGCACGCAGTCGAACCGACAGGCCTTCCGGCCAGCGCCAGGCGCAGCCTTCCTCGGTCAGCACCCGCAGCCAGCTGGTGGCGGTATGACCTTCCGGTACCACCTCGCTGGGGTACTGGTAGCGCAGCTCGGCAAGGCTGAAGGTACAGCGCTCGGCAATGAGCAGGGTCTCCTCCAGCAGCTCGGGTGGATAGCACCTCGCCAAGGCCTCACAGGTCCGTAGGTGGCGCTCCCCATTCGGGAAGAGCAGCTGACCGGCCTCAGCCACGGGGACGTGATGGCGGATCGCGGTGATCGTGTCTTGCAGGGCCCGGCGCCCCCGGCAGTGCATGTGCACGTCGCCGGCGGCCACCAGCCCTACGCCCAAGGTCGCACCCAGACTCTGGAGCTGCTGCAGCCGCACCTGGTCGTCTTGATCGAAGTGGAGCTCGGCGGCAATCCACAGCCGGCCGGGGAACACCTCCAAGAGCCAGCGCGCTGACTCTGCCTCGGCGTCGCGCTCCGGTACCCAGAGCGCGACAAGGCCGGCGACCTGGTCGAGGTCCTCGCGCAGCAGGCGGTAGCTGCCTTTGTCCGCGCGCCGACGGGCCAGGGTGATCAGCCGGCACAGCTGCTGGTAGCCCTGCAGGTCTTGCACCAGCAGCACGAGCTTGGGGCCCTGGGCGACCTGGAACTCCGCGCCCACGATCAGCCGGACGCCATGCTTCTCCGATGCCTGCCAGGCGCGCACGATGCCGGCGAGGGTGCACTCGTCGGTGATGGCTAGTGCCTCATAGCCCATCACCTTGGCACGTTCGAACAACTGGTCGACGCTTGAGGCGCCGCGCTGGAAACTGAAGTTCGACAGGCAGTGCAGCTCCGCATAGCGCGGTGTCACGCGAACCACCCCTGCACCCACCAGCCTGACCCTTCGGCCGGCGACTGGAAGGCCCAGGCCGTGCGCCCGTCGGCGAGCTCCAACACGTAGTAGTCCCGACGGGCATCTTCACCATCCCACCACCCGCTCTCGATACGCTCAGGCCCGCTTAGGACCCGTGACTGATCGACATCCAGGGGCTCTGGGGCCGCCAGCAGCCAGCCAGGCCGCTGATTCGGTCCCAATGCCTGGAGTGCCAGCGAAGGCGTATCGCGCCGCCAGGCCCGCTCCGGCCGGTGATCGCCTTGGGCGCCCACCGCATAGACCGCGTCGTCGCCCAGGCGAGAACGCAGCCGCTCGCGCAACTGCTCCCAACTCACGGTCTGTTGTGGGCGCTCATCGAAGAGGCCGCGGTGCTGAGGGACGAACGAGGGCAACTCGTCGGCAACCAAGCCGATAGCGAGGACTGGCTCCACCACTTGGGTGGGCTCCAAGCGCCCCCGGGCAAATTCGAACAGCAGCGCAGGATCCCGCTCAGGGGCGAGCAGCCCCACGACGACTTCAGTCGCTGGCGCCTCCCGATGCTCCAGGCGCAGGGTGAAGCGCTGCGCCCCCATATCGCGACCGGCGAGGTAGGTCGCCAGGTCCGAGGTCAGGCGACGCAGTGGGAACAGCAGGGCCTGGGTCGACTCAACCTCGAAGTTGAGCTCGATCCGCAGGGTGAAGGTGGTCGGGGGCAGGAAAAACTCCAGCGGCAGGACCTTGCTGCCCAGCATCTGATCGAGGTGGTTGAGCAGACTCAGCGGGAAGCGCCGGGCGAGCTGCGCCCGGGGCAGCGCCAGCACCTGGCTGAGTTGCCGAAGCCCCATGCGGCTCAAGGCTTGGACGATCTCCGGCTCGAAGCCCAAGAGCGCCACCGGCAGTGTGCGCATCGCGCTGGCCAGGCCAGCGTCGTCCCGAACCGCCAGGCTATCGCCGGCGTTGGCTAACACCCGGGCGGCGACCGGATTGGGCGCCAGGGTGATCCGGTGTCCGAACCCGAGCGCCGTGAGCTCCTGGCGCAGGTGCGCCTCGAATCTGGGCCACGGGCCAAAGAGCGGCAGGCTCGACTGCACCTCGAGCACCAGGGCGTCGGCGAAATGCACGCTGACCTGGGAGCTGAACCCATATGCCCAGGCCGCCAGTAGCTCGTGCTGGCGTCGTAGCGCCCCCTCGTCGTACTCCACCGTCGCAAACTGCGGGCAGATCGCTTGAGCCGCGGTGTAGGTCATGTCCGGACGGAGCCCAAGCGCCAACGCCGCCGGGTTCGCCGCCTTGATGATCCGGCGCTGTATAGGCCCGTGGAGTAATACCAAGGGTTCGTCCGGGTCAGGACAGTTGCGCAGCACACCGTCCAGCGCGAACTGCGGGAAAAAGATGCAGGCCCATTTCATGGCAGTCGTCCCTCAATGCCAGACCCGATGCGCGAGCGCAGTTGCCGGTGGGTTACCGCCACGGCACTTGAGCACTCGCAACTGCTGAGGCGATCCCTCGAGCACCAGGCGCAGCGCCGCCGGTGAGGCATTGACCGCCTCACGCTGGTGGCGGAACGCAAATGCCAGGGTCTGTCCAGTTTCTGCCGCAACCTGCAGCCGGCGCAGCGCGCGATCGTCCGCCCGGCTAGGCCAGCAGAGCACCGCGCCACAGCTACCGGAGCGCAGGCACTGTTCTGCTGCCCACAGCACGTCCTTGCCCTGCACCTGGATGACGCTCAGCCGGCTGAGGTCGACGCCGGCCCGCAGCCAGGCATGCGGGTAGAGCAAGTAGGGAGGGGCGATCAGCACCACGCGTTCGCCGGCGGCGGTGAGGCGCGCCAGCGTCGGCCACACGAGCGTCAGCTCACCCAGGCCCGGTCGGGCGCTCAAGATTTCGGTGAGCGCTGCATCAGGCCAACCGCCGAGGGGTAGCTGGGCGTCGAGCGCCGAGTGCCCGGTTGGCTGGGTGCTGGCGTCGTCCACATGCGGACTTTGCCCGCGCCACACACGGCGACTGTCGAGCAGAGAGTCGAGCGCAACGACATTGGTGGCCGCGTTATCCATGCTGCACCCCCGTCTGCACCACCTGTGCCGTCGGCGTGCTGCCGCGCTCGGTGAGCAGGAACTGCAGCTGCGCACGCAGTTTGAAGAGGTCTGCATGCAGGACGGAGTTCATCGACTCCAGCCGCAGGATATGACGCTGGGCACGCGAGAGGGGATCGTCGCGGTCGTCCGGAATGAGCCGGTCACCCCGGGGCACGTGGCGTTGATTCTCTTCCTGTACGAACTGGACGTAGCGCAGTCGGTGCCGCTGTACCTCCGCCGTCAGGACGTCCCGCTCAGCGACTAAAATACGATTGGCGCGCTGTGCTTGCCCCAAGCACTGACGCACCTGGTCGAGCTCTTCGGTCAGCAGATCAACGAGGTTGCGGCAGTACATCAGCTCCGTGGGGCGAAAGAGGGACTGCTGCTGTTCGAAGCTGTCTTGCTCATCACCAAGCATGTCCATAGCGGCCCACCTGCTCAATCCCTGAAGCCATGACCTTCTGGTACTCGACAGAGCGATCGGGACAGCGGTGACAGGGACGAGGGATACGGGGAGAAATGGACATGGATTGGCCTCCTTTAGGGTTACTGTATAAATAGACAGTAATCAGGGAGGAACGATCCAGCAAGCTTGACAGCGACGGACGGCAGGGAGGCGTCCGCAGGAAGCAGGTGTAAGAATCTTACAAAGGCTCACGAGTGTGAGGCCGATACCGAGAAGGCGTCCGGATACCAGGAGGACGGCCAGGGAGCACTCAGTTGGCCTGGCGTCCAATCAGCACACACCCAGGCAGAAGCGTACTGACAGATAACGCCGTCATCGCCAAGACAATCACAGGATGCGATTCGAACGGTGCAAAGAGGTCAGCCGGCAGGAGGCCCTGCTGCGCCGCATGGACCCACCGGGATCCTTCGCAAACGATGCCGAAAGCTGTACCCACAAATGTTGCGCCTACCGCCGTACGTGCACTACCGGATCGTATCGCCACCGAACTGTCCCTCAACACTGTCGAGGAAATCATGGCATTCACGGCGGGTTGGCTATGGTGCAGTTCCTACCGGGTCAGGGCACCCGATCAAACTTCCGTCCAAACGCAGCACCTTGAAACCTCCGCAGTATCGATCAGCGCCTGCTACCGGCAGCAAGCTGCCGGCCCCTTTCCAGTTTGCCAGCCGGACGGCCCGCGTTAGCGGGGCGTGCAGGTAATCAACGTCAGGTGGCGCCGCGCCTGCTGGCGGCTTTGCTGGGCCTGCTGCTGACAGGCCCACTCGTCCTGGATCTGCCGCGCGACCTCTTTCCGTACCGGCAGAAATACGGGATAGGCCTCTTGGGTCGCCTCCGAAGAAACCGGCAAGCCAGTCTGCTTCAGGTAGAGATAAGGCTGCTGCAGAAACTCGGACAGCGTGACAGGCGCCTGGCTGTCCTTGTACAGGTCAGCCCAGAGATCGAGATCGACCGCGTCGACGATGATGGGATGATCCATTTCAGGTGGGCGATGCATAGGGGGACGTTCTCCGCTGTTGATGCCCCTACGCTACCCCCTTTTCCGGAAACGCAAGGGGCGACCCCGGCATGCTCGACTGCGCCTTACGCTGCTGCTGGACCAGCAGCTTGCGAATTTTTGAGGCGTACAGCATCTGGTCTCGAAGTACCGCGAGCTGCGGTTCATAGAGCTGGAAGAGCTCAACGAACCAGTGATCCATACCGCGGGTGACAGGCCCTGGCGCATACACCGAGCCCTGACCTTTGGCTATCGGTAGGCGACCTTGCTTTTTGCTATCACCAGGTCCGTCGTAGAAGTAGACCTTGCACCAGACGATCGATATCGCTCCCTTGCCGTTATCCCGTACATCGATGAGGCGATAGATGATCTTGCCCCCCGAGCGCTGCTTGGCGGCAGCGAAGTATTCATCGCGCAGCCGAAGCGCCTCAGCTTTCACGGTCTGACGGATGTCTTCCATAGCCCCAATCGCCTGCTGGAAATTGTCGTGAATCCGCTGCCCATCAGGTCGGGGGGTAGCTAAGTCGTACATTGTTATCACCTATCTACTAGCAATAATGCCGTTGAGATTGTCATTAGTCCTGCAGCCCCCTTTTCAAGACGACTAGCAGGTCATTTTTAGCCGCTGACCACAAACCCGTTTAGATTGTCATTACTAATAAGCGGATAGGCCGAGCAACGGCTGTCTGTATCTCGGATCACAACCTAAACGTCCGTATGGTCAATACCTATTGTGTTCTCGGCGCCATTCGCAAGCTGCTGCTGGAGGTTCCAGCCCTCATTCTCAGGGCCCCAGCACAATCTCCCGCGTGCTCTTCCAGTTCCTTGCTATACCAACAAACCCGTTTAGATTGTCAGTAGTACTAAGAAATCGATCATTGCCATGTCTGCTTTTTTTCTCTCCAACAAACCCGTTTAGATTGTCATTAACTATAAGAAAATGCCTGGTGTAGGCGCGTTTCAGCCAGAATTTCAGCAAAACGCCTTTATTGGCATTAGATTTTTGGCGTTGCAATAAACCCGTTTAGATTGTCATTAGTAATACGCTTTTTCGATTGCCTGGGAGGGCCTGGTTTCTGGCTTAAGCCACCTCTCTAACCTCCATTTCAAGCGTTCTGGCACAATCTTGCGCAGACTCTTCTAATTTCTCGCCATACCAACAAACCCGTTTAGATTGTCAGTAGTACTAAGAAATGGAACATTGCCATGTCTGTTTTTTTACTCACCAACAAACCCGTTTAGATTGTCATTAACTATACGAAAGCGACTGGTGTAAGTACGTTTCAGCCATAATTTCAGCAAAACGCCTTTATTTGCATTACGGGAAGGGCGTTTCAACAAACCCGTTTAGATGGTGACTAGTAATGGGCTTTTTGAGTCACCCCTGGGAGCGACAGGCGCTGGCCACAGCCGCCCCTTCGCTTACTGATTAAGCCAGTGCATTCGAGGTCATAGCGCGCAATCCCACCCTGCTGAGGGGGGGAATCTGAGGCTGTTCGAGTGGACGGCGGTGGCACTCTGTATCTGAGGCGTCCTGGAGGACGCCCCGAGCGATGTGCGCCAGCTTGCACTGCCCCGCCAGGCGTCCTGGAGGACGCCTGGCCTCAGCTGCGGCGGTTGAGGTGACGACTGAGGCGTCCCCAGGGACGCCTGACGATCAGGTGACATCGCTTTTGGATAACACAGCACGGCTCAGGCGTCCTGCAGGACGCCTAAGCCGTGCTCTCATCAGCGACGCTATTCGAGAGACCTATGACCCGAAAGAATCACACCGCGCCTGCCTTCGTAGTAGGCCTCGACATCGGCTACTCCAACGTCAAGCGTGTCGACGGCTACGCTGACGCGGCAGACCCCACACAATCCATTCGCCCTGCCCAAGCCGCGCCGCTCCACTCCCTGAACGGCAATGCCACGCTCAAGGAAGGTGAGCACTATGTGCAGTTGGATGGCGAGCCCTGGGCAGCGTTTCTGAGCGCCGGCCGCGCCGGCGTAACGCGCGAGCTGCACGCCGACTATCCGGCTTCCAAGGCCTATCGTGCGCTCTTCAATGCATCGATCAGTGAGGCATGTGGCGAGGGGCGCAACGAGATCGATCACCTCATCACGGGCTTACCTGTCAGCCAGATGCGCCAGCCCCAGCTCGTTGAGCGGCTCACGGCGCAGCTGACCGGTACCCACCAGGTCGCCCCCCAGCGCGAGATCCAGGTTCACAAGGTGTCGGTACTGCCTCAGCCGGTAGGGACGCTGAACTACATCTACAGCACCTACGAGGCCACTGACGACTTGGACGAGGGCGTCATCCTGGTCCTTGATCCGGGCTTCTTTTCAGTCGACTGGGTGGTGTTCCGTCGCGGGGATATCGTTCGTGACTCCAGTGACTCGTCGATGGAGGCCATGAGCGCACTCCTCGAGGCGATCAACCAGGCTATCGCCCGTGAATATGGCGGTCCTGGGCCTGGTCGAGACAAGATCGAAATTGCGCTGCAGCGTGGCAAGCCCTACATCCAGCTGTATGGCAGCAAGGTTGAGCTCAAGCCTTTCGTTGACCAGGCCGTTGCGACCGTCGTCCCCAAGGCTCTGAGCAACATGAAGCAGCAGATGCGCTTCCTGGATGGCGAGGCGATCGACTTCGTACTCATGGGAGGCGGTGGCGGCGGCTTCTACCAGGCAGCCGCTGAGGAGATCTTTCCCCTCTCCAAGGTGATCACTGCCGACCGGCCCATTATCTCGAATGCGTTCGGCTACTGGCTGCAGCATCAATAAGGGAGAGGCTATGAGCGATCACGGCGACGAGCTCAAGCTTCGCTTGAACGTCAAATTCAAAAGTGGGACGTCGCCGGCGTTGCTGGCGGAGCTCTCTTCACTTCCCGAGCGCAGGCGAGTGAAACGGCTGCTGGACCTGGCACAGACCGGACTGCTGTATGAGCAGACGATGGGGCGCTTGCCTTTAACGGGGGTGACCGAAACGCCGGTTGATAAGGCCGATGAGGCACCTTCGGCGAATCGCGAAACGCCTCGCCATCTCGATAGCGAGGTCGACGTCGCTCCGACCCGCCAGGAGGGGCTGCAGGGTCGTGGTGCCAGTCGACCCTCGTCAGGTAAGCGCGAGGAAGTACCCCTTGGTGGGGCTGCGGGTCAGCACTCAGCACCAGCTCGAAAGAGACCTGGTTTCAATACCACGATGACCGGATAGCGAACTCAGCTTGCATAACCTACATGAGGACCCGCGGTCGACGATGGGAAGCAGAGGGCGCCTATGCGATCTCAATGAGCGCTACATAGGATCCATCCGAAACTTGGCTTTCAGACGTCCAAGCAACCGCGGCTGCAACGGATCGTTGGGATCGGCCGGAGCTAGATCGAGCTTTATCGCCGTGTTCATTTCGCGGGTCGTCATCAACATGAAGCCGGCGTTGGTCAATGACACGCTTCGAATGAGCGCTGACTCATGATGGACCACTATGAACAGGCCTTCGCTCGGTTTGCGGTCCGCCACATCAACCAGAATTGTCGTGCCGCGCTCAACGATCGGCGCCATGACATCAGTATCGACGAGCGCGGCTCGGGTGTGCTGAGCGGACAGACCAAATTGTTGGATGTACGGAATCGGCAGTGTGATGTGCGAAAGGTGAGAGCCGATGGACCGGCTGGCCTCATCATCAGGAGGCAATAGGCCTTGTTCCATAGCCAGCTCCTGCAGGCTATGGACGATTAACGACACCGGCGACCCTTCGTGGTCGTGAGCAGGACCGTAGCCCGCAGCCAGATACTCGACTGTGGTGTCCAGCGCCATGGCGAGCGCCACCAAACGATCGCGGTTGGGAGTAGTGCCTTTGTACAGCATGTTTTTGATCGTGGACTCAGCTTCGCCCAGCAGGTTAGCGAGCTTGGGGACATTCATTCCGCGGTCCTTGCGCAACGCCTCGACCCGCCGTACGAACGCCTCGTGCGAAGTGGCATCGGGGGTGTAATGCATAGTGGCTCATTCCTATTAATGAGGATTCCCGGACTCTCGCTTGTCTGCCGAGAGCAGGGGTATTGGGGATGGGTTAAGTATTAACCATTTACGGGGTTTTTATTTACACCATTCCTAATGATGGCATGTCGCCAAAAGTGACCCTATAAGGTAAACATTTAGTGTCAATTTTCTGTTTTTTGCATTCAGCGCTTCCGGCAGACGTCAAGGATTAGTCGCGTCGGATCACTTATCGCACCAATTAAAATGTGCGACGCTTAACAGTTCCTTACCAAGATATACCGTCCGTCTATAAATTAGTACCGATCGCACCCTATCCGACGCAAATGTCAATTGTGTCGTTGAAGAAACGTGAACCACGACCGAGAATAGTGACCATCATTTCGGGTCAAAGTAGAGCGGCGGTAAGGGGCATGGATCATCGGCGGGCAGTAAGAACGATCAGTCTTGGTGTGGCGCTTGTCCTACCCATTCAGGCTGCTCATGCCCTGAATTTGAACGGGACCGTTTGGGATCGCCCCGCGGTCGGCCAGTGTCGACCTGCACCTGAACTGCTCTATGCGATGGCTTTAGTCGAGTCGAAGCGGTATGCCGGCCGGATGGTCGCGCCGAATCCCTACGCGCTCAATATCGATGGAAAGGGCTACCACCCCACCAGTCGTGCAGAGGCCGAACGCCTACTGACGGAAGCGCTGCCTAGAACCAGGATGATCGCCGTCGGCGCCATGCAGGTCAGCATTCGTTGGAATGGCCACCGTGTCGACGCTCCATCAGATCTGCTCGATCTGCGCACCAACGTCCAAGTCGCCGTATCAACCTTCTGCGAGTTCCTGAAGCAGCAAGGGGGAGACATCGCGCTCGCGATCGGGCGTTACCACACGCCCAATCCGGCGCTCTCAAGCGTTGCTAGAGCGTATGGGGAGGACGTCCTGCGCGTCTGGCGGCGCTTGATCCTGCTTAGCAAGAGCGAAGGAGGTGCGTGATGAACAGTGGTACTGACGAAACCTTGCTTCATATGGCTCGTGAGTGGGCCATAGCCCAGGACACTGCATTCCACCGGTTCTTCGATATCAGTACAGAGGACACTGCTTGGCTAAAGGCCGCTAATGAGCGTGACCTTCTCAAGCTCAGCCAGCTGCCCGCGTCGGCATTCGGGGTCGTCTTGCGGCTTCGCGAAGATGGAAGTGCCGACCGGCATCTTCTGAACGCACCGAGCGTCGTCCAGATCGTGGGCGTGCTCAGTGAAATTCGTGAGGGCCTGTTGGCCAGCAAGATGCAAACCCAGATCTACTGGAATATCAAGGATGACGACGCCGACTGGTTGATCACCAGCCTTCCAACTCAGCGCCGGCAGATGGCAGCGCTTGGGCGCATCCAATTCGTCATCCGCACCGGTCACCTCAGGCAGCGTGTCGAGCCCTATCCTGAGCCCGCCCTTCATCGCTTCATGCGCTTTCTGCACGTCAGCTAAGCCCATCCACGCTTTTTAATCTGCTCTCGAGATGTCACGAAATGGACAACACTGCGCTCATTGACATGATGGTAATGGCTGGCTTTCGATGCACCATCATCACCCTTCATACCGACCTGACTGCAAAGCAGGTCACCAGCGCTCGCAAGCGACTGAAGGTAGTCAGCCGAGGCGGTTCGGGTCCGTTGCCTTTAGGCTCAAGGATCCTGTCCAGCAAAGCACGCATCATCGAGGCAGCACTGTTTATGGGTGCCTATCTCAGAGGCGCTCGCTCACCGCTCCTAGGCATCGATGTCGAAGCTACCATCGCGGCGCACCAGTCCTATCTCAACTACCGTGACGTGCTCCGTTTGAATCCGGCGGAGAGCCTCTCCATCGACGAGGCCTGGGTTATCGCGCGCGAGTACCGCTCCAAAGACGTCGTGATGAGGGTATGTCGCAAGTGTGACCTTACCTACGTTGCCTTAACCAGTACCAACAAATCCACTTGCCCATACTGCTCTCAGGTCGTTGTCAAAGATCGTTTCCACTGCGATGTCAATGACGCGGCGATGTCCGAGCGACCCGCAGAAGAGCTTCTTGCATTGGCTCTGAACATTCAGCAGCTGACCAATTGGGGTTACAGCGCGCATGAGATCATGACGCAGCTCGAACTAAACCAGTCGGAGTATCTAGTTGGCCTGGAGCTGCTGGAGCACAAGGAAGCTGATCGACGGGCAATGGTTGAACTCTATCCTGTCGGTGACCACCTGGTTCGTGCCCTGGTCACGCTTGACTCCATGCCGGCCCTTCGTTCCGCGTAGAGTCAGGACAGAATTTCCGGCTTCTGCAGCGCTAGTCTGAAGATTCGCAGATGCTGCTTTGGCAATTGTCCCCATCAGGTGTCTCAAGGAGGCGTGCAGGGGCTGTCCTGGTCCTGTGCCACTGACACCGGCGATTTTTCGAGGCGTCCTGGAGGCGTCCTAGGCCAGTACCACTAACAGCGGGCAATTTTTCGAGGCGTCCCGGGGGCGTCCTGGGCAAGCACCACCTGCAGCAGCCAACTTTCAAGGCGTCCTGGAGGCGTCCTAGAGGCTCCCAGTTTTTGCGGCGCTAGCGCGAGGCGTCCCCGGGGCGTCCTACCTCAGAACGTGTGGCGGGCATCTCCAGAAACGTTTCCCAGTCGAGCATCAGGGCGCGCCGCTTCTCCAGCAAAGGGCCTCGATTATAGGCGGCCTCTGTTTTGGAGCCGACCTGGTGCGCCAGGGCTTTCTCACAGATCTCTCGTGGATGGGATGTTGTCTCCGCTGCCCAGGTACGGAAGGTGGAGCGAAACCCGTGCGGAACTGCCCCCTCCAATTTGATCTTCCGCAGCGCCCGGCCTATCGCGTTGCCCGGCAGTGGTTTCTCACCGCGGGCGTTGGGGAACACCCAGGTATCGTGCTGACCCTTCTGCTGATCAAGCACTTCCAGCATCCGGTCCGTCAGGGGCACGATATGCTCCTTGTCTCGCTTCATGCGTTCTGCCGGGATGGTCCAGCGCCTGGCGTCGAAGTCGAATTCCGTCCATCGCGCTTCTCGAACCTCGGCATTGCGCAGCGACGTCAGGATCAGCAGTTCCGCCGCACGCGCGGCGGGACCGTCCACGGAGTCCAGGCGATGCAGCACGGAGGGACAGCTTTCCGCCGGCGCCGCTGGATGGTGCGTGACGTTGCGATCGTGCCGCGGCAGCAGCTTGTCGAGGTGGCCACGCCACCGAGCTGGATTGGCGCCCTCGCGATACCCCAGTGCCTGGGCGGCATCGAGCACCGACTCGATACGGTTGCGGATGCGCGCGGCGGAGACTTCGATCTTGTCCCAAATCGGGCGGAGCACCTGCAGCACCAGGTCGGTATCGATCTCGGCCACCGGCCGGCGACCGAGTACCGGGAAGACATAGCGTTCCATGCAGCTGACCCATTGGCGATGATGGTCGTGGCTCCACGGAGCACCGTGTGTGGTGATGTACTGCCTGGCCAGGGTCTCGAAGAGGTCGGGTCCGGCGGCCGACGTTTCAGCGGCAGGCGATCGTCGGCCCGGTAACTCAGGCATGCCCTCCGCGATCTTGAGCCGGCGCCTGTCTGCCTCAAGCCGGGCCTGCTTCAACGAGACCGCAGGATAGCCACCCAGTCCTACGTCGTAGCGCTGGCCCTGGAAGGAGAACCTGAAGATCCAGCGCTTGGCCCCGGTTTTGGCCACACGCAGGATCAGGCCGCGGCCGTCCTGGTAGACGCCTGGTTCGGATAGCTCTTTCACCTGCTTCGGTAGCAACTGGCCCACGGTAACCCTCCACATCGACCGCCGAAGGCTATCACCCAATCTTGCGTATGCAACTACCCAAAGGCGTGAAAACTGCGTCATACGGTACGGGGATACTCTATCCCCGTACTAGAGTGCCGCAGCCCCAGCTAGTACTGCGGTTCCTCTTCCTGCTATTAGCCAGAGCCCACAAGAAAACCCACACAGCTGAACCAGCCGCTATCCAAGATATGGCTTTTGACGAGTGTCGACCCTCGCATCTGCCATGGGCCACAGAAGCTCAAGCACGATGGACTCGTGCACGTTTGTTAGCTAACGTTAGAACCTAACCAAACAATACAAACAAATTTGTTTGTTAGTTTGGTATAGCGTTACTATGCTGTCTTTCTTCAATCCGGAGGCGGCCATGGCGGAACGCAGATTTACAGACGCAGAGGTCATCGCCGCCGGCGAACAGCTGCTGGCAGGTGGGCGCAAGGTCAATGGCTGGGCGCTACGGACCACCCTCGGCGGGGGTCGCCCCGAAACGCTCCTCAGCGTCTGGCAGCGACACCACACTGGGGTACCGGGTGGGGCCATCCCAACTAGGCCACTGCCAGAGGAGGCAACGGCGATCATCGAAACCGCGGTCGCCAAGCAGACCAAGGCAATGCAGGATGCACTGGCCGGCGCCCTTGACTTGGTAGCGGCTGCGGCGCGCAAAGAGGTCGTGCTCGAGCTTGAGCAGGCGCGGCAAGAGATCGCTCGCCTGGAGGCTGAGCAAGACGATGCCAGTGCCGTGCTCGAAGGCCTTGAGGCCGATCAGGAGCGCAGTCAGCAGCAGATGGACGGGTTGGCCAACGAGCTTCAACTGAAGGAAAACCAGCTCAGTGCGATGGCTGAGGAGAACGCCAGTCTCGCCGAACGGCTTGCCGAGGCGGAGGGACAGGCGCAACTAGCTAGGGACCAACTTGCCGAGAGCCAGACCGAACTAAGCTTGGCGCTCGCCCAGAAGGCTTCCGCAGAAGCGGCGAGCGCGGAGCATCAGCGTTCTGCTTCCGCAGCTGAGGAGCGTCTTGCTGATACCCAGGTCGAGCTCCGTGAAATGCGCAATCGGCTTGCCATCGCTCGCTCCGAGGCTGATAGCGCCGCGGGGCAGATCCAGGAAATGGAGCGTACGCGCGCTCAGGATCTCGAGATCCTCACCGAACTGCGGGTGGAGAATCGCGCCCTGGGTGACAAGCTTGCCCGTGCCGACGCTGGCCGGGAAGCCGCAGAGCGCTACTTGGAGCGTGTCTAGAAAGATAGCAGTGCCCGAATCGCAGTGTTGGACCGCCAGCTTGCCAAAGCGGCTGCGAAAACTGCTTCGAGGGGGACCGGTAAGGCACCCCGGGCAGCTAGCCCTGCTGCAGGGGAATGAGGGTGGCTGACCAGTTCGAAGGCTTCCACGTTTACGGCGGGTCTGCCGCGCTGAAGTTCGAGGTGGTCCTGAA
>NZ_JAQZAD010000025.1:0-11518 GCF_028640935.1 Pseudomonas sp. SHLD1
GCATGCGCCGCAAGCTCGCCCGCAAGACCATAGATGGAGAGGTGCCCCATGAGGCGCAGCAGTAAGCAGTCGTTGTGCGCAGCCGTGCTGGTTGCGGCCCTCGCCCCCCTGGGCGCCTACGCCAACATCGAGAGCCAGCTGGACTCGATGTTTAACTCGATGTCCAACAGCACCGACCCGGGTATGTACCAGACGGCGACCCGGGGCGTGGTCAGCGGTGGCTCGATGCGGATCCGGAATCAGATCGCAACGGCGCCGGTGGTCTCCTTCCGACCGCCCTCCTTCCAGGCCGGCTGCGGCGGCATCGACATGTTCGCCGGCTCCTTCTCGTTCATCAACGCGCAGCAGTTCGTTCAGTCGCTGCGCTCCATCGCCTCCAACTCGGTCGGCGTAGCGTCGGGCTATGCATTCAAGCTGGCGCTCAAGGCCATGGGGCCTACGGTGGAGAACACCATCGCCAACCTGCAGGAGACGATGCAGGACCTCAACGGCCTCATGTCCAATAGCTGCCAGCTCGCCCAGGGCCTGGTGACGGACGCGTTCTCCGCGTTCGAGGGCAAGGACAACATGCAGACGGCCACGGGGAACACCGTGAAAGGCCTTGCTGACAGCTTCGGCTCGCTGTTCTCCGGCAGCACCAACTCGAAGTCGCCGACGGAAGAAAAGAGCAAGGCCGGCAACTTCGTCAGTTGCGAGGACACCGGCAACGTCGTCTGGTGCGCCATGCAGCAGTACAACAGCCAGCAGTTCTTCAAGTACGGATCTCAGCAGACCGACGAGATGATCATGTCCTTCACCGGCTCGGTCGTCATCACCGGTCTGGTGGACGCGGCCGATGGCAAGGGGCAGGTCCCCGAGACGAAGCCGGTGATGCCCACCGGCATCGCGCTGCAGGACATCATCGAGGGCCAGAAGACCGAGACGGTGCAGATCTACTCGTGCGGCGGAGACAAGGCCGCGTGCCTTACGCCCAGCACTCAGTCGATCGCTTTCGACGGCTTGGCGGAGAAGATCATCAAAGGATTCAACGGCTCGACGAGCTCCGTCGGGATCGTGAACAAGTGGGCGACCAATACAGGGACGTTCACCAACGATGAGCAAGCCATCCTCAACATGATGCAGAAGCCGGGCTTTGCCGGGATGGTCCAGCGCCTGTCGCAGGGTAGCGAATCGATGGCCCGCGGCTTCGTTTCTGCCCACGCGAAGATGCTCGCGCTCGAAGGCGCGTATTCGCTGGTGAAGTCCTACATCGACACGGCTGAGACAGTGATCACCCGCAGCAAGATGGTCGACAAGCTAGGCAAACCTGCCGGCGAATTTATCGGTACCGCACGGGATCGTCTGGTACAGGAGCACCAGGCGCTACTGAGCCGCTACGGCAACGAAAACGACCTGGTCCTCGATTACGAGGCGCGCATGAAGGTGCTGCCCACGCCCGCCGCATTCATCAACGTCGAAAAACCTGTGCAGGGAGCTCAGTAATGGAGTTCTCGATCTACTCGGTCGGTTCGGCGACCTACCTCGAAAGCATCCTCAACGCGGTGGCCATGATCTCGGGATCGGGCAGCATCGAATCGTTGGCCAAGGTCGGTCTGTTGATCGGCACCCTCTTCCTCGGCTTCCAAGCGGTATTCAAGAACCAGGCTATCCCTTTCCAGCAGGTGGGCGTGGCCCTGATCCTGTACATGGCGCTCTACGGCCCCACCGGCCGGGCGGTCGTGGAAGACGTTTATGACGGCACAGTCGTGGTCGTCGACAACGTGCCGATCGGACCGCTGTTCGTAGGATCCGTGGTGTCCAACATTGGCTACAAGCTGACCAGGGAGATGGAGCAGGCCTTTTCCACACCGGCCATGACCACCTACGGGTTCGCCGACCCCCTCACGACCTTGATGAAGGTGCGCGGCGCCACCCGCAATGTCTTGGCGATGCCGTCTGTGATGGGTGACACCCGGGCCGGCGGAGACTTCGTACGGTCGTGGATGACCTATATCAAGGAATGCACCCTGGTTGGGGTGGGCCGCAACGTGGCCGCCTACGGGACACTGATGCGAAGCAACAACCCCGTCGATGCCATGAGGTTCGAAAGCCAGGTATACGGGACCGAAATCTTTGAGGGCAACACCGGCGTTGGTACCTATTACACCTGCTCCGAAGCGCACACCCGGCTCAAAGCCCTCAGCGCTTCCACGCAGAGCGGCATCATGGATGATGTGGCGAAGCTGGCGTTCCAGAAGCCCGGCAAGACCGTCACCGGTGACGATGTCACCACCCGGGTGGACGACGCGCTGCGCGGCTTGAATCTCCAAGTGGCAGACGCTCGTGCCTTCACCATGGCCTCCGTGCTGCTGCCGATCTTCGAGCGAGCGCCGGCACAGAAGGCCCTCGAGGATCAGCAAGGCGCATACGCCATCATGCTCAGCCAGGCCCAGGCGCAGCAAGCCACTCAGTGGGCTGCCGAAGGCTCGATGTTCACGCGCTACGTCCGGCCGTTCCTCACGTTCTTCGAAGGCCTCATCTACGCCATCACCCCGATGATGGCGTTCCTCCTGGTGATGGGCACTTTCGGGATGAACCTCATCACCAAGTACATCACCATGCTGTGCTGGATGATGCTGTGGCAACCCATGTTGGCCATCGTCAATCTCTATACCAACTGGTACACCGGCACGGTGATGGAGGGCCTGCTCGCGACCACTAGCAGTGTCACGGACGGCAATGCACTTTCGTTTGAGATGATGAAGCAGATGATGCCTGCCCTGGACAGCGCGATCGGCGTTGCCGGCTTGATGGCATCCTCGGTACCAGTGATCAGCATGTTCCTAGTCACCGGTAGCGCGGTCGCGTTTACCAGTATGGCTCAGCGTCTCGGGGGCTCCGATCAGATCAACGAGAAGATCGTATCGCCTGACGTTGTTACACCGTCTGCGGGTCTGCAGACAACACCCTATGCGACCGACGATTTTGATAAGGGTCTGCGCAAAACTGGGTCAGAGAATCAACGCGGTAGCATCGCTATTTCGCAAGGACTGACCCAGACCGAACAAAGCCAACGAGTACAAGCCGAGCAGTCTTCGGAGGCGTTCAGCAAGCAGTTGATGAGCACCTACGCTAAACAGTTCGAAAATGCCAAAGGCATCGCTCAGCAAGCGGAGATTGGGCGGTCGCTTCAAAATACGTTCGGACTTTCTCAGAACGCGGATTTCCAAAAGCAGGTCCAGGCGCTACGCGCTGAGGGAATGACCGATAACCAGATTGACGCGGAAGTCGCTCAAAGAACACTCGGCGCCAGTGGATCCGCAGGCGCGAGTAATGGCGCCTTGAGTGCAAACATCAGCGCGGTAGGCCAAACATCGAAAACGTCGACAGACTCAATAATTCAGAAGGTCGATTCCTCGCAATCTCAAAGTAAGGCTGCCGGTCTAGGCGAAACGGTACGCAATGCTATCGACAAGACTGAAGGCTTCAGAGCGGCTGAAAGTTTCCAAAACAATCAGCGTTTGAGCCTTTCGCAACCAGACCAAGAAAGTCTTAGCAGAAGTGCGCAAAAGGCCATTTCTGATCAGAAGGCATACACGCAGACTGCTGCATTCAGCAAGTCGGCTGGGTTGAATGAGACGATCTCCGTCGACTCGTGGGCTGGTAGGGCAATCCGCGAGGGCAAAGCAAATACGCTGGTTAACGAAGCAATGAACAAATACCCGGAACAGTTTCGCGAGAACGTCGCGCAGAATGCGAGCATGCTCGATTCGGATCGGCGCGATGTTGGTGCAGCCTTGCTGACGTTAGCTAAGAATAACGATCTAGGGGCTTTAACCCGCGCGCCAGCAACGCACGATGAGTACGCAAGCCCTGGGCAGCTCAAACCTAGCGATTATTCGAACATAAATGGCGTGAACACGGAGAGGCTTGATCAAGAAACCAGGAGTGCAGGACATCAAGTCTCTGGGAGTAACTTTAATAGTCAGTTTGATTCGGGGTATGCGCGGGCTTCAGGCCCCGCTGCAACGGCGCAGGTTGGAGCCGCGTTTCATAAGCACGGTGCGACGGTAGAGAACGACGCTCAGGCCTATGCAGGCCAAGCGAACAAAGAGGCTAGACATCAGGCCGAGGGTCGACTCCGCGATACTGCCAGGGATGTAGATAATCGTAACGAGTCGGCCCTAGGTGTCTATCCAAGTGCGATCATCAATACCGCTAAAGATTGGGCCGGGTTGAAGCCATCTTATGAGGCTTATAAGGAACATGGCGAGAAAAGATTAGGATTGGAGCCTGAGCAGGCGGCTGTTTATGCGGGTGCGAAGATAGGCAAAGTCAATGATGAGAAAATCACGGCAGACTGGAATAACTACGTGGAAAATAATCACATAGACAAAGAGGTGGCTGCCGGGATGTACCAAAAATTGATTCAGGCTGGAGTTGCGAATAACGGCGATGGAGCGCTTGGCGATGTTATGACACTAAATCGCTTAGGTAACGCTGAAAGTGAATTGTCTCTACACTCAATACCGCGAGGCAATTGAAAGAATAAAAGCCCGCCATATGGCGGGCTTTTATTTAAGACTCACCCGACAGATTTCGAATTACCTGCGCATGATCATTGTCTTTAGTAAACAAAAATTGCTCATGAGCAGTATACTCGTAGACCGGAATTTTGCTGGCGTCGAAACTGGTGGGCTGATTGGATATCCCTTTTATGAGTTCAATCATAAAAATAAACGCGGAAATCAATAGGTATATCCCTGACATCTTTGCAGGAGCTTCATATATGAAAGCAGCTAGACTGCCGCCGATGGCAATTAAGGAAAATGCACATGCCAGCACCGTGCCATGGGGTCTTGCCGCTAGATAGCTGTTAACTAGAATCAACATCAGCACTGTCAGTCCGCTGATAAAAAATACATCCCGGATTTCTACATTGCCAACGTGACAATATACCATTCCCATCGCTGCCAATATCATTGGCACCACAAATCTCATGAAATGAGAAAGCCTGTTTTTAGACAGTGCTGCATCAATATTGCGTAGTATTTCTAGCCGAGGGTGGACATCTGCCTTCGAAACTTGATTGCTTAGTTCATCTACAAGATTTACCGCGATCGCCATGTCTCGCTGAGACAAATGTCGCTTTTGAACAAGAATTTGCAAATTAGATAAGGGGGCCTTGATTCTTTGCGGCAGGCGCTGAAGGCGATCAAGGTCTACATGCTCCAATTCAATGCTTTCTGGAGGAAATGCGAGGTAACCTTCCAGCAATGCTTCCGCCCTACGCACTTCCCCGGCAATGATCGGATGCATGATGCACCTCCTGATTCGATAGACCTATGGTATCGCAGGTCCTAAAAACGCAAGGGTCGCTTAGCCGCCGTTCACGCCGCTGATGTGCCCTTCCCTCCGTGCTCCAGGCCGCCGCTAATGCGAGCCAGGCTCTGTGCCAGCCGCGGCGCCTTGATCGCGTGCTAGAAGGTTCGCCTCGAAATGGCCGATAGCCACACGCGCTGCCTTAGCAAAGCTTGCGATGGACGGGCCACCCACAGGAGATGTGGCTCGGCCTCGTCATCCAGATAGTCAACTGACACCGCATAGGCGCCGCCCCAGCTGGATGAGTCCTGGATCTGGACGCGTGTCGGCTTCCCGCGGTGCTGAAGCACAAATTCAGGGTCGCTAAGATCGGTACCGGGTCGCTTCTTGAAGCCGTAGCTGGTCATGTGATCGTCCGCTGGATGGGGAAACTGGGTGCCTCAGCAGAACGTATCCGACGCGGTGGAAATGCAACCTGGTCGCGATGCTATCCCCCTTGCGAGCGCCTGGCTTGCCCTGGGCCACATAGGCGATGCCGCCGAGCCGATAGGTCGAGGGCGTAAGGAGCGCAGGTCGGGCGCTGTCCTGCGGCCGCTGGCCACCGGTGGGCATCTGCCCAGACCTCAGCGCGCGCCTTCATATCGCCGCGCTGCCGGCCGCGCGCGCCACGATCGAAGTTGCGCAGGGCCGAGACCTTCGGCTCGGCGTTGCCGGCGAGCACGAACACCGGCAGGTGTGCCTTGATGATGGGATCCCATGCTCGCCGCGCTCGCCGAACCAGAGCGTGCGCTGCGGATGCGGAGCCACGACCTTTTGCTTGATCAGCACTTGGTCGTCGGTCAGGTTCGCGTTCGTGCGCAGATCCTAGTATTCGGGCGTCTGCCCGATTGGGGCCCCTGCTGCTGCGCCCTATTTATGGCCACCGCCTATAGCTGCTGGCGAACGGTTGTTGGTGGCGGCGTGGCCAACGCAGGTGAAGGCGATCCGCTGCGGCGAGCTGTCGATGGAGTGGATCACGCGCTACGGACGCTCAAGGCGTGCGTTAGCGGCCGTAGATCCACGTCAATAGACACGCGACGTTTAATTCCTACCAGACTTATCTTTCTTGTTTAGCGGTGGCTCCTCAGAGCGCCGATGGTAGTCCGTCGTTGGTGGCGGAGGAGTCTTGTGCTCTTGATTCTTTGGTTTCTGCCCGTCACTCATATCAGAAGCTCCTTTGCTAACAATGTGATTGCCAACAGCGATAGTGCCCATGCTGCATAGACAATTTCACTGTATGCGAAATCCAGCGGTTTCGATTTGTTATCGATAACGTCCTTCAATTTTTCTAGCGTGTCAATGTGGCAGTCGTATATGTATTGCTTCCGTCGCTCCTCATCCGCGTTCAGCATCCACTGCAACGTCTCTCGCCGATATGGCAGTGTAGGGCATTCTTGTATCCTCAGGGCGCTTAAGGCGTGGCCCCATGAGCAGGCTATGCAGAGCGCAGCCGCAAGAAAGCAGGCCATCGTGATGACGTCTATCGCGTGTGTCATTCCGAAAAGCAGCTTCCCTTTTGATGTGACGAAGGCGGTTAGTGCCGCTATGACAACGGATACCGCAGTAAAGAATTTAGCGCATTTATTCTCGAAGTGATCGAAGCGAGCTTGCTCTTCTTTGTAGCGGTCTTCGAGGTACGCAAGCGTCTCATCCATAATCTTATCCGTTGGTCCATCTGATGATGAAGTGGCAGTGCGGCCGAGAATAAGCGGGACGACCTATTGCTCGCAAATTGACGTAGGCATTTAGCGTAATTGGTGCTTTGCTGTTCGCTGGCAACCTTCACTCTGTTGCTTGCAAGACTGCCCCATGGGAGCCAGACCTACGTCTCATAGGTAACGCCGCCGAGGCGATACGTCGAAGGCGTCCTGAGTGCTACCCGACCACCCTCCTCCACATCTATCAGCTGGCCACCGGTGGGCAGGTAGAGGTTGCGCTCAGCCCAGACCTCCGCCCGCGCCTTCACATCGCCGCGCTGGCGGCCGCGGGCCGCACGATCGAAGTCGCGCAGCGCCGAGACCTTCGGCTCGGCGTCGCCGGCGAGCACAAACACCGGCAGGTTGGCCTTGATGATGGCATCCCACTTCTCGCCGCGCTCACCGAACCAGAGCGTGCAGCGTGGATGCGGCGCCACGACCTTGTGCTTGATCAGTACCTGGTCGTCCGCCAGGTTCGCGATCGTGCGCAGATCCTGGTACTCGGGCGTCTGCTCGATCGGTATCCCCTGCTGCTGCGCCCTACTCTCGGCCTCCGCCTGCAGCTGCTCGCGCACGGTGGCCACCGGTATCCGCTGGTTGCTTGTGGTGTGGCCAGCCCAGGTGAACGAGATCCGCCGCGGTGCGCCGTCGAAGGCGTGGATGGTGCGCTGCAGCTGCTTGGTGGTGACGCCGGCGCCCAGGGCGCGCCGTAGCAACCGCGGCCGCATCTCGGGGGTGTAGCCCAGGGCGAGCCGGAGCGCCTCGATCTCGTCGGTGACCACCTGCTTGCTCGTATTGATGGCCAACACCTGCGGCAGCACGCTCGCCTGCAGGCGGAAGTAGCCCGGCAGGCGCATGACGGTGCCGGCGGCTTGGCCAACGTCGCGCTGGTGGCTGGCCAAGGCCGCGGTGGCCAGCGCGATCGCCGCCTGGCCGTCGACCTCCTGGACCTCGAGGACGTCGGGCGTCTTCTGCTCGTTCAGCAGCGGCACCTGCCACACGCGGCCGTCGACAACCAACCCTGGCCAGGTCGAGTTGAAGTTGGCCAACTGCTCGACGAGCACCTGGTGCGCACGCTGGATCCCTTCGTACATGGCGGTGCCCTCCTCACGGGCGACGTTCCCAACTACTAAAATATACCACCCCTGTACAACCCAAGCCCCTATCTAACCTCTCCCCCTTCCACCCTTGAGCCGCCCTGGCCCCTTTCCTTCCTTCTCTCCTTCTCTCTTTTCCTTCCCTTTCCCTTCTGTAGCGCGCGGGGCGCAAGTGGTCGGTGGGGGGAGCCCGGGCGGAGGGGGTGCAGGGGGTGCAGGGGGTGCAGGGGGTGCAGGGGGGTTGGGTTTGAGGATATGTAAAGGGGTGGTATAATTACCGCACCGGCTGGCCGGCCTTGCATTTCGGCAGCAGCATGTACGCTACAGCTAGATCTCTCGCCTGGGCCCCGGGCACGGCTGCGATAGGAAATTCCGCTGCGTGCGGACCGCATGCTCGCCTCGCTATCAGCCATCCGCCCCTTGGAAGTGATCCCGACCTAACTCAAACTGCCCTGCTGCTGTAGGTGAGATTGCTCGAATGACAAACCGACCGCCAAATGTGCGCAAGCAGTACCGGGCTATCGCGGAGGTAGTCCGCCAATATACGGAAAAGCAAATCAAAGAGGCGCCCGAGATAATCGGCGCCGTCGTCGACCACCATCTGATCAGATACGACAGCATCGACCATAACGCGCTCAAGAAAATGGAGGAGTGGTCAAGCAGTGACTTTCGCAAGCAGTGGCGCGATGTGCCAAGACGGGGTAGAGGGCATCCGAAGGCGATCAGCCTATCGCTCTGGCACGATCAGACGTTGTGCGGCCTGTGCTTTGCCACTCCGAAAAAGAGCAAGGTCCGCATCAAGCTGATGCTGCTTGAGGGGCATCCTGATGAGCAGCATCCGCTCAAGGGGCTGGTGGCTTCCCTGATGCTCGTGGCGATCGAAAACTATGCCAGGCTCATCGGTCTGGAGAAGATCCTGATACCAGAACCGCTACCAGGCGCCGTGCCGCTCTACAAGGAGCTTGGCTTCGACTACGATGCGGACAATCAACTTGTCAAGGCTGTCTAACCGTCTTAGCATGAATGACAACGCCCCCTTGGAGGTGCAAATGTCCAAATCCGATAAAGTCGATTCCGGCAACGCTGCTCACGACAAGCGCTTGTCTGCGATTTGGGAGCTGGCCAGTTTACGTCTTGGCTCCAAGCTCTCGGTCTCGCAGCGTCGGATGCTCGCCGTTGCCGTCACCCGTGGTGCTGAACTGGAGCCCAGTGGCGCCCTGGCTGGCCCGGTGAACGCCAAAAAGAAAAAGGCGCCAGCAAGCGAGCGCATGCACTCCGCCTGAGCATTCCCATCAGAAAAGCCGCCTTCGGGCGGTTTTTTTGTGCCTGTCTGCCGTAGAAGTGACCAGGTCTTTCCCGTCGACGCCAATAGCGGGTGGTGAACGACGCTCAAGCCCGGTGGCCAGTCCAGAACACCAGCGCCAGCGCAGCCCCGTCCGCAGCGCTGAGCCGTCGCCTCGGCGCACTCGCGGCATACCTGGGCGAGCGCCAGGGCCAAGGCGCCCTATCCGGAGTGAGCGATATCGTGCCGGCGCTGGCCAGCGTCGGCGTGCACTATCGCCCCTGGCAGGTAGTGGAGCATCTGAGGTACCCGACGCCATTCGCGGCCCTGGCCACCCAGCTGCAGCTCCTGCTCGACGACAGCGACAAGGTCACCCGGCATCTGGATGCCCGCCACGTATTGGTTCGCGCCGGCTTGCTCAACAGCGGCCGTGTTGGATTACTCGCGTCCTTGCGCTACCAGCAGTCGCCCCGCCGTACCCCGCAACATCGCCAGGCATGTCGGTACGTCCAGATGGACTTGCATGGCCAGCACCCGAATGCCCAGCGCGCCAAGATGGAAGACCTTGTCCGCGGTGATCGGCACGTTGATCGATAGGCGTTGCTGGAGTAGGCGGAGGTAGAGAACACCACGCTCAGGCTGGTTGACCAGGGTTAGCCCTTTATCGCCGGCGGCCCCATGATTGCGCGCCTCGAACGTCGGCGTGATTCCCAGGACGCAGCACATGAACGCCGGCATTTCCCGAGGTGTGATCTGAAGCGTCAGCTTCTCAGACCAGTCGAATTTTTCACTGGATCCCTTACGCCCGGCACCGTCCACCGCGAGCACGGTCTCCTGCGCCTGGTTCAGGACCACCTCGAACTTCAGCGCGGCAGACCCGCCGTAAACGTGGAAGCCTTCGAACTGGTCAGCCACCCTCATTCCCCTGCAGCAGGGCTAGCTGCCCGGGGTGCCTTACCGGTCCCCCTCGAAGCAGTTTTCGCAGCCGCTTTGGCAAGCTGGCGGTCCAACACTGCGATTCGGGCACTGCTATCTTTCTAGACACGCTCCAAGTAGCGCTCTGCGGCTTCCCGGCCAGCGTCGGCACGGGCAAGCTTGTCACCCAGGGCGCGATTCTCCACCCGCAGTTCGGTGAGGATCTCGAGATCCTGAGCGCGCGTACGCTCCATTTCCTGGATCTGCCCCGCGGCGCTATCAGCCTCGGAGCGAGCGATGGCAAGCCGATTGCGCATTTCACGGAGCTCGACCTGGGTATCAGCAAGACGCTCCTCAGCTGCGGAAGCAGAACGCTGATGCTCCGCGCTCGCCGCTTCTGCGGAAGCCTTCTGGGCGAGCGCCAAGCTTAGTTCGGTCTGGCTCTCGGCAAGTTGGTCCCTAGCTAGTTGCGCCTGTCCCTCCGCCTCGGCAAGCCGTTCGGCGAGACTGGCGTTCTCCTCAGCCATCGCACTGAGCTGGTTTTCCTTCAGTTGAAGCTCGTTGGCCAACCCGTCCATCTGCTGCTGACTGCGCTCCTGATCGGCCTCAAGGCCTTCGAGCACGGCACTGGCATCGTCTTGCTCAGCCTCCAGGCGAGCGATCTCTTGCCGCGCCTGCTCAAGCTCGAGCACGACCTCTTTGCGCGCCGCAGCCGCTACCAAGTCAAGGGCGCCGGCCAGTGCATCCTGCATTGCCTTGGTCTGCTTGGCGACCGCGGTTTCGATGATCGCCGTTGCCTCCTCTGGCAGTGGCCTAGTTGGGATGGCCCCACCCGGTACCCCAGTGTGGTGTCGCTGCCAGACGCTGAGGAGCGTTTCGGGGCGACCCCCGCCGAGGGTGGTCCGTAGCGCCCAGCCATTGACCTTGCGCCCACCTGCCAGCAGCTGTTCGCCGGCGGCGATGACCTCTGCGTCTGTAAATCTGCGTTCCGCCATGGCCGCCTCCGGATTGAAGAAAGACAGCATAGTAACGCTATACCAAACTAACAAACAAATTTGTTTGTATTGTTTGGTTAGGTTCTAACGTTAGCTAACAAACGTGCACGAGTCCATCGTGCTTGAGCTTCTGTGGCCCATGGCAGATGCGAGGGTCGACACTCGTCAAAAGCCATATCTTGGATAGCGGCT
>NZ_JAQZAD010000026.1:0-37706 GCF_028640935.1 Pseudomonas sp. SHLD1
CCCATCACCAGGAGGAACGCCATCATCGGGGTGATGGCGTAGATGAGGCCTTCGAAGAACGTGAGGAACGGCCGGACGTAGCGCGTGAACATCGAGCCTTCGGCAGCCCACTGAGTGGCTTGCTGCGCCTGGGCCTGGCTGAGCATGATGGCGTATGCGCCTTGCTGATCCTCGAGGGCCTTCTGTGCCGGCGCTCGCTCGAAGATCGGCAGCAGCACGGAGGCCATGGTGAAGGCACGAGCGTCTGCCACTTGGAGATTCAAGCCGCGCAGCGCGTCGTCCACCCGGGTGGTGACATCGTCACCGGTGACGGTCTTGCCGGGCTTCTGGAACGCCAGCTTCGCCACATCATCCATGATGCCGCTCTGCGTGGAAGCGCTGAGGGCTTTGAGCCGGGTGTGCGCTTCGGAGCAGGTGTAATAGGTACCAACGCCGGTGTTGCCCTCAAAGATTTCGGTCCCGTATACCTGGCTTTCGAACCTCATGGCATCGACGGGGTTGTTGCTTCGCATCAGTGTCCCGTAGGCGGCCACGTTGCGGCCCACCCCAACCAGGGTGCATTCCTTGATATAGGTCATCCACGACCGTACGAAGTCTCCGCCGGCCCGGGTGTCACCCATCACAGACGGCATCGCCAAGACATTGCGGGTGGCGCCGCGCACCTTCATCAAGGTCGTGAGGGGGTCGGCGAACCCGTAGGTGGTCATGGCCGGTGTGGAAAAGGCCTGCTCCATCTCCCTGGTCAGCTTGTAGCCAATGTTGGACACCACGGATCCTACGAACAGCGGTCCGATCGGCACGTTGTCGACGACCACGACTGTGCCGTCATAAACGTCTTCCACGACCGCCCGGCCGGTGGGGCCGTAGAGCGCCATGTACAGGATCAGGGCCACGCCCACCTGCTGGAAAGGGATAGCCTGGTTCTTGAATACCGCTTGGAAGCCGAGGAAGAGGGTGCCGATCAACAGACCGACCTTGGCCAACGATTCGATGCTGCCCGATCCCGAGATCATGGCCACCGCGTTGAGGATGCTTTCGAGGTAGGTCGCCGAACCGACCGAGTAGATCGAGAACTCCATTACTGAGCTCCCTGCACAGGTTTTTCGACGTTGATGAATGCGGCGGGCGTGGGCAGCACCTTCATGCGCGCCTCGTAATCGAGGACCAGGTCGTTTTCGTTGCCGTAGCGGCTCAGTAGCGCCTGGTGCTCCTGTACCAGACGATCCCGTGCGGTACCGATAAATTCGCCGGCAGGTTTGCCTAGCTTGTCGACCATCTTGCTGCGGGTGATCACTGTCTCAGCCGTGTCGATGTAGGACTTCACCAGCGAATACGCGCCTTCGAGCGCGAGCATCTTCGCGTGGGCAGAAACGAAGCCGCGGGCCATCGATTCGCTACCCTGCGACAGGCGCTGGACCATCCCGGCAAAGCCCGGCTTCTGCATCATGTTGAGGATGGCTTGCTCATCGTTGGTGAACGTCCCTGTATTGGTCGCCCACTTGTTCACGATCCCGACGGAGCTCGTCGAGCCGTTGAATCCTTTGATGATCTTCTCCGCCAAGCCGTCGAAAGCGATCGACTGAGTGCTGGGCGTAAGGCACGCGGCCTTGTCTCCGCCGCACGAGTAGATCTGCACCGTCTCGGTCTTCTGGCCCTCGATGATGTCCTGCAGCGCGATGCCGGTGGGCATCACCGGCTTCGTCTCGGGGACCTGCCCCTTGCCATCGGCCGCGTCCACCAGACCGGTGATGACGACCGAGCCGGTGAAGGACATGATCATCTCGTCGGTCTGCTGAGATCCGTACTTGAAGAACTGCTGGCTGTTGTACTGCTGCATGGCGCACCAGACGACGTTGCCGGTGTCCTCGCAACTGACGAAGTTGCCGGCCTTGCTCTTTTCTTCCGTCGGCGACTTCGAGTTGGTGCTGCCGGAGAACAGCGAGCCGAAGCTGTCAGCAAGGCCTTTCACGGTGTTCCCCGTGGCCGTCTGCATGTTGTCCTTGCCCTCGAACGCGGAGAACGCGTCCGTCACCAGGCCCTGGGCGAGCTGGCAGCTATTGGACATGAGGCCGTTGAGGTCCTGCATCGTCTCCTGCAGGTTGGCGATGGTGTTCTCCACCGTAGGCCCCATGGCCTTGAGCGCCAGCTTGAATGCATAGCCCGACGCTACGCCGACCGAGTTGGAGGCGATGGAGCGCAGCGACTGAACGAACTGCTGCGCGTTGATGAACGAGAAGGAGCCGGCGAACATGTCGATGCCGCCGCAGCCGGCCTGGAAGGAGGGCGGTCGGAAGGAGACCACCGGCGCCGTTGCGATCTGATTCCGGATCCGCATCGAGCCACCGCTGACCACGCCCCGGGTCGCCGTCTGGTACATACCCGGGTCGGTGCTGTTGGACATCGAGTTAAACATCGAGTCCAGCTGGCTCTCGATGTTGGCGTAGGCGCCCAGGGGGGCGAGGGCCGCAACCAGCACGGCTGCGCACAACGACTGCTTACTGCTGCGCCTCATGGGGCACCTCTCCATCTATGGTCTTGCGGGCGAGCTTGCGGCGCATGCTCTCAACGAATGCGGCGGGGTCCTGGTCGATCTGGTCTTGGCTGAGCCCGTCGTTGTCCTCGAGGGTCAGCAGGCCGTTGTCGAAGAAAGGCTGCGTGGAGGCGAAGGTCTTCTGGTCGATGAGCGAGGCTTCGCGCGCAGCGATCAGGACCCGGTTGAACAGCACGTCCAAGGTGATGGCGCCGTAGCCGACGATTTCGGTGCGGCCCGGCGGGATCGCCAGGGCGAGGGCAGGGGCCTGATAGACCTCGAGCTTCTTGGCCTGGCCATCGTCCGTGCGGTAGTTCGCGAACAACCCATTGTCGAGGGGCGCGCCGTCCAGCGAGACCGGGATGATCCGGATACCGGTGGCCGCCGTAAGGGACTGCAGCACGGCTGCCTGCTCAGCGCAGAGCACGCAGTTGCCCTTGAAGAAGAAGAACAGGCCGACCTTGTTGGCCAGGCCCTTGAGCACCTTGTCCCGGTTGTTCGAGACTTCCCGATTGAGCGCATTGGCAGCGTAGGTGGCCACCGGACGCCGGCTGTCCTCGTCCAGGAACGGGTCACGCATGATCACCTGGCTAGAGCGCTCGGAAAATTTGGACGACTTGTCCATCATCACGCGCTGCAGGTAGTAGTAGGCCTGCACGTTGGCATCGGTGGGATTGTCGATCGCGCGATCGCGGTACTTGGGCAGGTTGTCGCGGATCCAGGCGACGCTGAACAGCTCGGGGCCAGGAGTCGCTGCAGGCGCCGCCGGCGCCTCGGCCTTTTGCATCGGCGCAGGTGGCGGTGGAGGAGGAAGCGGCGCTTTCACCTCGAGCTCAGGCTCGTCCTCGGGCGGGTCCTTGTACCAGAACCAGCCCTCCGCCTTTCCGCGGTAGAAGCTCTCGCTACCAGGTGCAGCGAAAGATTCTTTCGTGCCCGGGGCAGCAGAATCCGGAGCACCGGCCTGGCCGTGAGCCAGGCCCACCCACAGAGCGCTGACCAACGCTATGTGCACGGTCCGCTTCATTGAGGAGTGTCCAGGTACTTCGCGACGGCTTCGGTGGCGTAGACCCAGCGCAGGCCGCGTTTTCGCCGGTGAGGGGCGATCGCCTTTACCCAGGGCAGGTGCTCGTAGCCAGCGGCACCGATCTTCTTCGCCACGTAGGTTGCGCTGTACTCCAGCTCTTTGGCGATCTGCTCGGGCGTCATCGCCTTGCCGTAGGCGGCCGCAAGACGAACCTGAGTTGGGCTCGGCTCGACATGGCAAGCATCGCCAGTCGAGGACGTGGAAGGGATTACGCTGGAGCTATAGGGATGAAGCATGATTCATCATTCCAACCTGCTGAATGATGAAATCCTATGCAGTAGCTTGAGGCTGTGGCCTCGAATTCGCGCCCATGGTGGGCGCGTTCTCATGCTTTGCACAGCCCGGAGCTCGGACCCGCACCGAATCGCTTGCATGATCGCGGTATAAGCCTTTGCAATACCAAACTGCGAGGCAGTCAAATAAAACCATAAAAAAGCTCGGCTTAAGGTGTTTGCGTCTTAGAATATGACTGATTGCAAAAGTCATCAAACAAGCTTAAACCAAATCACCTCAATAACAGACTTCAATTCTATAACTACCGCCCAACACCTCAAAAGACCTCGCCGATGTAGATTTAACTCGATTCCACTCAGTATTCATCCTCCCATAGAGCCCCATGTCCTTATAATTCTTATACCCCCAATCCTCCCAGTGGATATCAATGGTCGCAAAGTTCGGCCGATTGTACATAAGCTGTACTCCAATGACTTCACCATCTATGATTTTAGCGCCATTTACTTCAGCACTAACAGTCCCTTGAAAGCTAGCATAGTCCGTATCGTCAGTGAGCGTACGTATTGCTGAGATTATAATTTGAGTACTTTCGGAAGAAACCATCAAATCAAGCTTTGGCACGAGCAACACCCCCACTAAGTAATGCATCTACTCGAACAGCAATCAAGCTCTTTAAGCTTAGGATCCTGGAACAATCCCCGGATTTACGCGATTATAGTACCTTTGAGAAAATCCGATAGCTTGGCCGTTGAGACATTCTGCAACAGCGTTCGTTTCACTACAGAAATCCAAAAATACTGAATCGAGATTATAAACGCCAGGATCCGCCTGCATTTTAGACAGGTAATTTATTTCAGCTATAGCGATACCATAGTCAAAATATGCTACCAACCCTCTGATTATCTCACTTACTTCATCTTGCAAGTATCTATACCGGAAAATCTCCTTATCATCCTCGATACTCACTGATGTGTTTCTAGCTAATGCAATTGGATTTGGGTGCGCTCCATAGTCGATAGCTGCATCATAGAGGCCCATGATATGTTCTTCATATGGAGTGCCCCCGGAATTCTTATCGTGCTCCTGCAAAAACTTTCTAAAGCGCGCCATAGCTTTCGTGAAAGCTGTTTTCGAACTTGCGAAATCCTCTTCAGAATGGTGCTGCTTGCGCCACGTCTCGCTAAGGCCTTCTTCCCGCACGAAAAGGTAGCCGTATACCGCGGACTCCATTGCAGTTCTAAAAGAAGGAATAGGGCAGATAGATGACCAGCGCGTGCCAAATCGCAAGCGGCTAGATAAAGCGAGTGGGCGTGAAGCGCTGCTGCGAGCGCGTCGCCTGCTACAACATCCTGTACGGACTCTAATATGAGTTGATCACATCTTTTCAGGTGATTTAACGCAAACCCGAAGTCCTCTTCGATCTTTTCGCGTAGAAAATGTTTCGTTGCCACATATTGATCATAATCATAGTTTCGAATGATCAACTCCATAAGTACCACCCTCAGCAACGGAAAAACATTGATAATGACTAACTCTGTACCGACCGACGAAGCTAATGCACTCGCTCAACACAGTAACCGTCTCAATTCCTGGCATACATCTTAGTACACTCCCTTATTGCTTATAATCTTATTCCGGATTTCATCTATTCGAGCCTTGCGCATCCCCAACATTTCTTCAAGGCTGTATTCAAAAACCTCGAAAGCGTCAGACAAAACATTGCGCCGCACAGAGTCCCCATGAGATCCAAGGTTTCCGACTTGCCTGAGGGCCTGAAGGCTAACTTCATAGTCTGGTTGGGTCTTTCCGAAAAGCTCTATACGCTCGTACAGATCCATCCGGGCCTCTTTGTTTCCCTTTACTATTTTTCGCTTAGGAATTTTTAAATCGTCGAGGAGACGTTCAACCGCCGTCCTCAATCGATTGGCACATGCGTCCAAGTCAGTCCAAATCAAGCTGGAAGCGGCGGCTATCTCCGATACAACACTTTTAGGCGTGCGTTCAGGCAGGGAGATTACCATAGGCGCTGGAAACATAGCTTTCGGTATGAAAACAGAAGCGAGCACCCAAGTCTCGACCTCTTCCTCATAATATTCTTCAAAGCCAGTCTCACCGATGAGGAAGGCATACTCGCCACAGCTCACCTTATCGCACTTAAACGGCAGGCTGAACCGTTCAATCTCCCAATCTGGAGACCAGTCCTGATGATCCTGATGGCCCTGTGAAAAAGCAGGTTGCTTAGTAACTATATTTTCAATATTGGCGATCAAATGTCCCTCACCGCAATGAGGGCACAGAAATTTCGGAACACCGGTTGTGGAGAAAGAAGAAAGCTGAAATCCCTTTTCCATGATAATACCTCACCTCCAGATTTAACATAATTATGATTATGCGAAGTTGAAATGTTACGGCTAAATAGTAGTGTTGCGATCAAGCTAGGCAGCTACCCTACTGGTTTAACAGCCAATACGGAGCGATCAGGATGTCAGCCTACGAGCGGATCACGATGAGCGTACGAGATATTGATGCCTTAAGGTCATCCAGGCAGTGACCGGGGGTTTCCTTTCGCCCACACGTGCCGCTCAACGCCTGCAGCTGAGTGGCCAGCAGGTGCACCGCCTGGTGCAGCGTTACCGGGACGCCGGCGCTTCAGGCCAACCTCACCTAAACGCGGCCAGACCAGCAATCATCAGCTGCTACCTGGCCTCGAGCAGCGCGCCGCAGCGCTGATCCGCAAGCATTACAAAGATTTCGGTCTGACGCTTGCGGCCGGGAAACTTGCTGAGTGCCTCGGCCTGCGTCTGGCCAAGGAAACAGTTCGGCGCATCATGATGGATGCCGGCTTGTGGACGCCGCGTCGGCAGCGACCGCCCAAAGTGTATCAGCCCTCACTCGTCGAGCCTGCTTTGGCGAGCTGATCCAAATCGATGGCAGCGATCATCGCTGGTTCGAGGACAGCACGCCGACATGTACCCCGCTAGTCTACTTCGACGATGTCACCAGTCGCCTGATGCACCTGGCTTTCACGTGCGGCGAATCGACCTTTAGCTACTTCCAGGCTACCCTGGCTTAACTGGAGCATCACGAGAATCCTTGGCCCTCTACAGCGACAAGGCCAGTGTGTTTCGAACAAGCAGAGAGGCTGCTCAGGGCGGCGATGGCCATACGCAGTTCGCCAGGGCTACGTTCGAGCTGAATATCGATAACTTCCACTCTACCTCCAGCCAGCCCAAAGGGCTCGCGTCGAGCGAGCCCATCTCACCTTGCAGGATCGCGTGGTCAAGGAGCTTCTATTATGGAACATCAGCGCCGTCGAGGCTGCCAACGCTAATCTGCCGCTGCTCATGGCCGATTACAATCTTCGCTTCGGCAGATCGGCTCGCTCGGACCTCGATACCCACCGCCCGCTGCGAGACGACGAAGATCTCTCAATGATCTTCCTCGGCAAGTGTAGAAAAGGCTGACCTTGGATACGACAAGCGTCTCTACCTGATTGACGACATCACGCAGACGCCAATGCCCTTTGGTGTTTTCGATCAGCTGCCCGAGGTTAACCAAGGAACTATCGTCGAGAAACCAACGGCTGAGGCACGCCCGGGAGATGGCGAAGTAGATGCAGGAACAGCCCATGGCTTTCTGCTTCTGGTCACCGAGAATTTCTGCCCACATCCTTCTGTAGCGATCTCAGACTAAACTAAGCCTTTGCCTCGGAGGTCGCTATGGAAGATCCCCTACTCGCCCTTCTGTTTCGTCTCAACGAAAACCAAATCGCACTAAGCTCTGCCATCGAGGAGCTGACATCCTGGGTGACAGAGCGCGGCTCAGTCCAGGTCGGTGACGCCGTCGAGCAGCACCTGCAGACGCTTGAGCTTAACGCCGACGCAATCGAAGACGCGCTTGCGCAGCTCATTGCAGAGCGCGCGCTGCGACCCCACTCCTGACATACTCCAATATGCGCACTACCTAGCAGGCTTTTCCGGGTATTTGCATTAGTATCGTCGCTTGGGTTCGAGTGCCTTAGGGGTGTTTAGCCTAGGCCTGCATAGGATCGCGGGCCTGTTCTTTTCCACCTCTGTAGCATGAGACACATTTATCCCTATCGATTCCTTGCGCCTAGAGCACGCCCGATTAGCAAGCGGAACGGTGGCACTAAGCAGTTCCCTTCGTGTCTATCGAGCCCCACCACGGCTCAAGCAGCCAACATTCCAAAGGCCGCTATGGCTACCGACGATGACGAAGTAGAAAGCCACGTTATGCTCTTGAAGCAGCTGAACCTGAGCATGGTAATGGCTCACGCTCGGACAGACCCTCGGTTTCTAGCCCAGCTCATCCATCGGCTGGAAGAGCGGGGCGTAGACGACCGAACGGACGAGGAGAACTCTTTACTGAAATGTGCGCGCTCCATTCAAGGCGTATAGGGTAAGAATTGACTGACGAAGAGCTCAAGCTCGCCATTTTGATCCTGTTGGCTGCAATGGCAATAACAGGTATGGTGCTGCTCTCTGCCGTGCTGGGGTTGTGGTAGCCCCACGCCTCACGGTTTCTGGCCCGTTAAACAAATCGATAGCCAGGCTTGGGCCAGGCCCGCTTCACACCGGGCTCTTTTAAACTTTCCCAATGGTGGCACCTTTACGGTCTACCTACCCCAGAAGCGAATGCGCAAGTCCGCCATCTCAGAAGTCCTCATCGATGCTACTCGGCTGCTGGAATCGGGCGAGCTATCTCCTAAGGACAAGCAGGCAATCTGCGAAACGATCCGCGACCTGACAGGGCGAGAGATCCTGCTTTACCACACCGATATGCAGTGTGAGCTGTTAGTGGCCAAGGCTTGGGCAACCGCTGCCGGCGGCATGAACCTTCGAGGGCGCAAATTTGGTCCTCGCAAGAAGATGAGCTGGGAAAGCATCAGAGCCATCCTCGCAGAGGTACCCCTAGGGAAATAGGCGGGACCTTGCGACCATGTCACTACTTAAGTGTGGTGGGTGGCATTGAGCCACCTGCTGCTCCTTCCGCCCCCGATAACGGTCAGCCAACCGCCTCGCCGGGTTTAGTACTCTGATGCCAACGTGCAATCTGCAACCTCTTTCGCGCAATCGTCTGATGATTGGTGTCAAAATGACATCCATTCCTTTCTCCGCGAAGGAGGTAGATGTGCAAAGAAAAAAGCCATTGAGGTGATCGCGATCGCGACGTGTGGCGCGTCATTCGCCTTGCTATCCGCATTAGTTATCGCAATACTCAGCGCGAATGGTTTGACGATAGAGTTCAAGCCTGAGACCGGAAAGGAGCGTTCGGTTGCGCTATCAGCTGGCAAGGACAGTGACCCTATTCGATGATCAAGGCCATTATCAGGTGGGTAGGCCTCAGCCTCTATCTGGGCTGGTCGATGAGGACCGCGGAGATGGCGAGCAACCGTTCCTTTTCCTCACGCTAAGCGTAATGTGCGTAGGACTGGGTACGGTATTGTTCGCTGCGATACAGGCCAGTTGATAGCCTTACAACCCCGCCACAAAAAACTCACAACTGCATCCTCTAGCGCCCTGAATTATCTTTTCGCCAAGCGATGTTTCGCAAGAAAGGTCTGCACCTTTATCTCAGGGTTGTCCTCCCTTTCTTATCCGCATCTCAGGCCGGAACCGCCGGCACATTTACAGGGCACGGCACTTGGACAGCTAGCTTCAATCGTAACGCATAGCTGCCTTGGTGATAGCCTGAGCTGCGCGCTAGGTAGCGCGCCTATCGCAGCTTAACGTTACAGCTTGAACGCAGCTACTGTTCTAGCGAACGATGTAGCAAGCCGCGAAAGCTCCTGACTGGATGAACTAGTCTGATTCGCGCCAGTAGCCGTTTGAGTTGATAGGTCTTGAATATTGGTCAAGTTACGATCGACCTCGCGAGCAACTTGGGCTTGCTCTTCAGCAGCGCTGGCAATGACCATATTTCGCTCATTGATCTGACTAACACCGTGGTTAATACGCCCTAGTGCTAGACCCGCTTCAGTGGCCAACTCCTGCGTGTTGTGAGCCATGGATTTGCTCTTGGCCATAGACAGCACGGCGTCGTCAGCGGCTGACCGAACCTGCGTGATCATCGTCTCGATCTCACTGGTCGATGACTGAGTACGATGAGCCAAAGCCCGCACTTCATCAGCCACTACCGCAAAGCCCCGGCCTTGCTCACCCGCACGAGCTGCTTCGATAGCAGCATTCAATGCTAGCAAGTTGGTCTGTTCTGCGATTTCACGGATAACGCCCAACACCTTGGTGATGTCATGGATCTGACTTGCAAGAGTCTCGACCTGCTGAGTGGATTGGGTTATATCAGAGCTCATGGTCGTCATGGCACTTACCGCCTGTTGCACCTGATACTGACCTTTGCTGGCTTCTGAAGCGGTCTCATTCGAAACCTGGGAGGTACTTACAGCGTTGCGCGCTACCTCCTCCACCGCAGCGGTCATTTGGTTGACGGCCGTTGCTGCTTGTTGAATTTCGTCGTTCTGCCGTACCAGCCCTTGGGTGCTGTCTTCGGTGACAGCGCTAAGTTCTTCGGCGGCTGAAGCTAGCTGATGAGAGGCATCAGCTATCTGCTGGACAGTAGTCCTAAGACTACCTTGCATATCAGACAGCGCTTTGAGCAACTCACCCGTTTCATCCTGGCTGGTAGAGACGATAGTATGGGTCAGGTCACCTTGGGCGATGCGACTGGCGCTTAACACAGACTGATGAAGTGGGCGAGTGATCATGCGAGTCACGACGAAACCCAAAACTAGTGCGCAGGATCCAGCGATTAGTGCACCGATTATCAGTGCCAACGTGACTCGGTAGTTTGTATCCTCCCCGTTACGGGCAACGTCACCAGCCTGGCGAGTGTTCGAGTCAATCATGACCTTCATTTCGCCCATGACTTTCCTGTAGAGCGGATGCGCAATAGTATCTAGGGCCGATGCAGCTTGCTCGACGTCTCCGGCTTTCAGCAGCACGAAAATCTGCTCGGCAGAGGCAACATAGGCAGGCCAGTCACGCTCGAATTCATTGCCAGCAGCACGTTCATCGTCTTCTAACGGAGTGGCCCGATAGATTTTGAAAGCCTGTTCTGCATCGGCCTGATTGCCTCGAAACGCCGCGATGACAGCGTCGAGTTCACTGGGAGGGCCTTTGCGTAGCGCCAAGGCCACGGCTTTGTACAGGTCGCGGTTACTTGCAATCGCATTCGCCTTGATTGCATCAGTTTTTTGAATCGAAATTAGGTTGTTGGAAACTGTGTCAGCCAGCAATCCGTAGATCTGCGTGGCTCCCATTTGACCTAGCACCGCAACCGCAATTGTAATAGCTGCACATAGCCCAAAAGAAATTAGCAGTTTGGGTTTTAGCTTCATCGCTTGTAGAAAGGACATGCAGGGCCTCGTGGCAAGTCATAGCGCTAGCAAGCGGAGTGCTTGCGAATGCATGGATCCCTGCGTGTCGGCTGATGGAAGGAAATCTTAAGGCTTATCGCCTGCGAAAGGAGGGGTACGGCTTAATCTACAGAAATTGCTTAAGTGACCCTGGGTAGCCACCGGAGACGTGCTAGGTGCTCTCTTTTTCAAAAAGCCTTTTCACTTAATGCGTTGGAGGCAGTGGGGGGAGTACGGCCCTTTTGTTCGCTAATGGCAGCCGACAACCGCAACCGCCAGCTCCCGCTCGTAGCCGATCCGCTGCCGACGCTCCGCCAGCAGCGCCCGGACCTTCATCTCCAGGTTGTCTTCCCCGCGCGGCCCCTCCACTCGCCCAGGCCGGTACCGTCGGCGCCTTCGCCCGACCCAGCACCTAGATCTGCACCTCCACGCGCATCACGGCTCAGGCTCGGCAACGAGCTGGCAAGCGCGACCAGCATCCCCAAGATAATCCACCCATTAGCCCCGGTTCCTTGTCGATGATGACAGCGGCCGCCGCCGGGTCGCCCCCCGGCTCTCCTCCTGCAGACGGTTGGCTGCCTGCAGTCATCGCCGGCGGACCTGGTGGCCTTTAGTTGGATGGGGTCGGCCTCCTTGGCGCGTCGGCGGCAGCCGGCACCGCTGCGGAGACGCTGACACACACCTCAACGCCAATTACGGCAGCAGCGGATGATTTGATGATACCCACGCGGAAGGATATCAACTCGCCTTCCAGCTTGATCTGCAAGTTGAAGGTAGTGTCTTCGGTCAGGGTCTGCTGCCGCAGGCGCCTGAACAAGTCCCGGGTAAGGACATTGGTACCGGTGATGTCCAAGCCACTGAGCTTGTCGCGCTCCTCCGTCTGGTTGTGCAGCGGATTGAAAGTACGCGCCAGCAGTGGGGATAGGGGCGGCGCTCGGCCAGCACGAGGCGCAGATAAACTGCCCGTTGCCCTGATCCCAGAACAGCGTCATGTCGCCTCGGTGAAAGGTGACGTGGTCAACGACCGAGTCCGCAGTCATCAGGCCCCTGCGCTCGCAGAGGCACACAGAGGGTGGTCGGCCAGGTGGCGCTCGCGCGCGTTCTGTCATTTGTAGCCATAGCCGCGCTGGGTGGAACTCTGCTTATCGGAGCGCCAGGAGTCCGGCTGCATCACCGCTACGCGGGCGGGCTGGTTGCCGATGGGGTTTTAAGAGAGTTCAAGCGCGCCACAAAAACTCCGCGTGGTTAACAGTCATCAAGAGGACCGTACGCCAATCGTCTCCATCGTCCGCACTAAAGACGAGTCACCACTGCACGTATGGCCAAACGCCATTGGTAATACCTAATCGACCAGTTGGTCTCAGAATGACTATGTAACCAACCGGTGATGATGATAGCTTTTACACCACGAGCACCTCTACGGCTCACTTATTGGCAATGATAAAGAGAATGCATATCGGTCACAGGTATCAGATCTACTACTGCTTTAAAGAAGATAAGCGGTGCTTTGATATTATCTGCGAGCATCTGTCGCGAGCTGACGTTTACGCTGAGATTTGCTATCGAGAGACCATAATCAACGGACTGGACGTCCCCGGCCTTACGTTTGAGCAGATAGCTATCAACGCTGGCGTAACACGCATGCAGTTCACACTTATTCCCCCGCATGGCTTTACGCGGTAGCCAGAAGATGTCGAGTCGATGGCTTAGAAGGCTAGCGATTAGTCCGGCGTCTTTCCGTGCGGCCATCCCAGCGCTCGAAGCCGGCCGGCCAGATCTTGGCGACGTTGCCGCGAGCCTGGACGACCAGCGCTAGGCTCAAGCCATAGAACGCTGTGTTGTACCAGGACACTGCTGGTAGCTGATGCTCCAGCAGGATGCGGGCGGCGATGCTCATAAACTGCATGCCGGTGACAGCGCATAGAGCGAAGGCGATTACCGATACACCCAGCGATACCGTGAGTCATGATCGGGTCGGTACACAAAGCCGATCATGATAAAGATGCCAGCGCAGAATAGCGCTTGCAGAATTGGGGCCATGGGTTATTCCCCCTTGTCCGAAGCACGATTGAAGAAGGACTTAAGGATTCGCTTCACGCCGCCCGCCTCGAACCACTGCACCAATCCGACTAAGAAGACCACGCACACCGCGCCGCAGAACAGGGCCGCCAATCCGGTGGTGCGTGTCCATCCTTGGACGATAGCTTCAGCGGAGGCAAAGTAGCCGCCGATCCAGCCTACGAACAGATAGCCCACACGACGGAAGAAAGGCATGTCCTTGGCGAAGACCACGTAAAAGAAGGCGCCACCAAAAGCGCCCACTAGCGCGGCCAGATTCAGATCAGGGAACGCGGCACCCAGGCCCAGACTGGCAGCGACTCCGGCCAGCCCGATGCTCGTGGATGAAGGCTCGCTTAATTCGGTACTCCAGAAATGCAAAAGGGCCGCCTTAGCGAGCCATTAAAGAATGAGATAAGCGAGGCGATAACCACACTAGAACATGCATAGGAGAGCGTCTTGTGGACAGCTTCTTGCCCGTACCAGATACCCCATCAAGGCAGTACCTGCTCCGTCTACACCGGCACTTCAATGCCCGGCTCGATGAGCTTCATCGATTGAGCATGGATAATCCGAGGCTGGAGGAAATCCTCCGAGAATTCGAAGGCCTCACCCAGCGCACGAACGAGCTTGTCGAAGAAATAGCTATCAGGTTAGCGACTGAGCAGGGTCGGTCCTCCTGAGTAGCGGGCTCCTTCAATAGAGCCCAGCGGTATCTATCCGCTGACGAAAGCTCTAGGACAATGGTTTCAGAGCGTACAGAATCGAAGGTCCATTTATCACATCGGTCGATAGCGATGCTCGCAAACTTCGAAAACGCGCTTCAGGATCATCGAGAGCTGCATCGACTCGATGAGATCAATGACCTCTCTCGATCCTTTGACGCAGGAACTCATTAATCAGCTTATCGCCCTGGCTGAGGCAGCAGCAGATCTCGTGTCAGAGACCGCGGTAACGTCAGCTCTTCTGAAGCCGTAGGAGCACTGGCAAGGACACTACTTTCCTATTGAGCGAAGCGTACCTGCGCGTGCCAGACTGACTCGCATTGATTAAGCGAAAAATCGGCGATGCGAAACCGAGTAGAAAGGATGAGCTTGCGCTCCTATGTGCAGGCGTTTTTCCCTACGAACTTCGATGTAACACTTGGCCAGAGCGAGGGGGATCCAGACAGCCGCGTTCTAACTGTCCGCGATGCCATAACCGACAGTACCGCCACTTTCGAAGGCCCGCTGCTCGCGATCATCGACATCTGCTCTATGGCAGATATCTCGGCGCGCTTGTGCAATCAATTAGCCGATCAGGCAGCAGGACCACGAAAATCACTCAACAAGAAAAAGCGTTTGCAGGATAGCTTGCTTAGGTCTGCGTCCAGCTGAGTGAGAATTCCAGTGGACTGAGCACTTCCTTTGAAACGAAAAAGCTCAACGCTATGGCTGGGTTTCGATGAGTGCTTGCTGCAATCGCACGATCAAGGCTCTAACATCATCCGATTCCCAGACTGCGAACAGTTGGTCCCGGTCATAGAGCCCGTCCCATCTCTGGCTTTCCAAATGCATCTGGATGTTCTCGCCGGCGGCGGCGCAATCACAGGCTTCCTCGAACTCTTCAGTGCTATCAGCTTGCAGCGCCCCGGCCAGATCCTGGGACCAGAAGTCAATCAGTACTCCCTGCATGTTCGCGTTGCTTTCGCCCTTGATTTCCAGGTTTCCGAAGATGCATGGTTCGTACTTGCTGAATACCGTACCGGCCGGCATAGCAAGAAAAGCTTCGCGATCAACGATGCACATTGTTGAATCTCGGCTCATGAGCAAAAACCCCGGCACGGAGGCCGGGGCTATCAACTTCTATCTAGATCTACTTCGCTAGCGATCCAGTCTTCAGTTGCTTGTGTCGTCTCAAGCTGCAACTGGTAAAGAGTCTGCTCTGCTTGATCACACTCAGAGCGGAGACGACGAACAAGCTCTTGCTGCTGACGAACTTGCTCAATAAGCGCTTTGACTCGTTGATGCGATATGGCTGATCCACCACTCATGCATAGCTCCAGATGCGAAGAGCCCCGGCGCTAGGCCAGGGCTTCAGGATGTTTCGTGCTCGCTGTGAACTGGAATACGCTGCCATAAAAACACACTCTTTCCGCGTAGAAAAGTGTTTTTACGCGGCCTGAGTCAGATTCTCCAACTTCACGTCAATCCAGCCTACTCCGGTCCTAATCAACGCTCTAGCCTTGGCCTCGGCAACATTGCTCCAGCGCGCGATCTTCAGCGCTGGCCAATTCTCACCGTAGTACAGGTCGCCCATCAGCTGGTTGCGAGCCGTGAGCCTGGCTACCGCATGGTCCACTAGCACGGCGGCTGGGTCAAAGATGGGATGGTCCAGGGCTGTGGCAACTCGCAAATTGTTGCGGATCAGTGCGTAGGATGGTGGGATGCAGGAGTGCAATTATTTGCCGTCTAACCTCCACCAGACCCGTTGATCGAGTAATTATGCGGTATCGCCTACGCGATCGTGCGCGGAGCGAGTAGGGGGGTGACGATCATTGACTGTGTAGTTCCGGCTCAGCTTGTCGGCTTCCTAACCTACCAAATCTGGCTATTGCCGGGTCTGTGCGCCATGGCTACCGTGGAGCGAGACGAGTGACCGACGATCTCGATATTTTGGGCTTCACCGCCCGCCCTCGAGTTCGTGCGCCTGGTTGCCAGTAGCGTGATTGAAATGTTCCCTGCGGCAGTGGCTGATTCAGAAAAGCGTGGACGCTGCGATGTGCGAGCAGGCATTCGAGCACCGAGTTGCTCAGCACGCCGGTAGGAGCATCGGCGCTGCCGTAGCGCTACTGCAGTCGATCGGCCAACGTGGAACTCATGCGGTTCTCCTAGGCATGACGGTTGGTTTTCAATCAGCCATGACCTGTTCCAACGACTCTTTTCAGTTAGGCATGGGCAGCAGACCGGCCGATTTTTATACGTACAAAGAGGTCACGAACCGATTCGATTTCGACCTAAGGTTAGGTCAGGTACCCTTAGGTTCCAGGCCGATTTCCCGTAGGTAAGCCTACGGATAGATACCGCGATCACGGCCATCGCTTAAAATGAGCTGCACTCCATAGCCGAATGGCTCGATGCGTTTGACACGCACGTCGGCCGGCGCATTGTCGATATGACCTGCGAGGCGTGCCGCTCTGCAGAAGGCCAGGGACACATCGCCCATAGACGGGCATGGCCCAGTTGTTGCCTGCTCTCGTCAGACCGTCGGAGACGTAGCACGCGATCCTGGTTGTGCAGGTGCACCGACGCCTTGAAGACTGAGGCTCGCCAAGCTAAGTCTAGGCCAACCTGGGGGCCTTGCACCGCGAGGTCACCGTCGGCGGCCGCCGTTCGCAGCCTGGGCAAGGCCGCGCGGTCGCCCGGTTCGCCCAGTTCGCCGAGGGCCAAGACCGCCTCCTTGCGTAGATTGCTGATGGGATGGCCAAGCACCTCCAACAACGGCACCAGCGCCTCGGTAGACCGCAGCCGTACCTGCCAGAAGTCGTCGGTCAGCGCCGCAATTAGGGCAGCGACTCCACCAGGCATTCCGAACTTGCCCAGCGTCGTGGCGACCTCTTCCCGCACCTGCCATTCACGATCGGCCAGGGCACCCACCAGGGCTGCCAGGGCCTAGTTATCGCGGGCCATACCCAGGGTTCCGGCGGCAGCGCGGCGCACCTCGGCGTTTGGGTCGTCGGCGAGCAGTTGCGCCAGGGTGTGCAAGAATCCCAAGCCTTTATCCAGCCGAGGATGCCGACGCCCTCACGGCGCACGGCGGCATCGGGGTCAGCCAGCGCCTGTAGCGCCTGGTGTGCGCTTTCGACCATGCGCAAGTCGCGTAGGCCGCGCTAGGCCTCGGCCCAGACGGAGGGATCAGCATGCGCGGTCCAGGGCAGCAGCAAACGAACCAGTTCGGGATCGCATAATTCATTCAGGCTCTGAGCGGCCGCGGCGCACACGGAGCCCTCGGCTTCCGCCAAGGCGGCGCACAGCGCCTTGACCACTGCGCTCTCCTCCCAAGCTTGGAGCAGGCGCGCCGGCTTAGCGCGGGCCGTGGCCGCGGCATCATCGCGCAGGGCCGCCAACAACCAGGGTGGCACCGAAGGCTCTTCGAGGTCGGCCAGATTGATCAGGGCGATGCGCCGGATGCCTTCGTCGGCACTGGACAATCGAGCGGCGAGAGCCTGGATGGCAGGATGATTGATCACAGGTCTACTCACAGGGCGATCCTCAGCGGCGAATGGGTGTGAGGCGGTAAACCGAGCGGTGTCCACCGATGTAGCAGGTAGCCTCCTTCGTGGCGCAGCAGCTCCAGGCAATGACGCTTGAGATGGACGAAGTCGGGACTGGTGAGCAGTTCGGTCTGACTTGGCCGAGCAAACTCCAGACGTAGATTGGCGATGAAGCGCCTGGGTCACGGACTCATGACCAGCAAGCGGTCGGCGAGGAACAGGGTTTCGTCGATGTCACGGTCGCGCACTTCCTGGCGGCGCCGGCGGCCACAGGCCGGCCTGACGCCACCACCGGCGCGCTGGCGCAGCGCGTGTGCCACCAACTCGGACAGCAGCCGCGGGCGCAGCTTTCGATTCACGAGCACGGCGGTGAGTGGAGCCTGGAGATCACTCGAGACGAGGTAGTGGCCCTCTACCTGCCGCTGTTCGATCGAATGCGCGCCCTAGCAGGTCGGTACCTTTGAAACGCAGCCCCATCTCCTGAGCCACCTCGACCGAGGTACCCCCGCCAACCCTGGGATCGAACGCCAGGCCATCCTTGCGCCGGTGATAGATCGCAGAGAAGCCCTGGATGACGTGGCCACTGCAATTACCGCGGTAGCGGCTGTTGCCCCAGGGTCCACGGTCCGGAAAAGACAGGATCGAGTTCGGGAATTTCATGATGTGCTCCAGTTGAAGGAGGCACACCCTCTATCGGGGGTAATGCCCCGATAGGGTTGAGTTGTTGATCAGTGGTTTGGCGGCACGTGACCGAATGCCGCCAGTAGCTCGGTGACATCGGTGGGCTGGCAAACGATGCGTTGGACGTAGAGATCGAGGCTACCCACCGAAACGCAGGTCTCCGGTTTCTCCTCGCTATCAAAGTCGCTATCGCCGTCCTGCAGGAAGAAGAGATTGATCGGGCTGTCTGCCTGGACCAAGACCTCTCCGCCGTCGTTGTAGCGAACCAGGACATTGACCGTAACGGTTTCGCCTTGCTGGGCTACCGTCAGGGTCCACGGCTGCTGCGTACCGACGCCACCGCTCAGGATGAACGCATCCGTGGTATGCGGCTCAGGAACGCTCTGCAGATCGACGACGCAAATATCGAACCGCTGCGCCGCCAACGCTCCCATGCCGTCCATTAGGAACCGTCTGGCTGCATCTTGCATGTCGTAACCGACAGCTTGATCAACCAGTTTGAAACCGCGGGAAACGAGCGAACAGGTGTAGGTGAGTTTCATGACTATCTCCGGGAGTAGGAGGTGGTCATGCCCCGAGGGGGACATGGCCACCCAGGGGGTTAGGAAACGTAGACGCTGCGACGGGCAACCCAGGAATACTGGCTGGCGCCGCCTGCGTTCAGGTGGTTCTCGATGAGGGCGTCGATTTCCTTGGAGGAAAGCGGGTCGACCTCACGGTCGTTGCTGACAACATCCACCAACGACGATGGATGCTAACCCTCGTGCAACTGCCAGAAACGCAGAGCGGCGATGAAGGTATGAAGGGTACGATCGTTCATGGTCTGCTCCTAAAAGCGGGGCTGCATGATCCCCACGCGGGATCATGCAGCCCCGCGCTGGGTTGGTAGTGTGCTGACTAGACGTCAGCTGGCTTTCATGGCATCGACCTCGATGACGGAGAGGTCTGCTCAGCAAGCCTTCGCTTGCTCAAAAGACTTGGCCTGAGGCCTGCCCTCGGAAGTTATACCGGGTGGGATATATAGCAGGTTGAGATGCCACCGCCACAGCCTCTCAAGATGCGCACTGTAGCGCTAGCTGTACCGGTGCCAAGCATAAGCACTTGACTAGAGCAGACTTTTACCCGAGGTATTCATTCATTTGGTTTAAGTTGGGTAGATGGGAATTCAGACTGCGCTATACGGGGCTAGCATATACTAGCGATCTTCAAATCGACGGGGTGTCGGCGTCCCCTGCAGCTCAGTGTCTTTGAAGAAGCGAATGTGGTGCAACACCGAAAGCTTTGCGGAAAGACCGGCTGAAATGCGAAAAATCGGTGAAACCGAAGTCCAGTGCCGCCTCGGATACACTGCGACAACGTCCCTGCTCCATGGCCTGGCGGCTGGCGAGTAGCCGCTCCTGCAGGACCACGCTCATCAGCGTCTTCTGGTGACGGGCGAAGGCCCTGGTCACGGTGCGAGTCGACACATGGTGCGCCTGGGCAACACTCTCTAGGTTCAGGTGCGGATCGCTTAAGTGTCTCAAGACGTGGTTCATCAGCCGCGGGTAAAGATCTCGCTCGGCCACGGCGCGCTCTGAACCCTGCAGTTCCAGGCTGAGCACCAGCAGGTCGAGCAGCGTCTGGGAGAAACGCAGCGAATAGGCCGGGGCTTCCAGCGCCGGCATGCCATCGGCAGCCTGGCGCAACATCTCCCGCAATGGCACGACGCCAGGCCGGGCCTCATCAAGCACGGTGGCGGTGAGCCGTTCCACGCCGGGTAGCCGGGTGCTGAGCAGGTAGCGCGGGATACGTAAAAGGCAGTGGCTGCCACCTAGACTGAAATCGAAGGCCTGATCGGCGTCGTAGAGAAACAGTCGATCCGGGGCCAGGACTGCCTGTCGTCCGCCCTGCTCTAGCTGTCCATGACCTCCTTGGCTTAAGCCGAGCCAGAGATCATCGTCCGGCCCGCTGCGTAGGTGGCTGGCATTACGCCGCCAGTGGTGCAGCGGTGCGGACAGCGTACAGACGTCCAGCAAGCCCTGAGATACGACCTGGAGCTGTGCCTCGAAATCCAACCCGGATTCGGGCCGACTGGAGGCCGGGATGCAATGCCGGCAGACGACTTCCTTCCAATATTCGAAGCGCCGCTGCTTGGAGACGACCTGAGTGGAATAGTGCGTGCTGCTCACGGTGCTCATCCTCGCTAGATCAATGCCGATCTATAGCGGCCATTCACGGCAAAAGCCATGCCAGCCCCGCACTAGAGCAGGTCGCGTTGCCGTCCAGGCCTTAGCCATCTCGCGCCTTGCCACATTTGCCAGGAAGCGGAAGGCGGCGGTGCAGCTAGCCCTTTGGCCCCGTAGCTAAAGAAACGCTGCCTAGGCTGCACTCAATCAAGGCAGCGGTGCTCCGTAGCGATCCGCGCTGGTGCAGGCCGCAGCGAGTCAGCGCCGCTGTCCCTCACAGTCAAGCCCCTGTCCTGCAGGGACAAGCCGGCCCAGACGGCTGCGCCTTATCTTGAGCCTTAGCGAAACCTAGACCCGCAGGTATCGAGATGATCAGCACTGGCACCTCTCTTTCTACCACCGAATGGGTAAGTGCCCATCCTGGTGAGCTGGTGGCCGAAGAAGCCTTGGCGCTACTGATCGTAACGGCCTGGCAGCACTTGGTGCTGCGCCTAAGCAGCCGAGCCAGGGTTCGTCGGTAACAGCCTATCCCGCCGTGTGTTGAGGAGATCACTATGGAATCCGCCATCGCCAAGCACCTACAATGCCCCCGCACCCTGAGTCGTCGCGTACATGACGAGTACGAGCCGCCGTACCCCATGTTCGTCGCCCGCGCAGGCGAAGACCTGACTCAGGTGGTAATGGCCTACCTCGGCGTGCAGTTCCGCCAGGAGCGGCGCGCTGCGGCGCTGCACGCGCTGCGGATCATGGTGGCCAGCTTCGCGGGGATCGACGGCCCCGGCAATCACGACCTCACCTATCACGAAGATGCCCGGGGCTACGGCAACTTCATCGTGGTGGGTTATTGGCGCGACCCCGAGGCCTACTGCCGCTGGTTGCGTTCGCCTGAGGTCGCGGAGTGGTGGGCGGCCGACGCCCGTCTGCAGGAAGACCTAGGTTATTTCCGTGAGGTAATAGCGCCGCGCGCCGAGCAGTTCGAGACGCTGTACGCCTTCACGGAGGAGCTACCCGGGGTCGGCGCCCTAATGGATGGCATCAGCGGCGATATCCAAGAGCACGGCTATTGGGGGTCGGCGCGGGATCGCTTTCCGGTCTCCCAGACCAGCCGGATGCAGCCTGACTCCGAGCTCCAAGTAATCTCCGGCGATCCACAATTAGGTGGCCGGGTGGTGATCCGCGGCCATGACAACCTGACGCTGATCCGCTCCGGCCAGGACTGGGTCGAGGCCGGCCAGGAAGAGCGCGATATCTACTTCAATGAATTGCTGCCGCCGCTGCAGGCGGGCATGGATTTCCTGCGCGACGAAGGCCAGCCCCTCGGCTGCTACAGCAACAGATTCGTCCGCAACATCGACCTGGACGGCAACCTACTGGACATCGCCTACGACATAGGCCACTGGCGCTCGCTGGACAAGCTGGAGCGCTGGGCGGAATCGCATCCGACACACCTGCGCATCTTCACCACCTTCTTCCGGGTGATCGGCGGCCTTTCCAAGCTGCGGCTGTACCACGAGGTGTCGGTCGCGGACGGCAACAGCCAACAGTTCGAGTACATCAATTGCCATCCGGCCACGGGCATGCTGCGCGACGCCAAGCCGCTGACACCTTAACGCAGGCCTACTCCTCAAGCCCCGTCTGCCCTGGGTGGACGAGGAGCCCATTGCCCGAAAAAGGAACTTCGCCATGAAAGCCGTCCGCTTCTCCCTGACACTCAGTGGCGTTCTAACGTCGCTGTCCGCCGCTGCAGTAGAAGTAGCGCCGGGAGACTATGAGCAGTATCCCGCCGGCGTCACCATTGGCGCTCTGTATTACCAATACTCGACGACGGATGCCCTCTACAGCAAGGGCCATAAGGCGAGTTCGGACTTCGACCTGACCTCGAACGTCGGCATCTTGCGGCTGCTGCATGTTTATCAGTTGACCGACCGCATCACCATCGATCCGCAATTCCTGCTGCCCTTCGGTCATATACAAGGGCGCGGTGACGCCGCGGCGCTGGATAGCACCACGGGTATCGGTGATCTGATCCTGACTGCCCCGATCAAGTATCGCCTAAACGAGGCCCGCGACACGCTCAGTGCCACCGCCTATCTCTATGTACCGACCGGCAGCTATGACCGCGACGATGCGCTCAACTTCGGCGAGCACCGGTGGAAGGTCGACATGCAGGCTGCTTACATCAAGCACTTCAACGAAAAATGGGCAGTCGATCTCGTCGGCGACACCATCTGGTACGGCGATAACGATGACTACGGCAGCGCTTCGGTACGCCGCGAGCAGGATGTCTCCTATGGCGCCCAACTGATGGTGCGCTATATGCCCGACGCGACCTCCTCCCTGGCCGTGGGCTTCGGACACAACTGGGGTGGCGAAACCCGCGTCGCTGGCATTGACCAAGATGATCGACAGAACACCACCAACGCTCGCTTCACTGCGACAAAGTTCTTTACCGCGAAGGATCAATTGCAGCTGCAGCTTGGACGCGATCTCAAGGTGAAGAACGGCACCCGCGAGGACTTCCGCCTGAATCTGCGCTATGCCCACGTCTTCTAGCGCCTCGCTGACAGCAAGGGCAGTTCTGTCGTAGTGATCACGCCCAAGCCTGGGACATTAGCAAGCCCTCCTAGATACCTAGCCGCCTCAGTGGCTCGAGAAAGGAACTTTTCCATGGCAATCACCCGCCCCACCCCCGCCCAGCTCCAGGCACTTGCCGGCCGCCTGCACATGCAGTTGAGCACCGACCAGGCGCAGGATTACCTGGCGCTGATGCAGGCTAGTTTCGACGCCTACGACCTGATCGACGATCTCCCCGACGAAGTCCCGCCGGTACGATTCGCCCGCGGCGCCGGCCACCGGCCCGGTGCCGCGGAAAATCTGCTCAACGCCTGGTACTACCGGGCCGAAGTCCAGGGCGCCGATGGCGGCAAACTGGCCGGGCGCACCGTGGCGCTTAAGGACAATATCGCCCTGGCCGGGGTGCCGATGATGAATGGCTCCGCCACCCTCGAAGGCTTCGTGCCGAGCCACGACGCCACCGTGGTGACCCGCCTGCTGGAGGCCGGCGCCACCATCCTGGGCAAGGCCACCTGCGAACATTTCTGCCTGTCCGGCGGCAGCCACACCTCGGATCCCACCCCGGTACACAACCCTCGCCGGCAAGGCTACAGCGCTGGTGGCTCCTCGTCCGGCAGCGCCGCCCTGGTCGGCGCCGGGATGGTGGACATGGCCATCGGTGGTGACCAGGGCGGTTCCGTCCGTATCCCCTCGGCCTTCTGCGGCACCTATGGCATGAAGCCCACCCACGGCCTGGTGCCCTACACCGGGGCCATGCCCATCGAGGCGACCGTGGATCACCTCGGCCCCATCACTGCCAACGTGGCCGACAACGCCCTGATGCTGGAGGTGATCGCCGGCGCCGATGGCTTGGATCCGCGCCAGTACGCGCCGCCGGTGGCTGCCTATACCCTGGCCCTGGATCGCGGGGTGGCGGGTTTGCGCATCGCGCTGCTCAGCGAAGGCTTCGGACTGGCCAACCAGGATCCACGAGTGGCGGACCGGGTGCGGGAGGCCGCCGCACGGCTGGAAGGCCTCGGCGCCCGGGTCGAGGAAGTTTCGGTACCCGAGCACCTGCTGGCCGGCGCGCTCTGGCAGCCCATCGGCTGCGAGGGCCTCACCGCTCAGATGATGCACGGCAACGGCATGGGCTTTAACTGGAAGGGTCTCTATGACGTCGGCCTGCTGGATGCACATAGCGCCTGGCGCGAGCGGGCCGATCACCTCTCGCCCACCCTTAAGCTGTGCATGTTCGTCGGCCAGTACGGTCTCGAGCGCTATCGCGGGCGCTTCTATGCCAAGGCCCAGAACATCGCCCGCCGCGCCCGGGCCGGCTATGACCGGGCGCTGGAGCGCTATGACCTGCTGCTGCTGCCCACCGTGCCCATCGTGGCCCAGCCGCTGCCGGCAGCGGACGCCACCCTGGCCGAGTACGTCGCCCGCGCCTTCGAAATGATCGGCAACACTGCCCCCCTCGACATCACCGGTCATCCGGCGTTGTCGCTGCCCTGCGGCACCGTGGACGGCCTGCCAGTAGGAGCGATGCTGGTGGGTCCACATTACGCCGAAAGCACCATCTACCAGGCCGCCGCGGCCTTCGAGGCCAGCGTGGACTGGCAAACCCTGTGAGACGGACCCATTTGTACCGAGGAGGAAGCCGCATGAGCCATGACCATCATCACCACCATGACCATGACCATGACCACGACCATACCGAGCCGCCGGAGGACGTCGCCCTGCGCGTCAAGGCGCTGGAATCGCTACTACTCGAGAAGGGCCTGATCGATCCGGTCTCCATGGATGCCCTGATCGATACCTACGAACACCAGATCGGCCCGCGCAATGGCGCCCAGGTGGTGGCCAAGGCCTGGGCCGATCCCGAGTACCGCCGCCGCTTGCTGGAGGACGCCACCACCGCCATCGCCGAGCTAGGCTTTTCCGGCGTCCAGGGCGAGGACATGGTGGTGGTGGAAAACACCCCGGCGGTGCACAACGTCACCGTGTGCACCCTCTGCTCCTGCTATCCCTGGCCGACCCTGGGGTTGCCGCCCGCCTGGTACAAGTCCGCCCCCTATCGCTCGCGCATTGTCATGGACCCACGCGGGGTGCTGGCCGAGTTCGGGCTGAGCATCGCCGCGGACCGGGAAATCCGCGTCTGGGACAGTAGCGCCGAACTGCGCTACCTAGTGCTGCCGCAGCGCCCGGACGGCACCGCTGGCTGGAGCGAGGAGCAACTGGCCGCCCTGGTCACCCGCGATTCCATGATCGGTACCGGGCTGGCGCTGCCGCCCGCGGCCGCCTAGCAGAGGAGCTTTGCCCATGAACGGTATTCACGATCTCGGCGGCATGCACGGCCTGGGCCCCGTGGCCCCGCCCGCCAGCGAGCCGGTGTTCCATGCCGAATGGGAGCGGCGGGTGTTCGCGCTCTTTCCTTCGCTGTTCGTCGGCGGCTATTTCAATGTCGACGAATTCCGCCACGCCATCGAACGGATGTCGCCCAACGAATACCTGGAATCGAGCTACTACGAACATTGGCTGCACGCCTTCGAGACGCTGCTCGTGGAAAAGGGCGTGATCAGCGCCGAGGAGCTGCACGGCCAGGCCAAGCCGACAGCGCCGACCCAGCCGGTCACGGTCCTGACGCCCGAGCTGGTCCAGCCGGTGGTCCTGGGCGGGGCCTCAGCCCGGACCACCCATGGCGAGCCGGGACGCTTCCAGCTCGGCGATCAGGTGCGGACCCGTAACCTCAACCCCGCGGGCCACACCCGCCTGCCGCGCTATGCCCGCGGCAAGCTCGGCACCGTCGAGCGGGTGCACGGGCTGTTCATCACGCCGGACACCGTCGCCCATGGACTGGGCGAACAGCCGCAGCAGGTCTACGCGGTGCGCTTCAGCGCCCGGGAACTCTGGGGCAGCGACAGCCCGGACTCCATCTGCATCGACCTGTGGGACAGCTATCTGGAGGCGGTATGACGACTAAAGTATTCGAACAGCCCCTGTCGCCCAGCGGAGAGGGCCCGGCCTTCGACAGCCCCTGGCAGGCCCAGGCCTTTTCCCTGGTGGTCCATCTGCATCGCGGTGGGCTTTTCCCATGGCAGGACTGGGTGGCGATCTTCAGCGCCGTGATAAAGGAAGCACCGGTCACCGCCACCGAAAGCGTCAACGACGCCTACTACCGGCAGTGGTTGCTGGCGACGGAGCGCCTGGTGGAAAGCCTGGGCCTGACCACGGCGGCGGCCATCGCCGAGCGCACCGAAGCATGGCGCCAGGCCTATCTCAACACACCCCACGGCCAGGCGGTGGCTCTGAGCCACGCCAGCTGTCCGCCGACCACCGGGCACCACCACCATACGCCTCGCCGCGCGCCCGTAGCCGTCAGCCAGGCGCTCTAGAACTCAATCCCCCCACCCTTGCGCCGCCTCAAGGCGGCCTGGAGATCGTCATGCATATCGAACCTGGACTCGTGGATGCCGGCAAGATCGGCCTGAGCTACCTGACCGCCGCCGGTGCCGGCGCCTACGGCCTGAAAATGCTGGGAGCGACGCTGCGCGAACATGGCCTGGGATCGCTGCTGGCGCGCAGCCTGGCGACCACCGCCCTGGTGTTCGCCTTCTTCGAGGTGCTGCCGCATTACCCGGTCGGCGTCTCCGAGGTGCATCTCATCCTCGGCTCGACGCTGTTCCTGCTCTTCGGTGCCGCACCCGTGGCCCTGGGCCTAGCCTTGGGCCTGTTGCTGCAGGGCCTGTTCTTCGCCCCCTTCGACCTGCCGCAGTACGGCATGAACGTCACCACCCTGCTGGTGCCCCTGTTCGCCACGGCGGCGCTGGCCAAGCACCTGATCGCCCCCGGTACACCCTACGTGGCCCTCACGTACCGCCAGGCGCTGGCACTGTCCACCGCCTTCCAGGCCGGCATCGTCGCCTGGGTGGCCTTCTGGGCGCTCTATGGCCAGGGCTTCACCAGCAGCAACCTTGTCGCCATCACCAGCTACGGGGGTGCCTACCTGAGCGTCATCCTGCTCGAACCCCTGGTCGACCTGGGAGTGCTGGCCCTGGCCAGACGCGCCACGCGCCTGCAAGGCCATGCCTGGCTCGAACGCCGCCTCTATCAAACCGCTTGAACGAAGGACTGCCTATCCGGCGCCAGGTTTGGCGCCGGATAGGTCGCAAAGGAGTTGCCGATGGACCTCTTCAGTAGCACCTTCAAGCGCCAGCTCGATGGCCTCATTAACGCCCTGGAGACTGGCGCAAGGGCGACCCCGTTCACGACGGCGGACCCAAGGCTGAAACGACTGGAAACCGCCGTCGACCAGCAACTCGCCGCGCGGCTGGACCTCGTCAAACAGGTCAGAGAACTGCAGCTGCAGACGGAGCGACTGGATGTTCAATGCCAGGCTTTGCAGCGGCAGCTGGCCTTGGCCGAGCGACGTTGGCAGCAGGTCGCGCCCGCCAAGGGGGCCTGTTGGGAACTCAGGCTACCCGCCCCTGGCCAGGGGCAGGATGAGCCAAGGCTGCGCTGGTCGGCAGACATTCCCGGTCTCGGCGTCTTGCCGACGCGGTTCCCGGCCTGGCTGGAGCTGATCCATCCAGACGAGCGCACGGAGGTCAGCAACGCCCTGCTCACCCCTCAAGGACCTAACCCATTCAGCTTAGAACTGCGCCTGGCAGAGGGCGCTGGCACCTATCGAGGCTTCACCTTGCAGGGTCGATGCCTCGCTGCCGCCCCGGGGGAGCCACCGCTGCTGCTGGGCACGCTACAGGACGTTCACGAGCAGCGTAGCCGCGACCAGGCCCATGCCCTGCTCAAGACCCGCTTCGACATCGCCCGCGACTGCATCCAGGATGCCCTCTGGGATATCGACATCAAGGACGGCGACCCGGCCAACCCTGCCAATATCATCTGGTTTTCCCCGCAGATGCGGCGCCTGCTCGGCTACGAGTCGGTGGAGGAATTTCCCGACGTGCTCCACAGCTGGCTCTCCCATCTGCATCCGAAAGACAGCGATCGCGCCGTGCAGGCCTTCGTCGAGCATGTCGGCGACCGCAGCGGCAGGACGCCTTTCGACGTCGCCTATCGACTCCGGTTGCGCAGCGGCGACTATCGCTGGTTCCGCGGACGCGGCGAAAGCCAACGCAGTGCGGACGGCACCGCATTGCGCACGGTCGGCGCCATCATCGATATCCAGACCCAGGAAGAGGAACGCTGGTTGCGCCAGGAGTACGAGCAGCAGAGCGCGGCGGCCCAGGCCACCCTGCAACGCCTGACCCGCATCGTCAGTACCATCCAGGGCATCACCTATCAGACCAACCTGCTTGCACTCAACGCGGCCATCGAGGCGGCACGGGCTGGCAGCGCCGGGCGCGGCTTCGCGGTGGTCGCCGACGAGGTGCGCAAACTGGCGATCCGCGCCAGCGACGCTACGACGGCCGCGGTCGAGATGCTCGAGGGTCAGACGCAGGCCAAGACTCCCGGTGGAGGAAAAGCCTGACGTGGGCGGGATCGTCTAAGGACGCACCAGCTCCACGATCAGCCCGGCGACACCACTGGCCACGGCGTCGTCGGCCTGCGCCGGGGGCAGGGCCAGCAGCAATTGCGCCAGACCTTCCAGCGCAAGGCTTTGCTCACGCCCCTTGCAACGAAGAACGGCGCTCAAGGCCTGGACCTGCTGGCGCCTGATCCCCCGGATGCAGGTCTGCTGCCGGGGAGTCAAATGGCGAAATTCGTGATGGGCCACCTGGGCGGACGCTTGCTGCGCCTGGACTAGCAGGAGATAGTCTGCGAGCAGCGCTTGGGGTGCCTGCCGGGCTCGAAGTTTGCACGCCGCGGCCTTGAACAGTTGCAGCACCTCCAGCTCGTAGTCCTCGATCAACTCGAACAAGAGCTCCTGCTTACCCTCGAAATGGTTGTAGAGCGAGCCGGGCAGCAGGCCCACGACGCTGGCCAGCCGGCGTAGGCTCACCCCGTGGTAGCCATCCTGGCTGAACAATTCCAAAGCGGCCTGCCGCAGGCGCTCGCCGGTGCCATCGATGGCTTCGTGCGACGCGGCGGCAGCCATTGCCTAGTCACCCAGATGCCGGGCGATGACCAGGCGCTGGATGTCGCTGGTGCCTTCGTAGATCTGGCAGATGCGGGCGTCCCGATAGATCCGCTCCAGCGGATAATCGTTCAGGTAGCCGTAGCCACCCAGGGTCTGCAAGGCCGCAGAGCAGACACGCTCGGCCATTTCCGAAGCGAACAGCTTGGCCATGGACGCCTCCACCAGCGCCGGTCGCCCGGCATCGCGCAGGGCCGCCGCGTGCAGCACCATCTGCCGGGCCACGGCGATCTCGGTGGCCATGTCCGCTAGGCGGAAGGCCACCGCCTGGTGTTCGACGATGGGTTTGCCGAAGGTCTGCCGCTCGTGGGCGTAGCCCCTGGCATAGTCGAAGGCGGCGCGGGCCATGCCGACGGCCTGGGCGGCGATGCCGATACGCCCGCCCTCCAGATTGGCCAGGGCGATGCGATAACCCTCTCCTTCGGCGCCCAGCCGGTAGCTCGCCGGCACACGCACCCCATCGAGCTGGATCTGGCAGGTGTCGGAGGCGTGCAGACCCAGTTTGTGCTCGACGCGCACTACCTGGTAGCCGGGGGTATCGGTGGGCACCAGGAAGGCGGAGATGCCCTTCTTGCCCGCCGCCGGATCGATGACCGCGAACACCAGAACCACCCCGGCCCGGCTCCCGGAAGTGATGAATTGCTTGGCCCCGTCGATGACATAGTGGTCACCGTCGCGCCGGGCCCGGGTACGCAGGTCGCTGGCATCGGAACCCGCCTGGGGCTCGGTGAGGGCGAAGGCACCGATCATCTCGCCCGTGGCCAGGGGCGTTAGGAAGCGCTCTTTCTGCTCGTCGCTGCCGAAGCGATCGATGGGCACGCAGCCGACCGAATTGTGTACGCTCATGATGGTGGAGCAGGCCCCGTCGCCAGCGGCGATCTCTTCCAGGGCCAGGGAATAGGCGACGTAGCCGGTGTCGCAGCCACCCCAGGTATCCGACACCAGCATCCCCATGAAACCCAACTCGCCCATCTCCCGCAGCGCATCACGGGGGAAGGCACCGCTGCGGTCCCAGTCGGCGGCATGGGGCTGGAGGCGCTCCTGGGCGAAGCGACGGGCCATATCGACGATGCCCTGTTGTTCTTCGGTTATCAGCATGGCCGTTCTCCTTGCATGGATGGGATGGCTAAGCGCTCTGCCGAGTTGCCTGGGCCTTGGCGATTTCCTGGTTGCGCAGGATGAAACGTTGCAACTTGCCGCTGGGGGTCTTCGGCAGCTCGGCGACGAATTCGATCTCCCGCGGATAGGCATGGGCAGCCTGGCGCCGGCGCACGTGCAGGCGCAGCTCCTCGGCCAGCGCCGGACTCGGTTCGAAGCGGGGATGCAGCACCACGAAGGCCTTGATGATCTCGGTGCGCTCCGGGTCGGGCTTACCAATCACCGCGGCCTCGATCACCGCCGGGTGCTCGATCAGCGCACTTTCCAATTCGAAGGGGCCGACGCGATAGCCGGAGGTGGTGATGACGTCATCGGCGCGGCCGACGAAGCTGATGCTGCCGTCGGCGTTCAGCTCGCAGGTGTCGCCGGTCAGGTAGTAGTGGTCGACGAAGGCCTTGGTCGGGCTGCCCAGATAACCCCCGAACCAGCACAACGGCGACTGCGCAAGATCCAGGGCCAGGATGCCGGGCACGCCTACCGGCAGTTCCTGCCGCGTCGTCTCGTCCAGCACCACCACCCGGTGGCCCGGGCTGGCGAAGCCGGCCGTGCCAGGCTGTACCGGATGGCGCAACGCATGATGATTGCACAGCACCATGCCCAGCTCGGTCTGGCCGTAGTGATCGTGAATAGGGGCATGCAGCTGCTCGGCGAACCAGCGGATGACCTCCGGGTTGAGCGGTTCACCTGCACTACTCACCACCCGCAGGCGGCCGCGAAGGGTCTGGCTGACCGCCTCGCCGCCGGCGATGAGCAGGCGGTAGGCGGTGGGCGAACCGGCCAGGTTGGTGATGCCATGCTCACGCACCAGGCGACAGGTACTCTCGGCGGAGAAAGGGCCGTCGTAAAACAGCATGGGATGGCCCAGCGCGAGGGGGCCGATGACCGCGTAATAGAGGCCATAGGCCCAACCCGGGTCGGCCAGGTTCCAAAAGGCATCGGCGGGTCGCAGGTCGATGGCCTCGAGCATGTAGCCCTTGAAGGCGACGATAGCCTTGAGCGGCACGGCCAATGGCTTGGCCGGTCCGGTGGTACCCGAGGTACACATCAGCAGGAAGGGATCTTCCGCGGTCCGTAATACGGGGTTGAAGAGGGTCGGCTGGCGCTCCAGCTCGTGCCAGAAGCTGAAATCGCCCCGCTCAATGCCTAGGCCGCGTCGCTGACCCACGGTCAGGATCGCGGGGCAACCTGGCACCTCGTCCAGCTTGCTGCGATTGCCGGCATCTGTCACCACCAGACGCGCCTGAGAGACTGCCAGGCGATGCTCGATGGCATTGGGCCCGAAGGCGGTGAACAGCGGCTGGTACACCGCGCCGAGCCGCCAAGTACCGAGAATGGCGATCAACAATTCCGGGGTGCGTGGTAGCAAGCCGGCGACTCTGTCCCCTGGGCCTATGCCCTGGCTGGCGAGAAAGCCAGCGAATTGCGCGGCACGCTGCTGCAGCTCGCGGAAGGTCCAGGACTCCCGCTGGCCCTCGCGGCCCTCCCAGATCAACGCGATCCGCCCGGGCAGCGCGTGTTGATCGCAGCATTCGACGCAGGCGTTGACGGCTGCAAGCGAGCCGCTCAGGCGCTCGGCGACACAGGTGGCATAGTCGAAGCGAGCATGGACTTCGGCATAATCCTGCATGACCCCTTCCTCGATCTTGTTGTTTTAGAGTGGGATCGACTCTAGCGCGCGCGCTCCGCAGTGCAATGACCTAAAGCGCCTAAGGGCGTGAGCATTTTGGTCAGTCAAGCAGATGTACTATCGGCGAGGATAAATTGACGATAGTGGCCCGGGTTGATACCAGTCCATTTGCGAAAGCTTCTGTGGAATGCGCGTGCATCTGAAAACCCCAGCGCCACTGCGATGTCATCGAGAGTTCGGTCGCGCTCAGCTAACCATTTGATAGCACGCTCCCGGCGCACGCTGTCCTTCAACGCTTGATAGGACTGCCCCTGCTCTGCCAATCGGCGGCGAAGCGTAGCTGTAGACAGGTTGAGATCTTGTGCGAGAGTCGCGGCTGTCGGCCAACAATCCCCAGGCAGGGACCGCAGACGACCTTTTAAAATCTCGGCCAAGCTGGTCGCATCGCGATAGCGTTGCAAAATATTATTCGGCGCGACAGCAAGAAACTTAGGTAAGTCTGATAGATCTCGCCGTATTGGGGCTTCGAGTATTTCTGCCGCGAATATCAAACGACTGTGCGGCTGACCGAATCTTAGATTATTCGAAAATAGCACTTGATAATCATCGGTGAAACCAGGCTCAGAACAATCTAACTCTACCGCCATCGATGGAATACGTCTGCCAACTAACCAGCAAGCGACTCCATGTATGATTAGCCAATAAGTAAAGTACGTAAAGGCCCTATGGGCCTGGTCCTCCGGACCGCGCAGTAAGATCGATGCTAGGCTGTGCTGCCTGATCAACTGCGCGCTCAAGCTCTCGAAGTTAATATTTAAAAATCTGAGAGCTAATTCCAAAGCATCGCCCAAGCGTGACTGGGTCAAGCAGAGTCGGCAAAGGAAGGCGAAACTTCCAGAGCGTAAGCGACGAGGATCCATTCCAAAGAATTCGTCGTCAAAGTGCAACGCTAGACGGCGCCAAATACGGCCATAGACCGCTACTGGAACTCTTGGACTTGAAAGACAAGCAGGGTCAACGCCAAGGTCGGCCAATAGCGCCCCTTCGCAACGCTCAGCCGTAACAAACGCCGCGAGTGCCTCGCGAATAAGCTCTGTCGCTATAGTTCCGCGCGATGGCATAATCTATTTTGACTCAATATTTTCAGATATCGTTGACTGAATATTTTCGCACTAAAGCTCTTCCAACACGCGCTTGTAGCGTAGCAAGGTGCGTATCTTAGCGAGCTAAGCCCTACCCTTAGGGTATTGACTTCTTGCAAATTAGCCAATGGTTTTTTCTTAGAAGAATGCGGATGGTGCTGAAGTGTACCCGCAGTAGAGGTAAAATTCGGGGATTCTGGACACCTTAATATGTCGAAAACTCTCACTCAGTTCACGATGTCGATACCAGAGTAGTCTGCTCAGCAAGCCTTCGCTTGCTCAAATGACTCGGTAAAAGACCCGCCCCCGGGCGGGGGCAGGTGTGTCACGCAACAGTCAGCAGGGCGGCACGCGTCCGCCGCAGCGTCTCTCGGGATTGCGGCATCCCGCGATCAGTCCCGGTGTCTAAGCACAGGTCCAAACCAAACTCAGCGATCAGCTGGGAGGCGTTCCCAGGCGCTGCAACGGCGGCGCCGGCGAGGCAGCTGATCAGCAGCTGAGCAACGTCCTCCCCGGGCAGTGTGCTGGTGACCACGTCGTCACCGGTTCTGCGGTCCCGCACGATCAGCTGATCGGCTGCGGGCGCCGTTGTCAGCAGCTTGCGCAGCGTCGGCGTGACCTGCAGGTTCTCCAGCTCAGAGGCTTTGCTCTTCAGGTCGGCCAGCTTGGTGCTGATCGCGTCCAGCTTCTTGTCGGCGTCGGTCTTCTCCAGGTCATTGGCCGCCAGCTCGATCGCCTGCAGCTGCTTGGCGAAGCCTTCCAGCCCATAGGTGCTCTGGCCGGCCTGCTGCATGTCCAGCAACATCTGGCGAGCCTGCTCGGCCTGCTCCGTTGCCGTCTTGAAATCGCCCTGGCGGAGTGCCGACTGGGCGGAAGCCTTGGCTCCGCGCTGGGTCTCTTCCAGAGCAGTTTCCAGATCACGGAAGGCATTCACCTGCCGCAGGGGCTTTTCCACCTCGCGCACCAGGGCGCCGTATTCCTTGCGGAAGCCAGCGATATTCCGCTGCGCATCGGTCAGGTCGGCCTGCAGCCGGAGTTCAACGTCTGCCATGGTTCAGGCCTTCAGGGATCGCAAAAAGAGGCGCCAGGGGTATTCCAACACTCGGTGATGTCCCAGGCGAATCAGGGTGCAGATGGTCGCTTCGAGATGGGCTAACGCTTGCCCTGGGTGCTGGCCAGACGTGCCAGCATCCCGAAAAAATCGCGGTTCAGCTTCTTGCAGGCGTCCAGCACCTGGCGCAACTGGCTCGGGCGGAGCGTCTCGATATCGGCAGGTTCCAGCGAGGTCATCAGGCAGATATCGACTAGGCGCGCCTCCTCGAACAGGCTTCCGCCCAGCATGTCGCCATCCTGGTCAGGTATGCGGCCGGAGAACCTGAGCATCGTCGCCCCAGACGTAGTGGGCGATCAGCGGGCGACTCTGCTCCTTTGGCGCCGGTATGCGCAGGAGATACGGAGCTGGATAGACGCTGGCGCCAGGGTGATCATTCCCCTGCAGGCTGGATCGCTATCAGCCGGCGAGCTGCTGCAGGAAGCGGTCGGCCTTCTGGGTACCAAGGCGTTCTGCGCCGGTATCCCTTCCAACCTCGCCGCAATGACCGCCGCCGACTGTCGTACGCTTGAGCACAACGACTTCCACATCCTGGGACGGGTGGTGATGACCGATGAGCTACGAGACAAGGTCCAGGCTCTGCTGGCCGGCAACGCCGGAGCTGCGATCAGCTCTGACGCGAATTGGCTGAGATCTCGCACGAGGCAGATCGCCGGCGCAGTGGAGATGCTGCGTGGCACCCCGAACTTGCTGCAGACCCGCCGCACCCGCGCAGTGAAGGCGCTGCTCAAGCAAGATGCGTTCGGAAGCCTCGATCAGCTGGCGCCGCGGTAGAAAGCGGGCGCCGCGGCTAAGAGGATAGGCCTACTCGTCGCTGAGCCTCAGCCGTACGAGCGCGCCGGTCAACGCGCCGCCAAGCGGCGCCCTGCTCCCGACCGCACCGTGTCATAAGCGATCAGACCGTAGGCAAGGGCCACCCCGCCCGGCGCCACATACATCACCACCTGAGCCATCAACTGCGCCATAGCCTCTAGCTGCTGCTGCATCCGCTCGGCCATATCGCCGGTGGCTTGCACAATTATCATGCCCACGAACCCGACGTTTGTGACTAGCCCGATCGCGATCGCGAATGCCAGCATCCAAGCAGCGTGCTTACGGACGGTATCGAAGCCGACCAGCAAGCCTACACACAGTCCCATGCAGATCGTGTAGTACCAGAACGTCCAGGCGGTGAAGCCAAGCTCCTCCCCGCCCTTGCCGATCAGCACGCTGAAAAACGCGATACCGGTCCCCAGGAAGGAGCCTGCTACCAAACTCCAAAACAAACGGCTAATCGCTTTCATCTCGTTCTCCCGTGCAGGCATCCTCAGCAGACTATGCGGTGTCGCTGGGTGCCGGCGGATGCGCTGTGCCCCCCCAAGAGCCCAGTCGCTGAGCTCGCGCTTACTGCAGTCGCGTAACCCTTCACTAGATCTTCAAGGCTTTGCGCAGGTGGCTGCGCGCATATTCGCCCCCCAAATTGGGGTGAACTCGCGCGACGCACTTTCCACTCATCACGAGGGATGGAACGGGCATCGCAGCCCACCAAAGGGGTCGAACTCTGGATTGCGTCCCGGTAGGACCTGGCAACCTGCGCATTGCCGCCGGCTTCGGCGCCAACGTCCGCCTTCTATCCTAATGCCGAGGTCACATGACATCCCCAGAACCACTATGCCTATTCCTCTCCCGGGGCGATGCGGAACGGTTCCGGCCAGCCGCCGGCAGCCACCTGGTGTCTATCTCCGATGGCCCCGAGGACCCGGCAGCGATCGACGAAAACCATTGGGAAAGCGTCAGCTACCACCACTTCATCGACGCAGGCTTCGATGAGGAAACCATCGCGCTGTATGGCAGCAATTTCGAACGTACCTTCCGGGACTACCTGCTGATGCCCAAGGCTGAAGAGCTGCGAATTCGATTGGATACTCTGGCGGCGCAGCGCGTAGCCGTGGTAATCAACTGCCAGGCAGGCAGATCGAGAAGCGCAGCAGCTGCTGCCTATCTCCGAGATCGACACGGGTACCATCTCGAAAAGCCGACGCCGGATGCGAACATGTGCGTGCTCCGGATGCTCTCCCGCGAGGCCTCCCTGATGGCAGCCTACCGCGAGGCCTCTTGGCAGACCGAGTCCGAGCCCGCGCCTGGTGGCTTCCTGTCGACTATCAGGTCACTGCTATCCAGGCTATAGGTCATGGGGGTCTACCGACTGGAGATGCCGGTGCGCCGAGCCAAACGGCCGCCCACGATCAATCGCCGGCGGAGCCCCGTCCGCCCCTGAAAAGCTGCTCCCGGAACATACGGTCTAGCAGCGCGCGGTTCCGGACCGCGGCGGCCAGGTAGCGTCGGGGGATCTTGTCTTTAACCAGGCGATAACCCTCAACGGCCTCTCGGTGAAGCCATACGTACGCGGCGATCTGGAATGCCAGAACTACCGAAGGCAGGATCGCCATCCACCAGCGCCAGCCGCCGGCGACGCTGACCATCACGCTTAGAGACATCAGGACCAGCCCCCATGCCAGCAGGCCCTGGCGGCCGGCGAAGAACGGCCGCGCCGATAGGTAGGCGTGGATAGCGCCGACGCCCAGCGCTTCGCGCCGATCCAGAGTCTGCAGCTGTTGCAGCACTCGCTCGAGGTCCTGTTCGGTTGGTTCGTTCTTGAAATCGGGAAGCATCCCATGGCTCTCGTTGGGGGCAGTTGTAGTTTGCGAGAACACCGCGTACCGCTCAGAACGTTATCGGATAGCGTCAGTGACGCCCGCTCAAAGACGGACTCCCGTTGCCGGGCCGGGCGTCGCCGTACGGTATTCCACGAGGCAAGGCGTGGGTGATCCGGAAACGTGGATTGTACCCGCCCACTGTGTCGCGGCGATCGACGGACAATCGGCCCAGGCTCTGAGGCCGCTGGCGCAGAAGTCACTGCATACGTCCGGAACATTGGGTTCACGCCCCCAGGCGGTGTGAACTCGGCCTTGCATTTCCACGGGAGGCGGCAAGCTTGGCTCTGGCAGCGCCACGCTGCAAATTGCCACCGCCAAGGAGCGATGCATGCCCTCACCGAACTGGACCCCCTCCACGCTTTACGCCGCGCTGGCATCTGGCGTTTCTGTCAGCAGCTTCGCCTTCGACGTCGCCCTTCTGGACCAGCAAGACGCGATTCGCGTCGTATTGCCGGCGATGGGCGACCTCGAGATCTACATCGCTGTCGTCAACGACGTAGTCGTGGTCGACTCGGCCCTCGTGCCTGCTGAGGCGGTCAGCGACGCCCGGGCCTTCAATGCTGCGGTCCTTTCATCCCGCAGCCTATTCCCGCTTTCCGCTATCGGCCTCGAGACCGACGCTGATGGCGCTGGCCATTACGTCATGTATGGCTCGCTGCATGCCGGCTCCGACCTGGCCACCGTACTGACCGAAATCTTCACGCTGGCAACCAACGTGCAAACCGCGGCCGCGACCTTCCAATCTTTCTTCAAGCAGCAGGACTCCCTATGACCAGCCCCTCCATCCTCTCCAAACTCGTCACGCTGTTCCGCGGTAAGGTCACCGAGGCCGGTACCGCGGTGATCGACGCCAACGCGACCACCATCATCGACCAGGAAATCCGCGATGCTCGGGCAGCGATCGATCAAGGCAAGCGCGAGCTGGCCA
>NZ_JAQZAD010000027.1:0-113232 GCF_028640935.1 Pseudomonas sp. SHLD1
CCCATCACCAGGAGGAACGCCATCATCGGGGTGATGGCGTAGATGAGGCCTTCGAAGAACGTGAGGAACGGCCGGACGTAGCGCGTGAACATCGAGCCTTCGGCAGCCCACTGAGTGGCTTGCTGCGCCTGGGCCTGGCTGAGCATGATGGCGTATGCGCCTTGCTGATCCTCGAGGGCCTTCTGTGCCGGCGCTCGCTCGAAGATCGGCAGCAGCACGGAGGCCATGGTGAAGGCACGAGCGTCTGCCACTTGGAGATTCAAGCCGCGCAGCGCGTCGTCCACCCGGGTGGTGACATCGTCACCGGTGACGGTCTTGCCGGGCTTCTGGAACGCCAGCTTCGCCACATCATCCATGATGCCGCTCTGCGTGGAAGCGCTGAGGGCTTTGAGCCGGGTGTGCGCTTCGGAGCAGGTGTAATAGGTACCAACGCCGGTGTTGCCCTCAAAGATTTCGGTCCCGTATACCTGGCTTTCGAACCTCATGGCATCGACGGGGTTGTTGCTTCGCATCAGTGTCCCGTAGGCGGCCACGTTGCGGCCCACCCCAACCAGGGTGCATTCCTTGATATAGGTCATCCACGACCGTACGAAGTCTCCGCCGGCCCGGGTGTCACCCATCACAGACGGCATCGCCAAGACATTGCGGGTGGCGCCGCGCACCTTCATCAAGGTCGTGAGGGGGTCGGCGAACCCGTAGGTGGTCATGGCCGGTGTGGAAAAGGCCTGCTCCATCTCCCTGGTCAGCTTGTAGCCAATGTTGGACACCACGGATCCTACGAACAGCGGTCCGATCGGCACGTTGTCGACGACCACGACTGTGCCGTCATAAACGTCTTCCACGACCGCCCGGCCGGTGGGGCCGTAGAGCGCCATGTACAGGATCAGGGCCACGCCCACCTGCTGGAAAGGGATAGCCTGGTTCTTGAATACCGCTTGGAAGCCGAGGAAGAGGGTGCCGATCAACAGACCGACCTTGGCCAACGATTCGATGCTGCCCGATCCCGAGATCATGGCCACCGCGTTGAGGATGCTTTCGAGGTAGGTCGCCGAACCGACCGAGTAGATCGAGAACTCCATTACTGAGCTCCCTGCACAGGTTTTTCGACGTTGATGAATGCGGCGGGCGTGGGCAGCACCTTCATGCGCGCCTCGTAATCGAGGACCAGGTCGTTTTCGTTGCCGTAGCGGCTCAGTAGCGCCTGGTGCTCCTGTACCAGACGATCCCGTGCGGTACCGATAAATTCGCCGGCAGGTTTGCCTAGCTTGTCGACCATCTTGCTGCGGGTGATCACTGTCTCAGCCGTGTCGATGTAGGACTTCACCAGCGAATACGCGCCTTCGAGCGCGAGCATCTTCGCGTGGGCAGAAACGAAGCCGCGGGCCATCGATTCGCTACCCTGCGACAGGCGCTGGACCATCCCGGCAAAGCCCGGCTTCTGCATCATGTTGAGGATGGCTTGCTCATCGTTGGTGAACGTCCCTGTATTGGTCGCCCACTTGTTCACGATCCCGACGGAGCTCGTCGAGCCGTTGAATCCTTTGATGATCTTCTCCGCCAAGCCGTCGAAAGCGATCGACTGAGTGCTGGGCGTAAGGCACGCGGCCTTGTCTCCGCCGCACGAGTAGATCTGCACCGTCTCGGTCTTCTGGCCCTCGATGATGTCCTGCAGCGCGATGCCGGTGGGCATCACCGGCTTCGTCTCGGGGACCTGCCCCTTGCCATCGGCCGCGTCCACCAGACCGGTGATGACGACCGAGCCGGTGAAGGACATGATCATCTCGTCGGTCTGCTGAGATCCGTACTTGAAGAACTGCTGGCTGTTGTACTGCTGCATGGCGCACCAGACGACGTTGCCGGTGTCCTCGCAACTGACGAAGTTGCCGGCCTTGCTCTTTTCTTCCGTCGGCGACTTCGAGTTGGTGCTGCCGGAGAACAGCGAGCCGAAGCTGTCAGCAAGGCCTTTCACGGTGTTCCCCGTGGCCGTCTGCATGTTGTCCTTGCCCTCGAACGCGGAGAACGCGTCCGTCACCAGGCCCTGGGCGAGCTGGCAGCTATTGGACATGAGGCCGTTGAGGTCCTGCATCGTCTCCTGCAGGTTGGCGATGGTGTTCTCCACCGTAGGCCCCATGGCCTTGAGCGCCAGCTTGAATGCATAGCCCGACGCTACGCCGACCGAGTTGGAGGCGATGGAGCGCAGCGACTGAACGAACTGCTGCGCGTTGATGAACGAGAAGGAGCCGGCGAACATGTCGATGCCGCCGCAGCCGGCCTGGAAGGAGGGCGGTCGGAAGGAGACCACCGGCGCCGTTGCGATCTGATTCCGGATCCGCATCGAGCCACCGCTGACCACGCCCCGGGTCGCCGTCTGGTACATACCCGGGTCGGTGCTGTTGGACATCGAGTTAAACATCGAGTCCAGCTGGCTCTCGATGTTGGCGTAGGCGCCCAGGGGGGCGAGGGCCGCAACCAGCACGGCTGCGCACAACGACTGCTTACTGCTGCGCCTCATGGGGCACCTCTCCATCTATGGTCTTGCGGGCGAGCTTGCGGCGCATGCGATCAACGAATGCGGCGGGGTCCTGGTCGATCTGGTCCTGGCTGAGCCCGTCGTTGTCCTCGAGGGTCAGCAGGCCGTTGTCGAAGAAGGGCTGCGTGGAGGCGAAGGTCTTCTGGTCGATGAGCGAGGCTTCGCGCGCAGCGATCAGGACCCGGTTGAACAGCACGTCCAGGGTGATGGCGCCGTAGCCGACGATCTCGGTGCGGCCCGGCGGGATCGCCAGGGCGAGGGCAGGGGCCTGATAGACCTCTAGCTTCTTGGCCTGGCCATCGTCGGTGCGGTAATTCGCGAAAAGCCCGTTGTCGAGGGGCGCGCCATCCAGCGAGACGGGGATGATCCGGATGCCGGTGGCCGCGGTGAGCGACTGCAGCACGGCCGCTTGCTCAGCACAGAGCACGCAGTTGCCCTTGAAGAAGAAGAAGAGCCCGACCTTGTTGGCCAGGCCCTTGAGCACCTTGTCCCGGTTGTTCGAGACTTCCCGATTGAGCGCATTGGCAGCGTAGGTGGCCACCGGCCGCCGGCTGTCCTCGTCGAGGAACGGATCACGCATGATCACCTGGCTGGAGCGCTCGGAGAACTTGGACGATTTGTCCATCATCACGCGCTGCAGGTAGTAGTAGGCCTGCACGTTGGCATCGGTCGGGTTGTCGATCGCGCGATCGCGGTACTTGGGCAGGTTGTCCCTGATCCAAGCCACGCTGAACAGTTCCGGCCCTGGCGCCGCCGGCGGAGCGGCCGGTGGCTCAGCCTTCTGGATGGGCGCAGGCGGGGGTGGAGGCGGGGTAGGCGCCTTTACCTCGAGCTCCGGCTCCTCCTCGGGCGGATCCTTGTACCAAAACCAGCCCTCTGCCTTACCGCGGTAGAAGCTTTCGCTACCAGGCGCAGCGAAAGAATCTTTCACGCCATCCGCGACGTTATCCGCCGCGCTCGCGATACCTGAAAATGCTCCCGGCCAGAGCGCTGCAGCGACGGCTACAGCCAAAAGCGCGCGCCTCATTTCCTATCGTCCAGGTACAAGGCGACTGCGACGGTCGCGTACACCCAGCGCGAGCCTCGCTTGCGTCGGTGCGAGCCGATCGCGCTTACCCACGGCAGGTGCTGATAGTCGGCATTGCCGATTTTTTTGCTGACGTAGGTAACGCTGTAGCCGAGCGCATCAGCCACCTGGGCGACCGGCATCGACGGTCCATACGCCTGCAGGAGCTTGGGTAGATGCTTCGATGGGGCGCGAATGTTCTCCAGCGAGCTACGCTGGCTGTCCAGGAAGGACGCAACGCCCTGCGTGCCGTAGACCCAATTGAGGCCTTGCCGGCGCCGGTGTGGGGCGATGGCTGCTACCCAGGGGAGGTGCTGGAATTTGGCGCAGCCTATCTTCTTGCGGACATAGCCGACGCTGTATTCCAGCGCCTCCGCTATCTGCTCCGGCGTCATCACATCGCCGTAGGTGTCTAGGAGGCCCGATAGGCTGGATGTGGGGGTAAACGAGCTCGTGACAGCTTCGGGCGTAGCGACGGACAAGGACATGCGCGCATCCGGAGTATTAATTCGATGCACACAAGGCTAGGGATTCGCGCGGACCAAAAGCGTTCGATTCACTCCCTTTTAGGGCGCAAATAACGCTCGCTCCCGGAAAAGCGGTGGCCATCTACTCGAGGCCTACCGATCGCAGGGCAGATGCCTGGCTCACGCGCTGGCGTCCTAAGGCAAGCGATGGACGCAGAGGGCACACATGAGATCTCAGGGCAGAGGTCCTTTTCATCGGCCCAACCGTTACAAAGGCAGGTGAGTTGAGAACGCTACGCCGCGGTATTCGGGCACCACGATACCCTATGGGTCGAGTGTGCCGGCGCCCGCGCGTCTCAGGTTTTTACCGGCAAAAAAAAGCGCACCGAAGTGCGCTTTGGGGGTGATTGCCTTAGCGACGTCTCTTCGACGTAGCTACATTGCCTGCGAAATCCCCGCCCTCCATAGCCTTCTCGGCCTCGTACGCAGCGGTGGAATCCTGCTGAAAAAATTTCTGCCTGAAGCCGCTGGCAGAGAGACGACGCAGTGCAACCTCTACAGGCGATTCCCGTACTGAATCTTTGGGGCGCTTCTCAGTGGTTCTGGTCATGGTTAAACCCTCCGCATGTGCTCTCACGTTATACCCTTTATATCTGGTATTCAAGGACGCCGCCGTGGTAGGTGAAACCGTTTGTAAGATAGACCTGAACCGCGCCTTCAAGAGGTTGTGGAATAGCTATCTCTGTAGCTCCGATCAGCTTTCCATAAGTGGAAAGCACATAAATCGCTAGCTTAACCACATAACCTTTCAGTGGATGGTCGTCATCAGGACAACCCTGAAGCGTGTCTAGCAGCACCTGATCTCCTGAAACGAATGCACAGCATAAACCGCAAAGAGTCCCTCTATACCAAATGGCAAAATCAATGACTTCTGCGTGCAGATACTTATAAGAAGCAATCCTATGCCATTCAAAACTGTATTTCGCACCGTTCCAGTTAGCCTGGACTATAACTGCCTCTTTGTCTATGAATCGGATTTCCAGATCAAGAGGGTTTCCAATGTTGTGAATTATCTGAGCGGCATCTTGCTCGGCTACGAACATAGCCGCTCTCTGAGCCTCTAAAAATTCTTCGGGAGCCATTTGCGACATATGCCTATTGTTTGAATAAGAAAATGAACCGACAATATATTTTCGTTTAAGCGATAGATAACAGGCAAGTTTTTTTTGAAATGCATCGTAATTTCTGTTCGTGCACCTGAACCCTGTTAGGTAGGCGTGTTCATCCTGAGATCCCCCATTGCCTTGCGCGGGATGAGCAGTCCTATATTGACTCTGCAGACGCGCCTCCAGGAGGCATCGATGAAAGACTTTTTGGATAAGTCGAAGGACAAACTGACTGAAGGCCTCGAAAAGCTGTCTGGTCCGGTCAATCGCGCTGGTCATGCGGCCGAACGGGCCTATACGCTGGCAAAGGCCGACATCCCATTCCCGGCGATCGCCTCGATTCTTACCGACACCAGCAAAAAGCTTGGCAATTCGAATCGATACACAGTCGCTCATGTACAAGGCATGGTCATGAGCTATGAAGACAGTCTTAAGGGTACGCCGATTACCAAAAAGAAGACGACACGGCTACTGAAGGACAGTGAAAAAGCTAGAAAGGAATTGAATCAGATGGATCCTGACCAGGACGACAAATAGTCCTCGTTAAAAGGTCGGCACTCATTGTTCGCTATTGATCACCGTAACAAGACCAGCGATCTCAACGGCTATGCGCCTATTGTGTAAGCAATAGGCGCATAGCTTCTTGCCAAAGAGGTGCGCCGCACGCGTATCGTGGCTTTCTTGAGCTCCTTGGTCACGGTCAAGCGAGAGGCCTAGAGGGAGCGTCTGATTTAACATAAGGTGTGTTATGCGAAGTCGACGCTCGCCGCGACAAGACGTCGGACCCACACATTTCGCGTCAGCGGCGAGGTCCTGGATCCCGGCGAGGGGCGTCGTAACTGGGTGGGTCTATGAGCCGTCCATCTTGATCGCGCTCAGCCCGACGCTCATCGAGCTGCCTCTTCTGATCGCTCCGGTAATCCGCCAGCTGACGGCCCAGGGCGAGGAAGGCCTGATCGTTTTCACCGTGACGGTGGTAGGAAATCATCAGCGCGATCGCGGTGCTCAAGGTGCCGGCGTCCAGCTGGGTCAGCTGGTTGCCCAGATTGAAGGGCCAGTCGTTGCTGTCGTAGAGGTGCAACACTAGGGGCCTGCAAGCGCTCTTGCTGCAGGATGGTGGCGCGGTGTGTCACGAATATCGACTCGGTTTCCATGTGTCACCTCTTGATCTGCTCGGGGGGGGGAAGGGGCTAGTTAGGTAGAACGGGCCACCATGCAGCGGGGTATTAGTGGATACGCTAGCGGCGCTCGCTGCCCCGATTCCGCTACACTGCTCTTGAAGTCAACATCAAAAATTTCAGGGATCGAATTGAAAATCCGACTTAATAAAGGCCCCTTTAGCCGGCTATAGTGGGTAGCAGCTGCTCTGTCCAGCAGCGTCTTTATAATGATAGGGATATACTTCGAAAAGCACAATCTCAAGGAAGCCGGGCTATGGCTTAACTTCAATGACGCTATTCAAGCAGTAGGTCAGCTTGGGACACTCGGTGCATTCATCGTCGCTATTCATCAGGTTTTGGTAAGCAAGAGAGAAGCTGCAGCTGCTCAACTAAAAGAACGCCAAGCTTTCTTTGCCCAAGAGTGTCGAACCCAAGTGGGAAAGATGACGGAGACCATCCGGACAGAGAACGTAAAGTTTAGGGAGATCACTGACCTGTTCGATTTTGTCAGCACTATGGCCAACCTGGGTGGCAACCTGCATCGATATTACAGCCAACTGCTTCCTAGTGACCAACGTGAGCTTGTCGACGGCGATTGGCAGGACATGTTCTACAACGATCTCATCCCCTTTCTGCAAGGCATCAGTCTATTATCTCTAATACGAGACGGTATCCCGTCCCCTACCGTACAAGAAGCTAAAGAGCATGCCTGGAAAGAGGTTAATATAAAAAGGTACATGGACGTTTTTCGTAGGTTCTTCTTCTCCAAAATCGTTCTTACTAAACTGCGCCCTAATATTAGGCTTGGTATTTTATCCCATATCCAAGAGGACATTAGTTCGCTATATCTCTTCAAGCACTATTACTTTGAGGAAGAGATGGTGAAAGACTATTTAGTAGGTACGATGGCTATACTAGACTTCAGAGTGTCAGCGCCTGCACTGGCTGCGCTATACGAGGAGTTCGGTAGTCACTATGAGTGTCATGACTAACTGTATGAATTCACAGCGCTTTCCTTGAGATCCAGCGCACCCAGCATGGCCAAGACCCTCGGATTTCAAAAGCCGGAGACGGGGGTCTCCTCGTCCAGCTCACACAAGATCCGCTCGGCGATCACCCAGCCATCCCTCCACTCAATCGCCTGAATTGTGTGGGTTGGGTACGGGAAGGGGGCGCCGAGCCCGGCCAGGTAATCCTGGTAGCCTCGGCGTCGAGCGGTACTGACCATCAGGTAGCGGGCGTCGTGCATGGCTGATCTTCGCAGCTGGGTTTCGGTGCCTTCGGTCGCGCCCCTCACTATGGAGTACAGGCTGTACCCTACTACCTAAGCGGTGCGCAGGCGATCTGAGGGATATTGACGAAGAAACTCGCTCGCGGCTTCGGCTGGCGCCGTCAGCCAGTCCTTGATCGAGCCATTCGGCAGTATCGCCAGCATGCGCTTCTCATCTTCAGGCCGGTGGTAGTTCCTCATGAAGGGGTGATCGTCAGCGTTGACGGTCAGCATGGTGAAGCTGAAGCGCCCCTTGCCGTCTGGATCGCTCCATTCCTCCCACAGCCCGGCAATCGCCATCAAGCCGCCGTCGGCCCGCTCGATCCGCGTGGGCACCGCCTTACCGCTGCGCCAGTCGGGCTCATAGATCGCTGCTGCAGGGATGATGCAGTGCTGGGCCCTTTTCCAGGCGGTGCGGAAAGAGTTCTTAGTGGCGGCCGTTTCCGAACGGCAGTTGTAGGTGCTGCGCCCGAGCTTTCTGTGCTTTGCCCAACCAGGCAGCAAGCCGAACTGGCCTACCGAGATGTCGTACTCCGGTGAGCCATCTCCCTGCGCCTCGGCTGAGTTCAGCCGGACGAAGGGTCCCGTATAGAGAGGCCAGAGCTCGCCTTGATATTGCTCGTCGACGGGCGCGCCGAACGCGCCTTTCAATCGCGCCGGCGTCGGCGCCTCATAGTGACTGCACATGCCCTGTCGCCTCCGGGAAACTCAGCCTGGTGCCGCCGCACTTTTGGCCACGCCACCTTGTTTGACCCGTTGGCCACGCTGCGTTCCAGATGTACTGCTGCCGGCTTGTTGGTCGAGGCTGCGCAAGCACCCTCGCCTCCCGGCCGCAGGCTCCGCGCCAGGAGCAGGCGATGTGTTTATTCATCACCCTACTGCCGGTAGATGATCTAATACCGCTCCTCTAACGGCATGAGTGGGTCCATGCAACGCAGGACTCGAGCATGTGCATCGGTAGAGATTTGGATACCACCAATAGCCTGGCCGCCCTCTGAAGCGGAGACATAGCTCAGCTGCTCCCCAATGCCCCGAAAAAATACTGCCCTACCTCACCAGGTCTAATATCTCAGGCCCTGAGACTGGGATGCCGGCGGGCACGCTTAAGAAATCACTGATGCGGCCCAGGAATGCAGCGGATTCGTCTGTATTCGAAAGAGGGCGACCGAAAAGCAGAACGTTCGCCGGGAACCCATTCTCGTCCCAGTCGATCGAGAGGCGCTCCAGCTGGTAAAGCCCCCCGCTTCTGAGCCGTTGAACAACGCCGTCTTTCTCGTACCCGGCCTGCCCCAACGCGTGCTCGCAGATAAAGCGTCTGATAGCAGGGCTCTTGAACAACGCGTCAATCTGCGCGTCAGGGGCAGCGGTGCGCACCTGCTCCCAGACTTCCGGCTCCGCCATCATGAGCACGCTCATCAGCTCAGTGCGCAGCCGCGCGATGTAGCTTTTCAGCCGGTGGGACATTGGGACCTCAGAACTGTTGTCGCTGGTAAACGGTGAGGGCCAGCAGGCCGGACTGGTCCGGCGCTGGTCGGGTCACCAACTGCCAGCCGGCCATGCTACCCAGGTAACGTACGCCGTCCTGGCCACCCGCGTGCCGACGTTGCTTGTGCCGCACCACGTCAGCGGGCAGCGCCACCTCACGGTTCAGATCCCGGACCACCCGCGCCAACCGCGGGAAGACGTTCTCCGGCTTGCACTCACCCTTCGTCTCGTCCAGGTACTCGACCAGGGTGTGATGGGTCAGATAGATCTTGCCGAAGACTGGATTCTCTACCGACGGTTGCGGCGGGGGCGTTCCGTCCCACTTAACGCAGAAGGCCTGATGCTCCTCGAGGGTCCAGGGCTTGTTCTTCTCGACGCTGATACCGCTCAGGCCGAAGAACTGGGTGCGCAGCGCGTTCGATGTCTCGTAGAGCTCGCCCTTGGAGCTCTCCGAGAGCAACAGGCGCTTCACCGCGCCGCGCGACACCACGAGCTTCAGGTTTCCGCAGGTACGCTGGTGCCCGGCCAGCTCGAATTGCACCAGGGCGCACCACAGGCCGTAGAGCTCGATGAAGTCGAGCACGTTGTCGCCCAGGTCCCGGCTCAGGTGGATCTCGATCCGGCGGAAGAAGCGATCGTCGCCATTGAACAGGACGCTGTAGACCCCAGGCACGTCCGTGGCCGCGGTGCTCACTTTGCAAACTTTATAGGTCATCGTTTTGGATCTCGGCAGGTAACTAGAACCCAGTCTCCATGCCTTTCGAAAATTGCAAACGCCGATTCTAGCGCGGTTGTGGGTCGAACCTTCTAGCGCGTCATACGATCACTCAGAAGTCGTCGTAGCTGACCTTCCAGAACAGGTCGACGCTACCGTCATCGCGGTGGGCAATGATGACCCCCTCCATCTCGCTGATCGCCTCGAGCAGCTGGTCCCAGTCCTGGTCTCTCGCTTCGCGCCGTTCAACGTGGACGTGCTTTTCTCGGACGCCAGGCGCGCTCATGACCTGCCTTTGAACCCTAGCGGCGAGCGGGTCATAGGGTGTCAATGCTGGCGGTGGGGTGCGGGCCATCTCCACGGGTCCCATGGATATGTTTTTTTATACAGCATTAGCGACACTAGCTCGATTACAGACCTCATGTCCCGAGCAAGATTAAAAGCTCAGTGGCACCCACAAGGGGGCGAACGTCCTTCTAACGATCCTTGGTAAGGCAGGAAGGTGGCCTGCAAAATGAAGCGGCCATCGCTGAACGCTGAAGCGGGATAACAACAATAATTCCCAAATGAATCTACTAACACTGATAGACGCCTCGCAAGGAACCCAAAGACGCAACGCACCACTTAACGTGCGCGCCTCTAGTCTCCGCCTTTGCGAGGATTTCCTATGACCTTTCCAAGACTTTCAACCTCCGCTCCTCATTCACCTCCGCCCACCACAGCGCTCAGCGATACGTCGTCCAGCAGTAATCCACCTGCCCTATCTCATGCGCACCGTTCGCGCGGCGGCCGCTACGAGCACCTGGGTGATGTGGTCGCTGGCGATTCACAATGCACGGCCGGCAGCTCCACACCACGCTCAATCGGCACCAACCTGACTCAAGCCATCCTGGCGGACGGCGAGGCGGCGACTTCGGCCCAAACGGTTGCCAGTACCTCACGCCCCGTCCGCCCTGCAGGCAGATCGCGGCAGATCGCTAATCTTGCGCAACTTGCGCGTCTGGCAGAGATGCGGCCCACCAACAGTATCGATCTCGTACGAACCTCGGGCGTCCACTGGCGGGGAAACGAACTGCGTGACGCGACGGCGCGTATCAAGGCCGGTATCGAGCGAAGCTTGGCCAATTTCGACGTCCCGATGACAGGTGTGGTTGAGGGTGACCACGGAGTAATTTCCACCAACATGAACCACCTTGAGCATCGAGAATACCTACGCGGCTCGATATTTCCCGAGGCGCCCTTCCACGAGAAGCTCGCCAAGCTTGGCACCAAGGCGGATCGCTACCTGCTCCACCATCAGGAGTTAGGCCGTCCCAGGCCAGAGCCACTCCCAGACCTTCACGGTAAGCGCGGCGTGGCGGTTTTGAAGAAGCTGCTTGATGAACGGTCTGGTGTGATACTGGGCGAGGCGCATAGCTGTAGTGCCAGCAAGCGCCTGCTGGTAAAGCACATGGATGAGCTCAAACGCCAGGGTGTCAGCACCCTGTTTTTAGAGCATCTATGCGCGGATTCCCATGGATCGGCCCTTGACGACTATCTCCGAGCACCAACTGGGTCGCCAATGCCGGCGCGCCTGGCGGCCTATTTGAAGTTGCAGGACAGCGGCAACACCGCCATTGGGCAAGCGCCATCTCGCTATGGCTTCGTCGATCTGGTGAAGGCGGCCAAGGACGCTGGTATCAAAGTCGTTCCGTTGGATACCGCTGCGACCTACAGCGCCTCCGAACAGGATGGCGATCTGCGCATCCGCGTAATGAACTTCTATGCGGCGGAGCGCATCCGCCTGGAAAAGCCGCCCGGAAAATGGGTCGCCTTCGTCGGGTCGGCTCATGCCACCCGCTACCAGGGTGTTCCGGGACTCGACGAACTCACCGGCACCCGCTCGCTGATCGTGGATGATTTCGGTAGTGACAAACGGCCCAAGGTCACGACCAACGTGCGCGGCTACGCGGACGGTCAGCTCGATCCCGACGTAGTGCTCTCATACAAGCGCAATATTGCCTAGGCGAGGCGCTCCCTCCAAGGAGGGAGCGCTACCAGCGTCCTAGAGACCCGAATCGAACTAGTGTCCCCCTCCCCGATTACCGGATTGCGCCAGCGTCCTGGCGTCGCTACTTGCTTCGGCTACAGTGGACAGCGCCGTCCCCTCGTCTGCGGTTGGAGTGGGTACCCTGCCCTGGCCGATGTAATGCAAGCGAGTGCCCTCTTGGGCCAAGCGCTGGCGCAGGTCGGTACCGACGCCATGCTGCGCAAGTTCACCGTCCAGGCTCATGGTCAGGGGGCGATCCTGGTCAGTGCCGTATTGGAATTCGATCGTGCCCTGCTTGCGTGTATGGGAGACGGCCGCGCTGCTGCTGACCGATAAGAGCAGTGGCGGCGTGGCGAAGGCGGTGCTACGGGTCACCTTGTGATCGACCGACAGGCTTTTTATTCGCAGGTTTTCTGGCTTCGCCAGTTCAGCACGCAGCGCATGCTCCACATTCTCACCACGCGCACAAAGCTCTTCCAGTCGTTGACGCGGACCATCCTTAAGTTCAAGGACGACCTTGGCAGCAGTCCCCTTGGCTTCCAGCGCCGCCACTAGGCGAGCGAAACGCGGGTCTTGGTTCAGGACATCACGAATGGCCGTAGCATTAGCCGGCGCAAGCTCCTTTAGCCAAGGCTGCTGCGCTGCCTCCCGACGCCGTGTGAACAAACCTCTGGGCTGAGCCAGCGGAGCCAGCCAGCCGCGTGCAGAAGGCAGAGCGACGCTGGTTTCGGCCGCACTGAATTGGCGGCGTCCCTCCGCTGCGGCTCGCTGACGGCGACCCAGTCCGGCCAAACTGTCCAGCACGGCATGCTGGCGATCAGTGCGGCGGTCGTTGCGCGGCAGACGCCGCTGCCAGTTGTCTAGCGCGGCGAGACATGCGGGCGGCTCCTGGTGCTGGCCGCGAATGTTACGCAACTGACCGCGGGCGGCGGGAAACTCTTGTTGCAGCGCGGTTAGCAGCGCATCGACCTCTCGCGTCTCGACTGGCTTGGCCGGGGTGAATTTGACGTTGAAACTGCGGGTCCGGGCGCGGTCGAGGTGGATCTTGGAGCTGATCTCCACCGCCGTCCGGTTGGCGAGGCCATTGGCCCCCACCAGTACCTGGGCCGGGCGCAGCCGTGGCAGCTCGGCCGTGACCTTGCGCAAGGCCTGCAGATTGTCACCCTGGGTCGAGCTACGTTCGCCACTCGGGCCAGCGGCCTGGTCGCGGGTTCGCTCATAGTGGAGGGCATTAGCCGTCGCGCCGACGCCCAGGCTAGCACGAAACCAGCTGGTGACCGGATCGGGCTTGTTCTGGCCGACATTGATACGCACGTCCGCGCCGCCCCATAGGTCCAGATCGACCGTGGTCTTGGTACTGCTGGTGGTCTTGAATTCGCGGCCGATGTCGAGTAGTTCGCGCAGCTTGGCGTCCCGGTTAGTGAGGTGGCGCGCCATGCGTTCGACGTCCCCTTCACCCACCTTGAAGCCAAGACTGGTGCCTTGGGTACGGGCACCTGTGAGGGTCGCCTCTCCGCCAGCGAAGGCTCCCACCTGGTAATGAGGCCCCTTGGCGATGGGGAGTACCGGGCCGGCGCCAGCAGTGAAATTGAGGTTACGAGCGGTTTTTCCGCCCAATTGGACATTGAGCCCCTCATCGGTACGTGCCAGGGATAGCGAACGTGACTTTTCCTGTCCGCCACCGCCTTGGAGATACACCAGCGGCCCAGCGAAGAAAAAGGGCGTCGCCCCGTCTACCGACGTCGCCTGGCTCAGGTCCAGCGTGGAGCCGGATTCAAGGCCACGCAGTTGCGTCGCCAAAGCCTGGTCGGTGGGCGTCCGCTGGGCATCCAGCGCCTGGCGCGTCAGTCGCCCGAGCGCCTGGCGCTCGCTGCCCAGCTCCCGCTGCAGGCGACCGTGGCTGTCGTACAGGGCTTCCAGCTGCCGATGCCCGCTGGCGTGGGTCTGGCCATAGTGCTGGACAGGATTTTCCTCGTACCGCTGCCGTAAAGCGTCGAAGCGCTGCGTAAGGTCGCGCAACGACGCCTCGTGATTGGAGGCGTCCTCATCCCCGGGCCGCTCTCTGCGGCGCAGGGCTTCCAATTCGTCGGTTAGTCCGTGCAACTCCTTGAGAACTTCGGCGTTGAGCACCAGCCCATCGCGAAGCAGCGCCCCCTTGTCGTTAACATCCCGGCGGCGCTTACCGGCTGGGGTGTAGTCCAGCTTGAGCCCCAGCGTTTCCAATTCTCGCAATTGTCGCTCGGCCTTACCCTCGCTACGCCCAGGTGCACGGCGAAACGCTTCGGCCAACTGTCCAAGTACCGCCTGGTTACCACCGCCAGATAGACGCTTTGCAAGCCGCCCAGTGAGATCGTCACGTGTCTTGAGTCTCGGTCGATAACCTGCCCTGGGTAGCCCCTGATCGTCGAGCACACGATGCGTCTGCCCGAGTTGGCGAGCAAGTCCGGCGCTGTGGTCCTCAAGCTCACCCCCCCATTTACCGATTGCCGCCGCGAGTTTGCTGGAAGGGTCGTCATGGCGGCCCCCTTCGAGACGTTGGTCAAGGGCATGGGCAGGTTCCTGCGCCGTGGCAAGCGTCGGTAGCTGCGCCATCAGCCGCTGCTCTTCGGCATAGAGGTCCTGCAAACCGTCGCGACCGCGATAGCGATGCTGGATGGACTTGGCGGCATTGCCCAGTCCTTCCACCGGATGCCAGTGGGCGCGCAAGGAGCCCAGTACATCACGCTGACGTTGCCAGGCGCCTTCGGTGCTTTGTCCGAGCACATTACTCGTACCATCCAGGTTACCCCCCAGGACCTGCCGGCTCTGGTGGCGGGTAGCGAGCCGTTCGTGCAATCCATTGTCCGGCACGGGACTTGGGCCCTCTTCAGACGGTGGCGTTACCCGTTGCCAAGCGCCGTTTTCCAGCCGTTGCGTGTTGCTATGGTGTTGTCCGTCATGCTCTCGTAGCACGGTGAGCTCGGGCTGTTTGCTGGCACCGGTGCGCAGGCTGGCTCGCCCCTCCTGTGCCATGCGCGGTAAGGGTACCTCCCGCCATTGCTCACGGGCAGGCGCCAGGCCCTGCCATTGATGACGTCCGAGGCTGTACAGCTGATTGCCGGTCGAGGTCGAAACCAGAGCATGCAACGTCTGACGGTGATCCAGCGCAAGATTGACGATCTGCCCACCACCAGGGGGATGCGGCAGCAGGACCTGGCGTCCGTCGACATGGGCGGTAAGAGCATCGTTCCTACCCAGGGTAATGAAGTGTTTGGCGTCGGCTACGGCGAAGTTACGCAGGTGAGATGGCGCATCCATCGCGCTACCCAACTCGATGCACGTTCGCTTGTCGGTGAGGGCGAGTTCGTGGGGAACACCCAAGGGCAGGACCACGGCTTCGCGCTTGGTATCCAGGGATTTGAGCTTACCGTTCTGAATGACATAGGCCTGACCATCCAGGCCGTGGTCAAGACTGGTGATCTCGCCGTGCTCGGTGGGCGCCCAGGTGCGACTGGTCGTATCCCACGCCTGGAGGTGACTGTCCTTGAGCGCCAAACGACCGCGAGCGCCCAGATCCACGGTCTTGTTCGGTGCCGGCTCGAAAGCCAGCGGCAAGCCGGCCTCCTGGGTGGTCACCAGCGCATCGGATAGATTCCAGCCCGGCTGGAATTGATGGTTGTCGCCCAGTGGACAAGCATGCAACTGATCGTTGCGATCACGGACGACGGCGGTCAGGTGTCCATCGTCATCGTGCAGGAAGCTCTGCAGCCGTACCGCGCCACCTAGAGCCTGTTGCAGGCGATCCTGCTCGACGCGGCGCAGGAGTAGCGTTCCCTCCTGCTCCTGATGATCGTCCTGGACATAGAGGTCGCCCTGGCTATCTGTGGCATAGAGGCGGTCACCCGGGCCGAGGCCGATCCGTTCAGCCAGCAGATTGCGCTGGCCTCGGCCATCGGTCGTGTGCAGCCGGGCGCTGCGTAAGCGCCCGTCGGCGTCGCTCAGCTCGACCTTACGGTGCTGGGAATCCAGCAGCAGCCTTGCGTTCGCGCCGCCGGGTGCCACGCTGACGTCGCGAAGGTTGCCGTGGCGCGGAATACCTTGCAGCCGGCCATCACCCAGCCGCACCAGACGCTCGTAAGGGCGGCTATCGTTGTGTGGTTGCCAACGCTGGGTGGCGTGGTCGAAGCGATAACGTACTCCGTTCATCAGCCGTTCCTGACGACCTTCGGCATCCGTCTGCACCCCGCAAATCAGGCCGATGTGGGCCGGGCCGGGTGGCGCCAGTTCCGGAGACGTCGCGAGACTAGCCTTGAGAACGGCCTGAGCACCAGCGGTGCGCTGAAAGTGAAAGGCTCGCCCTGCTTCATCAGCAAAGCGATGCCCGCGGCGATCTTGCTGCAGCCCTCCGAAGCGTTTGTGGGGCTGATTCAGGCGCGCCTCGAAAAGCCGTTCCGACGCCCCATTGCCGCCCAGGTCAAGGCGCCCCTCGTTAAGCTGGACACCCCTTTCGCCAGACACCTGCCCCAGGGCGATCGCAGGGGCAGCTGCGGTTTGACCGCGTTGGAAAAGGCTCCGCACGCTGCCCAGGATGCCCTGCCCGCGGCGCTGCTGGCGTACCGCTCCGGTCGCCGCAGCTCCGTTGCTTCCTTCCGCTCGACTTGTGCCACCCGCAAACAGTCCGTTGAGCCTCATCGCCACCTCCGGCCACCTAGCTGAAGTCGCTCGGTGGCAATTCGAGGCGTGTCGGTTCCCAAAGGTCGGACGATTACTTCTATTTCCTCAGATGCAAAGGAGAATTTGGGAAGTGCCATGGGACCCAGGCCAATCCTCCATTCAAACCAAACTGCGGCGGAAAAGCATATGAATCTTTAACTAAATAGTAAGAATCGTGAAAAAGCTCTAAAAGTGCGGAAGAACACGTTTATTTGTATCCAAACGTTATACGGTTGCCTTCGCGTTGCTGGTATCTATCCACCGGGTCGATTGCAGTAGGGGCACGCAATGAGTACGTCTCAACAATTAGAGCCGCATGCTCAACAATCTAGCTCCTCTTTTGATCTCGATGAGATCGCACGTAATACCGCGCCACTGGATGTCGACCTCTTGCTTCGCGGCGAGACGGGAACCGGAAAGGACACTTTGGCACGTCACATCCACAAGCTTTCCGGTCGCAGCGGCAGCTTTGTAGCCCTGAACTGCGCGGCCATTCCGGAAAGTCTCGCTGAGAGCCAGTTGTTCGGTGTCACTTGCGGGGCCTACACCGGCGCCCGCCACAGCCGGGCGGGTTTCATCGAGGCCGCCCACAATGGCACCCTGTACCTTGATGAGATCGACAGCATGCCGCTGCCGCTGCAGGCCAAGCTGTTGCGCGTTCTGGAAGCGCGCGGCGTCGAGCGCTTGGGGTCTACCCAATTCATCCCGGTGAATATGAGGGTAATTGCCTCAGCGCAGAATTCGCTGCAGCGCATGGTCGAAGAACAACGCTTTCGCCGGGATCTCTACTTTCGACTCAATGTGGTGAGCATCAAGCTGCCTGCGCTGCAGGACCGACGCGAGCAGATCATTCCGCTGTTCCTTGAGTTCATCCGGGTTGAGGCCTGCCAGATGGGTCGACCATTGCAACAGCCGCCGCCCTGTCTGATTCATCAATTGCTGTGCTACCACTGGCCCGGCAACATCCGCGAACTGCGCTCGGCTGCCAAGCGCTATGTACTGGGCCTCCCCCCCCTACCTCATATTGATCCCCGGCGCATGGATCCGAATCGCAAGCTTAAGGAGCGCTTGGCGGATGTCGAGAAGCTGCTTATCGAGGACTGCCTGCGCCGTCACCAGCATTGCATTGATTCTGCCATCACCGAACTCGGCATCGGCCGGCGCACCCTGTACTACCGCATGCGTGCCCTGAATATCGCTAGCGCCGGCTGAACGATGCCGATGGAACCGGTCGGCCAACTGTTGCCACTCAGTCTCCGGAACCGCCAGCGGGCGGTATCCCTACCCTTCACATCCGGAGATACGACTATGGCAATGGGAGCTTCCCTGGGCGCCTCGATGGCAGCCATGCAACAACTCGACGCCACCTCGGCCGCCACCACCGCGATGAACGCCAAGGCCCAGTCCACCAAGATGGTGACCGATACCGTCAACAGCATCTCCCAAGGTGCGGTCGATTCGGCTACCAAAGCCACCAGTGGCATGACCGAAGCGGCCAAGTCGATCCGCTACTGATCCGCCTTGCCTCCAGCTCTGGCTGGAGGCGTCCCTTCCCCGGCAGAAGCAGGCTTTCCCATGAACTCCTCAGCACTCCAGGCGGCCCAACCCGCCTCGCTTGAACAACCCATGGAGATTACCGCGCGCCAGGCGCCGGAAGGTGCGGACGTGGCCTGGTTCAAGGCTGCCCTTGGCCCCAACACCGGACATACCGCACAGGCGGTGCCGGACAATGTCGCGGCGCGCATCATTGGCCAGCTGTCCCAACGCTCTGATGCCCTGCAGCGACTGTCGGACCGGGCTGGCCGTGACCTGCAGAAGGCCGCGCGCACTGCGACGCCGGAAGACATGCTCAAGGCGAATCGCTCGTTGTCGTCTTTTTATCTGGAAAGCGTGATGACCGCTAAGCTGGTGGCGAAAGGCTCCCAAGCGGTCGAAAAGCTGACCAACCTGCAATGAAGTTCGCATCCCAAGCCCTCGCGCCCGTCCTGGCGACGTTACTCTTGGTTGGCTGTGGCGACCGTGTGGAACTGCATAGCCACCTATCCGAGCAGGACGCCAATGAGGTGGTCGCCGAACTGGCCGACAAGCACATCCTTGCTGATAAGCGCCAAGCCAAGGACGGTGTCAGCGTGCTGGTAGCCGCCGAGAATATCAACCGTGCGGTGCGGGCTTTGGATGCCGCCGGTCTGCCGCATCGGCAACGCACCAGCCTCGGCGAGATCTTCCGCAAAGAAGGTGTGATTTCCACTCCCCTAGAAGAGCGCGCCCGCTACCTCTATGCCTTGTCTCAAGAACTCGAAGCCACCTTGTCACAGATCGATGGTGTGGTGACCGCACGCGTGCATGTGGTGTTACCGGAGCGGGTGGCCCTGGGCGAGCCGGTGCAACCGGCCTCGGCCTCGGTATTCATCAAGCACACCCCCGCGCTCGACCCCGACAGCACCCTGCCGCGGATTCGCCGCCTGGTCGCCAGCAGCATTCCTGGTATGGCCAGCGAGACGGAAAGCAGCCGCAAGCTGGCCATCGTCTTCGTTCCGGCGGCCCCCTACCGCGAGGCGCCTTCGCTGGCAGGCTTCGGGCCATTCCTGATCCCTCAGGAAGACCTGGCGTTCTGGCGACTGGTGGGTTGGTCGATGCTGGTCAGCCTCGTGGCGCTGAGCGCACTCGTTCTGACCCTGCTCGGTTGGCGTCGGCGCCGGATACCGGCTAGCACGCCTGCGGTGATCGCAACATCCGCACCTGCAGGCCAGGTGATTGCACCGGCGGCCTTCCGCCGCCGAGACGGCAGCGCGTGAATACCTCCGCCCTCGCCTGGGCCCGCTGGTGGCACCTAGGCTGGTTGCAGGCTGAGGCGTCTTGGTGGCCGCCGGCCCTATCGGGTCTACCCGGCGAGCAACTAAGGGTATTGGCGCGTACGCACCACGCCGAATTAGGTAAGGCTTTTGCACTACCAGCGATAGCACCACCGCCACCGCTCGCCGTGATGGCGCCGCTGCTTAGTGGCCCAGCCGAGCAGCGCGACCTTTGCCTGACCTTGGTCGTTGCACTATGCCACCCGCAGCAGCCGCAGGACCTGAGTCCGGCCCAGCGCGATTGGTGCGTGAGCGTAGCCCGAGCGCTACGTCCTGGCCAGTGGTTGTCACAAGGCGGCGACCCTCTGGGTCTGTTGCGTGCCTGGGTACCGCCTGCCGTCTGGCAGCGTGCCCGCCTGGCGTTTCCCCGTTCGCGCATTGAGCTTCTGGAAGCCCAACCGCTCGACCCGCCGCCCACCGGTCGCCTGAACGCCCTGTGGCATGCCGTCTATTGGCAGGCCCAGCAGACCCACTTCGCTCTGGAACCCACAATTCCATGCTGACTCGACGTACGCTTGAGCTGCGCGCCAATGCGGCGACGCTACCTGAAACCCATCTGCCCCGCGCGCTCCTTGCCGACTGCGGCCGCGCAGAAACCGTGCTCTCGCACGCAGAGGCGCAGGCTGCCGAACTGCTGGCCGCCTCCGAAACCGCATGCGCCACCCGTCTAGGGCAGCTGGAGCGGGAATTCTGGCAACGCGCCGAGGGGCTACTGGATGCCTGGCAGGCCCAGCGCCAGGAAGAACAGGCAGCGTTGGAAGAGATCGCCCGCGAGGTGGTGAACGCGGCCCTTGACCAGTTGCTGGCCGAAACACCGCCGGCACAGCGCGTCGACGCCCTGCTACGCCAGCTGCTGCTTAGTCGGCAACCGCCGCTGCCCGGCCAGCTGCATTGCGCCCCAGACCTGGAGGCGCCGTTACAGACCTGGTGCGCCGCGCGCCCCGAACTGCCCTGGCAGCTGGTGACGGACCACGCACTACCGCCGGGACAGATGATGCTACGTAGTGACACCGGCGACTTCCGCCTTGACTGGAGGCACGCAGTAAACGGCCTCCAGCTACCCGAACAGCCAGGAATGGAACCGTCGGTCTAGGGCTCGCCACTCAGCTTCGACATTGACCTGCCGAGGTAAACCCATGCCCTCCCTGGATGCAACCCAGCATCGCCTTGATGCCTATTTCCAGCGCGCTCAAGCCAATATCGATACCGCAGCCCTCAACGCGGCCAATAGCTATTCCCTGGAAGACATGCGCACCTTCGTGCAGAGCATGAACGGCATGTCTATGGCGATGACCGCCGTGACGCAACAGACCAGCATCCAGCACAACCTAGCCAAGGCGATCATCGATGCGATGCCGTGACCTGGAGGCGGAACTCAGCCTCTGGTTGCGCAAGCCTGATGCGCCCTACGAACTGATTGTCGACGACGGGGCGGTGCGGGTGTGCGCCTATGCCCAGGGTACCCGCCTGGAGATCGCCCTTGACCTGCCCTCCCACGATGACGCCCTGCTCGACGCCGCGTTGCAACTGGCACACACCAGCCTTCAGCGCTTTCCCGCAGCCCTGGCGCGTGCCCCTAAGGACGGTCGACTGTGGCTGGTAAGCGAACATCGTGGCACGGCGCTGCCCGGCGATTTGTTGGACTTGCTGGAGGTAATACTCAACCAGAGAGACGCCTGGCAACTGTCGCTGGCCCAGCATATCCGTCGCATTCCCGGGACTGGCCTACGCCCGACGATACTTGCTGAGGACTCGCGCTATGCGTAAGGCAGGTCGTCATACGCTCCACGCCCTGGCGTTCGTCGGCGCCCTTGCAGTAGCCCCCTTGAGTGGTGCCGCCGTCCCCACGGACTGGGCTAGCACCCCCTATGCCTATGAGGCCCAACAGACACCCGTCGATCGTGTGCTCAAGGACTTTGCTCAGACCTTCGGTCTCAAGTTGCGGTTGGACGGCACGCTGAGCGGCAATGTCGATGGCAAGCTTCGCACCGATACACCTCAGGCATTTTTACAGCGTCTCGCACTGGAGCATCGCTTCCAGTGGTTTCTGTACAACAATACCCTGTACGTCAGCCCTATTGACCAGGAAGACGCCGCTCGGCTGGAGGTCTCACCCGACGCCGTCCCGGACCTCAAGAAGGCGCTAGGCGATATTGGCCTGCTCGACAGCCGCTTCGGCTGGGGAGAATTGCCTGACGAAGGCGTGGTGCTGGTCTCCGGACCGGCCCGCTATGTGCGCCTGGTGCGGCAGTTCGCCCGCGAGCGAGAGAAGCCGGAAGAGAAGCAGGAGGTCATTAGCATCGACCTGCGCTATGCCAGCGCCGCCGACCGCAGCATCCGCTATCGCGAGGAGAGCCTCACGATCCCTGGCGTGGCCAGCATCCTACGTGGCCTTCTTGAGGCGCGCAGCAACGCCCCGGCCATGTCGCTGGGCAATGGCTCGCCAGGGCAGGTGATGCAAGGCCTTCAGGGCTTGCAGAACGGCGCCATGGGCCAGATCGAACAGCTGGCCATCGGTCTGGGACGCGGCGCACCCAATCAGAATCGGTTGCCGGTCAGTACCAGTGGCGGCGGCCGCATACGGGTCGAGGCTGACGTACGCAACAACGCCGTGCTGGTGTATGACTCACCAAAGCGCCGCAGCATTTACGAACCCCTGATCCGCAGTCTCGACGTACCGCGCAAGTTGGTCGAGATCGACGCCATCATCTTGGACATCGATCGTACCCAGTTGGCCGAGCTGGCGGCGAACTGGAACGTACAACATGGCGAGTTCGCCGCTGGCGCCTCACTGCTGCAGGGCGGTACTTCAACGCTGTTCATCCAGAACTACGGCGATTTCTTCGCCCAGTTACGTGCCCTCGAAGGGCGTGGACTTGCCTCGGTGGTGGCCAACCCCTCGGTGCTCACCTTGGAAAACCAGCCGGCCGTTATCGACTTCAGCCATACCGAATACCTGCGCGCCGTCGGCGAGCGAGTGGCGACCTTTCAGCCCATCACCGCCGGCACTAGCCTGCAGGTAGTGCCCCATACGATCGAAGGCAGCCAGGGCGATCAGATCCAACTGGTGGTGGACATCGAAGACGGGCGCATCGAAGCCCCTACGGCCGGCCAGGATACGCCTAGCGTACGCCGGGGCACGGTGAGCACCCAGGCGGTGATGGGCGAAAAGCGCTCGCTGGTAGTAGGGGGCTTCCATGTCGAGGAAACTGGCGACAACACCGAGCGAGTGCCGGTCCTTGGCCGCATTCCCGTGCTAGGTAAGCTGCTGTTCACCTCTACCAATCGACAGACCAATCGTCGCGAACGGGTCTTCATCCTCACGCCGCGGCTGATCGGCGACCAAGTCGACCCTGCCCGCTATTTGGCCGAAAGCGATCGCCACCAGGTGGATGCCGCCATGGCTCGCGTCGACGAGCGCCACGGCGGCCGCCGGCCCGTGGGACGCGAAGAGGTTGGCCGCATCCTGGCAGACGTGGTCGTTGGGCGTATCCCAAAAGGGTTCAGCCAGAGCGCCAGCGTACCCTACATGCCGGCCTCGCTGTGCCGGCTTCCGACGCCCTTGACCCTCGACGCGAGCCGCGCCCAATGGTTGGCCGGCGCGGACTACGGTGTCGCTGTCGGCGTAGTCCGGAACACCGGCGATCAACGCCTGCGCCTGGACGAAGCTGACTGCGGCGGGCCCCGCAGCCTGGCCGTGGCAGCCTGGCCCAAGGCCTGGCTTGATCCCGGTGAGGAAACTGAGGTGTTCGTCGCCATGCGTCCGCCGTCCGCTACCACCCGGGCGCGGACCTCGCTGCTCGAAGGAGGAAGAGCGCCATGAAGTGCCGAAACATCATCCTGCTTCTTGCCTCCCTCTGGCTGAGTGGCTGCGCGAGCCAAACCGGCTGCCAAGGCGCCGCTTGCACACGGCCAGAATCCCAGCCAGACCGATTGTCTGTGTGGTGGGCACCAGGCCTGCGCAGCGGTCTCGGCAATCCAGAAAACCCCGATGACCACAGCCTACTACCGGTGGAGGAATGAACCTTGTCCACGCCGTTGATTGTCAACAGCCGCCAGGCCTTCCAGGCCAATGTCATCGCCGGAGCCTCGGCTAACTGGATGCTCCATCCGGGCATCCAGTTCCGGGTCCAAGAGGAAGCCCAGGCCCAGGGCATCGCCTTGCGTCTGGAACCCCAAGCGGTCAGCCGGTCCCAGCTCTATCGCGCGCTGGAATTGCGCTTCGAGCGGCCGCAAGACTTTGCATGCTGCTATCTGTTCCTCGATCCCGAGCGTGCACTGGTGATATGGCAGGCCCTACCCCCGAATCCTGACTCAGCCGTGCTCGAGTCCCTGGAAACCGCCGCGCTGTCCCTCGCCGGCCTCGAATGCCTGGCACCCGCCCCTTCCTCCGCCATCGTGAGACCTTGCACATGAACACCCTAGCCCCCTTACTGGATGCTCTGGCTGCGCGTCTGCGCACGCCCCTGACCCTGGATCAGGGCGTCTGCGCCCTTTATGACGCCCAGCAACGGGAAGCCTTGGTGCTGGAATGCCCGGAGCACAGCGATAGCATCATCCTGCACTGTGACCTGCGCCTGGCGCGCCCTGTCGATGCAATCACGCTGCTCGAGATGAATTTCCGCGCCGACGTGCTTGGCGGCTGCTGGCTCGCTCAGGACCCGGAGGGCTGCATTCGCCTGTGCGCGCTGTGCGCGCAGGAACTGCTCGATGAGCGGCGCTTCTGCGACTGGGTGCTGGGATTCATGGCTCAGGTATCCGAAGTACGTGATCGGTTACAGCCGGTCCGTAGCGCTCGCCAGGCATGAATCAGAACCTGCTGAGAGGAGCCCGCAGCACCGCAGTGCTACAGACTCCTGGCTGTTCGAAGCCAGCATCTTCAGCGTTGCAGGATCTTCATCGTTTCCAGCTGACGCCCCACGGAGTCCACCAGGCCTTCTTGGGCGCGTTGCAAGCTTTCGCTTAGAGCATGATGGCTGGCGAGTTGCGCCTGCAGGCGCTCTTGTTCCCAATATGTCGAATGGGTCTGAGTTCCGCCGTTGGCTTCGGCATGGGCCTTGGCTTCCGTATGGGCCGTTCCTGCGCTATGTACCTTTGCGCCGCGGGCCGCTCGCGCACCACGCTGCAACAGATGCGGGCCTCCCGCCTGGCGCGGCCGTGTCGGCCGCTGGCTCAGCCCGGGACCTTGGACTGAACCGCTGGCTGTTGGTGCCGCGGTACCGCGAGTATGGGAAAGCGAGATGGGGTGCATAGGGTAATCCTCTGCTGTGTACGGCCTTCTAGGTGGCGTTCATGAAGCCCCCGGTTCCGTTTCAGCGTCCAAGATCGGGCGCCTGAATTACCTCACTCAGCGCTTTAGCATCTAGCTCACGCAGCAGGCGGTACAGCTGCGCCACAGCCTGTAGGGTGTCACGCGGGATGTAGTGGCCTAGTGGTTCGCGATGTAGGGTCCGCGCGAGCCAGACGCATTGGATCACAGGTACCTGCGCTGCCTGTGCGCGGGCGATAAGACGTCTTGCCTGAGCGTCAGTACCTTTGTCGACCAAGACGGGAAGCGGCGTTTGCTCAGGCCTGTAGAACAGGGCTACCGCATAGTGCGTCGGGTTCACGACCAAAAGGTCAGCCTTCTCTACCTCACGCTGCGCCGTTGGCGCCTGCTCAACCAGGCTGCGGGCCAGCTGCCGCCGATGCAACTTGACGTGGGGGTCGCCTTCCATCTCCTTGAATTCCTTGCGTACCTCCTGCTCGGTCATGCGTAGCCGGCGAGCGAAAAAATAGCGCTGCAAGCCGAAGTCGACCATGGCCAGCACCAACAGCACGCCCAGGCAGTTATGGAGGATGCGGCGGAACAAGCTGGTTAGACCCTGCCAATAGGAAGGCAGATCGGTACCCGTTAGCGCAATCAGCGCGCCCAAGGCAGGCCGGGTTACGCTGTAGATCACCACACCTAGAAAGACCGCCTTTAGCAGGCCCATGAGCAGGTTCATCAAGGCCTGGCCGGAAAACATCTGCCGAGCTTGACTGAGCGGGTTGAGACGGTTGAAGTCCGGCTTGAGCGCCTCGGGCGCGAAGAGAAAGCCAATTTGCAGCCAGGCCGCCAGCACCCGCATGGCCATCGCAACCCCCACTGTCATCAGGGAGAAGGCCAGTAACACCTGTCCAGCCTGCACCAGCGTCTCCATCAGGGTCGCCGTGAAGGGCTGTCTCAACCGGCCCAGAGGAAACAGCATTAGGCGGCCCAGCCGTTGCAAGCTATCGTCAGCCATCAAGGTCGCTGCCTCGGCCACTACCGCCAGAACCAGCAAGCTGCTTAGGTCGTGGCTCTGACTGACCTGGCCCTTGCGGCGCGCCTCGCGGCGCTTTTTGGGGGTCGCCTGATGACTCTTCTCGCCGCTGTCATCGCTCATTGTGGTACCCCTACGAGCAGGCGCAGCAGCTTACCGAGGTCTGCGAGTCCCTGTAGCCTTTCGGCCATGGCCATTTGCAGCGTGGGTAGATACAGCACCAGGAAGCCCAGTCCGAGCAGGCTTTTGGCCGGCATGGCCAGGATGAAAACTTGCAGCTGTGGACTGTACAGACTCAGCAACGCCAGGCCGAACTCGATGAGCAGCAGCAGCGCGATGAAGGGCGCCGCATAGAGCACCAGGTGGGAAAAGGTATCGCCCAGCTGTGTCAGGTAGATGGAAAAACCGGTCGCGCTCAGGTCTGGTAGCCATTGGATCGGCGGCCAGATTAGATAGCTGTCCCAGATCACCTGCAGCAGGCTGCCCAGGCCGACGCTGGCTACGAGAACCAGCACCGTAAGCTCCTTGAACAGGTGTCCCAAGGGCGTCGCATCACTGCCGAGCGCCGGGTTGAGCTGACCGCCGGTCAAGGCGCCACGCTGATTATCCAGCAGCGCACCCACGGATTCATAGAGCCAGAACGGCATGGCGAGCAGCAACCCGAGCAGTAACCCGAGCAGGACTTCCTTGAGTAGCAGCCCAACCAACAGCGACCAGCTTCCATCCATTAACCCGAGCCCCACGTGAATGCCCGGAGCCGGTACCAGGCTCAGCGCCAGGACGATGGCATGTCGCGGCAGGCCACGTACGTGCTGGAAGCAGAACAGTGGCACCAGGTAGGCCACCGGGTACAGGCGCGCCATGCCTATGGCGACTGCCGCAAACCAGTCCAGCTGGGTGGCTTCAAGAGTCAAACTCATGGCTCAACCGCCCCGCACGGCAATCAGATCGAAAGCCTGGGTCATGAGCTGTAGCAACTCGACACCGATCCAGCGTCCAGTAAGCAACAGGGTGAATCCCACTGCCACCAGCTTGATGCCGAACGGCAGCGTCTGATCCTGGATCTGCATCAGGGCCTGTAGCAGGGACGTCAGCACCCCGACCACGACGGCAACGATCAGCGGTGGTGCCGAAAGGATCACCACCAGGATCATGCCTTGCTTGAACAGTGTCAGCACATCCACGGGTTGTCCTCAGAGATAGGAGTAGAACAGACCGTCAAGCAGCCGAGTCCAGCCCTGGACCAAGACAAAGATCAGTAGCTTGAGTGGCAGGGAAATGGTCATGGGCGCCACCATCTGCATGCCCAATGCCAGCAACAGGTTGGAGACGATCAAGTCGATGACGATGAAGGGCACGTAGATCAGGAAACCGATCTGGAAGGCCGACTGCAGCTCCGACAGCATGAAGCCTGGGATGAGCAGAATGAGATCGTCGCGGCTGGCCTGCTCGGCCTGTTCCTTAGGCCACATCCGCCGCGTGTTCTCCAGCAGGTGGGTGACCACGTCCGGATCGGCGTTACGTGACATGAAGGCCTGCAATGGCTGCAGCGCACCCAGGGCCGTGCGCTGCAGCGCGTCGGTGCTCGAGAACTGCAGCGGATGCTGTTTGAGTGCTGTGGCGACCTGTTGGCCGACCGGCGCCATGACGAACAGGGTCGCGGCCAGGGCGATACCGTAGAGCGCCATGTTTGGGGGCACCTGCTGCACACCGATGGCATTGCGGGTGATCATCAGCACAATGGCGATCTTGAGGAAGGCGCTACAGATGATCAGCAGCAACGGTACCAACGAAAGACCGCCGATAAACAGCGCCAGCAGGAAGGGATCTATACCCTGGATGTTCATCCGGCAAGATCCACTCGGGTGATCTGCAGGGCCAGCCGCCCTTCCACCTCCACCAACTCCCCCTGGGCTACGGGGCGTTCGCCGTAGCATAGGCTGGCTTGACCCGGCGTCGCCTCGGGTACCGACAGCAACATGCCCGGCGCCAGGTCGCGTAGCGCACCCAAGCTGAGACGCAGATTTCCGCAGCGCAGGGTGAAAGGTAGCGGCAGGTCATCGAACGGCTCAGCCTCTACCTCCGGTAGCGTCAGGGGTCGATCATCGTCTTGGCCGAGTGGATCAGAGGTGGCATAGGGATCCATGATTGATTCCTCGATGGATAGAATGTCGAGCTCGGTTAGGCCGTGCAGTCGGACGAGGCGAACCGCTACGCGCCAGCGGCCCAGATCCAGAACACCACTGCCGTCCGGCTGGAACAGGGTGTCTGCAGGCCGCAGTAGATCCCCGACTGCCAGTTGCCCGAGTTGTCGGCGCGACAGCTCCAGGTGAGCCAGTACCAGGGGTAGCCGCAGTGGCCAAGCTGGCAGCGCTGGCGCCGGCAGAGGGGACCAGGGCGTCGCGGCTAGCAGCCGCAGCAGGGTCGCTGCTGTTAGCGCCAGACGCGTGCTGGCACGGCTTGGGCCGCGCACTGCGGTCAGGCGGAGCACCAGCCGGGCACCGTCTTCCGGCAGCGCGCGGCCAGGTCGCAAATCCCCAAACAGCTCAGCCAGTTCCGTGGCCAGGGTTACGCTGATCAGCGCCCAGTACCATTCCGCGTTTTCCTCGGCGTTCTCTGGCACGACCGGACAGTCACCCAGGAGGCTGAGCAGTTCGCCCGGGCGCTCAAGCCACAGCGGACCCACACGGGTGTCCAGGATGAAACCTGCGTCAACAGTGGCGTCGGCCTCCGCCGCGAGGATCAGATGGCCAGCTTCGCTGGCCAGCCCATAAGCCAGGCTGCGTCCGCGCCCCAGACGTTGCCGCGCCTCCAACTCCAAGGCCGTACGCGTGGGCAGTATTAGAGGTGAAGTCAAAGCTCGGGCTCCAAGTCGACATCCAGAGCCACCGGCTCATCCAACCCCTGACTCAAGCGCGCCGCGCAGTCGTCGGCATGCCGCTGTAAGAAGCGGCACGCGTGTTCGCTGTCGCAAGTCAGTGCCAGCCACCAGCCCGCACCTTGTCGCCGTTCGGCGTTGATCCGCAGCCGACCGAGATTGGGCAGATACAGCAAAAATTCCAGCCGCGGCGCCCGATCCAGCGCAAGCCGTGGTTCGAGTTGCTCCACTAAGGCCTCCAACGAGGCTTCGGGCACGACCTCAAATCCTGCAGCCTGGGCTTGGCAGTCGCTACGCGGATCTTCATTGAAGCTGTCCAGCAAGCGGCGAAATCCCTGTGCGACAAGGGGCCAGCCGCCACCCCAGCTGCTGTCGACCTCTTGCCGCAGCTCCTGGGACCGATAGCGGCTGGCCGAGACGGCTCGTTCCGCTGCGTTCGATCGACCATTGGCGGGCGGTCGTTGTGGCAAATGCGGCGTGGACGCAGTACGGGTAACCGGAGAGGGGGTGCTACGCGTCATGCTGTCCCCTTCGCCATGTGATCGAGCAGGGCGTCGAGGCGCTCAAGCGCCCGTCGTCGACTCGTCAAGGAGACCTGCGCCTGCTCACAGTCGCGCTGCCCTTGTGCCAGACGTTCGTGCTGCTCAGCCAGCTGTGCCTCCAGGTGTTGCAGCTCAAGCAACACTGCACGCTCACACTCTTCGCGGCGCTGAACGTCGCGCAGGCTCACGGTGCGCTCGCGCTGGTCCGCGAGCCAGGCTGCCCGCTCCTGCCGGTAGGCCTTACGCCGTGCCGTCAGCGTCGCACTGATCGTCTCCAGCGCCTGGCGCTCACGGTCGACCGCCGCACTGGCCTCACGCCACGCACGCTCGGCCTGGCGCTCGCGTTGACTGCGCACAGGTCGGAGCTCCAGCAGCTCATTCTGGGACATCGGCGGTCAGCTCCATCAAGGCATCCCAGGTGTCGTCGAAGGCTACCGGGTGCCGCAGCTCCTGTTGCAGGAAGGACTGGATGGCGCCACGTCGCTCCACCGCCAAGTCGGTCAAGGCATCGTGACCGGGACGATACTCACCTAGTCGTAGCAGCAGCTCGATCTGGTCGTAGGCCGACAGCAGCCTACGTAACGCTGCAGCACAGCGGATTTGGGCCGCATCGGCCACGTTACCGAAGGTCCGCGATAGGCTGCCCAAAACATCGAGCGCAGGGTAGTGCCCGCGCTCAGCAAGCTTACGCGAGAGCACCAGATGGCCGTCGAGAAGCGAACGCACTTCATCGGCCACCGGATCGTTGAGCGAGTCCTGTTCTACGAGCACCGTGTAGAGCGCGGTGATGGCTCCCTGCTCGGCCAGTCCGGCTCGCTCTACTAAGCGCGGCAACAGTGTATAGACAGATGGTGGCAGGCCTCCGCGGCCGAGCGGCTCTCCTAGGGCCAGACCAATCTCGCGTTGTGCCCGAGCGAACCTCGTAAGGGAATCCAGCAATAGCAGCACGCGTCGACCCTGGCGTCGGAACCCTTCGGCCAGGGCAGTCGCAGTGAAGGCCGCACGGGCACGCTCCATGCTGGACCGATCCGAGGTGGCGCACACCAGCACCGCGCGAGCGCGCAAGCCAGCATCCAGTTCGTGGTCGAGAAATTCCCGCAATTCGCGGCCCCGCTCGCCGATGAGGCCGAAGACGATGACGTCACAGTCCAGGTTGCGCGCCAGCTCTGCCAGCAGCGTGGTCTTCCCGCAGCCGGCTCCTGCAAACAGGCCGAGTCGCTGGCCTTCGCCCACGCTCAGCAGGGCGTCGATGGCGCGGATGCCAGTGTTGAGTGCTCGGCTGATACGCGGCCGCGCCGTGGCCGGTACTACCTCTCCGAGGACCGTGACGGCGTTCTGCTCCTGGGGGCCGGCGAAGGCCGAAGGCCCGCTGCCATCGAGAGGTCGCCCGAAACCGTCCAGGACCTGACCCAGCAGATCCTCTCCCGTACGCAACCGATGGGGGACGCCGAGCGGCTCCACAGCTGCGCCGACGCCAATACCTTCCAATCCACCTAGCGCGCTGAGCAGGGCATCCTGGCGATCGAAACCGACGATCTCGGCCAACAGCGCTGGCTGGCCTGCATTACGAACGATGCGGCACAGGTCACCGATGCGGGCTTCGGGCAAGCGGCACTGCAGCAGAATACCGTTCACCCGCTGCACCCGCCCCAGCACCTGCACAGGCTGATAGTGTCGCAAGCCTTCGCGTCGCCGCAGGCTCCAATCGGTGAGTCGCTGCCGCGCGCTCACCAGCTCACCTCAAAACGCCGTTCGCCGTCGAAGGTCACCTTGCCCGCCTCGATAGCCGTCAGGCGTAGGCCATCAAGCTGATCACCGAGGAACAGCCGGCGCCCGTCGGCCGTCACCACATGTCCCTGCTTGCCCCCGACGATCTGCACGATGCGAAACGGGAGCTGCTCGTCCCGGGCCGAGAGCCGATCGATCAATGTCACCGGGCCTTGCTGCTGCGCCTGGAAACGCGCCACGGCCTGGCGCACTGCAGCCAGACGCTCTGGTGATAGGCGCCCGTTGAGGGTCACCTCCTGGGTACCTGGCTGAAGAACGACCCCTGCCGCGAGTTCACGCTCACGCAACCAGCGCTGCAACGCCACCTGGACGCTTTGCGCATCGTTGGCCGTAGTCTTGATATCAGCGAGTTGGCGCAAAGCCGCCGAGGATTCTGCCTCAGGCGCGGGAGGATTGCGTGCACTCAGCGCCCAGGCGCTCGAAGCCACAGTCACTACGGCGATCCCGATCACCAAGCGCTTAGCCCAGGAGGGACGCGGCGCCGCACCAGCGGTAATCCGCGGCGAAGGGGCCGGGAGGGGCTCTGCAACCGGCCAATCCGAGCCCGCTGCCGCCAGGCACAACCAAATGCCTGCCACGGCAAAGGGTACGTCCGGCAACAAGGCCAGCTGCATCTGCGGACAGCCGTCGGCATCGTGCAGGGCCGCGCCGGCGAGAGCGGCAAGGGTCCACTGATCGCCTGCCACCTGCAACAGCGCATGGCGTCCCTGCACACCGGGATCGTACAGCGCCAGATCGGCATCGTCCGCCGCCCCGATCCGCCATTCACCGTCCACCAGGGGCAAGGCCGCCCCCTGCTGCAAGCCGCTGAGCACCCGTAACTCGAACATGATCCCCTCCTGCAGCCTACCGGCCTCGCTCATCCCCTTCACGCTACGTCTTCCTCTCGATCGGCGTCCTCAAGCAAATCGAACCGCCCCAGCACCTCGACTTGCGCACTGCCCTGTAACTCGGCGAAGGACAGCACTGGCACATGGTTAAATTCGTCTTGGAGCAGCGTGCGGAGCGGTGCCCGGAGGTCCTGGGCCACTAGCAAGACCGAGCGCCGCTTGTTGCGTAGCGGAAAATGACGCCGCAGCAGACCAACCAGCACCTGGGTATGGCGCGTCTCCAGTGCAAAGAACGTCTCGGTCTGGGTCTGTCTTAAGGCCTCACGCAACAGGCCTTCGGTTTCTGCCGTCAGCAACCAGACGTGCAAGCCGTCCGCCTCGCGGTACTGGTGATAGATCTGGGCCTTAAGGGCAATTCGCGCATAGTCGGTCAATGCAGCCACGTCGCGCTCGTGCTGCCCGTGTTCAATGAGCGCCTCGGCAATCAGCCGGACAGCACGCAGAGGTACCCCTTCTCCGGCCAGGCGTTGCAGTACCGCAGCGAAGCGAGCCAACGGCATCGTGCGCTGCAGCTCCTGTACCAGTTCGGGTTGGCCGGCCTCGAGCCAGCCAAGAATCGACTTGCTCTCCTGCAGGCCGAGAAATTGCGGCCCAGTGGCGAACAGGGCGCGGGCCATGCGCTCCACAACCAGTTCGGTGGCGTTGACCGCTTCCACTCGTTCGTCTTGCAGCAAGGGATCATCGGGCAGCAGCCACATCCAGTCGCGTTCGTCGCGCTCCGCACGCCCAAGTTGAGCCTCACGCGGCTCCTGGGGCAAGGGCCCGCGAGCCACCGCCACCCGCTCGCCGAAGGTGGCACGCAGCACGGGTACCTCGTGCACACAGAAGCGGAACTCGTCAGGCTCGACCTGCACGGCGTACTCGATCTCGAACGGAGGCAGGGTCAAGCCGAAGCCGGTGACCAGACTGTTGCGTCGTTGGCGTAGCGCCCGCACAAGAGCCAATACATCCGGTTGGTCTCGGCGGTCGGGGTGGAATTGCAACAGGTAGGCGCGGGTTGGTTCGAAGCTACGCAGATCTTCTTGGCCGTTGAGTTCCGGCGCTAACGGGGCCTGGGAGGCTGCCTCTTGAGGTGGTCGACGACGCAGATACAGCTGCAACAGGCCACCGCTACCGGTGAGCAAGGCCATTATCAGGAAAACCAGGGTGGGCATACCCGGCAAGGTCGCAAAGCCAAGCATGCCGACCGAAGCGATGATCCAGGCCTTTGGCTCGGCGCCGAGCTGGGCGGCAATTTCCCGACCGATGTTGCTACCAGCTGCCTGGTTCTCCGGCGACACGCGGGTGATGATCATGCCGGCGGTCAGCGAAATCAGCAGCGCCGGGATCTGCGCGATCAGACCATCGCCGATGGTCAGCACCGAATACAGCCGCATGGATTCGCCAGCACCCAGATCGTGCTGCAGCATACCGACCGAGAAGCCACCGATGAGGTTGATCACGACGATCACTAAGCCAGCGATGGCATCGCCCTTGACGAACTTCATGGCCCCGTCCATGGCACCAAACAGCTGGCTTTCCTTGCCCAACTCGTCGCGACGCCGTCGAGCCTCGGTTACATCAATGAGGTTAGCGCGGAGATCGCTGTCGATGGACATCTGCTTGCCTGGCAGAGCATCCAGAGTGAAGCGCGCCGCTACCTCGGCGACCCGCTCAGATCCCTTGGTGATAACCAAAAAGTTGACCACCGTCAGGATAAGGAATATGACCAGGCCCACCGCGAGGTTGCCGCCCACCACGAAATTACCGAAGGCTTCGACGATGTGTCCGGCATCCCCCTGCAGCAGAATCAGTCGGGTGGTGGCCACCGATAGTGCCAGGCGGAACAGGGTGGTCAGCAGCAGGACCGCTGGAAAGGACGAAAAAGCCAAGGGCCGCGGCAGATAGAGCGACAGGACGATGAGCAAGCAAGAGACGCCGATGTTCACCGCGATCAGCACATCAACCAGCGGCGTCGGCAGCGGCATGATCAGCATAAACACAATGCCCAGCACAATGCTCGCAGCGACCACCTCGGTGCGCTTTACCGCCTGGAACGCCAGGCGATTGAGCCCGGACATAAGGATCATGGATGCACCCCTGCCAGCGGATCGGAGGTACGCGCCGGCAGGCCGCCTCGACTGCGCTCATCCAGCAATGCCAGCAGGTTGGCCAACGCTGTCTGTCGATGCTTGTCGTCCTGCCACAATGGCAATGGCAGGTGTTGCACCAGCCGGTAGAGCACATTGAGCGAGACCAGCTGCGTTTCGTCCTCCGCTCCGCCCAGCTCACGGCCCACGCGTCGAGCTTCGAGCGCGGTCAGGCCACCGGCGGCGAAGCCCAAAAGGCGCTGCAGCAGCGCTACCGCATCCAATTGCTCCTGCGGCCCTCGTGTGGCCAAACGTTGCAGCGCGGCCCGGCATTCTTGTAATACGGCGCCGAGCTGTCCTGAAAGCCCAAGCCCGCGCAGCAGGATGCGCAGACGAGGAGTTGGTCGAGAAGGACGCTCGGCCGCGATATCGTCTGCCAACGCCAGACGCAGTGTCGCCAGACCCTCGTCGAAGCGCGCCTCGCCGAACAGGCCCAGCAGAGCCTGCAGCATTCCAGGCAAAGACTGCTTGAGTACAACGGTGTCGTAGTACAGCTGCCGCACCGCCTGCCGCAGGGCGGGATCGCCCCCGGCAAGTCGCAGCGCGCCCGCGATGTTCAGACCAGCCCGAATCTGTGGTCCGAAGCGCTCGCGCAAGCGCCGCAGGTAGGCGGCGGCGCGCTCGGCCTCCTGACGCCGCCCGGCGCGCTCGGCAAGCGATTCTGCCTGGCGTAATACCACGTCAGTGCGAGCCGGGTCTCCGCCAGTCCGGGCCACCAGGGCGTCAAGTTCGGGCTGCTCTCCTAGCCAGGCTCCTGTGCGTGCGGCGAGTTCACCCAGACTCTCCTCCCCCGGATGCCCTAGCTGATCGTATTCCTCGTCCAGGCGATCGCGCTCGGCAATCCTCGCTTCGCCCTGGTCGTTGCGCGCGGCGGTACGGATCTGGCGCTGCTTGAGCGCCTTGCTGCTGCGCTCGACGTGATGACTGAAGCCCATGCCGATCTCCTCCAACCCCGCGCTGCGGCTGTCCTGTGCCTTGGGCGTAGCCAGGTCGGCAAGGGCCTGGCCAGATTGCGCGGCTAGGGAAGCGAGTAGACGTGCGTTATAGGAAGAGTCGATCTTCATGGTCGCGGGCAGGAATGGCCGAAGTCGTCACTGCGTGGTTGCAAGCGACGCATCGGTTCCAAGGCCGCTCTCAAGACCGTATCAGGCCGCGACCAGAACCCGCCCACGCGCTGTGAACCGGTTAACGCTGAGGTGCAGGATGCTGCACGGGCCAATCGTGTCTTGTTGCAGAGACCTGCAACGTCCGACGCACTGAACGATAGAAATTTTTTTATGAATCAATGGCTTGAACATTCAATCCAGTTTGGCACGGCGTCTGCTCTAGGGGGATGACCGCGAAATTCGGTCTTCCTGAGCCAAAAAAGGATATTTCTCGTGAGCAGCCTTCCGCCTTCTTTCACTTCCGGCGAATCGCCCACTATTGTGATCCAGCAGCTTGCTGCAGAGCACCGCCAAAAACTGCGCGCGTTCGTGCACAAGCGCGTCCTCAATGCGGCCGACGCGGATGATATCGTCCAGTCGACCTATCTAGAGGCCTGGCGCAACCGCGAAAAGTTCTCAGGTCTGGCCCGTCCGGAGACCTGGCTGTGCGGCATCGCGCTGAACCTTATCCGCAACCATTTTCGCCGCTTCTATGCCCAGCCTCAGCTCAGCCCGTTGGAAGACGTTCTGCACTGGAACGACGATTTGGATGTCAGCCAGCAATGCGAACATCTTTGTCTTCTGAACCGCACCCTGGATGCCATGGAAGACTTGCCGTTCAACATGCGAGAAACCCTTCATCGCGCGATTGAGTCCGAGGGCAGCTATCAAGAGACCGCCGAGTACCTTGGCGTGCCGATAGGCACCGTGCGCTCGCGCCTGTCACGAGCCCGCGAACAACTCAAACGTGACGTCTATGGAGAGCTCAGGGTATGAAGCGCTCGATTACCCATCTGGCACTGCCTCGCGGCCTGCGCCCCTACACGTCCGCCGACCTGCCGACGATGACTGAAATATTCAACGAGACCGCCCTCAGCGGGGTTAGCTCACCGGTCGTGCGGCCCCTCAATCTGGAGGAAATGACCTTCTTCGTGAGCTTTTACGTTAAAGAGGGCGGACCGGTGTATGTCTGCGAGCGCGGCGGCGAAGTGGTCGCTTGGTTGAGCGTTAATCGCTTCAGCTGGGGCGGTCAGGCCTGTCGGCTGACTGGCGAGGCGTCTATCTACGTTCGTAGCGACCTCGTGGGATCCGGGCTCGGCCTGCGTATGGGAAGGGCCGCAGTGGTATTGGCCGAGCGCTACGGCTTCGAAACCCTAGTTGGTTGGGTGATCGAGCACAACGACGCCAGCCGCCGCACCGCCCAGGGCCTCGGCGGTACCTTATGGGGTCGATTCCCAGACATTGCCCGCTTTGGGGAACAGCGGCGTGACGTGGTGCTCTACGGCCTCCCGCTGGAGCCGCAGGCAGCCGAGCAGGAGCACGCCCTTATGGCGGGCTGAACGGCTCAGGCGTTGTCGGTGAAACCATCGACAACGCCTGAGGCGACCCAGGCGCTATATGAAATCGTTGAGCTGTTTCATCGTCCCTTGGTCGAGCCCGCTGTTGGCCAGCGAGGAGACATCGTAGGTCTGGGGCTTCTGAGCAGGCCCAGCATCCTGGAGAGCCTGTACACCGAGCATGTTGGCAATCTTGTCATCGGTCATGCCAATCGCCCGGAAGGCCTGGACCGCCAAGCTGGCCATGGATTTCTGAAAGTCGCCGATGAAGCTGCCGATATCCAGCGAGTTGCTACCTGGTCCGCTGTTTCCTGAATTGAAGCTCGCGCTATTGTTCAGCAGGCCTGCGCCTGCTTCGCCGAAGCGGATCGGCGAAGAGCCGTTGTTGGTGTCGGACACGGCGAACTTGAGGCCCTGATTACCCTGGCCGTTGGGTTGCTCATACAGCGACATGGCGCCAGTGTTGAGGTTGCTGCCGATCAGACTGTTGACGTCCATAAGCATCTCCAGGTTGATGAATCCCGCGGATGGCGGCGGGAAGCGCCCCTTGCCCACCCGGACAAGGTCGAGGCAGGCTCCGCTACCGACTGGCCACCTGTGCCGGAGCATCGCCGTCGAGCGGGAAAATTTTAATCAAGGGGGCTAGCGCAGGTACGTCTCGCTTCATGGCCAGGGTCGGCAACGCTTCATGTGTAACCTCGACCAACGCCCCCCCCTGGGTGGAGGGCACGAGTAAGGTCGCCGGAGGCGCTACCCCCAAGTGCCAAACATAGGCGGGGTTCAGCTGGTGCAATTCTTTTTCCGCTACCCCAGCACGTGCGGCGAAACCAGCCAAGTCGAGCCCCGGTTCGACGTGGACCTGGGTAAAGTACGGCCGGTTTGGCACCGCAGCGAGCAACTCGGTACTGGCCAGCGGCTTCTCAATCAGATTCGCAAGTGCCAGCAGACGTGGAACGTAGTCCTGGGTTTCCTTGGGTAGCGACAGACTCCAGTAATCACTGGGCAAGCCTCTGCTGCGGTTAGCCTGGATAGCCTTCGCAATCCGCCCCTCTCCCGCGTTGTAAGCAGCTAGGGCCAGTAGCCAGTCACCAAATTGCCCGTGCAGGCGCGATAGATAGTCCAGCGCCGCCCGAGTCGAAGCCGTGACATCGCGGCGCCCGTCGTACAGTGCCGTCTGGGTGAGCGCGAAATGCGCCCCGGTGGATGGAATGAATTGCCACAGCCCTGCGGCATGGGCGGGCGATAGAGCCTGAGGGTTGTAGCCGCTTTCGATCATCGGCAGCAACGCCAGCTCGGTAGGCATGCCTCGCTGCTCGAGCTGCTCGACGATGTAGTAAAGATAGCGACTGCCCTGCTGGCTGGCACTGCGAACGAAGCCAGGGTTGCTGTCGAGCCAGCGACTCTGACGCACGATGCGGTCGTTGTCCCGGCGCAAGGACGTAAGCTTGAAGCCATCACGCAGTCGAGGCCACAAGCTTTCGCCGCTTGGGCCACGAACGGATTCGTCTGGCGCAGCATTGGATAGCTTCGCAGGCTCCCTTACCGTTTGCGTCCAAATCGGACCAGTGAAGCTTTTTGACACGGGGCCGGTAGAATGCTGACAACCGGTCAGCGCTAAAACCGCCAGAATCCAGCAAATAAGCTGATGACATTTGAAGTTCAGCGATTTACGTAGAAGGCAAGCACGCACAGTGAGGTCGTCGCAGCGGTAGATTTGCCCTATGTGGTAGCAACTCGTTTATGAGTTCCTTTCAACGGACAGCTACTTCTTGCCTTAAAGACTGTGAGTCCTTCGATTCCGCTGTCTCCGAGCAGCTATGAACCAGACCGAACACAATCCCCTTGGGCCGACGGGTTATTGCTCGCACCGCTCAGTCGGATGGGCTTTTTTACATGCCGTCAGGTTTCAACCGCCTGATTGCGAGCGTGATACGGTCCTTTTAATCGCGCCTGCTGCCATCGCGGACCCTTTCCCTCTTAGATAGAAAGGCACCTGGGCCGATCGCCAGGCGAAAAAAAAGGGTCAGCGTGCGCTGACCCTTTCAGGGTGCTCGGTCTGACCGAACAAGGTGTTTATGATGAGCTGCGCCTCGGCGGCGTAGGGTCCGAGGAAGGTCAATACAGCACCCTCCTCTGCGGCCCTTACGTGCAGCAGGATCCGGTACCGGCCGTAATGCTCCCGGTACCGCTCCCTGACCAGCGCGCGGTACTCCCCCGGGCCGCCGGCAAACGTCGCCGGCGGCGCAAAGGGGTCGATACCGTGGCTGCCTGGCGCCGTGGGCACGATCCGCGGATCGAAGAGGTAATTGCTCACGCAACTGCCCTCCTCGCCCACTGCGGAAAGCCCATCCGCCCCAGCTGCAACAGCACATCATTCCAGTCGACGCCCTTGGCGCCGTCCGGAATGGGCAGCGGCGGCACGAAGACCTGCAGCTGGATGTTCCGCTCCCAAAGCCGCTTTCGCAGTACCTTGGCAGCTTCCTCTCCACGACCTGACCGGTCCTTGTCGATCCAGATGCGGACGAGCTTGGTCGACGGCCCAGGCTCAAACGCTTCCAGCAAGGTGGCGCTCACCGCCGGGTAAACCCGAACCGCAAGATCCATCCCTGTTTCGATCGCAAACGCGGTCTCCAGGCCTTCGCACAGGTCGACGACCTGAGCATCCCATTGCCCGGTGCAGATGGCGCCACCGGTGACCTGACGATCACTGGGATAGGCGCACATCTTCTTCGGGTTCTCCACTGGCGCTTTCTCGCCGCGGGCGGTGAGAAAGTGCCGGTGCAGGGTGATTGGCATCTTCGCCTTCGAGACCTTGGCGACGATCGCCGGGTACTCGCCTTCAAAGCGCCCATCTTCATTGTGGCTGGCCAGGCCCCGGTGAAACCGCACCGTGCCTTCGAGGCCGCTGCGATCCCAGATCAGGATCTTGCGGCTGGCCAGGTACAGCCGCGCGGGTTCGGCATCAGGATGAGTCAGCGGGATGGTCTCCGCCCACATCTTGTTCAGCCGGTTGCGCAGCATCGTGTCCTCCTCCGCCTGCTTCGCCGCCGCGGCCTCGCGCCGGGCTTGAAGCTGAGGCAGACTCTGGCGATTGACACGCTCCTGCACGTTCTCGTCGTCGGTAGAGCGGATATCCAGGCGGTCACCCACCAGCGATACCGCATCGGCGAAGTCGATACCCTTGAGCCACTGCAGCAGCGCGAACCCGTCCGGGAACGCACCGCAGCTGTTGCAGATCCCGCCGCCGGACTCGTGAAAATCCTTGCGGAAGAAGCGGAAGCCATCCCCCTTGCGTCCGGTCTTGCCGTGCACAGGACAGGCGACATGGCGCCCCACCTTGCTGAATGCGCGTGCATCGATCTCAGGGCACAGATCCTCCAAGATGGAATCCCAGCCCCGCACCTTTGCCGCGTCACGCACCACACTCGCTTTCAAATTTCTCATCATGGACCTCCAGGTAAAGCCCAGCACCGGGGCTTCCCGAACCCCCCGAGACGGGAGCTTGGGGAAGCCCCGGCGCTGGGGAGTGGTCCAGAGAGACTTCGCCCCCAGAGGGGGATAAGCCCCCCTGGGGTTGGTTGGATCAGGCTGCCTGCCGCAGGCGCGGTAGGGACAGCGAGTTGAGATACTGACGGGCAGTATCGATAGCTTCGTGAATGACCTCGCGGCCGGCGCTGCAAACGCGCCGACCCTCCGGAAGCTCCACGCCGTAGACGTGCTTGCCGGCGAGAAGGATGTCGCCACCCTCCCCGTCGCTCGTGACCAGATAGACTCTGGCCTCGAGTGCACAGAAGCGCAGATCTCCTTTCAGGACCTGCGTAATCCGCTCATCGAGCTCCTCATTCGTCGTTTCCGACTCGAAAGGATCGTAGGACGGGTCCTTGAAGGCGCTGAGCTCCACGCGAAAGCGATCGAGCTTGAAGATCCGCAAATCCTCGGTTTCCTCGATGTAGCACTCAGAGAGCGAATAGCCCATGCGCGCTAGCATCGCTCCGGTGGACACGACATCCTCCTCCAGCGCCTTCATAAAGCGGTAGAAGGCCACCTTGTGCGTCGGGCTGCCATAGACGTCCGCGGCAGTGCCTTCGACGCTGCGCGCAGACTCACTCAAGGACGTTGATCGCTCGTGTACATAGTGATCTGGACCTCGAGACAGCGTGAGCTCCTCATCCTGATCAGCGTTTTCCTTGAGCTCGCTCCAGATCGCCGGAAGGATCTCCGGTACCAGGCGCGGGCCAAGCTTTTCGATGTCGAGCGTACCGGTGAAGCTTGCGCCATCGCCCTGGCAGTAGCCGAGGGAAAAGCGCACGTCGTCGGACGGGTAGCCAAGCTTTTCGAGCTGGCGAGCCATCATGGTGGTAAGCGCGGTGTTGATAGACATTCCTGGATCTCCGGTAAGCGCGGAGTCCGGCCCCGACGGGGACGAAGCCCGCGCGGGTTGAAAAGAGGTGCTGCACAAGCGCAGCAAACTCAAAGGTGATGGTTGTCAGCAGAGCGCCGGCGGACCACTAATGGATCGGGTTAGAGCGAATGGACATTTCTGGATCTCCGGCAAGCACGGAATCCGGCCCCGACGGGGATGGACCCCGGGCGGGTTGTGAGAGGAGCTATGCAGACCTAGCCGACTCAAGGTGACAGGCACCAGCAAAACGCCAGTGGCCCATCAGTGGATCAGGATAGAGCGAATAGACATTTCTGGATCTCCGGCAAGCACGGAATCCAGCCCCGACGGGGAGGAATCCCGCGCGGGTTAGGGGTTGGCCAATCAGAACGAAAGGCCGGTGCTGAAGAGCTCAGCTGCTGCATCACGAAGGCGCACCATGGCGCCATCGAGAATCTACTGTGGGCTGCCTGAGGGGCACTCCGCAGTAGACTCAAGGCAAGCCCCGCCGCATGGGCGGGGACTCGCTTGAGCGATCGCTTCAGAGAAGCAGATCGAGAACGACAATCACCAGATTGATGATCTCGGCCATGGTGCACCTCCTGGTTGGGAGGGACCCTGCCCCCATCGGGAGCAGAAGTCCCGTGAGGAAAGGCCTTGCGGCCCGCTGATACGTCTATCGGTGAAAGCTCAGCCTTCCGGAAGGGAGGCTGGCCAAAATTACGCTCAAGCCTTACGAGCTTGCGCCTTCACCGCATTGATCGCGCCCCGCAGGGGTGCGAAGTAGATCGCCGGCGCCTGCTTGGCAGCGCTGACGAACTCAGCAGCGAAGGTTTTGAAGAAACGCACCAGGTGATGTCGGAACATGGTCGGCTCCTCGCCAGTACATGTCCCGAGCATACGCCCGGGCTGGTGCCATCACAACGGCTTTGTGCCACTGTTTTGGTGGCAGTTTTGCAGCTGTCGCCACTGCAAGGTGACACCGGTTATAGCCCCGCGTAACGGAGCGAAGTAGATGCGCGGTGCCTCGCGAGCCGCCGTGATGAACTCCGCTACCGCTCTTCTTACCTTCGAGCCTTCAGTGATCATCTTTGATCTCCTTGAATGCCTTCCAGGACGTGAAGCCCAGGTAGGACAGGAACAGCAAAGCATCGACCACCAGGATGGTGTGCTCGAGGAAGAACAGCACCGTGAGCGTAAACTCAGCGACGTTGTACTCCCGCAGCTTGTGCACCAGGTATCCCAGCAGCACCGCCGGCATGGCGACGATGAGGAAGATGCCGGTACCGACCAGGCTATGGCCGGCAAAGTGCATCAGTGGGTGGTACCAGGGAACGCGGACAGCAGGGTCTTTCTTGCTATGGTCTCCCATAACAGGCCTCCATCTAAAATGCAGAGACCCCTGCCCCACGGGGACAGAGATCCCCGCGGTGGGTTGAAGTGCTGAAGGAAGATGCTCAGCTACATCGTCTTCACCGATCGCATGATCGCGTGAAAGATTCTTACAGCGCGGCCTGGCTTCAGGCCGCTGCTACGAACATCTCAGCCGCCAGCTGATCGAGCAGGTTGCCCTGGTGCTCGATCCAGTTGAGCAGCGCCTCCGCGAGAACCGGAGAGAATCCCTGGGGTTTGGCACCACTCACCAACTCGATGACGAGCGCCGAGGGGAGAGTGTCCAAAGCGTAGGGGCCAAACTCAATGCGCATGGGCGAGACCTCACACGGTACGCCCTCAAGCTCGTCGAGCTGGTCTTCCAGGACTTCCATGACTTGCGCCATCGCTCCTCTCAACATCTGCAATCGCATGCTTTGAGGCTGTTCAATGCTGGAAGCGAAGCGAAGCAACTCCTCCAGCATCTCCGACGGCTCCGGAATACCGGCCGCAGCATTCGACACGAAGTGCCAGCAATGCACGAATGCACCCCGCTCGCTACGCGACACAACGGTTCTGTCATCGAACTCGACGTCGTCATCCGGCATTGCCTGCGCAGCGCTCACGAACACGCTTTCCTCAGGCGTCATACCGAAAGCGTTGATGCAGTCACCGAAGGTCAGCCCTCGTTCGATGGCGGCCTGCAGCAGCTGTTTGGCGTCGAGCGCGCGCAGCGACTGCACGAGCTTGAGGGCATCCGCTTCAGCGCAGGGACGTACCGCGTTTTCGTGATTCATGGTCTAGCTCCTTGGTAGAGCCAGGCCGCGTCCCTACCGGGACTAGGCCCGGCTGGGTGGGGTTATGAGTAGATGATGCGTTCGATGGACACGAGCGGTATCAGGGTCTGCTTGAGCAGCTCCATCGGGGTGTCGACGATCAGCACGTGATCGCCAAGGGCCTCAGGGAACAGACACAGCAACGTGCGCCCATCCGTGAGGCGGGCGCGAAAGCTCGTGTGGACATCCACCTCACCCTCGGCAAAGTTGATTCTGGCCCAGGGATACACCTGGCAGAGCCGTTCACGCTCGACGTCGGAAAACGTCGAGACGAAGCCTGAGTAGAGATAGTTCGCAAGGTGGGGAGCGGTAACTTCCATGGTCTCTCCGGTAGAGGGCGAGACCAGTCCCCCGCGGGAGAGCTCCCGCCAGGGTTTATCGGTGTGCTGATAGAGGATCAGCTGCCTTTCGACGCGACCACCACTGGCCACGCTGAAACCGCTTTGCAAAGGCCTGCTTTGCGAAACGGTTTCCGATCCGCCGATCCAGAGCCACGAGGGCCCTAGATCGACATCGGCGTTCCCAGCAACAGGAACGGGTGCAGCGGCGCAGGCAAGCCTGGACCGCCGCCGATGTAGAAGGAAAGCTCTATTTCTCTGCCTGGTTAGCCTTCCGGATCAGATCGTCCGTCGTGCTCGACAGCAGTCTCCACAAAGCCACGGCGGGCGCCCAATAGCCGTACATGGTCTCTCTTGCGCCGCGCTTGAAGCCACGAATGAACTCACTCATAGCTGTTTCCTCTGGTGATGTCCTATTAAAGGGCTGCTAGGCAACCCATCAACTGATCTTAGTCTAGGTTCTTGCACGCTTTGATAGTGGATTTTATCACCCACCACAGAAAAAACGCACAGTCACCATAGAGAACCGCTTTTTCGAGCACTGTAAGGATAGGGACGAGCGGTCTTCCGTATTCCAATGTGCCGACCTGGTGAGTAAACCAAGCGAGCAGCAGAGCGGCCGAAGCCAGTATCAGAAAGAAGAGCACCCCTACGAGCACATGAGCGACGAATGCGCCCAATAGACCTATTTTTTTCAACATTGTTATCTCCGGTTGTGACGGGATAACAACGCCCTGACGGGGTTGTTAAACCCCGTCGGTTTAGTAAGTGCTGGTGGTACCAGCTTTTCAAAACAGACCACCATGGGTCTGCCTGAAACCGCTTGAGCAAGCTGCTCTTGCCGAAGCGGTCTCTGCCCCCTTCAGCCAGGCTGAAGGGGGCTAGATCGTCATGCCGCGAGTCGATAGGTGCCATGCGCGACGCGCTCGAAATAGCGCTCGTCCTGGACGACCTGCCGAATCTTGGCCTCCCAGTGGTTATTCGCCCGGGTAGCCGCGTAGGCCTCGAGCTGCGTGTTGATCTCCTTGAGGTGCAGCGTCTTTCCGCCCTGCAACAACCGACGCACCGCGGCGCGCCAGGTGATGCCCTGCATGGCCTGAGCGCGCTGCTGGATCTTGGCCAGGAAGTGCAGTGAACCGCGCTCCTTGCGAAAGACCAGCAGCTTCTCGTGCGCGATGCGTACGACGTTGCCGCTGTAGGTTCGCCGGTCCGAGACGCAGTTGTGCTGCGCCTTGATCAGCTCGTCGATCAGCTTGCCGGGCGCGACCCGCTCCACCAGCGAGGAGAGATTGAAGTACTCCCCCTGCCGGCGCAGATTGCCCATCAAGATGCCGTAGGTACCGCCGCGCTCCATCGCGTCGTGGATGTTCATCAAGGCCAGCTCCAGCGCCTCAACGAACTCCCTCATCGCCATACGGCTCATGTCCCACCGATTGGGTTCACCCCAGACGTTCCCGCTGTACTGGATCATGTCCAGGTACGCCGGGTGCCAGAAGCACGAATGTGCCTGCTCGCCCAGGAACGTCTGCAGATCATCCAGCAGCAGGTTGAAGCCCTGGTGCAGGTCGGTACCTTTGAAACGCAGCCCCATCTCCTGAGCCACCTTGACCGAGGTGCCCCCGCCAATGCTGGGATCGAACGCCAGGCCGTCCTTGCGCCGGTGATAGGTGGCGAAGAAGCCTTGGATGACGTGGCCGCTGCAGTTACCGCGGTAGCGGCTGTTGCCCCAGGGTCCACGGTCCGGGAAAGACAGGATCGAGTTTGGGAATTTCATGATGTGCTCCGTTTGTAGGAGGCACACCCCCTATCGGGGGTAATGCCCCGATAGGGTTGAGTTGTTGATTAGTTGCGGGAAGGCACGTGGTCGAGGGCCTCCAGTAGGTCGGTAATGTCAGTGGCCTCACACATCATGCGTCTGACATAGAGATCACGGTCATCTATAGAGACACAGCTGTCTGGGCTGGATTCGCCACACCAGTTACTGTCTCCGTCTTCTAGAAAATAGAGGTCGACTGGATTGTCAGCCTCAAGCAGTACCTCGCCATTCTTAGTGTGACGAACTACCACATTGGTCCGCAGCGGTACGTCTGCAGCGACAACCTTGAAAAACCAAGTGGCCTCTGAAGAGGCAGGTGATTTACAAGGACCCCACACGAACGCCCACTCTGCGGCTGGATCGTCTGGGATACGCTCAAGAACCACATTTCCCATAGCTACACGCCCGGCGGCCAACTTACCGAGCTCATCGCTCAGAAAGCGGGACGCAGCAGCCCGCGGGTTGGCAGCTAGGACCTCGTCCATCACGGTCAGGCCTTTCGAGTAAATGGCACAGCAAAACTTTTTGTTCATGACTATCTCCAGGAGTAGGAGGTGGCCATGCCCCGAGGGGGACGTGGCCACCCAGGGGGTTAGGAAACACAGACGCTGCGACGGGCAACCGCCGAAGCATCGAAGCAGAGGTCGTCGACGGCCTGAGTCGTGAGGCTCCAGGCCGAGACGAGGCACCGAGGCTTGCCGAACTGATCACGCGCCGCGGTGCGCCACAGCGGCAAGGCCATCACGTACCGGCTACCATCGAAGAAACCGATGATGGCGCCGGCCGCCGATGCTCGCGGTGCAATGTGGCGAAATAGCCGCTTGCCGAAGGGAGACACGACGAAGCGCCTTGCCGCGTCGACCGTGCTCAGACCAGCTACCTGGGCGGTCACCCGGTAATCAGCCATTTCAAACGTGCAGTGGTAGAGGTTCATGCCGATCGCTCCAGAGTGAAGCGAGGCTATGGCCCTGCAGGGCCAGTAGCCCCGCAGGTGGGTGAGGTGCTGACCAGGTCAGCTGAGGAATCTGCCACCGCACATGCGGGGACAGAAAAGATCGCTTTCGCAAGCTGGGCTTGGGAAAGCCATCTCGAACGGATCAGGAAGGGTGCTGGGCTGCCAGCTCAGGCGTCGATGCGCGCTCCGACTATAGCGAAGCGGCTGGGCCAATGCCAGCAAAGCCCCCTCTGGACGCCGAGGCGGCCAGAGGGGAAAGGTCTACGCAGCTGCGTAGCGGTTGGGGCTGAATACCCGGGCGTGCCCGCGTTCGTAATACACCAGCAGGGCGTCGAAGCCATCGCCGCGCTCTCGGACCAGGGTGAAGCGCGGCCGCTTTCCGGGGACCACCTCGCGGTGAAGCTCCAGAACCGCACCGTCCGAAAGCTCCCAGAGCAGGATCTTCATCGTATCGGTGGTGACGCTTGCGCGTCGGCCGATTTGGCGTGGTCCCAATAGCCTTGCAGCTTGAAGAATGATGGTCATGCATGCACCTCGAAAGAGGCGGGCACGCACGCCCCTAGCGGGCATGAATGCCCGCTAGGGTTGACTCTCAGAACACGCCGGAGAGGACGCGCTGAATTAGCCGATCACGCTCATCACGCGATCGGGGTATTGGGTGTAGCTGCAGCCGGCGCTACGCATGAGAGGCAAGGCCTCCTGCACGCGCATAGGCGCGCCAGACCTAGCGCGTTGCGAGATGCATCAGGTCGTCGACGCTGCCTATCTGTTCCAGCTCAGGCGTGACGTCTTTGACGTAGATGCGGTTGTTGCCGGTGGGCAACACGAGCGTGCTCAACTCCTCAGGGCCATACAGGCTCAGGTGCTCGAGGTTGACCTCGTTGAAAACCTGCACGCGCGCACCCGCCGGCAGGCCGGTGGCTTGGATGAGGGTCGGCTTGCCATCGTCCAAGAGGACAGCGACACCAAATCCCTCCCTTTTTACGCTCAACCAGGAATCCTGGTCGGCGCCGCCGACATTCAGGCGATTCTCGATGAGGTCATCGATCTCCTTCGAGGAGAGCGGGTCGACCTCACCGTCGTTGCTGGCCACATCAACCAAAGGCGATGGATGCTGGCCCTCGTGCAGCTGCCAGAGACGCAGAGCGGCGATGAGGGTGTGAAGGGTACGATCGTTCATGGTCTGCTCCTTGGAGCGAGGCCATGATCCCCACGCGGGATCATGTAGCCCCGCGCTGGGTTGGTGGTGTGCTGACTAGGCGTCAGCTGGCTTTCCCGCTATCGACATCGATACCGGCGAAGTCTGCTCAGCAAGCCCTTGCTTGCTCAAAAGACTCGGTAGGAGGCCCGCCCCCGGGTGGGGGCAGGTGTGTCACGCAACGGTCAGCAGGGCGGAACGCGTCCGCCGCAGCGTCTCTCGGGATAGCAGCATCCCGCGGTCGGTCCCGGTCCCTAAGCAAAGGCCCGAAACCAAACTCAACGGATAGCCATTTAAACTCCTGGATAAACACAAGGCCGTAACGGACGCTGATGCCCGCCTGCATTATGATAAAAAAGCTTCACCAGAATAGGATATTCGTATTCATGAATGTTCGACAGGCAACTACCGGTGATCAGCCAGCACTCTTCGATATACACAGGTCAGTCTTTCGGTGCCACATCGAAAAATTGTGGGGCTGGAATGAAGCCTGGCAACGTCAAAATTTTTCATCCGAATGCGAAAACGCCGACACATCCGTCGTTGAGGAGGACGGCGTTATAGCGGGATACACTCAGGTCCTGGATGAAGATGATCAGGTTTACATACAGAACATTGCTCTATCAGAAGCCTTTCAAGGTCGAGGCATCGGCACCGAACTGTTGCGACAGCTTCAATCGCATGCTTCCGCCCGTAAGGTGCCATTGATGCTCAGTGTTTTTCGTACAAACCCATCCGCACGCAGGTTGTATGAGCGCTTGGGATTTCTACGCATAGGCGAGTCCGAAACGCACATTGAAATGTGCTGGGCCGCCCCCTGCGGATTGAAGGGTTAGTGTTACGCCAACCAGGCGCCAGTTGGCTTTCGCGGCACCGACATCGATGACGGAGAAGTCTGCTCAGCAAGCCTTGGCTTGCTCAAAAGACTCGGTAGAAGGCCTGCCCCCGGGGTGGGGGCAGGTGTGTCACGCAACAGTCAGCAGGGCGGAACGCGTCCGCCGCAGCGTCTCTCGGGATAGCAGCATCCCGCGATCAGTCCCGGTGCCTAAGCACAGGTCCGAACCATACTCAGCGATCAGCTGGGAGGCGTTCCCAGGCGCTGCAACCGCGGCGCCGGCGAGGCAGCTGCTCAGCAGCTGAGCGACGTCCTCCCCGGGCAGTGTGCTGGTGACCAGGTCGTCACCGGTGTTGCGGTCCCGCACGATCAGCTGATCGGCCGCGGGCGCCGTCGTGAGCAGCTTGCGCAGCGTCGGCGACAGCCTGGGGATCACCTCGGGCGAGCCCAGGTGATACTCCTTGAGCAGCGTAGGCTGTCCGAAACGGACGACCACTTGGCCGATGTCACCGTAGTGCGCCAGCTGGCGGCATCCGGTGAGCGCCTGGCCAAGGCCGCCCCAACGAGCGTTGCGGCCCGTCTGATCGAGGATTCCCAGGATCCGATAGCTTGGAAGCTATGAACGAACGGGACCACGATGCGGTTGCCGAGGCGACCACGGCCGACGACGGTGAAGGACCAGAAATCGGTCCCGCAATGCGAGGGCTGCCGTAGGCGCACGCGCGAACCTGCACGCTTGAGTAGCAGCTGACAGACCAGCAGGGCTTGATGGGTATTCATGGTTTTGCTCCTGGGTGGGAGCGGGACCATCCCAGTGCGGGGTGATCCCGCAGTGGGTTAAGGATGTTGCGTACCGTCTACCGCTTCACTAGCTGGGATACCGCTGAGCGCTAGCACCTCATTGAACGTGTGGAGGCGAGACCAGCCGGCCTCCTTACTCCACACCCCGCCGAGGTAAATCCGAAAAGGCTCCGGCGTGTAGTCGCCATACTTCTCCGGCTGGGCCAGGATCAGATCGATCTGCGCCTTGTATTCGTCGTAGCGTGACCGGTTGAACCCGGCAACGGCTTCGAGCGACAGCGGTAAACCGCAGTGCACCAGGCCGACCGACCCGTTGACGTCTCGCTCGAATTCTTCAGGTGACAGGTTCGAGTAAGTATCGCGGATCCTGCGCTCGGTCTGAACCTCAAACCGGCAAGATGCGCCGTCCAAAACGCAGTCGAACGAATGGCGGCCTTGGTAGCTCGAGCGCCAGCGCACCCGAAGGTTGAGCATGGTTCGCGCGAGCTCAGTAGAAGGCACGGTTTGGGTAGTCGTCATGGGGAAGCTCCTATGAAGAGAGCGGCCCCTCCCCCGCGGGAGTGGCCCGCTCAGGATAGGTTGATGCCGGAGTCGCCGGCGGCGATCAGGCGTGCTTTTGCAGGATGCGGCCACGCCAGATGGTGCGCGTGACGTGCTTCTTGCGTGTGCCGGTCGGGTTGCCATCGGCGTCGAGGATTTTCTCGTCGACTTCGACAGTTTCCTTTCCCATGCGCTTGAGCTGCACCCGATCACCAACCTCGATGTTCAGCTCATTGACGACTTGCTGCAGCTCGATTCCCCACACGTCCCCACCAGTATTCAAGCGAACCAGGTAGGAGAATGAGGAATTCCTTTCGAACCGATAGCGATAGCGGCCATGCCGCTTGACTACCCCTTCCTTTGCGTCGGACCAGTCGATGACGTCCGAGGACGCCGCCGATGCCGTCGCCCGCCGCTCCGCCTTGAGCGGGACAGCAGGTGACTCAGCGGGTACCGGCAGATCCTCGCCGACGTCGAAGCCCTCATAGTCAGCAAGGCTCGCCGGCGGCGCCGCGAAATAGTCCTGCCCGGCAGCCGGGGTCGACCTTTCAAACGGGATGAACTGCGCAGCGTGATGGAACCGCGGCAAATCCTGCCAGGTGGTATCGGCTGCTGGCGAAGGGAAGCTTCGCAGCGAGCACGGCCCGTCTTGCATGACCCCGTGAAGGCGCTGCGCGAATTCGCGCTGCCGGTCCTGCAGTGCTTCACGCTGAAGCCGATCAAGCTGCTCGTAATCCGCCCGGGTGCGATAAGCCTCCGGAGCACGATAGGGAAACAGCAGTGCATCGACCACAGGTGACTGGGTGGGTTGATAACGCATGGTGAACTCCTCGTAGAGAGGAGACACGTCACCCCGAGGGGGAACGTGCCCCCAAGGGTGTGATGCTCCGGACGGACCGGAACGATAGGTGCTGGAAACCTCCAGCTGGGTATCTCTCGACCACCAGAGGTCGAGGAGAATCTGATCGGCGCAGCCAGGCGCTCTGCCCATAAGACTCGAGAAAAAGCCTCCCCCGGTGAGGGGGGAGGTGTCAAGCAATCAAGCCGTCAGTTGCTCAAGGACCTGGTGCTTGGTGAGGGTTCGAACCAACCCCTCGCGCAGCAACTCACTGTCGACGCCGGCGAAGTAGGCCAGGGTTTTGAACGAGAAGGGACCGAAGTCTTCCTCGTCCATCACCCAAGCCCAATGCTCCTGCCGAGATGCCAGCGAATTGCGCCGGTCCAGCAGAACGCCCAGCGCGTGATGCAGCATGTATTCGCGAACGCGATCGATGTCTGCGTCAGTCCAGACGTAGGTGTCGACCTCGCTGTCCGGAATGGCCAGCAGGTCGAAATACAGCTGCTCGATATCAACCGCAGTGTTCGTCTTGCGAGGCGCCCGTTTGACCCGCGGCCTGGGCAAGCCCTGCGGTAAGGGAAATTCGCAAAACGAGCTTTCAGTGAAAGAAAGCGCAAGTTGCATGGTATGCCTCCGGTTAGGAGGAGACACACCCCCCACCAGGGGGGTATGTCCCCTGGTGGGTTGTCCGCCGTTAGGCGGTTGGTAGATCAGCGGCCGCGGTTAGGCGGCCTGGGTCAACACACGCTGCACGAGCGCCTGGAGGGCGCTGCGCAACTGCCCGAGGTCATCCAGCAGCTGCCAGTGACCGGTGCCAAACATCAGCTGCAGGTTCGTGGCCTTCGCCTCGCCATAGGCGATCGCGAACACCTCGATTCCTGAAGCGCGACACCGGGCGACCATATCGATCACGTCGGTCACGTTCCGCGGGTCGCCGTCGGTGCTGATGATCAGCACCTTGCGCTGTCCCTTGGCGCGCAACAGGTCGCCGGCGGCCGGCCATATGGCGCTGGCCAACGGTGTTCCGCCGGAAGCGGTCAGGCCGAAGCGCTGTTCTGCCACTGCGCTGGCCAGGTTCTGGCCGTGCCGTTTCAAAACACCGACCTGCTCCCGATCCCCCCGAGGGAAGACCATCGCACCACTGGTAACGCCGGCAATACCCTCCAATGCCGTAAGCATCGCAAAGCACGCCTCCTCCGCAACCTGGATAGGCTTGCGCCCGCCGGTCTTCACACCCATAGAGCCGGAGCCATCGAGCAACAGCTGGATAGCAGCATTGGTGCGCTGCACGGGTTCCTGTTTCCGGAAGATCCGGTTTTCCCCAACCCTCACCCGTGCAAGGCTCGCTGTATCCAGACGATTACCCGTTTTGCGCACGGTGACCCGTGCGTTCTGGCTGCCCTGAATGAGGCCGTTGAGCACCTGGCGCAGCCCCATGGAGGCGGCGCGCCCGTTGATGACAACGTCCTGCTGCAGAGCCTGTGAACCGACAGCGTGCGCCAGTACCGAACTCGGCGTGGAGCTTGTGCCGCCGGCGTTGGCGCCGATCAGGGTAGCGGCTTGGGATGAAACGTCCCCAAGCGCATCCTGCATGGCCTGCGAGTCAGCCTTTACCACCCGCTGCTTCAGGCTTGGCTGAGCGCCCTGCTGATCGGCGCCAGGCTGGCCGGACGCCGCTTGCGCGTCGCCTTGACCTGCCTGATCGCCCTTGCTGGAGTTGCCCTGCTCACCCTGACCAGGTTGATCCTGGCCTTGCTGAGCGCCTTGATCCTGGCCCTGTTGCGGGCCCTGGTCCTGACCTTGCGGCGCAGGATCAGGATCCGCGCCAGCGTCGGGCTGCTGAGGCTCCTCTTCGTTTAAGACATCGAGTATCCGATGGGCGAGCTGATACACCCCCGCGGTATCGGGCAAGCCGGTGACCGTGGACAGTAGCCCAAGGATTTTCGCGCGTCGGCCGGCACCAAAGGTGTTGGCCAACGCAGCATCCAGGACAACGGCGACCTCTTCGATCGGCTGATTGAGCAAGCGCGCCCGGCCGATGATCAGGCAGGCGTCGTGCAAAACCACCGCTTCGGATTTCCCGTCGGCGCTCCAAGGCTTCTGGAACACCTCCTGGGCAGTCACCCGCAGTGGCTCGATGGCGCAGTAATGGTCTTCCATCATGCGTTTCTCGATCCGCAGATCTTCGAGCAGGTTCAGAAAGCGACCCATGAAGGGGCTTTCTGCATTAGCCAGCTCATAGGGCTCATCGTCCGTGTACTTGATGTGCGCCGACTCATGGGCCGTCCACCCGAGGGAGACGTTGACCATGCGAGGCGACTCATCTTTGAGCACCGGCAGGTAGATCACCTTGTCCTTTGTTGCCGGCTGGTTTCCACCAAACTCGATGCGCACCCCCAGGTCGTCGCAGAAGTAGCGCGCGATGATCGGGAAGGCGTTGCTCAGAGAACGTTGCATAGCTGTCACTCCAGTAGTGGAGGACACACCACCCCCAAAGGGGGCAGGTGCCCCCGGGGGGTTGGTTTACATGCAGAAGTCCAAGGCGTCCTGGGTAGTCGGCATTGGGATGTTGGCAATAGACGTAGCAACGCCCAACGCCGACATCTGGGTATCGATCACCTGCCCGTCAATGGCCCGGGCCTGCAGCTCTGCAGCTACCGAGCTCAGATCTTGAAGACCAGGTGCTGCCTGCTGACCGGCGATCTCATCGAGCAGCTCGCCAACGGACATGCCGCCGTCGTCCGCAGGGGACGGCGACTGGTCGATCACGGCAGCAGAAGCTACGACGGCACCAGCAGCTGCCGGGGCCTGTTCGATCACGACACTCGCCGCCGGCACGCCACCGGTGGCGGCAGTCTGCGCAGCAGATGCCGCGAAGGACGTGGCCAGCTTCGAGATGTTGCGCTCGTCACTCAAGGACAGCATGAGTGTCTGCAGCGTTTGGAAATGCCCACCCTCGTACGGCCCCTTTTTGGGGAGCTGCTCGATAACGGACATCATGTGCTCGGCGACCAGATGAATCCCAGGATTCAAGAACGCAAGCGAGGTGAGCTTGCGGTGAATCTTCAGGATCGCGCTGACCGCCTTGCGGCTGACAGAGGACTTGTTGGCGAAACTGCCATCCACCAGGTCCTCGGCCGCGTCCGCGATCTCCCGGAACAGCTGTCCGGAAAGACCCTCCACTTCCTGCTCCAGCCCCTTGCTCAGGGCCGGATCGGACTTGTCGGGCACCACGCGCACCAGGGTGTAGCGGAAGCCCAAACGTTGGGCCACGACCTCTTTCGGGGTCTTGGCCTTCTCGATCGCAGCTTGCCACTTCGGATCCTGATCCCACTTTTGCGCCCACGCGTCGAAGTTCGAGTCGTAGTTGTCGAGGAAGGATTTGATCTCAAGGCCGAACTCGCGCTGGATGTCGTCGAGCTCCTTCGCGATGGCCGGAGCCGCGTCGTTCGGGATGCCGTAGCCGCCCAGGAAGCGCACGCCTTCGCTCTCGAGGAGGCGATGGGCGCGGCGCTTGAGGTTGTCGAACCGCTTGATCTGCTCGGGATCCATGATCCGCTTGCTTCCCAGCGATGCGAGCTCCGCCGGCGGCAGATCCACACCAGGACCGAGGTCCTCGATACGGAGCTTTTTGCGGCCGGACCAGATGTTGACGTCGAGACCTACCAGCAAGAGCTTGCTGAGGGTTTCGATTTCCTTGATGGGTTGAGCAGTTTGCATGGTGAAGACTCCGGTTTGGGCGGGAGTCTTCCCCGATGGGGAGAGACCCCCATTGGGTTTGAGATGAGCTGCTGGTGTTTTGAGTGCCCAGCTGGCACTTCGCAGCTGCCTCCACATGGAGGCGGCCGAGAACCGGATTTGCTATAGCCGACTATAGCAAATCGGGCTCAGAGAACGGGGCCCGAAGGCCCCTATTCACCAGTCAAACGTGGGCAGATCGTCCTCGACTTCAGCGTCGCGGTCGAACGCCAGGTACATGATCGCGCCGTCATGGGCATTCTGGCAGTAGTCCAGGATGTCCTTGAAGGCTTTCGATGCGCCGGCTTCGATGAGACCTTCGATAGTCACGCTGCCGATGCAGATGACATAGCCATCGCGGGTCTCGAGCACCGCTGGCACGAGCGTGTCGTTGGTCTTGAGGGTGTCGCGATAGTCGGCGGCCATCCGGTCCAGCAGCAGGAAGTCTTCCTGCGTGACGTGGGCATTGGACAGCTCGATCGACTTGGTGAGGTTCAGTTGCATTGCATCGCTCCATCGTAAGGGACGGAGGCCACCCCAGCGGGATGGCCCCGCCAGGGTGGTTTAAAAGCAGAAGGACGTCTCGCCTGAAGCAGCCGTATCGGCGACCACAAGGCTCGAAAGATCCATCGGCCGCGGCATAACGCCCAGGGTAACCAGGGCATCACGCCATTTCGGCATCGACGCATCGGTGAGGTTGCAGACGCGCTGCAGCACCAGGTCCCAGCCATCCGGCCGAGCGGGCTCCAATGTGGCGCCGGTATCGTCTGACAGGGTCAGATTCGACGGCTCCTCCAGAGCTACCTTGAGTGCAATGAGCATCACAACCTTTTCGACCTCGTACTCCGGATCCACCGAGCCCGCGGCAAGCTTCCCGAAGGAAGCCTGCACAGCCTCGAAGGCGCCGGAGATTCCGAGAGATGCCGCAGCAGCGCTCAAGCCAGACAATGCCTGGCCAGCCCACCACTGCGTATTCGCCTGCTCGAACTCGTTCTGGTCCGCGGGGGCCAGCGCAAAGTAGAGCGTCACGGTTTAACTACCGATGGAACGACAGGATCATTTGCCCAGGCCGCGCCGAACTTGTCCTTCGCGATGGTATGGATCACCAGTCGCATGGGCTTGTCCGTCCGGTTGGTCAGTGCCTCGCGCAGCGCCTGCGCCAGAGGGCAGGCGAACGGGAAGTTCGCTTGCTTGCTGGCAGCGGTGCTGTAGGTCGTCGCGATACGGGCCCAGCGCAGCAGGGTCCGCGTCGAGAAGGTAACCGTGAGCCCCGATTGGCCAGCCTTAAGCGCCTGGTCGGGATTGCCGATGAACTGCTGGCGCACTCCATTGGCCACATCGATCATGGTGCTCAGGATCGTCGCATCGACCTGGGGAAGCGTCGCCTGCAGAACCGCGAGCTCCTCCTCCTTGCTCAGGTAGGAGACTTCCAGCATGCGGTACCGATCCCAGGACGCAAGGTTCTGGGACAAGGTACCCGTGTAGAGGCCCGTCTCATCACCTTGACCCCGCGTGTTGCAGGTGATGATGAAGCGGAAGTTGGGATGCGGCACGATGACCTCACCACGGTTTTCGGCCAGCACCAGGGCGCCGCCTTCCAATACCGCGTTGAGGCCGGCCATGACAGCCGGATCCAGGAAGTCAGCTTCATCCAGGAGGAAGATGCTGCCCTCTTTCATCGCCAGCGCCAGCGGCCCGTGCGCGAACACGGTCTGCTGATCACCGGTGACAGGATCACACTGCAACGACATCTGACCAATGAGCTCAGGCATTTCCATGCGGGAGTGGGCATTGACCTTGCGCAGTGGGTACCGCATCCGCGCCGCGATCTGCTCGACGACGGACGTTTTGCCGGCGCCGGTCGGACCTACGAGTGCCAGCGAGTCACCACCCGACGCTGCCAGGAAGTTCATCACGGGCATACGCAGTTCGGTGCGGAACAGGAATTGCGCGTTGTGCTTGGGTACCAGCTCGAGCAGCGGGTGATTCTCGGCAGCGAACGCAGGCGACATAGTGTCAGCGTTCGTACCAGTAACACCGTAGGCGGACATCGGGACGCAAGAGGAAAGGTTCATGGTGAATCTCCAGTGAGTTGGAGGCGCACCACTCCCCTACGGGGCGTGGTGGCCCCTGTAGGGTTTCAATGATTGCTGTGAAGACGCACAGCTGCGTTATCGCTCTCGGGCCGCATAGCCAGAGAACAGATCCAGGAAAGCTCTGGTAAACCGGAGGTTTACCGCAACGTTCCAGGCAAGAGACAGGGGCGCTTTCGCGCCCCTTCATCCTCACAGGCAAAATGCCTGAGATTCCGTCTCCTGGTCAACCGATGGCAGCCTCATGGCCTCCAGCGCAGCAGTCGTGATCGGATGATCCGAATCGAGGGTGATTCGGACTCGCTCAGAGGGTGCCTGCCGGAAGCGCTGACGCTCCTCCTCAGTCGCCTGCAGCTTCCGGCTCTCGAAGAGATCCTTCCACCGCATATTGCCGGCCTGCTGATAGCGGACGACGCGAACGCCCTCCGCCTCTGCCAGCATGTATCCGCCCATCTGCTCGACGAGATCCGCCTGCAGAGCTTCGCGTTGGCCCTTCAGGGCTTTCAGCTGTTCCTGCAGCGTGCTCGCCAAGGCGTCGACGTCGCGTACCTGCTGCGCCGTCGCCGCCCAGCGCACCAGAGCACCGTCGACCGGGGTGAAGTAGTCGCGCTGAGGATCCTTCTCAGGCTCCTTCTCGCTGACCACCAACTCCCAGAACAACTGCGCCTGCTGCTTGATGAGCTCGATGGTGTCCGGATCGCGCCGGATCTCGAACACCAGGGGCTGCCGGGTCGTGCTGTAAAACACGAGATAGCCCCTGGCCGAGCCAGCCACCGCAATCTGGTGCTGTACCTGCCACCAGTAGAGCCGGTAGGGCTCGCTCTTCTCGCCCTGCTCCAGCACCAGATCGAAGTTCTTATCCGAGGGGACCTTTACCTCGACCGGGCAACCGTCGTCGTCGACGCCATCGAAGCTCGCGCGAAGAAGCGGAAACGTCGCGCACTCGCCGCATAGCGGCAATAGCGTGGTCTTGTACCGCTCCTCGAACCAAGCGACCGCATACGGCTCATGCAAGATGCCCAGGCGGACCTGAGGAATCATGGACAGATCCAGCGGCGCGACACGGCCAGTGAGCTCCGCCCACAACCGCCAGCGCGTCTTTTCAACATGCTGGCCCAAGATGACCGCTGTCGCGGTCGCCGTGATGCCTTGCCGGCGCCAGGCGTGCCATTCCGGCGTGCGCTGGCGCAAGTCGACAATATTCATCATCACCTCCAGGTTAGGAGGGACCCCAGCCCCAACGGGGATGAAGCCCCGTTAGGGTTGGGTTTGGGCTAGGCCGCCTGTGCTTGCGCGGCTTGCTTCTGCTTGAAAAGACCCAGTGCATAGGTCAGAGCCTCACCCGTGAGGTTTTGCTCTGCCCAGGAACAGGCCCCTTCCCAGCTGCGGGTTCGTGCCGCGCGATCGCAGACGCTATGGATTCGCTCGCGCGTCACCTCACGTCCTTGGCCAGAAGCACCTTGAGCGGCCGGCTGCACCTGGGTGCGACCGGGCTGCTCACGTGGAACCTGCTCATTGATCCTCTCCTGCTGGCGACGATCATGCGGCTGGTCACCGACATGGTCATAGACGTTGCCGCCCTGCGCCTGAGAGGCCGGCGCGGACGCCGGCACCATCGACGCACTCGCAACACCGTCCAAAGCACTCAACGCTGTGCCAGCGATTCCCTCCTCACCTTCGGTGTTGAGGTAATCGATGACCTGGTCGAGTACCGGGTTGGTCGTAGGCCAGTACTTGCGCGCTGACTTGATACCCGTCTTGATCGCCATCGCCTCGAAGTGCGTCTCCCAAGGACCGCGCTTACCAGGACCTTGAGAGGTCCAGGCCGCCGACATGTCCCGTGCTTTGAACACATCCGCCGCCCGCATCGCCTTCACCATGACCCGTCCTGTTGCCAGGTAGGCGGTGGTGTAGACGCCGCGAAACGTCCCGCGCTCGCTCACGTCGAGGAACGGGTCAAAGACATGCTCAGGCTCGGCAGTCGCACCTCGGTAGATGAAGCGATCGCCGCTGTAGACGACCTCCGCCACCACCATATCGACAGCGCGGCTGTCGGTGGCCACCTTGATCAAACCGCGGAACGAAACGTCAGCGATCACCTTGCCCTGGCGCGGGACCAGGAAGGCCATCTTTTCGTTGGGATTGAGCGTCAGCCCTGTCGCTGCGATCTGCTGCATCGCAAGCTTGAAGCTGAGCTTGTTGTTGATTGCGCACTTCATCAGCGTTTCGTTGGACAGCATGGCGTGGTAGGCAAACAACGCCTCCTGCGCCCAGTTCACGCCGCTCTGCGAACGGGTGACGATCTGGATGCATTCCGCCTCGATACCGCTGAGCAGATCCTGCGCCTGTTGATCGCGCTGGGTTACCTGCTGAGTGTTCTGGGATTGGATAGAACGGGACATGTGAACCTCCGGTGAGGATGCGGAGGTCCCCCGAGCGGGAGACGCCCGCAAGGGTTATTGGATTGAAGCGTTACAGCATGCAGAGATACGGCACTTTCGCGAACGGGATGTCGTCGTCGAACGAGTCGTAATCTCCTGGGGTGGGTTGTTGCTGAGGGCGAGGCTGCTGTTGCGGCCGCGGTGCTTGCTGCGGCCGATTTTTCGCCGGCGCCGACGACGCCGGTGCCTGCTGTGACCGCGGCGATCGTTGGGGCGCTGGTGCGCTCTGCTGATCGTCGTAGTCACCTCCCTGGGCAGCGCCATTGCCGCGGCCGCCGAGCAACTGCATATTGCCGTTGATGTCGACGACTACCTCGGTGGTATAGCGATCCTGGCCGTCCTGCCCTTGCCATTTGCGCGTGCGAAGCGTGCCTTCGACATAGACCTGGGAGCCTTTACGGATGTACTCGCCGGCGATCTCGGCCAAGCGGCCGAAGAACACGACGCGGTGCCATTCCGTTCGATCTTGCTGCTGCCCGGTCTGCTTGTCCTTCCAGCTTTCGCTGGTGGCCAAGGTGACGTTGGTTACGGCATTGCCGTTGGGCATGTAACGGGTTTCGGGATCCGCACCGGCGTTGCCGACGAGGATGACTTTGTTGACGCCACGAGCCATGAGAAATCTCCGGTAACCGAGGCGCCTTGCCCCTATGGGGAAGAAGCCCCGCAGGGTGGAAGGGAGGTGCTGACGGAAACAGTTCAGCTGCTGCAATCAAGCGCCCTGCAGAGGGTGCTCGAAAGTCATGGTTTGGGCAGGAGAAGCTCCTTCCGGCTGGGCTTGAGGCAAGGCCAGGCGGGAAAAGCTTCCGAGGGGAGTGGCTCCCCTCGGCTATTGCGGGATCAAGGACAAACCGCCACATGCGCGGTCGCGGCGATCAGTCCTATCGACTTGGCCCAGCGCGCTAGTCGGCGCAGGTCCAAAGCGTCCGGGTCTACAGTCTCGGCGATATGGTCAGGTACAGGTACCGACTTCTCGCCGAGGTGTAGCTCCCGACTATCCACTTCATAGATGGCTTGTACATTCAGTCGCATGGTGGAAATCCTCGTCGGGTGGTCCACCGAAACGCCCGTTCTTCGGGGGCGCTTGGGTGGACCACCCGCAAGGGAGGTCCATGCAGCACTGCCCCCGGAGGGGCAGTCCACGGCTCAGAAACTGAGCGGCTTGCCGCTACGCTGCCAGGCCGGCGACTCGTATTCCGAGTAGTCGACTGCTGGCGGCAGAGAACTGACACGCGTAGCTCCGCGCAGCCGAGGCTGTTCAGAAACAGGCGGGTCAATCACAAGGGCAGGTGCTGCTTTTGCTGGAGCGGCCGAGAGCGGCGACTCAAGCTTAACGTCGATGTCTTCTCGCAAGGCGATCGTAGGCTCCTGACGTTCAGGTGCTTTCGAGCGATTTTTGAAAAGACGATACAGACCCCAGATGAAAGCCAGAACCAGAAGGTATGGAATCAGTTTCATTTGCCAGCCTCCTCGAGCGCTTGATGGTGCGCGCGGATCTGATTGGCAGCAGGGGACGACTGTATAGACGGGACTACAACGTATTGCACGGAGGCAAACGCGATAGCGATGCAAAGGATCAACTTTCTCATGAATGGAGGCCTCCAAGAAAAAAAGGGCCTCCATCCCAAAAGGGATAGAAACCCTTTTGGGATTAGTCACGACCGCGAATCGTGACCAGATAGTGCTAGTAGAGTGACCAGCTACACATAGACCCGCCTGATGGAATCAGGGGGTACGACACACAAGCGACATTGCTTGGGCGAAGTAGACTCCAGAATATCGCTGTGCCACTACACCTGTAAACCCCCTAATCCGCTCCCTCCACCGGGGTGAATTGGCCCTGGCCTGGGCGATGGCCACCTTATGGTAGAAGCTCCCCAACCCAAGGAGCCGACCATGGCCAACGGAAGCGATTTCAAACCCCAAGGAAGCTATTCCGCCCCGACGCTGCAGTCCCAATACGTACTCAAAACCGAACAGGCGCAGCAGGTCCATCGCCGCTGTTTCGAAGGGGCCGCGCGCGCGCTCTACACCGTAGACGTTATCGCCCGTGCCCTCGCACACCGGAACAACGCGTTCAGCCATGCCGACGTGATGAAGGCCGTGGAAAGCCTGATCCTCAAGCTCGAAAAAGAGATCAGCGACGAGCGCGATCGCTTCGTGGCCATCCTGAAGGCCGCTGGCCAAGAAGGGATGGTTGCTCGGTACGACAACGCGGCTACGTTCACCTTCACGATCTCGACCCCTCTCATCATGCGCCTGGCCCACATCATCCAGAGCTTCGATGAGATGCTGGTGCAGGCCCAGACGGCCTGGCTGCTCGGCGTCCTGCCCTCTGACCGCAACGACATGACGGGCAACGAGCGTAAGCGCCAGCTCATGCGCGTAGTGCGCAAGCTGCAGGCCATGGCGACCGACGCTCGAGCCAAAGCGCGGAAAAGTCCCGATGCCGCAGAGATCGCTCGCACCGTGGGCGAAGTCGGCGAAGAGAACGCCCTCGACCAGCAAACCGCAGCCGCTGTCAGCGAACTGGATGCCGCAGCGGCGTGATCTACCTCACCAAAAAAAGGCGCCTTAACGGCGCCTTTTTTATAGCTACTTGTCTGTGAACGTCCCTCTCAAACTATTTTCAGATGCGTTGCGCACATCCGGGAATGTTTCTTCCAAGTTATCTACGATCTCATTATTACGCTGAAGGGTGTTCTTCCTACCCATTCCGCCCATGTTCAATGCAGAGCCATTACCGGTGAGGTTATCGAGATTAATCTTGTCCGCAGTCGGATAGTTGTTCGTGATCTGCAGGATGTCGATCCACTCAGAAATATCTATCTTGCTCCAATCCAACTTAGACAGATCGTTTACAGATATCCCTTCGCAGGTTGGATTTTCCGCGTCACCCCAAGTGCGCCCCAGCTGGGGCCGTGCCTGCTCCTGAATGATGCGACCGAGCGGGGAGTTGAAGCAGCAGTAGGACTCTCGCTTCTCGATGCAGCCCATTGGGGACTTAGAGGCACAATAGCTTCCGATGAAATGGCATACCTTGGTCTCTTTCTTGGCCGCGAGAGCGAACTCAGCCTGCTCACACTCCCAAATGATCTGGACCATTATGTTTGCGATGGTGTAGATCGTGTACGCGATCATAATGACGGATAGAGCGGAGGCAACTCCAGCGGCAAACGTAGCATTCGGCGCGGTACTTACCGCGCCGGTAGCAGCGTTAGTTGATGCATATTGGCCCGTGCCTGCTGTTCCTGCGGTCCCGCTAGCAAAGATAGTATTAGCCGCGGCCGTACCGAAGGTATTGGCTGTCCACTCCGCCGCGTAGTTCATCATTTTCTGCTTGATGAAATCGAGACCGATCATTTGGCTGATCGTTGTAGCGCCCGTCGTAGAACTCGAGGCGGTTTGCCACGCTGTCCCAAAGCCATTGCCACTGAGTAGCTCTTTGCCGAAGGTCCAAGCTGCAGAGGAGGCGGCCGAGGTATCGATGATGCCCATCTTCTCGGTGAGGCTGATGGTACTCATGGTCAGCGACACGTAATCCATGAGCGAGATGCCATCCGGCGCCTCACAGCAATCGACCCAACCGCCGACCGCCTTTTTGCACTCCATAGGCTCGCCCTTCCAGACCTTGCAGTTGTGGTCGGTGGAGGTGTCGGTCGGGTTCTCACCGCAGTCCAGGTCATGCTCCGCGAACTGGGCAATCTGCAGCGCCGCCGCGGCGTAACCGAAGTCGGTGGATTTTTCGTCCGTCGGGCTGAAGCATTCGGTGCCCAGGCAACGAACAGGTCCATCGCACTGATAGCTGGTGTTTGAGGTAGACGTCGGGACCTCAACTTCATGGCCACAGTCCCACGTTTCCTCCGTGACGTAGCATTTGCCCGACTCGCCCTCGGCGCCGTCCACGCACTGGCGAGAGATGAAGCCGCACTGCTTGTCAGCCTCGAACTTGGTACAGGTGTCCAGGTTGAGTCCGCCGGTCACGCACCCCTGCACCTTGACGTTCTGAAAGAGCTTATCGACGCCCTTGATCGGGGAAGGCTTCATGGCGTTGTACATGTCATCGCCCGGGCAAATCGTCACCCCCTTCAGGTTCAAGCACCCGCTGGCCACGCCCCGGGTAACTGTGACACTGCCGCCCTCTGAGCATTGGCCGTTCTGGATTTTGTTCGCCGAATCGATGCAGTACTGGGGACCGAATGACTCACCATCGATGCGCACGTTCTTCAGCTTGAGCTCATGAGCATAGAACGCGCCAGGCCTGCCTTTGCCGGTGTCTTTCACGTCGACGACCATCTTCAGGCCGTTGTCGCACGTCGGCATCTGAACGATATTCAGCGAGTCCTCGGTCAAGGTATTGGGGGCAAACTTGTGCCCCGTCCAGATCGCGGTGCTCGATACGGCGAAGCGTTGCGGAAGCCGCTTGCCGTCCGCGCCTTTCTTGCACATCACGTCCAGTGAGGCCTGATCCACATAGCCGTCGCTGCGTAGGTTGCTGGAGGTATTTCGGTAGGTACCGGCCAGGAAGTCGACCTCGACCCGATTGGTCTCACCGGCGCCCGGAGCATCCTCTACCGCAAACCGAGCTGATACCGGCACCTCCACCACACGCATGTCGTGGGACACCGCACAAGTCTTATCGCTATTGGTGGGGCACTGCTCGTTGCCCTGGGCGTCGGTGTAGCACTGCATGTCGCCCTTGTAGAAGTTGCATTGCGCGTCGACCGATACCTCCTGGCACAGTGGCGATATTCCGGATGCCGGGGACTTGTTCTTGAAGCTGCTTTCACATACCCGCGTGCCGTTGATGACCGCGCAACCGTTCTCGTCCACGTCAGGCATCTTGTTGCAAACGAACTTGCCCTGGCAGGCGCCGTCGTTCACCGCAGTCACGGCCTCGGCAGCCTCCGGCGGGTACCAGTTGTCGTTGCTGATGACCTCCTGAGGGTCATAGAGAATGCGCAGCTTGGCGTAGGCCTCACCGCGGCCGGTGACCGATGCGCGGATCTTGAAGGGGATGACACCTCCCTTTTTGACAATCGAGGTCATGTTGACGTCGGGATTCGTCTCCCAAGACGTATCGAGCTCGCATGCCCCGTCTGTCTCCGGGGGGAAGTTCTCGTTCGGGCCAGACCATACCTTGGTCCCGCCGACGAGCACCTGCATGTAGTCGTCCCACTTCGCATAGACCAGTTGCGCGCTCTGGATCGCTTCGGGCTTGATGACCTCGAACTTCATCTCGTTTTCGAAGATGGTGCAGCTGCCGCGCCAATAGTCGTTGCCGACTTGACCCAGCCAGATATCGACGCAGCCCTCACCGCAAGACTGGACGTTCGCTGGACCGTCGTAGTATCGGACGACCCCTGCCAGGTACTCATGCTTGAGCGTGTAGCTGCCGGACTTATCGGTCACCCGTTCGCACTGCTTGAGCTCGCTCACATGCTTTGTGGTCGTGCCCTTGGTGTACTCCGTATTCTGCTTGCAGTCCGAGAACTCCTTGTTGAAGAGCGCCTGGTTGTCGATGATCTTGTCGGTGTTGTTCCACAACGGATCATTGGTCAGATCGGGGCGCGTCTGGGAGACGTTACCGCGCAGCAGGCGATAGGCCTCACCGCTAGAGGACTCCTCCGAGGTCAGCCGCAGGTTGGCATCGCTGCCAGCCGCCATCGTCGCCTTGTCATCGCCGTAGATGTTGCTGAGCGCGCTGGTGTTGGAAGAGTCGGTCACCCCGGGGAACAGCTCCGAGATACTGACCGACTGCTTCGCCGCGTCCGAGCCAAAGGTGATCTCCGTTGAGCTGGCGGACGGTGGCGACCAGGCGTTCAGCGCCTCCTTTGCCGTCGCAGTGCCGGTCGCGGCTGAGGCAGTCACGCTGTCGGCCCAGGCCATGACAGGGCACGCATAGGCGTAAAAGAACAGGGTGATAGCGGCGACCACCCGGGCAAAGATTGGATTGCGCATCGGGTGCCTCACAGGGTGTTACAGCAGTCGTTCCAACGGAACATCATGTAGAGCGCGTCTTCGCCGACCTGGGGAATGGCGCGCCCTTCGCCGCCTTGCCACGTCAGGGGGCTTGCGCCGATGTAGTGCCCCTTCTTGGTCTCTGCGCGCGGGAAGAACATCGACATCTTGTATTGCGACTTGGGAATGGTCGGGAAGATGGATCCCCGGCAAAGGGTGTCATCGCCCATCGTCAGGTGTGCCAGGCCGCGCCGGTGCTGGGTGGCCAGCGTCCGGGCAGCGAGTAGCGAAGTGGTCCGGCCGAAATCGTTCGGCAGCGTGGTGCCGGCCATGGGGTAGATCTCACCCCAGGTCCCGGCGCACCACCACAGGGAGGTCAGCGGCTCCTTACCGACCACACCCAGCGCGGCATCTGCCGTGCACGCCGCCTGGGCTATCGGGTTAGCGACAGCAGCGGCTTCGGGATTGACGAAGAAGGCCAACTCGTCGTTCGTCCAGGTGGGATCTATCTCGGAAAGCTGGATGATGTCGAAGTCCGCATAGCCATCCGGTGAGCAACGCTTGGGCATGTACATCTCGAGGATCGAGAGCAGCGGAAAAGCGTAGTAGTGGACGTTGTAGAACGACATCCGCTCGTGGCTCACCTGGTTGCCGGTCGTGGCGTCGGCGTGGGTTCCCCACAGTCGCTTGTCGCCGATAGCGAGCGTCACGCCGCCAAGCGCAGGCAGGCAGCCCGGCTTGCGCACCACCTCGATCAAACGCGCCGGCTCCCACATGGAGTTCACGATTCCCGGCTTCCAGATCCCGAGGTTGTCCTCGCACATGCAGAGACTTTTCTTCGAGGCCCCCCGCGGCGCATCGCCTGGCGTGATGGAAATGCCGGCGATACGAATCGGGAAGAGGCACGCCCAGCAGATGTCGGTGAACAGCTTGCCGCTGAACAGCTCGGCGTTCGGGCAGGACGCTGTTGGCGTGGACGCTTCGGCTGCCCGCGCGCCGTTGGAGCCGAAAACGGCCAGTAACAGGATCAGAGCCGCTGCATAGCGAATCAACATGGGTTCAAAGGCCTTGAGTCAGGAGGCGGCGAGCGCAGCAGCAGGAAGGAGGAAGGGCATCGACAACCCGAAGCCCTGGCGGGCGGCGCCGGTGAGCGGTAGCAGCACCTCGCACAGGAGGTGCTCCTGCTCGACCTTCTCGAGGATCAAACCGGTACCGCAGCGGGTGCAGTGATCACGCGCATCAATGACCCAGTCCAGGTTGATACTGCGGGCCAGTGCCGGCAGATCGATCTTGCAGAAGTCCCAGGCGTGCCGTTTGAGACGGGCCGAATCCGCGCTGTCCTGGCCATAGTCGTCGATGGCCACGGCGATACCGTGCCGACGGATCATCACCAGCCGCTCCTCCAGGTCGACGCCCTGGAGGGGAGAAAGCTCGGGAATCTCGAAGCACACGGAAAGCGAAAGGCCGCTGACCAGCTGACAGAGCCGGTTCAGGTGCAGCAGGTTGAGCAGCGATGCCGGGCTCAGATTGATGAACAGGATGCCCCTGGCAGGTAACTCATGCGCCCGCGCTACGACCAGGCCGATCACATCCGCGTCCAGGCGTTCCCAGTCCTCATCGGTCGCGCCGGACATGAAGACGCCGGGCCCCAGGACGCCCTGGACGGTGGTCTTGCGGGCCAGGACCTCGTGCCCAAGAACCGCGCCGTTCTGATGATGGATTTTCTGCAAGGCAAGCTCGATCACGGCGCAAACTCCTCGATGTAGAAGCTATGGCGATCGGCCGTCACAACAGACGGCACGAAGTCGATGGCGAAGCGGCTGCGCACGTCATCGCGCAGGACATAGGCGGCGTGGTCGATCTCGTTCTGCAGGGCGGCGAAGCCATCCCAGCCTTGCTCCCGCGCCACGCGCGAAACGATCACCACGACGTTTTGCTTGGCGCCGTAATCCGCAACCTGCTTCTTGGCCAGGGCGACCTGCTGCGGGTCGAGCGGGTCGATGATCACCAGGCGTTGGGTGAAGGGACGCATGTCGAGCGGATTGATCCGATCGCCCGCCTTGTGGATCACAGTGCCATCTGCCGCGGTCATGTCCGAAGGCACCAGCACCGTGGGATCCAGGGCGCGCACTCGATGCCGGGTGGCGCGTGGCAGCTCGGCGAACGTCTGCTTGTCCCAGAAGGTGTTCAGGGCGCGCGCTTTCATCTTTTCCATGTCGACTTTGGCCAGCCGCTCTTTCATCACCTCGATGAGGTCACGTTCGGCGATCTCGACCAGAGGACCCAGCGACAGCACTGGCTCTTTGCGACGGGCAAAGGCCTCGTCCGCGCTCGCGGTGGAGGTGGTGCCCTTCGCCAGGTAAACCGCCTTCTGATCAACCAACTTGCGAATCGCCGGCACCTGGTCGACGCCGGCCTCTTCGAACACCACCGGATTGATCAGCACCGATGTTTTGGTCTTGGTCTCGAGCGACAGGCGCTGCAGCTTGGCGAGCGCCAGGGCAAACGGCATGTCTTCGGGCACACCGCGGAAGACGAGCTCTACCGACTCGTCACCGTCATAGTTCTGCAGCAGCTGCTTGATCTCTGCCTCGCCCAGGGACCACGACACCAGGATCTGGTAGACAACCTTCCGGGTGTCTACCGGCGGCTTGGGCGCTTCGAGAGGGCTTGCCAGCGGTTGGCTTTGCTTCAGGTAGCTGAAGTCTTCGTTACGCAGCGTGAAGTCGACCTGCTGCTTAGTGCTGACCTGCATCTCCTTGAGATCAGCGGCGAAATGCTCCAGCGCCGCCTGCTCTTGCTCAACGGCGCTGTCGGCGGCCGAGAGCGTGGCAAACAACAGCGCAACGACACCTATTACCGCGCGCAGGCTCACCATATCGGGTACGCCCGGCCGAGCACGTCGACCTTGCTGACGTAGCCCCAGTAGCGAGAGTCAAAGCTGTCCAGGGAGGTGCCCATGAACCAGAGCTGGTCCGCTGGTACGATCTCGTCACGACGGTAACGACTTGCAGGCTTTCCGAGCCGTTTGGCCAGCAGCACGCCTTGGCCCTGGGCCTCACCGTTGATAGTTACCCGCTCGGGGGTCACGATGACTCGGTCACCCGGCACGCCACGGACGTACTTGATGACCTTGGTGCCATTGCGGAAGAACGGTTCCATCTGGGTCGAGCGAAACGCATAGATGGCATCACGCTCGACGGTCTGGTCATAACGGTCGATCAAGAACACCCGCCAGTCCAGGCACGTGTTCTTCTGCGGATCGATCCCTATCTCGTAGCGCGACGTCGCGTACCAGGCCGCGCCGGCGGCCAGTAAGCTGAATGGAAGGGCCTTCAGCAGAAACCTGAGGTGGCGGTTCACTCGGCATCCTCGGCTTGCTTCGCAGCTCCCGGCGCGCTCGCTGGCACCTCAAGCTCTGCGGGATAGCTGACCACCGCGCGCTTATCGATGGTGACGAAGCCGTTGGCAGCGAGCTTATTCGCCGAGGCGCGTAGCGCTGCCATGGCCGCATCTACCGCTTGCGGGTCACGCACATCGACGTTTCGGGTGGCAGCGTCGTAATCGACGATTGCGATCTGGGTGCCGAATTCGTCCGTTTTGAACAGCCAGGCGTAGCCAGTGACCACCGCCATGGAGACGAGTGCGGAGATCAGGACCGTCGAGAGGGTCTGGTTCATGCCGCCAGCCCCCGATCAGCCATCACCCGTGTGATGGCTTCTGCCGTCGGGATACCCTGGTCGGTATAACGCCCAATATCCTCAACGTCTTTCGCGAAGGTGCTGTAAAGCAGGTTGGAATACTTGTCGACCGTCAACCGCCCGATTCCGGAACCATGTTCGGTCGAGAAGAAGATTTCGGAGTACTGGCCTCGTACTGTGTGCACCGACTTGAGTAGTTTGAAGCCACCCTCCGTGAGCGAGAGGCGCTTTTCCTTTTGGATCAGATCGATCGCGGAGGCCTTCTGGCCGAGCAGGAACTGATGCGCGGAGTTTTCTACGATCGCCCGGCCGGTAGAGTTCGCGTACAGGTCGTTCACGGACTGGGTGATCGTGATCGCCGAGCCGTTGTACTTACGGAACCGGCGGTAACCGTGTTCGATGAACTTGGCGACGTCGCCCTCGGTGAGCAACGACCAGGCTTCATCGATAATCACGATCTTCTTCTGGTCACGACTACCCAGATACATCGCTTGCTGGATTTGATAGATTAGTTGTAGCAATACCACTTGCTGCAGATGCTTGCGCCCTTTCAGTTCTTCAAGTTCGAGAACGGTAAAAGGGTTTTTAAAGTCAACGTTGTTCTTTCCATTGAAGAACTTGCCATACATGCCTGCTCGAGTGAACGGATACAGCTGCTTCCCGATGTCCTGAACACGCGGATCCTCATCACTTAGCAGCGACTTCTCCACATCGTCTACGACCATTTCGCCGCCCAACTTTTCAAACACGTCATGGGTGTGTTTGCGAAGCCCTGCAATTTGCAAGTCCAAGAGCGGAGCGGTGGGCGCGGCCATTGCGCTCAAAAGCCCAATCAGTACATCTTCTTCTTCAGAGTAATCTTGAACGAGCTCGAAAGGATTCAGGCAAATTTGAGACTCCTGGGTGAATTCCACGAAGTCGCCGTCGAATGCTTTCGCCAACTTCAAGTAGGAGCGACCAACGTCGATCACCCACACCTGAGCGCCGATCGAGCGATACGAAGTGATCAGATAGTTGGTCAGGAACGACTTACCACTACCAGATTGCGCCGCGATTGTAGCGTTATAGTTGGTATCCGAATCGAATAGACAATAGGACATCAGCTGTCCGTTTCGCGATACGAACTGCATCGTTGGCGTGCCGGTCCCCTTCCAGTCTGCATAGATAGGAACCAGGGGAAGGGCCTGGGTGATAGCCATAGACTTATAACGGTAAAGCTCCTCAACAGCTTTAGGATCAGCTCCGAAGGGAAGCGCATTGAGGAATATTGGGAGGACAAAGAATCGATCCTCCATGAAGGTAAATTGGCGGATGCTCATGTAGTTGCGCGCTTCAGCCGCAGCGCGGATCAGGCGATCACGGTTTGGAGCGAAGACCACCATGGTCATATTGCAGCGGACAGCAGACTCGCCCTCGTCAAGCTCTTTGAACAGCGCATCCATACCATGCTTCTTTGCGCCCAGCTTTGGCACGAACTTCAGCAAAGGACCGTATGCTTGGTTATTTACCCACTGGCGTTTCGCGCCCAGTTTGTCCTTAAACCCCTGCTGCTCCGGGAAATAGATCGTGAAGCTGATCAGGCAGTTTTCGCGAATACCCGTTGCACCGGTGAGCAGATCTCCGAGATACCATCCGGCCGCTCCCTGCAACGTGCGCCGCGGAAACTTCTTCACGGAAAGACATTTGACCAGGGTATCTCCAATCTGGAGATGATCCTTGTGCGGAATCAACGTGCGATCGTAATCCAGGAGCTGAACTTTTAGCGGCTTGTCATCATCCGCTTCAATTTCGTTTCGGTCACGCCAAGATGCTTCTGCGCCCTGATTCAAGATAGAGGACATTACCTCTAGATAGAGATTACGCCCCATACCAATCGGCGCCAATCCGACCGACTTAAAAACGGAATCGAATTGGGAGCGGATCTCACTCGCCATTTGCGTTTCACGGTCAGTCGGTTCGACATTCGCGATAGGCATCATGACAGTAATTACAAGGTGAATATCACGGACCTTGATTCCAGAATAATCGTCAATAGGGTCCAGAGTTCCCTTGAACAGGTATTCCGAGCGATTTTTCAATGCAGTCTTGATCACCCCTTCCGGAGTATCATTTCTCAAGCGAAGCATCGCATTGATAGGATTATTGATATTTTGCGAGGCGAACAGGCAGAAGTTGACACTTGCGTTGGCGGGCCACGCTTGTTTAAGGACGGATTTCAACTGCTCGCCTTCCTTCCCATCACTGCCGGGGAGCGGCTGGCAAAGGAAAGAGAATCCAATCTGGTTGTCGTCGAGGAGAAAGACCATGTTGGCCTCGTCGAACGCCGTAACGCTCAGCAGATCCCCGATCGGAAAGTTACCCTTCACATAGCTGGTCATTGGCTGGCACCCGCAAGCCAAGGCTCCAGGCTGCCCTTCTCGTACCCATGGCGGACCAGGCCGTCATTACGGATCATGAAGGGAACGCCCTTCACCCCGAACATCTGCGCGCTGATGATTCGCTTGCCGATAGCGGAGGTGTCGCAGTCGTCTCCGACCTGATCGACCACACGCGGCTTCGTCTCGCCCAGGGCCACAGCAAGCGCCTCGGACTTGTCCTTGGCACAGTGCAGGCTTCGAACGATCTTGCCGCTATCGGGGCCCATTGCGGACAGTTCCAGGATCTTGAAGGTGTAGCCCTTCACCTGCTTCAGGTCCTGCACCAGCTGGTGACAGGATGGGCAGAGCGGATCTGTGAAGATGACCACTTCTTTCGAGCCGGTGCCGAAGGTGAAAGGCGCTAGGTCGTCCACCCGGAAGCGCAGCTTGGCCAGATCGATGTAGTTCGATGCTCGCTCGGCCTCAGCGAGGGTGGTGATTTCCTTCTGGCTCCAGGTGTCGTACAGCGAGCCGCGGAACACAAAGCGGCCGTTGTCGCTGACAAAGGCCAACTTTTCGTTTTTCACGGCGGCGATCATTCCGTTGATCGGTAGCGGTGCCGTGTCTGTTGCGCTCTGGGCGAAAGCCAGTTGGAAGGATAAGGCGCTGGCAGCGAGCACAGCGCTTGTAAGAATCTTACACAGCATGACGGCACCTCTATTTGAGTTACCGTCAGGCTACCGATGCGTTGAATCCGAGAGTCTTGAGTTCACCCCGATTGAAGGTTGGAACCCGCGGACGCCATAGCGGCGCCCGCGGAAAATCACCACTCCACAGGCTCGGAATCGGCGCCGGCATCGTCCGTGGCGGTCAGCACGATGTGCGGCGCCTGCGGATAGGTGCGCTTCGAGATGGTGATCACCGACCCGCTGAGCCCCTGCTTCTCATCATTCACGAACCAGTGATGGCGAGAGATCCGGCCATCCGGATCCTTGCAGTTGGCATTGGCGCGCCAGGACGACGAGCTTTCCTTCACGTCGAGCTCGCATTTGGGCGGTTGGTTTTCCTTCACATCGATGACGACTTCGCTCTCCGCGGTCTTCTGCATCTGGGTCTCGATCTGCAGAGCGATCTGGTACTCGCCCTCGCTCTCCAACGTTGCTCGCGCATACCGGGAGCCATTGGTATCGAGCTGCTTGCCGCCCAGGGTGTAGCGCATGGACAGCACCTTGTCCTTGGGATGGCCACCCGAGATCGAGGGCATGACCAGGACCTTCAGGGGCGCCCGGGTCGCGTTGTTATCGCCTGTCCACCGGAGCGACACCGTCCACGGGGGCGGATCCAGCAAGGTCACGATACGCTCGACCGTCGAGTAGTTGCCGCGGCCATCAGAGACGTGCACCTTGAACGGATAGGCCGCGGCCTTGCTCATCTCCAGGATGCGCAGCGTCTCGTTCGTCTCGTTGGCCACGGTGTAGCCGTCAACCTTCGGCAGCTCCCAGTCATATTTGACGTTCTCCAGCGCCTTGAACTGGCCGAGGTTTCTCATCCGCAGGGTTAGCGTCGCCGGGACATAGGCGGCGCTCAGGCTCGGCTGCAGCTCCCATTTCGGCCACTCGTACTCCCAGTAGGTCAGTCGCTGCTGCGTCAGCCCCTCGCCACCTTTGTCGCGATAGCCCTCGATCCACGCTCGGTAGGTGATGTAGGTCGGCTTGTCAGTCACGTCCTCTTCCGTCGGTGTGAACGCCGCCGTGGTACCGGGAACGATCGATGTGCCATCCGGCATGATGAATTCGCCGGAGGCCTTCAGATCCATGTTGGTGTACGGCATGACGAGCCGGGCAACCCAGGTCGACTCCTTGCCCACTTCTGGCCGGCGGTTACCCACCAGCTGCACGCGCGGGGGCTTCACCTTCCGGAACGCAACGCCGCCGCGCAACAGCTTCCACGCCAGCGGATCGTCTGCAGGCGCGTCCTTGAACCGGACGCGCGAGAAGACGTAGACGCGCTCCTCGGCGCTACGGGTGACCGAGTAGCTGTCATTGCCGGCGAACCAGGTGACCCCCTTGTCCAGGCTCCACTGCGCCTCGATGTTGGACAGATCCATGACGTCACCCTTTTCCGACTGCTTGAGCTGGAAGGTGGCCTGAGCGTCGACGAAGGTGTTGCCTGGGCCAGCGAGGTATCCCTTGGGGATGTTGAAGGCGTTGATCTCGATGGCCTGGGTCATCGACTTGGCGCCGCTGTTCTTGTTGGTGAGCTCGGCCCTGATCATGTAGCTGCCCTTCTGCAGGGTCGTCGCCAGCCGTTGCGGGGCATTGCTTGGATTGCTCACGGTCTGCCACTCGCCACCGTTGGTGGACATCTCCCAACGCACGTTGCCCAGGTCCCGCGCCCAAGACCGGTTATTCACCTCCGCGAAGAGAGTGACGCGCATGGGGGCCTCGCCGGTGAGGCGTAGCGCCCGGACACTGCCGTCGAGCGCCGCACCGTTGAGGATGACGATGCTCAAAGGGCGCGGCGAGGTGCGCGTCTCCTGGTAGGCTGGCTCCGGCGACACCACCCGTGCTTCGGCGTACACGCGCAGGTTCTTGCCGGCGAGCTTCTCCACTGGCACCTCGAAGGCCGCGTGGCCAGCACCGTCGGCACGGACCCATCCGGCGATCTCCTCAACGGTGTTCCAATCCGGCCGCTGCACCAGGCGAATCTCCCACTCGCCCATGGTCGCGCTGTCGTACGGGACTTGGCTGTCGTAGGCATCGCCCATCGTGACGCCAACTTCCAACGCATCGGTCGAGAGGATCTTGCCGTTCTCGTTGTCGATCACCGGCATGATGTTCGCGTCCGGAACGGACAGCACCGTGAGATCGGAGTGGGTGGCGATGTTGGGCAGAGCGGTATAGGCCACATCCACGGCGAGGGGCCGGCGCTGCCACAGCGTCGAAAACGGCGCGGCGTAGATCCTGCGCAACTGGGTGCTGACGTCGCCATTGACCGGGTTGATGTCCTCAGTGATCGAATCACCCTGGTTCAGGTTGTGCGTAAGCGTCAGCCGCGCGCTGACCGCGGTCACGGTTGCATCGCCGGCGTATCCACCGCTGATAGGCGCCGCCAGGAGGGTATCGCCGAGCTGCTGCGCACCCTTGTACGTCACCACCGGGGCCGTCGGCTGCTTCGCGGTGAAGACGAACTGGTCGGTACCGAGATCGATCTTTTTGCCGCTGGGCGTGAACGAGGAAAGCTTCCAGGCGATCCGGTTGCTGCCGAGCATCGTCACCGCGCCGCGCAGGACCGGCTTTTCCCAGTTCTCCCGTATGGCAAGGCCTGGCGGGATTTCGGTCCATTCGACCAGGCAAGTCGGCCGGGTCGAATAGGAGGCCGCCGCCGTGATTGCCCGGCGCTCGATTACCGTCAGATCACAGGTTGGTCCTGCGCTCTGGACGAACTCGATGTCCAGGTCCTGGACCTGGGCATAGACGGTATCCATCGGGTACTTCGACGTCATCTTCACGGCGCCCGCCATGGGCACCACGTTCACCTGGGTAGGATAGGTCGCCAACAGGCTCTTCTCCCCCTTGTCGTCAACGATGTAGGCAGCTGCTTCGACGGGATAGGTGCCCGCCTCCGCGGCGAAGCCCTGCTGCAGCAGCAGACCGTCGCTGGACAGATCCTTGGCCTCAGGCATCGGCTTGGTGAACTGCAGCAGGCACACCGGCTTGTCATAGGGATTGCTGTCGCGCGCCGAGACTTCTCTGACGGTGTTGGTGCACACCGAGTTGGAGGCTGAGAACTGGACCCGGGCCGACTCGAGCCCCAGGCCGATCGTCGCCGGGGTCGCCTTGAGCTCACCGGTGAGCTTCCATACATCGAACGGGATGGCATAGACGGTACCGGTCAAATCGGCCCGTGCCAGCAGAATGCGGCCATGGCCGGCGGCGCCACTTTGCAGCGCAGCGACGGCAGCGCCAAGCGAGCCATTCATGACCCGGTCCATGGCCAGGCGCGCACCCTGGCCGCGCTCCAGCGGCCGACGGCCGACGCGCAGGCCAACCTCCGACTTGCGCTCGACCATGGCAATGATGTCGGTCCCCAGCTCAGCGAGCGCCTGCTGATCGGTGATCACAAGCCCAGGGCGCCCATCCAGGTGAGTGAACTCCTTGGTGATCGCCGGCGTACTGAATGCGCTTGGGGACAGCTCCTTGACCGGCAACTTGTCGAAGGGATCATCGAGGGATCTTGGCGCCAGCCGCACAGGGAAGGTCGCCGCAGCGCCGTCCTGATCGGTCACCGTGACAGAGACGGTGGTTGCGGTGCGGCCGTCGGTGCTGAAATGGAGTTCATCGCCGGTGAACCACACGTAGCCGTGCTCCGGCTGAGTGGCCACGGAGAAGGTGTGAGAGCCCCAGGTGTTGTCGTCGATCGCGGCAAGTCGCTGGCTTCCACCGACGCCCTCATAGAAATAGACGACCGAGGGAGTGAGGCCGGTCGGCGCGGTGTTGAGCTGCGCAACGGCCACGGTAGCCATCGCTTCGACGTACTCGCCGCCCTTATCCACCACCCGGAAGCGGAACAGGTCGTTACCGACGAAATGCGGGTTGGGCGTATACACGTAGCCGCCGGCCGTGGCCACCACGGCTCCCGACTTTGGCTGTTCCACCACCTCATAGGTGAAGGAATCCCAGGCATTGCCATCGGTGACCTTTGGCAGGGTCGCGGCGGAGGCGGTGTTCTCGACCGTCCTGATGCGCAGGGTGGCCGCGACCGGCGCCAGATTGAAGCGATCGACCTGCAGAGCAATGGTGCCCTGTACAGTCAGGCCGCCAGGATCGGTCGCCTCGATGACGGCGGAATCAGTACCCACGAAGCTGGCCGCCGGCGTGTAGACGAGCCGGTTCTCGACGATGGCCAGGCCCCCATTGGCAGCCTGCTGCACGAGCCGGAGCGTATGACGGCCGGCATCGGCCACGTTGCGGTCGACGATGCGCGGGTAGTAAGGCGCGCTCGCCGTACCCTCACGCACCACGATGCTCCCCGACAGGCTTTCAGGCGCCAGGTTGCGTGGCTTGACGACCACGGTCACGGTGCCTTTGCCAGACTCCCCACCGGCGTCCGTCGCGGTGATGGGGAAGCTCTCGGTCCCGGTCCAACCGGGCTTGGGCATGTAGACGACCTGGCCATTCAGCACTTTCACCGTGCCGCCCGCGGAAGTGGCCGGCACGGCGAAGGTGAAGGTATCGCCTGGATTGGGATCGACCACCGTGGGGGTACCGGACACCTCGACGCCCTCGTCTGTTACCAGGCTCAGGCCAACTCGCGTAGGGCCGACGTTACGACCGCGGACGGTAACTGTTGCAGTCCCCACGACCTCGGCACCGGCAGGATCTCGGGCGATAAATTTGAAGCTGGTGGTGCCCTTCGAGCCAAAGGGGGCATGGTAGACGAGCTGGTTGTTCACCACCTCGGCGGTACCCTGCATCTCCTGGATGGGCACCGCGAAGGTGTGTTTGCCCGCGTCGTAGAGGTTTTTATCGACCACCTCAGGGGTGACGGGCGCGGAGGCCTGGCCCTCGTTGGCAACCAGCGCTGCGTTCGCCGCGCTGGGGGCGTAGTTGGTCTTGTCGACCTGGATCGCGCCGTCCTTGATAGCCGATTCGGCGCCGGCGGCATCGCGCAGCTTGTACTTGAAGGTGGCGGTACCGACATAGCCGTCGACCGGCACGAAGCGAACGCGCAGGCCTTCAGTGGTGATTTTCCCGACGCTCGGATCCGGTTGCTGGACGATCACCACGGTGTGGCTGTCCGGATTGTCTGGATCGGTCCCGATGACCTGGTCACCGACGACCTCGAAGGCGATGGTCTGTGCAGCGGACACCAGGCCACCTGGATCCGTCGCCGTGACCTTGGCGCTGGCGGTTCCCAAGTAGCCGGTCGCTGGCTTGAACGTCAGCAGGCTGCCGGCGAGGCTGACGGTTCCTGCTGCCGCAGCGACAGGCTGCTGAATTGCAAAGGTCAGCGGCGCGTCGTGGTTCGGGTCGGTAGCGGTCAGCTCGACAGTGACCGGCGTCTCCATGGCCGTCTTGGCAGATGCGGCATCGACCACAGGCGCCTGGGCGACGGGTAATACCCGCACCAGGATCACGCCCTCATCCGAGTCCAGGCCGAAGGAGTCCTTGGCCACGTAGCGAATCTCGCGGGTACCGACGAAGGTGGCGTTGAGCGAGACCTTCGCCGTCGTTCCCGTGAAGCTGACGCTACCGAAGGCGGGATCTGCCGCAGATACTGCGCGCAGCGTCGCCGTGTCGTTGGCGTCTACGTCGGAAACCTGGAGGGTGAAGCTGCTGGTAGCGCCCTGGTTGAGGGTGACCGTCTTGCTCTCGACCACTGGCTTGTCTGCTACCGGCGTGACGGTGATGCTCACCGGTACGGGCGCTGAGGCCGCACTGCCAGCGTCGATGACGGCCACCTGACACGTGGTCTTGCCGTTCCAGTCAGGCGCAGGCGTGAAGACCACGGAGTCGCCGTCCAGGCCGCAGCCACCGATCGACGCGCCCGGCTGGCCGCTCACGACAAATTGGTAGGGACCGTCGCCATCCGGATCGGTGAAGACGATCTTGGAGCGCCCCGGTGTGTCCTCGTCCGTCACGATGCTGATGGGCTGGGCAACGGGGGCATCGTTGACGCCCTGGACTGTGATCGGGATATCGACCACAGCGCTCTTGGCGCCTGCGGCGTCCACAGCGCTGATGCGCAAGACGTCCTGGCCGTAGAAGTCTGGCTTGGGGGTCAGCTTGATGCGGTGCCCGTCAGCGAGCACCTCGCCGGCAACGCCCTTGCCTTGTGCTTCGATCACCAGGCGGTAGATGTCCACCGCGTCGGGATCCTGCACCGTTGGCTCAAACGTCATTTGCGCGTCTTCCGTCATGATGACGGGCTGCGCGATAACCACCGGCGGATCGTTTCGCCCCGTGGTGATGATGCGGATGGTGGCCGTATTGGAGTAGGTGCCGTGCTGATCGCGGCCGCGGTACTGCAAGGCAACGATGCCGCTCCACCCGGGCACCTGGGTGAAGGTCAGGGTGCTGCCCTCAACCTTGACCTGGCCAATGGCGCTATCGGGTGTATCGAGCACTTCGAACTGCTCTGCAGTGACGCCCTCCCCGCCCAACGCGAGCGGCACGATCGCGGGCTGGTCTTCGGCCACCGAGATTTCGATGTCGCGAGCAGTGGGCTGGGCGATCGCGGCCTGAACGATCACCTCGGTGAGCGTATCGCCAACGGTAAGCACCAACGGGCCGGTGAAGCCGGCTGGAGCCGTAACGGTACCACTGCAGCTGGCGGCCTCCTTGGTACGCACGCCGCCGCACTTGCCTGCTTCCTGGCCCGTGCCGGCGCCGATCAGGATCGGGACGCTGTAGCTTCCAGCCGAGGTGCAGCTGTTGCGCGTGGCGCTGTAGGTGAGCTTGATCTGCGCACCGGCAAAAACCGCCCGGGAATCAGGCGTCAGCACCGCATTGGACTCGGTGCATTCAGCAGCTTGGACCTGGTTGGTGTAGTGCGCGAGGCCTGCGAACAGCAGCGCGACGAGTCCCTTCGAAATCTTCCAGTTCACAGGCCGGTTCCCGAGCAAGTTTCAGATACCTGAAAGCCGGCATGCGCCGGCTATCAGAGGGGTGAGCCCTGGGCGGCTCCCTAGTTGATCTGCAGCAGCGGCGCTGCGCTGTACACCATGTCGTTGGCGGCCGGCAGGGTTGCCGACATGATCGATTCGATGATCTTCGGGGTGTTGTACAGACCGACCCCACCACCGATACCGGTGGCGAACGCCATGATCGACTGACGCACGACGCCGCCAACGATGCCCACCAGCACCATGGCGCCGGCGACCACGCGGCCGAGGGTGCCCTGCATCCAGTCACTGATCGTGGTCCAGACGGCGTCGAAGTCGGTACCGCCGGTGCCTGCCATGGCGCTGGATGCGCCCACGACGAGCAGCAGGGCGACGCCGAACTTCACCAGGTCGCGTTGACGACGCGCGCGGTGGGCCGGGTTGCTCAAGGGTTTAGCCGGATTGCTCAGGCGCATGTTGTGTCTCCTTACGAGGGCTGGGGGGGTTACGAGGCGGGGATCGCCTTTTTGTGGGATTCAAGCGGACGCAGCGAAGGCGTCGGCCGCAGGGAGGGCGTACCGACTTCCCAACGGCGCGGTTCGATCTCGGTGTAAATGAAGCCAGGTACGTTCAGGTCGCCGGCTTGCGACTCCCAGGGCGCGACCCAGACCCGCATGACGGTGGCCTGGCTGCGGATCGGCACCGGATCACGCGCCGGGCGAGGCACGACGTAGCGCTCGCCGGCCGCTACTTCCGGCTGCACCGTCGGCGCCGGGGCGTGGCCGCCGTGCTTTTCAGCCTCGGCCTTCTGGGCATTCTTCTCGTCGACGATCTGCCGGAAGTTCTCGTTTTCGGTCAGCTGGTACACGTCCCGCGCGGACATACAGGTCACGCCATCGGGCATGCCCTTACAGCCGTAGTCGGACGAGCCGATCTGCAACATGGAGCATCCGCTGATCATCGAGGTGAGCGCCGCCGCAGCGGCAAGGCCCAGGGCCTTACGCAGGTTCGTTTTCATGAGGTTGAGTATCCGTAGCGAGGGATGTTGGAAGGGGGCAATTCGCCCCCTTCCAGGGCGTTCAATAGAAGGGAGCTAGGCGCTCCCGCCGGCTTCAGGTTTTGTTCTTGCTCAGCGTTTTCAGCTTGAGCTGCACACCCTTCTTGACGACGAAGTCGATCTCTCGGGCAGCGTCCACTTCGATGACCGGGTAGAGGTTCTCGGCCATCTCCAGGTAGAAGTCCGCAATGCGCTCGAGGGCTTTGCCGGTACCGCCGATCATGGCCCCCTGCATGGCCTGGGAGTTGAAGGCCTGCTCATAGACGGGCGATACCGTCCGGCCATTCGTCCCGCTGCCACTGCTGGCGATGCTGATGCTCGGTACCTGGCGCACGCTGAATGCGTCCGAGACGCCCTGCATGAAGCCGGCCATCAGCGAGCGAGCCAAGATGGCGCCCTGCTTGGAGACAAGGCGGCCACGCACCCCGGCTTTGCCGTCCTCACCAGAGGCATAGGCGTCCATACCGCTTTCGATGATCCCGCCGTCATCTCGTACGCAGGAGATCGTCTCAGCCCGCATGTAGGCGCGTTCCGAAGAGAGGTCGCCGAACGCGCTGGCAATGAGGAAGCACTCGCGAACGTCTGCGCGGAAGCGGTTCGGCAGTACGGCCTCCTTCTTCACCCGCAGCAGGACAGGGAAAGGATCTTTCCGTGCTCCGTTACCGGTGGGCGCGTCGATACCAGTGATGATCGCGCCGGAAAGGATGGCGCCGGCCGGCAGGTAGACGTCCTCTTCCTTGGCGTCGGCATCAGGATCTTCAGCAGGCGCCTCATCCCCGTAGGACATGATCTTCGGCGGCTCTTCCTTCTTGGGTGCTGCGCCCGGCTTCTCAGGCTCCTTTTCCGGCGCCGGCGCGTTGGCGAAGAAATTGCCCTGGTTGCGGTTCGGATCCATCAGGGTGCGGTCGTAGCGCTGGCGCTCCTGCGCCTGCGTCTGCTGCTGCGCAGCCTTGCGCTCCAGCTCGGCGGCCTTGTCGGGAGTCGGTGCCTTGGACTGCGCTTCCTGCAGCTGCTTGCTGAGGTCGCGGTTGTCCTGCTCGGCCTTCTGCTGAGCAGCCTGCGTTGCCTCAAGCTGGGCCGTCAGCTCCCCTATTTGCCCCTGAATCTCTTTGAGGCCCGCGGCGGTCGCTTGCTGGGCCTGGGTGCCATTCATGAGGTTCTTTAGCGTCAGCTTGAGGTCGTTGAGCTCCTTGCTCTGCGCACGCTGCTCGGCGTTGAGCGAATCCAACCCGACCCCACGGGGATCCGCGTCTGTCAGGACGTTGGTGATCGTCGGCTTGGCGTTGGTCTTGCGCTGTACCTCGCCACCCAGGCTGCTTAGGCCCCAGACGAACAACAGCACGCCTCCAATCCCCACACCGATGACGGTCCACTTTTTTTTCTGCGGGCTCAGGTTGGCCCATGTTTGCTTGATCATGGTGCCTTCCTCAGTTCAGCAGGCTCGGACGGGACGAATCTTCCGCCGGCGCCTCGCCCACACGGGTGACGATGTAAACCTCGGTCCTTTCACCGGCCTCGAGCATGTTGCGCGGCCAGGCCGCAGCAGCCGCCAGCGAGGGATGGGTGCAGCTGGTTTCATCGAACATGACCGGCGCGCGGCCGTTGTTCTGAGCGACGCCCACCAGGACGCGGAAGTTGTGGCCCATGATCACCTGGGCCCGGCTGAAGTCGAAGTTCAGGCCCTGCTGATAGCACGCGGGAAGCTTCTCGCCGCTCTGCAGTTTGGCCATCGAATAGCCCTTGGGAATACCGCCCAGGGCGAGGGCGCGCATGATGCCCTTGATGGTTTCCATGTAGGGCTGGCCCTCCTCCCACTTCTTGGCCTGCCCGCTGTAGCGCGATCCGTAACCGAAGCCACCGGCGCTGGACGGGCTGGTGCTCCCGGGCACCTGGCCGATGATCAGGTTGGCCTCGATCGGCGGCACCTTGCGAGGCGCCAGCGTCAGGCTGATGGCCACCGACTCGTCGTCCTTGGGAGTGATGTACATCGTCACCGGGCTTTCGCTGTTGGTCGACACGTAGATCACGTTGCCCTTTTGCTTGATCGTTGCCTGGGAGGTGGTCTGGACGATCGGGTTCTCGAACGGGGTGACGATGCGGTTCAGGTGAAACAGCGCCGCAGGGATGATCGTGTTGACGCCTGGCTGCACCACCACATCCTGGCGCGAGCTCACCGGCGGCGCGGCGGCCTCGGGCGCACCAGAGGTCTTGGCGACCGAGGCCGGGACCGCGGGAAGATCACGGCCGCCCCCGGCGACATGAACCAGGTCGGTAGACGCCTTCTCGGGCGCTGCCTTGACCTGGTCCTGCTTCTGCACGGTACTGGAGGCCACCGTCGGAGTGGATGCGTGTGCAGCGGGCGCAACAGCAGGCTGCGCAGCCGCGGCGCTCGGTAGCGTCTTCTGCTGCTGCTCGGCCAGAGCCTGGCGCGCCACCTGCTCGTCAGCTTCCTGCAGGCCGTAGTCGGCCGGGTCGACATCACGGCCGGGCACTGCGGCGATTTCCTGAGTGCGCGACTCGGCCACTGGGGTCTGCGGGATGTTGAGCTCACGAGCGTTGGCGATCGATGCTGACGAAAACAGCGCGACGCCGATCAGTGTGAGGGTTTGGATATTAGTTTTCATTGCGCTGCTGCTCCAAACGCTTGCGAGTATCTGCGGCCTTGGCTTCGCGATTTCTAACTTCTTCGGTGCGCGGCGGGCCCTCATATACAGAGAGGAAGGCAATGACCGGCTTGTAATTCTTGATCTTCAACTCGATCTCATAGGTCATATCAAGTTGTTTAGGTTGGCCACTCGGACCGGTCATCTTGGACTTGCCGACGATAAAATATTTGGTCGGCTCCTGCTTATCTTGCAGGACCTGGCGTGGCTCGAACTCCAGAGTCACTCGATCTTGTCGGATCTGGTGGACTTGGCTATCAATCTTATTGAGCACGTCCTGATAAATATCGTTGGCGAGCAATGGCTCGAGCGTCGCCTTAATGATCTCGGCAGACTTCGGATTAACGTTGCCAAGTCGATCAGCAATGTAGAGTGCCCAGGCGCTGACGTAGCTATCCGAAGCACGGTCCTGATCGACCCAGGCGCGCTCAGCAAGCGTCGGGGGCTGCATGTCAACGACGGTGCTTTTGCGCAGCCAGCCGATGACGGTCAGAACCTCCACCAGGATCAGCGCGACGATGATCTTGCGAAGAAAGGCGTTCTCCGACATGGTCCCGCGATAGGTGTTTTTGAATTTGCCAGACAGCATGGCGACCTCAGTTAAATTCTCGGATAAATGGATTTGGAATGGTTCTAGCTTTGGCACCGGCATATCCCGTCGCCCAATAGAGCATATGAACCATAAAGCCATCCGGGTGATCGTCTCGGTACTTTCGATACCACCGAGTCAATAAATAACCCGCAATAGTGCATACCGCGGCATATCCAGTGAACATGCCAAATACGAGGCCAATACCGATAGGAGCAACTTCATCTGCCTGCCAAAACAACAAGTGAGGCGGATCATCAACGTATTGGGGGATATCGATTGGCTGCATTATTGAGCGGCTCCATTGCCTTGAACGAGTTTCGCCATGGCGCGAAGAATGTCTTCGGGTCCTTTGGCGCCAGAAAGAACTACTTGTTTATTGCTTGGGTTATGGCGAACGATGGTGGTCGGTGTTTCCTTGATGCCCAGCTCAACCGCCTCGCGGAAGTCCGCTTTCACTTTCTGCAGCGGCTCCTGGTTGTCGATGCAGCGCGAAAGGGCCGCGCCGTCCAGGCCGATGCTGGAGGCGATCACTGCGAGCGGCTTTTCGGTCCCGGTACCGTTACCTGCGGTCGAACTGAAGATGGCGCCGGCCATGCGGTAGAAGGCATCGTTACCGCCCTGGGCCCCTGCGCACTCTGCGGCGAAGGCCTCCCGGCGCGACGCTTCGCCATGGATCGGAACATGCTTGAACACAACCGACGCGTTGCCGCGCGAGCTGTCGACCACGGCCTTGGGTACCGCGAAATACTGCTTGCAGTAGGGGCACTCGAAGTCCGAGTACTCGATCAGGCTGAATTGGGCGGTAGCATCGCCATAGCGACGCTCGCCGGCGATAGGCGCGCTCTCACGCTTCATAGGCGCTGGTGGTGCCTCCGGTGCCGCCGGGGGTGCCACAGATAAGCTTTGCCTGGAAAGGAGCGCGTCGAGATCGGAGCGCGAAAACGCGTACGGCTGGATCCTTGCGACCTGGCCATTCAGGTGGTCGACGAGCTGCTGCTGCTCGCGTAGGGCATGAGCGCTATATAGCGCTGACGCGGTACTCAAGACGATCGCAAGGCCGGCGAGTGTGATAGGGATTCTAGAGCTCATGATGCACCTCAGCTGTTGAAGCTATGGTGCTCAGGCGCAAGCGCGTTTTGCGGTCAATCCACCCCGACCGAGGGTTCAAACCTGGCCGGGGCGATCAGAAAGGTTGCCGGGCGCTGCGCCCGCCTCGCCTGCTGGAAGGTCAGAGGCGTTTCGGCAGGTTACCGATGAGGAGGCTGGCTGCTATGGGGATCAGGAAGATCACCACCAGCGGAACGATCATTGGGGGTATGGGCAATGGCGCGATGAACGATAGCGCGAGTGCCATGACCACCCATGAGATGATTTTTGAGCTGTAGGTGTTCAAGAATGGCGAGGAATGATCGAAGTTGTAGCGTTTGATATTCCAGGCCATGTATCCGCCCAGCACGGCCGGCGCAAGGATCACCAGCATGTAGGGCATCCACATCAGCAAAAGCAGGCTTCGATAGTAGATGTGGTAGCAGACCTTGAGCACTGCCTCTCCCCGCCCCGCTATGAATGTTCCCCACTGGCGTTCGAGTGACTCCCACCCAGGCGTTTGCTTGCCTCCCAGGAAAAAGTCACGGACGGTCTCATTGAGCCCGCTTTCGAGATGGATGGTGCTGTAGAGCCTGGCCGTATCGTCGATCAGTTGGTCACTGGCTGCCTTGCCCATCATGGCCTCCCCCCAGTCCTGCTCTTTCAAGATCGCCCGGTCGATGAATGCGTTCGGCACGATGCACGCGATCAACAGGATTTCGACGCAGACGAAGGCCAGGGTTAGCCAGATTCCGGCGGGCATCTTTTCTTCTATATCAGCCATTGCGGTGCTCCTGGATGCTACGCCAGACGACGCCAATCGACGTGTCGGGCGGCAGCAGCAGCGCTTCCAGGCGATCCCGCACCGCCGCACCCTTGGTTTTCTCGACCTCGCTGAGCAGGCGCTTATGCATCTCGAGGAGCGCCGCAGTAGGCGCAGGCGATTGCTCGAGCAGCTCTGCCAGCCCATCCAGGAAGGTACCCATGAAGGCCACAAGCCGGTCTCGATCTGGTTTGCCGAGCGCAGCCTGATACGAGCGCAGCGATCGGGTCAGAACGTCCCGACAGTCGGGGTCGCTGGTCATCTCCTGCTCGACGCGAAACGCGGCAGGGACGACCTGCAGCGCGGTGGGCCAATCGCACTCGAGAACTCCCAACAGGGTCTTGGCTTTCGCGTCGCCGTTGAGCAGGCGAGATAAGGATTCAAAACGAGTACGCATGGATCAAGCCGCCTCTTCAGCCAGCAGGCGGGCCCGAGCCACAGCCTTGTCGAAATTTTTGGGTTTGGTCAGGACCGGGATCCGGCCCTTCTCGACCTGGCCGCCGGCCAGGATAGCCAGGAACTCAAGGTCAGGCAGTTGCCCGAATAGTTGGGCTGGGAACAGCTCTCCCTCCTCGTCCATCAGGCGCTCGCCAACGTTCAGCGAGTGCATGTGCGGATCGTCTTTGGTCGAGTTGCCCTGGGTGCGCATGACGTACTTGTAGTACGTCGGCGGAATCTTCTCGGCGATGTACTTTTGCGTGTCCTGATCGGTGATCCGGAGCGCAATGACATGGTTGGTGTTGCCCAGCACCTGGCGCGCCTTCGCCGGCGAACCCATGCGAGCCTCGAAGTCGGCGATGGTTTGGGTTGCGACGTAGATGCGCATTCCGGCGCCCCGCCCTTTGTTAAGAAGCTGAACGAGCTGGTCGTTGACGATTTCCGCGGCCTCATCGCAAAAGATGTTCACCGGCCGACGCTTTAGGTTCTCGCTGCTTTCAAGGTTGTAGCGCTGGCCCGCGACCGCCGCCAGGTCGGCGAGGAAGATCGAGCCGATCGCGGAGCCCACCATCGAGTCGGACAGCGAATCGAGGCCAAGATAGAGCACCTGGTTGTTCTCGATGATCGTTTTTGAATCGGTGATTTCCCGGGTGTCGCCGCTGTCGTTTTCGATCGGCGAAAGAATGGGCCCCATGTGACCTGCCGTCAGCATGTTCAACACCGGAAGCAGCGTCGCGATCATCTTTCCGAAGTGATCGCGATCGTGCTCGAACATGGACAGGATGCCCTCGAGGTCGGAGTTTGGCTTCAGCGGCACGATCTCATTGCGGTAGACAGTGATCATGGCCTTCGCCTTGAGCTCGTCGGTCCTCGCCTGCCTGACGGCCGCGGCTGCTAGCGCGTCGAAGGCTGGGTGAACGGACTTGCCGTACGCCGTGATCGCCTCAATAACCAAGGGAGCCAGGCCACCCTCGAGTGCGCGGCGAATCTGCACCAGCGTCGGGAAGATGTCGCAGAACAGCATGGCCTGGATGACGTTATTCACGGCCATCTGGGCGAAGGCCTGGAATGGTCCTTCGCCATCAGTCAATGCGGCGATGCGTGAGGCGAGCTCTGTGGCGCGACCAAAATTCTGCGTTGGAGAAATTCGTACGCAGGAATCTGGGAATGCAGGATGGAAGTGCTTGTAGCGGCTGACGTCACCGGCAAGCTCACACGCCCGACGCGCGTTTTCCGACATTTCCTTATCGCCCTTCGGATCAAGTATGACCACCGATTCGTTACGCAAAATGGCCTGGCTGATCAGCAGGTCGAACAGGCGGGTCTTCCCGCTACCCGTGGTGCCTACGATCAGCGTATGCAGCGAAGCGAGCGTGTGCTTATACCCAATCGGCTTATCCGGTTGCAGCGAGATCCCGTGGATCCAGGGTGAGCCCATGAAGCCCTCGGGAACCGGGGGCATGAGCTTCGTGATATCCCGCTTGAGCAGCTCGAATACCTGCTGACCTTCACGCTGCGTCCATTTGAAGCCCACGCCGATGTACATCTTTTCGCGATCGGCGAGCATCTGCTCGATGAGCTCATCTTGGCCCATCATCGCGGCGTTCTTCGCACGTAATCCCTGCCTTACCCGGTACAGGTGCAGCGCAGCAGGCACGCGCCGAAGCGCGAAACCACCCATCACACCCAAGGACAGGTAGAACGGCTGCGCAGGTAGGTTCGTGCTGAAATGGACAGCGCAGGTCCCAGCCATACCCAAGACCCAGCCCGCAATTTCGATCGCCTCGAAATTCGGCCGCCAGGGCATTTCATAAGTCCATTCGCTCATGCGGGAAACTCAGTCAGGTCAATGACGTGATTGTTTCCGACCTTGAGGTACGGGTAGTGCGCGATTAGCGCCCTCCTCAGGGTAAGTTCGCTGGTTTTCAGCTCGTACGCGAGCTGGAGCATCCTGCGGTCCGAGATGGAGACCAGGGTCCGCCCGTCCGTCTTTTTCGGCGGACACCTCGAGAGGACAGCGTCGGCGGTCGCCTGCAGCTGATTCGCCTCGTGAGCGTCACGTGCCACGGTAGATGAGTGGTCATAGGCGCCACTCGTAACCTGCTCGAGAAGCGCCCCCAGATACCGCGATAGCAGGAAGCCTTTGCGATGTAGGCCGGTATAGGTGCCGGTGAAGTCGTCGAATAGCCAGCTCGCGGCCATGAGCGCATCGCGGTCGTCCAGCGTAAACCCTGGCTCGCTATGAAGGCAGTACGGCTTCCCGTCTCGCTGCAGCAACAGGTCTTTGTTTTCCGGCCGGGTGTACCAGAGGAGCTTCGCTGCAAGGGCTGGCCAGAGGGCGAGATAGGCAGTGACCTCTGAAGCGGCAACCTCGGGTACAGCCTTTCGCTCCAGCGGCTTCAAAGGTGCTTTGGGCGGAGGTGGGCTTACAGCATCCTGGACAGCAGGACGTGGCTTTCGCGGCTGCCCGATGATCATCGGCGCCGGTCCAGGAGCCGCGCCACTGATTAAGAGCCCAGGTGGCGGCTGCTCGCGCGAAGTGCTCGGTCGCGTGGCCTTTGACGGTCCTGGTCTTGAACCGGCTGGATTTTGGCTTCCGGCGGCGGGACGCTTCCCATCCCCTGGGTTACCGGCCGATCGTGCAGTAGGGGCATGCTCAGCCCTACCACCGACCTTTCCCGCGGGTAGTGGCTGGCTGGCGAGTGCGCTATTACCCTTGTCGTCAATGCCTTCGCCCGTAACCGGCGCTGCCGCGCGGGTATCCGCCCCATTGCGGGGATCACCCGAACGAGCCTTCGGCCGTGGTGACGCTGGTTCACGTCCAGCGTCCTCACCTCTGTGAGATTCTTTCAGCGTCCTTCCAGGTGCTGCTGTCGCGTCCGGTTCGATGTTCACGGCCTGGTTGGGAGCAGGAACTCTCTGCGTTGGACGAGAGGCTGGGGAGGCAGTGTAAGAATCTTTCACGACGTCAATTTCGCCGGTCGCTGCTTTCATCGGCGGCCTGGTAGCCTTCGGTTGGTCAGGCGATTGTCCATCCAGAACCGGGTAGCGTTTCCGCTCCATTTCGGCGGGCAGCTCGACCGCTAGGGGCGAGTCCCCCGGTAGCGCAATGCCCTCGGCGCTGCCGACAGCACGCAATTGACCGAAGCTAAATTCGCCCGAGCCAATGAGCGCCGCGGGTATGACCATCGACGATACAGGGCTGTCCGCACTGCCCTGTATCGGCGGTAAATGCTCTGTCGGCGGCGTGGATAGCATCACGGCCGGCATGGCTGGATCAGCTGGTGTGGCCGCCGGCGCTACCAGGGCCCGATCCGGAAGATCCATGCCAACGAGTTCCAGCACCTCGTCATCGATATCGAAGTGATCGTGGGCGTAGACCGCATCAGCGTGCCGAACGGTTGGACCAGGTGAAATCGGTATGACTGCCCCTGAACGTTCGGTCACCTGTTCTGCGGATGACTGCGGATGCTGGGGATCCGCCGGCGACCCTGTGGGGGCCGGTTGGGGGACATCAGGCTGCTCGGCGAGGGCCGCGCCGCCGTCGCGGCTTCCTGCGTTTTCTTTCGAAGAACCGGTAGACCTGCCCTTCGATGACGAACGCTTGTCGAGCGTGGACGACAGCGACACAACGTGGGGCTCTTTCGTAACAGATCCAGACGCTATGTCGTCGCCAGGCGCCGCACCTTGTATCAGTAGCCCACCGCCGCTATGCGTCGCCGTACGGGGTACAAGGCCAACCTTTTCTACCGTTTGCGGCCTACCAGGCGCTTTGGGTGCTTTGGGTCCACCAGGGTGCTTAGCGTCTTTCCCATTATCCTTGGAAGCGGTAGGCGCTGGGGCTGGGGCTGGTAGCGTGGCATCAACACCTTCCTGGTGCGGTGCTTCCGGCAATACCTCTACTGACGCAGCAGCAGTACCGCGCGCGTGTGGTAAGTCGAAGCGCAATTCGTTCGGCGGTAACCCCACAGTAGCGGCCACCGATGCCGGCGGCGTTTCGAACTTGAAGAGTGCCTCCGGATTGACCAGTTTCAGGCACTTGAGGGTGATCGGCTTTTCCCGCCCGACGTTGATCATGTCGATGGTCGTGTGCCAATACATCGAGCCATCGTCGGCTTTGGCGACGACACCGTGATCTAGCAGTATGCCGCCGAGGACGTCCGCACTCCTGGGAATTGCCTTCACCCCCTGCGAATGAAGGTATTCCGCGACCTCCGCCGCTGACTGGGACCATACGACATAGACTTCCCCACCGATGATCCATACCCGCTGGCCAGGCTCATTGATCCGCCACGTTTTCGTAGCGAGGAAATGAATCATCGTATCGAGCACCAGCGCCGGTATCGGCACGCCGCTGCCCATGCCAAATTGACGAGATGCGTCCCCGCCGTGCTTCTGCATGTCGAGCTCGACAGACTTCGAGTCGCACTTCGAAACGATCAACGCGAGGGCTTTATCGCCCTCGCGTCCGGACATGGCATTCACCATCTCGGTGTAGATGTCCGCGCCTTCAGCCCGCAGCCATATCAGCAGCTCCTGAGGCAGAAAGCGCGCTATGAGCGTGGCCGCGAGGTCCCGGTGAATGCCGTGGCGATTCGGCGTCCAGCTCAGGTAATAGCGGTCGATATCGTGCTCAGCAGCCCAGACCGGGATGGACGGGCCCATAGGGTCCCAATGGCGATCGCCCATCTCGTCCGCTACGACGACGTCGCTAAGCACCTTGCCCAGGTCGTGCATGAGAGCGGCCAACACCGCGGCGACGTACCAACGGTTTTCCCTCACCAATCGCTGCGCCGGATACAAGGCGTAGTCGAAAGAAGTGCATTTGCAGCTGTTGAACGCGAACATCGCCACTTCCAACGAGTGCGCAAGTAACCCACCTGGGCCCCGGTGATGATGTGACTGGGAAGCCGGGAGCAGGTGCACGAACTCAGCTACTCCCTCGAAAACCGGAAGCAGTAAGCGATCGAAGCCTCGATTGGGCATGCGTACGCCACTCGAGAGCTTCTGAAGGGTCACTTTGTGAGGCTGCAGCAACACTGTCCCCGGGACACGGGCTGGCCATCCTCGTTGAAACGGCGGGTACCGGAGCAGCGCTTCATCGCCAGCTTGGATGTACTGCTGGATCTCAGGCGCGCTCATGTCGAGCAGTTGAATATCACGCACGCTGGCGAGAGGCTTCGCCGCGGTTTTTTTCGGCGCGAACCATCTTTTGAAAAAACGCATCAAGGCCTCCAAAGTTGATGTCATTTTTTCAGGTCAAGCGGGGAAGGGTTGCTGAGTTACAGCCCGAAATTGGCCAGGATTAGCCGCTAACGGGCGTGGACGGCGCCATACACTCGCTGCTCCTAAGACCGGAGCACCTTGATGACACGAAGTGGCAGAACACAGAAAAGGGGCGAACTGGAGCAGGCGTCGTTACGGAAAGCGCAGGCGAGCATCGCCCGAAACGAGCAGACATTGGGTGCCATAGCAGACATGGTGATCTTCGACGCAAGGTCGCGTCAGGCGGACGACTATCCCGATATCGCTGTTGACCTCAATCCAGAGCGGCACCGCGACGACGCTACGTCCTTGCCATGGACAAGCCAGCGGATGCTTGGTCTCAAGCTACCGATCCTGTTTCTCGCGCTGCTTGCGAGCGGAATAGCCGCTGGCGTGCTGGTAGGTTGGGTGAGTTATGGCTCTGCGCTGTACCGGTACATTGCAGGCCAGTAGGACTGCTGCGATGGCGCGCCGGCGAACGACCGGCGCCTCCCTATCACTTCGCTTGCAGGCACTTCCCGCGGAGAGAAGGCGGCACACCTTTAGGACCGCCCTTTGCCACCAGTTCCCACTCGCGCTCCGTCAGGGCCATACCGGCACCCTTGCAGAACTTTCGGTACGCGACGAGATATTCGGCCTCGCTGCCGGCAACCACCGGCTTGCTGACCGGAGCTGAAGGCGCCGGCGGCGAGAATGCCAGGGCCTGGTCGATCGCACGCCCCATACCATAGGTGACCGCGGTGACCGCCACGCTGTCCTTCGGGCCTCGGCCGTCCGGCGCCACCTGCAGATCGTGGTAATTACCATGGGTCGTCATCACAACGTCCTCGCTTCCCATCACGTGCTGATACGCCAGCTTCCGTAGAGCTGCGCCGCCGCGGCCGTCATGCCCCCAGCTACTGTAAAACTCGTGGGCCAGACGGGTTGGAACGTAAGTTGTCTGCGGCTGCGGCACGGTGTCCTTGTTGTGGCTCGAGCAAGCAACAAGCAAGCTCCCTGCTACCAAGGCGACGAAGAGTTTTTGCATGGGATCCCCCTTAACGTTGCAGGGACGGTACCGCGACTTACTCGGCGCTTGGCCCAGGTTCACCCCTGGCCAGGGCATGAACTCGCGACTTGCGTTATTGCGGCCTTGCGTACATTGAGCATCTCAACAGGACTTCTGCAATGAAATCGACAGCCAATCGATCCGACAGCATCGCCTTTCTCCTCGGCTTCATAGCGGCAGCGGTACCGGGTAGCTGGTACCTACTCACCTTGAGCTATGGGGAGAACGGCGCGAAGGTCGCGCTGGTAGTTGCGGCCGAATTCGCGGCGGGTTTCATTGCGCAATACGTCCATCGAAAGATCAGAGCACGACGTACGTAGCGCGGAGCAAAACCGAGATGAACGACAGCCAAGCACCCATCGAACCAGTGAAACGCTCGATCAATAGCCTGACTGCCTTCTGCAAGGCGATCGGGGCGACCAATCCGGAGGTCGTCGGCTCCGCTACGCAAACCTGGCTCGACCCTGCGATTCTGGAAGAGGACCCCAGAAGCAAAATGCGCATCTACGAATCGCCTAAGGTGCAAGCGCATATCGCAAGCCTGGTCGAGGCCTGGATGGACAACGACCATATCCCTATGGTCGAGGTGCAAGTCGTCGACGGCCGCTGCTACATCCGCAAAGGGGTATGCCGTATCCGCGCCGCGATGATCGCTCGTGAGCGAGGCGTGATGATTAAGCGTGTGGAAGTCTACGAAGCCCGCGGTCTCACCTCACCCATAGTCCGGGCGCTCACGGCTGACCAGCGACTTCCCCTGACGCAAATTGAACGTGCGCACGGGTATCAGAAGCTGGTCGACGAAGGTTGGACGACGGAAGCCATCGGTAAAGCAATCAAGCTCAGCGGCGCCCATGTCCGGGAAAGCCTGCGTCTGCTTCGACTGCCGGAGTCGATCCAGCAGCTGATCGACCAGGGTGTCATCAAGGCCCACACCGCACTGGACGTTGCCCGCGCACACCCGTCCGATGCCGAAAAACTCATCCTCGAGGCCTACCACAATCAGGTAGCCCTCCTGGCCAAGGAAGCTGTCGCCGACGGCGGCATTGAAGGCGGCGGGCAGGCACCCGGAACGCCGGCTCCGAACAGGCCAGTACGTCTCACCGAGCGTGACATCGGTAGGCCGACACGTCGCATCGGCAAACGGTTTGTTTCTCAGATGGCCTCGACTATCACCGGCTTTTCCGAGCGGCTACGAGCTACAGCGGTCCCGAACGTGGCCCAAGGCACTGTTGCAGTAGAGATTCCCCAGGCCGATTACGAGGCATTCCTCAAGCTCTCAGACGAAGCCGCCGCGCACATCGCGAAAGTCGAAGAGAAGGTCGAGATTGGCGTCGGCCATCAGATCGACGCACGCGCCGCCGCCCCCTCCGCCACACGCCACTAAGTGACACGCCCAGCAGCTCGGCTGGGCGCGTTGCATCCAATCACAGGCGCTGTCCTACCGGGCAGCCCGTACGCTTTACGCAAGCCTTGCACACCCCCGCCGCCGGTATCTTGGGACGGGCCTTCGCACCTTGCCCTTTCAATATCCAGTAGCGGTTCCACAGGCTAATGATCACGCTGCTGGGCAGAAGCCGCACGGCCGTATAGGTGACGCCCTGTGGGGTCACCAATCGCACGTAGCCCTCCGACGCCACGGGCCAGTTAGAGCCCAGAACTGTTTGGCTCTGGCGGGAAAGAATCGCTGCGTACACGCTCAGCTGAATGACGTCTTTGAGGTAAACGCGCGCGGCCGCCCTCCGTTTTGTGTCAACGACCACCAGCCAGCCGCCGGCAAGGAATACCTGGTCTACCCGCCCGTGCATCGGCACCGGCACATCGGTTTCGATATCCCGTTCAGACAACACGACCTGTCCTCCGCGAAGAGGTGGGGGTATCGGTTCACTCCAGTTCTGGCGCATATCCTAAGTCCTTGGTTCGCTATTAAAACCAGCATACCTCTGTTATTGAAAACGCAAGCGCTCACTCGCGCTACGCTATCTTGCGTTTTTGCTTGGTGCGATTAAGGTAAAGGCAGGCAAACCATTGGAGTTTGGAAATATGAAAGGTAAGCGTCGCGAAAAGCTTTCTGTTTCTGCTACCGAGCTTTCAAAGTTAGGGCACTGTGAGGTGATGGTAGCGCTTAGGCTCGCTGACGATCCCCACCACAATCAAAAGGAAGCTGCTCTTGGTAACGCAGAACATGATCGCTTCCACTTACGAGCTGTACTCAACATGGGCACGACGGAAGAGTTCGAAAGGCTGAACAATAGCGTGCCGCAGAAACCCCGATAGGGCCTGTTGCCCAGCCGACAGGCCTATACGAACGCCTGAAGCCTCTCCTGTCGATTTATGGCATATTGGCGAAACGTCTTAATACCGGAGGCACATTCGATACTGATACTTTCAAGTGCCCAAACGACTGGCCATAGATGGATGGACTATCCGAATTTAAATCAAGCCCAACTTGGGAACCCTGTCCTATCCAACCCTTCAACGGCCCATAAAGCTGGTTGACGCGATACACCGATCCCTCTACGTCACACGACGCGGTGCAATAGCACGCCTCGTGCCATTGACCAGGAAGACCAATCACCAGAGCCAGGTGCAGCCGATCCTCGTCTGGAAGCAAATACCCTCTAGCCACATAACGGGGATACTTGTTACTTATTACTTCAAAGCACCAGCATCGGTTCCTATCTAATGGTGGAAGCGCCGTTTTTCGAAGCGGGGTCAGGTTTGGCTCTGAAAACTCTTCGGATACGACCACCGGCGTTTCCCATGCGAGTCGACACAGCCTTATGTAACCAGCCCGATTTTTCTTGGTATCCAAATGGCGCAGTGTCGAAAGGACAAGGGTATAGGCTATTATCGAAACCCCGAATGCCAGACCGGGCAAAGCAAAAAACAACAATAGGGGATCTGCCCAAGGAACAACATTGAGCCATAGCATCGCTGCTACTGCATGGAGTAATAACGAGACCCAGGGTTTCGCAGCGCTATAGGCTTCTGCAAGGACCAACTTCACCATCTGGCACAGTTCCTAAGTTAGCAAGTATCGCCCTGCGGGTCCCCGCTTGTAAGCCAGCAGAAAGGTCAACCCCTTTCGCCGCTAATTTCACGAGCTGCAGCGCCTGCATTGATTGATAGGTGGGGTTTCTATAAACCGAAAATTTAGCCCACTCGGCTGCTCGCAACAGGATGTCGGGCTCACGGCTGGCCGTGACCAAAGAGATCGCATAATCGGCGGCGGCCTGATTATTTCCTCTTTCACCGGAGTACCGCAGGAAAGGCATCGCTCGGGTCAGGTCTCTTTCAAAGGTGCCGTTGCCAAACAGGTAGAGTCGCCCTATGGCGGCGGACGCGGAAACATCCCCAGCACACGCGCGAGTGCGAAGGTTCGCGACGTTCAGAGCAATGGGATCAACCCACTCGCCGGAAGAGGTATCTGCAGGCGCCGCAGGCTCGGTGGGTAGCGCGCTCACCGCAATACCAGGTGTCAGCCAGCCGCCAAGGACAAGCATCAACGCTACCTCAGCTATCACACACCTGCTTCTCATCACGGCGACGTTCGAAATGGCCTTATTGGGGTCCAGCGTACTCAACAACACCGCAGCGGTACCGTCAGTTCGTGCCCTCTACCGGCCCGAACCGCCGGCCTTTCGCCCTCCGCAGTCGATAGCATCGGGACATTGCCAGAGGAGGATGCTGCGTGGAATTTCAATGGACAGCGGAGCAGTTAGCGTTCCACGAATGCAAGGCCCCGCGGATCCGCGTGAAGGCTTTCGCCGGAGCCTCCAAGACCACCTCGCTGGAGGGCTATACCAAGCGGTACCCGAGGTTGAGATTTCTCTACGTCGCCTACAACCGAAGCATTGCCGACGAGGGAAAGGCGCGTTTCCCGTCCAACGTGAAATGCATGACTTCCCACCAGCTGGCCTTCAAAGCAGTAGGCCGGCAATTCCAGCACAAGCTTGGCGCGTCGTTGCGGCCGGCAGACATGCGCGCCGTCCTGGGAACGAATGACTGGGCATTGATCAACGCGGTCATTGCGACGGTCAACGGGTACCTTTGCAGTGACCTGGAGGAGTTCCACGAGGATCACCTGCCGCTGTACAACGGACGCCCCATGGCCGAAATGCCTCCGGCGTTCATTGCGGAAGTCTTTCTCCAGGCCAAAGAGGTTTGGCGGCGCATGATCGATCCCCAGGATACGACCGTACCCCACCTTCACGACGCGTATCTCAAGCTCTACTACCTGAGTAAACCGGACCTCAGTGACTGCTTCGATGTGATCCTCGCGGACGAGGCCCAGGATCTGAACGGCATCACGCTGGGGCTCATCAAAAATCAGTCGTGCCGAGTGATATTCGTCGGGGATCCCCATCAATCGCTGTATGCGTTCCGTGGCGCTGACAACGCCTTGTCCGATCCGGATCTGGATGACTCCGTCGATCTCTACCTGACGAAGTCCTTCCGCTTCGGGCCGGCGGTGGCCACCGTGGCCAACATCATCCTGAGCTACAAGGGCGAGCAGCTGAAGATCATCGGCGCTGGCCGGCCGACGCAGATCAAAACTCAGCTCGACGACGGCGTTCGAGGAGCTGCGTACCTCTGCCGGACGGTCTCTGGGGTGATCATGACCGCGCTGGAGTTCGCTCCTCAGGGAAAGACGCTCTACTGGGTCGGTGGCATTGAGGCGTACCAGATCGGCGACCTGGAGGACCTGGTCTGGTTCAGCCAGGGCAAGACCGACAAGGTACGGTCCAAGCGCCTCCTGAAGGACTTCGCCGACTGGACCTCCTATCTCGCCATGGCCAAGGAAAGCAAGGATCGCGAGATGGCCCGGCTTATTAAGGTGGTGGGTCTTTTCCCGGACATCGAGAAGCGACTGGCGCGCCTGCGGGCACTGACCCAGAAGGACGAAAAGGACGCCGACGTCATCCTCTCGACCGCGCACCGCTCGAAGGGCCTTGAGTGGACACACGTCTACCTGGGCGAAGACTATCCCGACCCCCTGGATCCTGAGCTCGCGCCGGATGCGCGCCGTGATGAGCTCAACCTGCTCTACGTCGCAGCGACGCGAGCTAAGCATCAGCTGGCCATCAACTCTGTCATCTTGGGGATCATGCGGGATTTCGAGCGAAGCCGGAGGCGAGCGATCGAGCTCGCAGAGGCGGCTGACTAGCGTTGCTACCCGAGCACGCTTAGATGGGCAGAAGGGAAAAACGCATGACCCTGGCCAGCTCGGCGCCGGCGTGCGCTGAGTGAAGGTGGGCATTGCTGAGCAGCGTTGCCCGCGGGTGCATGGGCGAGCGATGGATCCGGTACGCGGCAGGTGCTAGGGGTGATTGCGCGGCTGGGAGCAGGGGCAATCACACTGGTTGATTACCCTGACACCCGCACCTGCCCAGCAGACCAGATACCGGGTCCTACTGTGCTTGGTCCGCCTTGGACCCAAAGCCAAGGATCTTTCGCGAAACCTCATCGCCCTGGTCTTGATGTTTCCCTTGCGCCTTGTCCGCCTCAGCCTTCGCCGCGGCCTGCTCAGCGGCCATCATCCGCTTCATGATCGTGACAAACGCGCTGATCGGTTGGGCGCCCGAGACAAACTCTTTCTCGCCGGTCAGGTTGTCGATCACTACCGTCGCAGGCGTACCCGTCGCTCCGATTTTCTCGCCCATGCGGACATGCTCCGCTATCCGGTCCTTGACCTTCCCACTGCTGATGCATTCGTTGAATGCCTTCATATCGCCGCCGAGTCTGGATACCAAACCAGGCAGATCTTTCACGCCGGCGCCGTTACCGGCCGACTCTTCGAAGATCTGGTCGAGGATCACCCAGAAGCCCCGGTTGCCTTTCTGCTCCGCATAGCACTCAGTAGCGATAGCCTCATCGGTGGCTGCGGGGTTGTGGAAGCCGAGCGGCATATGGCGCCACTGCCAGTTAACGGCACCGTTGGACTTATCGACGATCTCTTTGAGGTTTGGGTGCAGGCGTTTGCAGAATGGGCATTCCAGATCGGAAAATTCGGCGAGGGTAAAGCGCGCCTTCAGATCCCCATAAACCCGGGCATCGTTCGGTACCTGGTCCGCCGCGCGTCCGAAGCGAGCGAACTGTGCCTCGACCCAGGCCTGCTTCTCGGCGCGCTCTTTGGCGAACACGCCAATCTCGATGCCGGCCGCGATCTTGCGGTTGAGGTACTCCTCACCGGCGAAATAGAACAGGCCCGCAGTGATGATCTGCGAGACAGCTACGGCGGATACCAGGGTGAGGAGATGAGCTTTCAATGCTGGTTTCATGGGAGATCCATAGGTCATGGTTTCCCAAACGATAAGCAAGCCGGCCGCCGCAAAGTCTCGAGTCCCGTCCCTGTATTGGGTGGAACCCGCTTTAGAAGGTCTCCCGGTCAACAACGCGAAGCCGGACCGGACGCGATCGCGCCACCTGGAAAGCCGTCGCCCTCCTTGCAGTACTTCTGCCCCTCGCCACGGGAACTGCCAACTGCCCGCAGTGAGCCATGAGGGCAGTCGCTATCGGCCCGCTGATAGAGGCCTCCGAAGCGCTTTCGACCCGGTGCCGCAGCGCGAGCTGCTCAAGACAGCTTCCCGCCCACGCCGTGCTCGAAACAGCCTGTGGCCGTCCCCCCAAAAGTGCCATTCGTTCTTCTGGGGTGGTGTCCTTTCCGATATCGGCAAGGAGCACGACAAGCTGTTCGCCATATGCCTTCAACGTGACCGCCAGAGCCTTTAGCCTTTCCTCGAGCGCCCACTGGAGCACCTGGACATCGCGATAGGCCCTCACGTCCACCTGCGAAAGGCCTAGGCCTTGCCCTTTAGCGTCGAGAATGTTCAGCCGACGCTGCAGCTGTCGCAACTCAAGGGAGAGCGTCCAGAACTTGCAAGAGACGCAGCGAAGCTCTTTGCGTAGGACAAAGAAGCAGTTTCGAGACACACGTTCTGCCATTGGGACCTCAGATTTGACAAGTTCGCGCCGGCCGTGCCCGCGCTATGCGCAGGCGTGTGGGACGGAGCAATCTAGCTCCGCCCCCCGGCCACATCAGTAAAACGCGATGGGGGTTTCGCGGTTGGGAAGGAAGAAGGCTGTGCTGCGAGGCAAATTCCTTCCTAACGCACTCCCCAAGTCGACCTGACCTACGTCCCCCACAACCCAGCCCATCCTCTTCCCGAAGCCCTCTGCCACCAGCGCGTCGAAGCCTATCGCCACCACCGTTGCCGGGTAGGCGCCACGGTCGACCGGCGCGTACCCATCGCCAACAAACACACCTTCGGTGTTGACGTAGAGCTGCGCGATCTTCTTTCCGGTTTCCGTAGCGACCGGTCCGATGAAGCGGCGTGCAGAAGTTGATTTTTCGTCCGCGCGGATAGGCTCAAACGTCCGCTCGATCATACCTAGCAGCTTGTTCCCGCAGCTCTGTACAGCGGCCGCAGCATCCTTCGTACCGGACTTGGGCTCGAAGCAAACGAAGGTACCGATCTCCGTTCGCGGGTCGAAAGAGTTGCTCCCAAGGACGGTGACCGCCAAGCCCGCAGCACCGACATTCCCGCCCAGGGCGTTGAAGGCGGTAAGCTCAGCAGCATTACGATTGGCCGGAGCCTGCCTCGCAACCGAGCTGATGTTCTGTTGGGTCTGTTCGGCGGACGTTTTCTGCACGGCCTGGATGCTAAAGGCCCCAGCGCGGACCGCTTGAAAACTCGGCATCCCCAGCACGCTGAAAATCTTTTCTGCAGCCGTTGCATCTGCAGAAAACTGAAGTGGCTTTTCATTGGCAAATTGCACCGCGTTATCGGAGCCCGGCCACACCTTCAAAGCCAGTGGCGCCGGCGTCACCGCCTTGGCATTCGGGTCCAACGCTGCAGGCTGGCCGGCACAACCGACCAGGGCGCCTACTACAGTCGCCGCAAAGACTATCTCTACATATTTCATATGCTGGATATCCGGCTCGTTAGTAGACCGCTACCGGCTGATCGCCGTTGGGGAGATAAAAGGCCATATCCTTGGGAAGCTGTTGCTTAAGCAGCTCTGCCCATTCCACTGGCCCAATCTCACCTAGTTCGGCGCCGGTCATTTTGCCTACACCGCTAGCCAGTTTTTGCTGAATAGGGATCGCTACGATTCGGGCCGGATATCCCCCGCGGTCTTGCGGGGCATAGCCGTCAGTCGCGTAGGCCTCCGTTCCAATGAAGATCTCGCCAACTTTGCTAACAGTCCCGGACCGGACGATTCCAGCGCGAACTTGGCCGAAGCCTATGTTCAGTACCCGTGTGGTTGGCTGAAACAGGCTATTCACCAGGCCAGTGACCTTTTCACCACACTTTTGAACGGCATCATTCAGATCGGCCGTCTCGGTTTTCTTTCCGAAGCAGTATGCGAAGCCTAATTTGGTCCGGGGATCGAACGTGGCGTCCCCCAGCACTGTGATTGCGGTCCCGGCAGCGCCGATACCACCGCCGATGAGGTTGTAGGCGATGAGCGACCCGTCGTTGTTGTAGCCCGCCTTGGGGCTGGTAGCGGGGCGGATAGCGTCTAGCACTTGCTCTTTGGTGGCCTGGCGCAGATAGGGATTTCGGATGCCCTTCTCTTTGACCGTGCTCAGGCTGGGCATACCAAACACTGCGAACAGCTTATCCGCGGCAGTGACACTACTCGAAAAGCGCAGCGGTTCTTCGTTCGCAAACATCAGGCTAGATGTCTTGCCGTCCCACGCTTTGAAGTGGGGAGCAACGAGTGCTGAATCGGGTACCGGCTTCGACTCCGTGTTATTGGTAGCGCAACCGGCAACGGCGGCTACTGCGGCGGCCAAAGCCACCAGCCGAACAATTTTCATGGTGTTACTCCTGTGTTGGTTTTATCCATGGAATCACGCTTCCCCAAAAACGCAATGGGGTATTCCCCCCAAACTCAACCGCCATTGGCGCGTCCGTGACGCCCAATAATTAATTTGCGTTTTTTCCTAGTCATTTATAAATGAAAAGGCTATAACGGCAGCCACCGCCTAATCTTGAGGAGATCACGATGTCCCTGATCCAAGAATACCGTCAGACCGAAGCCGCTATTGCAGAATTGCAACAGCGTCTTGAACAGCTGAATACCGACGAACGCCTGCAGAAAGAACTCGATTTCGAGAAGAAGCTGCGAGCGCTGCTCGGCGAACATAACAAGTCGCTGCGCGACGTCATTGCAATCCTGGACCCCAACGCCGGCTCTGCCTCTGGCAGCAAGTCCAAGAGCAACTCGGGCGCAGCCCCGCAACAGCGCCGGGCGCGTACGCTCAAGCGCTATAAGCACCCCGAAACTGGTGAGATCATCGAGACTAAGGGTGGCAACCACAAGCTTCTGAAAGCCTGGAAGTCCGAGCACGGTGCCGATACCGTCGAAAGCTGGCTCCAGAGCGAGTAATCACGCGGACCGACGCCGGCGGGCCTTGTGCGGCACCGCCGGCGCTGTCATCATCGGCGCTCTTAATCCAACGCCTGTGCTTTGGATGCTCCACCAGCTGCATGGCAGCACTCTCTTCGCAGCAGGCTCTTTCAGGCCCACTGCTCCTCTGTAAGATTCTTACACTCAACTCGGTTGCCGATCACTCCGCTGATCCTTAGCCGATTTGTCGCGCGCGCATCAAATGCCCACGCGCCCCCGGTTTCATACGTCCAGAAGGCGGCCACTGCCATAAGTGCTGGGAGCTCTACTTCGGTAGAGGTCCTGTCGCATAGCGAAAGAATCTTTCGCTATGCGACGGTGGGGCCAGCAGACGGTGCCCCGGGTGATCTTTACCTACAAAACAGCTGCAGTTGCAGAGATGGTGCGAGGGTTCGCTACATCCGATCAGGATCTCCTGTCGGAACGGGCGAACCCGCCTCCACCCTGCACTGCAGGGCCCAGGCGACTGGCGCATCAGGCTCCAACACTGTTCCGCGGAAGCGGAGCAGCAAAAACCCGGCTCATGGCCGGGTTTTTTTTCGCGCGCAGAAAGGCGCTATCGCGGGTGCGGGTCGGTGATGTCGCGCGCGGCTACGGCGATCAGGCAGCAGTAGAACAGCCAGCCACCGATGCTTACCAGAAGCAGCGCGACACCAAGCCAGTTGCTGGTGGCATCCAGCGCTCTCGCTGTCGCCTGCAGGGTCACTCCGCACAGCGTCAGCAGCCGCATCGGGCCGAGCACGAGCTTCTGCGATTTGCTGAGCTGTGCCTGAACGGCCCGCGCGGAAGACCATGTCTCTCGACCGGCCATGACTGCAGCCACCAGGTACGGCTCGAGCCGGCCGCCCATGATGACGAAGAGCGGCATCAGGCTCAGCTGCTGTTCCACCGCGGTGGTGTAGAGCATCACGAGCAGCGGGCGTTTCTCCGCGCTGAAGAGGTCCAGCGGCAAGGTGGTGAGGGGTAGCGCCCCGCGCTTCCAGGCGCCGATATCGGAGCCAAGCATCGCCAGGACCGCCAGCGCGTTCAGCGCAATGCCGATGACCAGGGCAAGCGGCGCCGCTACCCGAAAGAAATTTCGCCACGGTGACCCGGTGCCCACGGCCGTGCGCAGGACGGAGCGGTCTCCGAGCATCCCTGCACGCCGGAGCGCGAGCGCCAGCACCAGGAAGATCAACGGCGAGCACAGGCTGACCAGGTGAAAGGCCGCTTTGCCCAAGATGAGCAGAATGCTCACCGTGGTGAACGCTGCCAGCAGCGTCAATGCGACAAAGGCGGGTAGCACCTGCACGAATAACGGGACAGCCTGCTTGATCCATCGCGGCCAATCCGACCACCGCGGCGTATGGGACGCCACGCTCTCTTCCATCGTTGCTGCTTCCATATCCTCTCTTCCACCCAGGTGCTGCGCTTCTCGCGCGGGGTCATGGGTAGCTTATTGATCCGCAGCCAATTGCAACCTGACTCGTCAGAGCGCTGATCGCGCCTCCGGTTCCTTAGGCGCTGCGCCGCAACAGGCCAAAGGGAAGGCAACCTAGTCAAGCCGGCGCCCAGGGTCAACAGCCCCCTTCGAACCGGTCCCGCAAGCGGCATGAATGGCCGTTTGCATTTACCGCGGTTCGTGGATGCTGAGCAGGTTCAACTTGAGGAATCTGCTATGCACAGAAATGATCACGCGCTGCAGCTCGTCGTCACCAGCGAGCCCACCACCCAGGAGCTCTACAACCTCCTCGGTTGCTACTGCCTACCGTTCGAGGACCTGGTATTGACCAACATGCGCCAGGTGCTGGGATCCGGGTACCGCAATGGCGCCTATCAGCTTCGCCGCTACTTCAACGGGACTTTCGCCCTGGTGCTGCCTGTCGAGGACGGGCTTGTGACGGCGACCCTAGGCCAGGTCGAAGAATCCCTTTCGCTCGAAGCAGCCAGCTACCTGTGCTCACTACTGGCGCTGTCGCAGCTGATCACCGTCGCGCACAGCCGCAACGACCACGACGACCACTCCCGGCTCCATTACCTCTACTACGGATTGCTGGAGGTCCTGAGGGCCGACCCGACGTTCGCTGCGACCGCGACCGCGCCGCACCATCGTCCCCTGACCGACGAGGAGATTCGCATCGGCGGATCGCTCGCGCCGTTCGCCTACCAGCCGGCCCTTGAGCGCCTACTGGATTAGGCCACGCCCTTGCATTTCCGGTACGCCTGGAAAGATGAGGCGTATCCCTCCACCTTGAGCCGTCCTCACCATGGTCCAATCTCCACAGCTCGACCTCTTCCCTCTCGTCGAAGCGGCCTTCCGGAACTGTCCGGATCGGCCGCTGGCCAACGCGGAGCTCTACCGCCTCGTCGGCGCCGCCGCAGGGCTCAAGGACCGGGAGGTTCACGCCAAGCAGCCAATTGGCGCGGCCGGTCAGCCCCGCAGCCCCGTAACGCGCGAGATTAGCTGGCATCAGCAGACCCTCAAGGCCTGCGGCATCCTCGAGCGCGTTCCACATGAACGAGGGGTGTGGCAACTGACCGAAAAGGCGAAGCGCGGGATGCATTGAGCGGCGCCGCAGGTCACGCTGCTGGGGTTCAGCACGTCGCTGGGCCTGGCGCTGTTTGGCCATTCGCCGCAGGCGCTGCAGGGGCTGGAAGCGCGCATCGACCTCGTACTCACCTCCCCACCCTATCCTCTGCAGCAACCACGGGGATACGGTAATCCGAAGGCGAGCGAATTCACCGACTTCATCTGTCGCACGATCGAGCCCTTGCTGGGCAACCTTGCCAGCACCGGTAGCCTGGTCCTGAACCTGTCCAACGACATCTTCCTTCACCGATCGCCGGCGCGTTCCACGTATCTGGAGCGTCTCGTCATCGCCCTGGAAGATCGTCTTGGCCTGCACCTGATGGACCGCCTGGTGTGGGAGAACCGCAGCAAGGCACCGGGCCCCCTCCAGTGGGCGAGCCTCAGCCGGCAACAGCTCAACGTTGCCTGGGAGCCATGCTACTGGTTCTCGCCTGATCCGCTTCGATGCAAAGCGAATAACCGGCGGGTCCTGGTACCGCATTCTGATCGGCAAGCCAGGCTCATCGCGGCCGGGGGCGAGACGCGCCAGACCTCCTATGGCGACGGCGCCTACCGCCTGCGCCCGGGTAGCTTCGCGGCGCCCACAGAGGGTGCCATACCGAAAAACGTGCTGCAGATTGGCCACAGCTGCAGACGCGGCCGTGAGCACCGGAAGGCGCTGGTCGAAGCCGGACTACCAGCGCACAGCGCGCCCTTCCCCTTCGCCTTGGCGGACTTCCTCATACGGTGGCTGACTGAGGCGGACGACCTGGTGGTGGATCTGTTCGCCGGCCGCATGATGGTCGGGCGGGCCGCCGAAGAAGCCGGGCGACGCTGGATCTGCGTCGAGAACATCCTCGAGCACGTGATGGGCGCAGCGGCACTCTTTCGCGGGTTCGACGGCCTGTGGGTCAACCCTGCGCTCCAGCCTACATCGCAGCTTTGAACGCCCGGCGCTGGGTCGAACTCAGGCTTTTCGAAGACTGGCCCTGGCTACCCTGCTGCTGTCGATCAAACCGGAGCTCGGCAGCATGCACCTTCTTCAGCGAATCACCCAGGGCACCACGAGCGGGACGCTCCTCGCAGTCGGCTTTTGCGGCGCCATCAGCATCGCATTTTCCGCCGGCCCGCTGAGCCGATCGCTGTCCGGGGGCAACGCCGTCGACGGCTGCCCGATGTCAGCGGATCGGGCGTCGAGCTCCCAGCAGCTCGACGCCGCCAGCCTGGCAGCTTCGCACCCGAACCTGCTGAACGAGCCACCGGCCTCGCCGGACTGGCTCGATCACTCCTTGGCGGCTCTCTACTGCCACGCCAAGTAGCTCAGCTCAGGCGCGCTCTGGCCGCCTGTGACTCTCATCGATCCTGTCTCGAACCGCGCCCGCTATCCGCCGCCGAGGCTTCTGTTTGCGCTTGAGGTACTCGGCCCGGCACTGGGCGAACCACTCGCTGGCCAGGCGGACGAGATGTCGGTGCTGTGGTGCGGTAATCGAACCGACATCGAGCAGGGCCAGGATGTATCCCTCCAGCTGCCCGTAGAGGCGAACCAGGTGGCCAAGGCCCATAACGGCCATCTGCTCAATCAGCGCGACCCAGCGCAGCCGCGCTTGCTGGGGAAGAAACTCAAGGTCTGCCATAACGCCTCCTTAAGGTCATCGTACTACTGTAGACCGTCTAGGTTCGGCCGCCAGCCCGGTAGTAGGCGTCACCACCCCAGAAATAAAGGTACGCCGGCATGACGTTCTCTCCAGAGCAGCACATCCAGTTTCTGCTTGCCGTGACCGCCCAGGCAAAGCGGCTGCACGCCGACTCGGCCGACGGCCACGATGTAAATTGGTTTGAGCTTGACGATCTGCAGCAGCAGGCGTGGGCATGGAGCGCCTGTCAGAGCTTGGGTCATCCTCTCCAGCGCTGGCGCGCGGCGATAAGCGCCACGCGGCAGCCAGGTCAGACGGTGAAGCACCTGCTGTCGATGCTCGACGGCCCGGGTGCCGAAGAACTCCGAGCTGTTCAGCGCGCAGGCTAGTCCCGGCGCTGGTGGAGCGCCTGGACGTTGCGGCACAGGGTGGTCAGCTGACCGAACGACCACGGCTTAGGAAGGAACGAGGCCTTCGGTAGCTCCGGTGTCGCTGAGACATCGCCGGACGATACGACGATCGAAGTTGCTGGCCAGCGCGCCATCACCTGCTTGGCCAGGGCCAACCCATCCATGGCTCCGGGCATTCGCACGTCGGTGAACAAGAGATCCGGCGCTTGCGCCGCGATCTGCAGGTGTCGCCAGGCATCGTCCGCCGTCGCGAAGGCAGTGACGTCGAGGCCTTCGGACTCGAAGATCTCGGTCAGCATCTCCACAAGAAGCGGCTCATCTTCAGCAATCACTACCAGGCACATCGAGGCCACCGCTAGAGGAAACGCATGCATCACCAGATACGGACGGCGAGTCATTCGTTCGGCTGATCCGATGAAGGGATAGCTCGCCAGACAAATACCGCCAATAGTGCGCAGTAGACCCCCTTATCGCTTATCGCGCGCTTAATTCACCAGCGGGGTGCGGCGCACCTGCGGTTCCGGCTCAGCCCCCGGTTCAGCACCTGACGCAGCACCGCGGCACAACGCGTGGCCAGCCTCATCGGAGATGGCCACGAGCTGCGGGACCTTTTGGCCTGGCCGTACCCCCCACAGGCAGCCCCGAGCGTCCTGCAGCACAGCGCCGCGGCCGATCGGGATGGCCACCGCCTCCAGGCGATCAAGCAGGGGGAGTTCGTCCGGCGTTTCGGCCGCAACGGCCCCGGCCAGCGGCAGACTGGCAAACGCGGCCAGCAGCAGCCCCTTAAGCAATCGTGCACCAGAACCAGTCATTCTGGGTCTCCCCCTTCATCTTCAGCTGAACCAACATGGTCTTCGTCGGGGTCACCCAGGCCAGGGCGTCCTCCCGCAAACGAAGCTTGGTGGCGCTCTGGCGCCAGTACATCTCATCGATGCCGAGGACGACCTTGGTCGCAACGGATGCGACGAAGTCCTCAGGAAAATGCGTCGGGCTTTGCGAGGCAGCTACGAGCATCAGGCCGAACTTGCGCGCCTCCTTGGCGATGCGGTTGATCGGGCTCTCGGGGTCGTCGTCGGCGTAGATGTGGGCCTCATCCAGGATCACGACGTCGACGATGTGGTCTTGCTCGCCGCGCTCGACAGCCGCCAGGAACAGCTCCTCCAGCCGGAAGAGCACGATCAGCTTGCGCTCCTCCATCGACAGGGCGTGGATGTTGTAGCGCCATACCGGATTGGTGGGGTCGAAGGGCGGAATTCCCGACTTGAAGATGCCGATCGCCTCGAGGTTCTGCAGCCGATCGACCACCGACTTCAGCACATCAGTGCTGTCGTAGCGCATCAGGCTGTCGAGCTCCTTGCCGGTGGTGATCGCATCGATATAGGCGGTATAGCTGTCGATGGCCTTGCGCTTGCTCTTGTCGAGCTCCGTTTTCTCCGCTTCTTCGTCGAACTGGCTTTGCCCTTTGCGCAGGGCCTGGATCACCTTCTTGCGGTGTCCCTGGGCGGCGCGGTTGGCCACCTCCAGGTAGGTGACGGCCTCGGCGCCGGAGCCTAGAAACGACTGCTGTAGGATGTTCTGCGCCATGCGTAGCGCGTCGCGGATACTGGGATGAGCCCGCCCCATGAGCTTGGGCGGCCAACGGGTGATGGCGCCCTGGTACTCGATCTGCGGTACCCACCAGCTGTACAACGGGGCGCCCGACCAGCGCGCGCCCAGGGCCTTGGCCTCGTCCTTCTCGCCCTTGGGCACGTCGATGAACAAGCGATCGTCGTTACCGTCAGTCATGACTACCGCGGCGCCCTCCTCCACGATCCAGGTACTCGGATCCTCCTGCCTGAAGCCGTACTGGGCGTAGACGTCGTTCAGCACATTGCGCAGGCAAGCCTCCTGCTTGGGCCCCATCTGGCGCATGCTGCGATTCATGGTGGCAAGGAAGGACTGCACGCGCTTTCGCACACCGCCGAAGTGCGGATCGGGGTTCACGCGAAGCGGATTGAGGCCGTAGTTGGTGCGCTCGGAAAAACGAACCTCCGACGCCCCGGGAATCGACAGATCGCCGTGCACGTCGAAGATGTGGATCCGCGGAATGTGCCTGCCACAGGACTGCAGCATGTGGCTGATCATCTTGCGCAAGGTGTAGGTCTTGCCCGAGCCGGACATCCCCACCAGGAGGGTGTGGCCATTCACCAGTTTGTCGCTGTCCCACATGACCGGGACCTGACGATTCTTCTTTTGCTCAGCCGCGTCGATACCGAAGATGATCTGCATCAGGTGGCCTTGTTACCGCGCTCGACTTGGACGACTTGGCCTACAGCTGGCGGCGACACGCACATCAAATCGTCGCGCGGTGCGGCGCGAGGTTTCCTACCCCTCGACGCACGTCGCTTCTCGCTCCAGGCTAAGCCAAGTAGTGCAAGGCTTACCGAGCCCACTGCCAGGCCGTAAATCAGACGTCCTTTCCAAAGCGCCGCAGCGGCATCGGCAAAGGCGATCGCTCCGAGCCAACCCAGGACTCCCGGGCGAGGTAGGTGCCGCCTCCAACCCAGCGTCTGACGGTGCGCAGCTTCCAAGCCGGCGAGAGTCCGCACGCATTTCGGCGTGGTCTGCCGCAAATTGGACCGGTCCAGCGTCTCGTTGATGAGCTCGAGCACCTGATAGGTGCGACCGTCATGGTCGCCAGCGCTACGATCGTTCACATGAGCGTTGCGTAGATAACCAGCCTGATAGAGCCGCTCAGCTCTGGTGCGAATACGCTCCATGTGCGCGGCGAGAAATTCAGCCTCTGCATCCAACCGTAGCGCGTGGTCTACCATGCGCCGGACCAATGCCGGAGCTCCTGGGATTCCAAGCTTGGTCAGTATCCGGGCTAACGCACCGTAGTCGACACCTTCGCTGATCGCGAGGTAACCGTCGGCATAGGGCTCAGTCAGCAGCCGCTGCAACAGACGATGCATCTGCTTTGGCGAAAGCTCGCTCTCAACCGGGCACCAGGGGAAGGATTCGATACCTGCGCGCGATAGCGCGGCAAAGACTGCAGCTGTGTTCATGGACGTAGCTCCTTGGCTTTACACAGCATGGCAAGGCCAAAGAGCTCGATGGTTTCGATTCCTACCGCTTTAAGGGCTGAACCTAACTTTGCTAATCCAGCACTTCAGTGCCATCGCTCGCCTGACCGAGCAACGCGACGGCAAGCGCTGGAATCGCCGTGCGGCAGATCCGTATGTTGTAGGTTGCGCCGGATCCGTCACTGAGGTTGAGATGAACGCCGCCGTCGGCTGATTTCACTTCCGCGAGCACGCTTTCTGCCATGTGAGCGCATGACAGGCTCACTTGCTCAGTTGGATGAACGAGGGTCAGGCGCTTCTCAATTTCCGGATCGGAGCTGAGGGATAACAGGTGCACTTTCGTCTCAGCGGGTAGCGACGAGAAAAGCACTTCAGTAACTTCGAAGCGGGAACGGAGGACCCACCGTTGAGCAATTGCGTGCCGTCGGATAGCGGTAAAGCGTCCCTGCAGTCCAGGCAAGCCAACAAGATCGCGTAACGGCAACCAGAGCCCTGTCCGAAGGCTGAGTCGATCATATTCTTCGATAGTACGCTCCGGCTGCTCCGCAGCGTCGCTCCCTTTGACGATCGCTTCGCCATCCTTGTGGTAACGCTCAGGCCATAGGGCCTTTGGCGCGACGCCCAGGCATCGCGCGATCATCCGCTGCAACTCGACATGGGGCGTTTTGCCCAGACCGTCGAGCGCGCTCCGGCGTGCGCCCGCATGATGGGCAAGGTGCTCAAGCACAAATTGACGTCGACGCAAATTGGACTTGATCCAGCGCAGGCGATCCGGCTCGGCCTCCGGGTAGTCCGCCAGATCAACCGGCCGCGTCTCCCACTGGGCTACATGTATCCCAAACCCTTTCATTCCAGCCTGTGCAGCAGTGGCGCCGCCGAGATGATCGAGGAGCGCATTGAAGGTGTTCTGGGCACGCTCAGACCAAACGACTCCATAGCGCTCTGGGAAGAGCGCCTCGACGGTCACCCCAAGTGCTAGCGCGATAGCGCTTTCCGCGGCTGGGAAAGGCTTTCTAGCGGCGGTCCGCAAATTGGATAGCTGATTAGCTTCGGCTAACTGAGTCAAGTTGGTGCCGCGTCGGACCAAGGCACGACGGATGACAGCCCATCGCCTTTCAAGGCGTTTCGCTTCAAACCACTGGTTCGTCATATCTACTACCTCTGTTGGGGTAGATCGACGGTCCCACGAGTTTTCAAAATGCAAGTCCGCGCTCCAGATACCGGGCTAGAGGCGTTAGAGCTTCACTTATTGCGCTTGTGACTTGCGTATTTCAAAAGGCTGACAGGGTAGGCATTTTCCTAAGCGAGTCGCCGACCATGCCCTCCCCTTTCCCCTGGAATATCGCGTTCCATTCCGGCTTCACCGCCGACAGCGACCTGCAAGCCGCTCTCGACGTCGGGATAGCAATTGGGGTCGTCGCCGATCGAGTGACGCTCAGGCAGCAGCTGCGGGCCCTGCCTGATCACCTGGACAGGGGCGGGAAAGTCTTCGTCGATTCAGGCGCGTTCACGGCTTTCCGCCGGCAGCTGCCCATGGATTGGCCCAGGGTTCTCACGCTCTATCGCGCCTTGTGCACCACGACCCTGCGGCCGGAAAACCTGAGCATCGTCGCCCCAGACGTAGTGGGCGATCAGCAGGCGACCCTGCTCCTTTGGCACCGGTACGCGCGGGACATACGGAGCTGGATAGACGTCGGCGCCAGGGTGATCATCCCCCTGCAGGCTGGCTCGCTGTCAGCGGGCGAGCTGCTGCAGGAGGCGATCGGCCTTTTGGGTACCAAGGCGTTCTGCGCCGGTATCCCTTCTAACCTCGCCGCAATGACCGCCGCCGATTGTCGTACGCTTGAACATAACGACTTCCACATCCTGGGACGGGTGGTGATGACCGACGAGCTACGAGACAAGGTCGAGGCCCTGCTGACCTGCAACGCTGGGGCCACGATCAGCTCTGACGCCAACTGGCTGAGATCTCGCACGAGGCAGATTGCCGGCGCTGTGGAGATGCTGCGCGGCACCCCGAACTTGCTGCAGACCCGCCGCACCCGCGCGGTGAAAGCGCTGCTGATGCAAGATGCGTTTGGAAGCCTCGATCAGTTGGCGCCGCGGTAGAAGGCGGGCGCCGCAGCTAAGAGGATAGGCCTACGCATCGCTAGGCCTCAGCCGGATGGATGCGCCAGTCAACGCGCCGCCAAGCGGCGCCCTGCTCCCGACCGCACCGTGTCATAAGCGACCAGACCGTAGGCCAGGGCCACCCCGCCCGGCGCCACATACATCACCGCCTGAGCCATCAACTGCGCCATAGTCTCAAGCTGCTGTTGCATCCGCTCGACCATATCGCCGGTGGCATGCACATCCATCATGCCCACAAATCCGACGCTCATGACGAGCCCGATCGCGATGACGAATGCCAGCATCCAAGCGGCGTACTTACGGACGGTATCGAAGCCGACCAGCAAACCGACACACAGCCCCAGGCCGATTGTGTAGTACCAGAACGTCCAGGCGGTGAAGCCAAGCTCTTCCCCGCCCTTGCCGATCAGTTGGCTGAAAACCGCGATCCCGGTACCCAGGAAGGAGCCAGCTACCAAACTCCAAAACAAACGGCTAATCGCTTTCATCTCGTTCTCCTGTGTAGACATGCTCAGCATGCCGTGCGCTCTCGCTGGATGCCGACCGATGCGCTGTGCCCACGATGAGCCCAGTCGCGGAGCTCGCGCTTTATTCACTCGCGTAACCCTTCCATAGATCTTCCAGGCTTCGCGCAGGTGGCTGCGCGCTTATTCGCACCCCAAAAGGGGGTGAACTCGCTCGACGCGCTTTCCATACATCACGAGTGATGGAACAGGCATCGCAGACCAGGAAAGGGGTCGAATTCGAAATTGCGTCCCGGTAGGAACTGGCAACCTGCACATTACCGCCGGCTTCGGCGCCAACGTCCGTCTTCTACCCAAATGCCGAGGTCACATGACAACCCCAGAACCACTATGCCTATTCCTTTCCCGGGGCGATGCGGAACGATTCCGGCCAGCCGCCGGCAGCCACCTGGTGTCTATCTCCGATGGACCCGAAGACTTGGCGGCGATCGACGAAACCCGATGGGAGAGCGTCAGCTATCACCACTTCATCGACGCAGGCTTCGATGAGGAGACCATCGCGCTGTACGGCAGCAATTTCGAGCGCACCTTCCGCGACTACCTGCTGATGCCCAAGGCAGAGGAGTTGCGAACTCGACTGAACACGCTGGCGGCGCAGCGAGCATTCGTCGTGATCAACTGCCAAGCAGGCAGATCGAGAAGCGCGGCAGCTGCTGCGTATCTACGTGATCAGCACGGGTACCGACTCGAAAAGCCGACGCCTGATGCGAACATGTGCGTGATCCGAATGCTCTCCCGAGATCCCTTGATGATGGCAGCCTATCGCGAGGCGACGAAGCAAGCCGAGCCTGCACAGGCGCCGCGCGGCTTCCTGTCGGCTATCAAGTCCATGCTCTCCAGGCTATAGGTGATGGCGGTAAGGAAGTGGTGGATCGGCCGGCGCGGTCAACTAGGTGCCTGGCCGCGATCACTCCCCGTGTGAGCCCCTGCCGCCTCTGAAAAGCTGCTCCTGGAAAACGCGATCGAGCAACGCGCGATTTTTGACCGCGGTGGCCAGGTAGCGTCGGGGGATCTTGTCTTTAACCAGGCGATAACCCTCAACGGCCTCTCGGTGCAGCCAGACGTACGCTGCGATCTGGAATGCCAGAACTACCGAGGGCAGGATCGCCATCCACCACCGCCAGCCGCCGGCAACGCTGACCACCACGCTTAGAGACATCAGGACCAGCCCCCATGCCAGCAGGCCCTGGCGGCCGGCGAAGAAAGGCCGCGCCGATAGGTAGGCGTGGATAGCGCCGACGCCCAGCGCTTCGCGCCGATCCAGGGTCTGCAACTGCTGCAGTACGCGGTCGAGGTCCTGTTCGGCTGGTTCGTGCTTGAAATCGGGAAGCATCCCAAGGCTCTCGTTGGGGGAGTTGTGGTTCGCGAAGGCAGCGCGCATCGCTCTGAGCGTCATCAGATAGCGTCAGCGAGGCCGCTCAGATACGCGACTCGTTGCCGAACCTGACTCGCCGCAGGGTATTCGGCAAAGCGAGGCGTGGGTGAACCGAAGACGTGGATTGTACCCGTCCGCTGTGTCGCGGCGATCACAAGACAGTTGGGCCAGGACCTGATCTGCAGGCGTGGAAGGTACCGCGTGCGGGCCGAATATGGGGTTCGCGCCCCCAGTTGGGGCGAACTCGGCCTTGCATTTCCGCGGGAGGCGGCAAGCTTGGCTCTGGCAGCGCCACGCTGCAAATTGCCACCGCCAAGGAGCGATGCATGCCCTCACCGAACTGGACCCCCTCCACGCTTTACGCCGCGCTGGCATCTGGCGTTTCTGTCAGCAGCTTCGCCTTCGACGTCGCCCTTCTGGACCAGCAAGACGCGATTCGCGTCGTATTGCCGGCGATGGGCGACCTCGAGATCTACATCGCTGTCGTCAACGACGTAGTCGTGGTCGACTCGGCCCTCGTGCCTGCTGAGGCGGTCAGCGACGCCCGGGCCTTCAATGCTGCGGTCCTTTCATCCCGCAGCCTATTCCCGCTTTCCGCTATCGGCCTCGAGACCGACGCTGATGGCGCTGGCCATTACGTCATGTATGGCTCGCTGCATGCCGGCTCCGACCTGGCCACCGTACTGACCGAAATCTTCACGCTGGCAACCAACGTGCAAACCGCGGCCGCGACCTTCCAATCTTTCTTCAAGCAGCAGGACTCCCTATGACCAGCCCCTCCATCCTCTCCAAACTCGTCACGCTGTTCCGCGGTAAGGTCACCGAGGCCGGTACCGCGGTGATCGACGCCAACGCGACCACCATCATCGACCAGGAAATCCGCGATGCTCGGGCAGCGATCGATCAAGGCAAGCGCGAGCTGGCCA
>NZ_JAQZAD010000028.1:0-2804 GCF_028640935.1 Pseudomonas sp. SHLD1
CTGTCCATCGACCAGGCCAAGGCCTATGCCCCGGTGACCCAGGCGCGCAACCTGGCCATCGTCGCCACCCTGGTGGCGGTGGTCGCCATCATCCTGCTGCTGGGCTTGCTCATCCGCGTCCTGCTGCGCCCGCTGCACGAGCTGACCCGCGCCATGGACGACATCGCCGAAGGCGAGGGCGATCTGACCCGCCGCCTGCCGGTGCAGTCCCGCGATGAATTCGGCGCCCTGGCCGAGGCCTTCAACCACTTTGTGGCGCGCATCCACACCTCGATCCGTGACGTGGCCCAGAGCACCGGCGAACTCAACCACGGCACCCGCCGGGTGCTGGAGGCCTCGCAGTCGTCCATGCAGCAGTCCGATATCCAGGCCCAGCGCACCACCAGCGTGGCCGCGGCGATCAACGAACTGGGCGCCGCCGCCCAGGAGATCGCCCGCAATGCCGCCCATGCCTCCGGCGAGGCCAGCACGGCCCGCGCCCAGGGCGAGGAGGGCCGCGAGGTGCTCGACGAGGCCCTGCACGCCATGCAGGCGCTGTCGGCCAAGATCGGCACCAGTTGCGAACATATCGATGCGCTCAACGGCAAGGCCGCCAACATCGGCCAGATCCTCGAAGTCATCCGTGGCATCTCCGAGCAGACCAACCTCTTGGCGCTGAACGCCGCCATCGAGGCAGCCCGCGCCGGCGAAGCCGGGCGTGGTTTCGCCGTGGTGGCCGACGAGGTGCGCTCCCTGGCCAGCCGTACCCAGAGTTCGGCGCAGCAGATCCAGCAGATGATCGAAGAGCTGCAGAGCGGTTCGCGCGACGCCGTGGCCCTGATGCAGGAAAGCCAGCGGCAGAGCGCCCACAGCATGCAGGTGGCCAAGAGCGCCGGCGAGCGGCTGGGCAGCGTGACCGAGCGCATCGGCGAGATCGATGGACAGAACCAGTCGGTGGCCACCGCGACCGAGGAGCAGACCTCGGTGGTGGAAACCCTGAACATGGACATCAGCGAGATCAACCTGCTGAACCAGCAGGGCGTCGACAACCTCCAGGCCACCCTGGCGGCCTGCACCGCCCTGGAAGCCGAGGCCGGCCGCCTGCAGCGGCTGGTGGGCGGCTTCCGCATCTAGCGCGGGCCTGCGCAAAAGAGGCTGCCGTTCCGCTCAAGTCGTAACGTACGTGCCCGATAACGAGTGACCGCCATGCCCTGAATCCGGCATGGCTCCACTCTGGCCACGGACGCAGACCTGTATGAAGCGACACCTGAAATTCAGCCACAAGATCCTGCTGGTCGCGGCGCTGGTGATCACCACCGCACTGGCCGCTTCCGCGGGTTTCAATGCCTATCTGCAACGCCAGGCCATCGACCAGAGCCTGAGTGCCAACCTCGCGGAAACCGGCCGGGTCACCGCCGGCAACGTCGCCTACTGGCTGGATGCGCGGGTCAAGCTCATCGAAGGCGAAGCCCAGACCCTGGCGCGCGATCGCTCCCCCGAAGGCCTGGTCGGCCTGCTGGATCAGAAGATCTACACCGGCACCTTCGATTCCACCTACCTGGGCGAGGTGGACGGCACCTACACCACCCGCCCGCTGCGCACCCTGCCGGCCGGCTACGATCCGCGCAAGCGGCCCTGGTACGCGGCCGCCACCGCCGCCGGCACCACGGTGCTGACCCCGCCCTATATCTTCGCCTCTTCCGGACAGCTGGGCGTGACCATCGCCACGCCATTGCAGCGTGACGGCCAACTCGCGGGTGTGGTGGCCGGCGACCTCAACCTCTCGGCGCTGGTGGAAATCATCACCTCGCTCAACGTCGGCGGCCTGGGCGAAGCCTTCCTGGTCGACGGTGACGGCAAGATCCTGGTCAGCAGCCATCCCGAGCAGGTGCTCAAGACCCTCAAGGACGTCTTCCCCGAGCAGACCCCGTCCCTGCAGCCCGGTCTGCACGCGGTCACCCAGCAGGGCAGCGATCGCCTGGTGAGCTTTACTCCGGTCAATGGCCTGCCTTCGGTCAAGTGGTACCTGGCACTGTCCATCGACCAGGCCAAGGCCTATGCCCCGGTGACCCAGGCGCGCAACCTGGCCATCGTCGCCACCCTGGTGGCGGTGGTCGCCATCATCCTGCTGCTGGGCTTGCTCATCCGCGTCCTGCTGCGCCCGCTGCACGAGCTGACCCGCGCCATGGACGACATCGCCGAAGGCGAGGGCGATCTGACCCGCCGCCTGCCGGTGCAGTCCCGCGATGAATTCGGCGCCCTGGCCGAGGCCTTCAACCACTTTGTGGCGCGCATCCACACCTCGATCCGTGACGTGGCCCAGAGCACCGGCGAACTCAACCACGGCACCCGCCGGGTGCTGGAGGCCTCGCAGTCGTCCATGCAGCAGTCCGATATCCAGGCCCAGCGCACCACCAGCGTGGCCGCGGCGATCAACGAACTGGGCGCCGCCGCCCAGGAGATCGCCCGCAATGCCGCCCATGCCTCCGGCGAGGCCAGCACGGCCCGCGCCCAGGGCGAGGAGGGCCGCGAGGTGCTCGACGAGGCCCTGCACGCCATGCAGGCGCTGTCGGCCAAGATCGGCACCAGTTGCGAACATATCGATGCGCTCAACGGCAAGGCCGCCAACATCGGCCAGATCCTCGAAGTCATCCGTGGCATCTCCGAGCAGACCAACCTCTTGGCGCTGAACGCCGCCATCGAGGCAGCCCGCGCCGGCGAAGCCGGGCGTGGTTTCGCCGTGGTGGCCGACGAGGTGCGCTCCCTGGCCAGCCGTACCCAGAGTTCGGCGCAGCAGATCCAGCAGATGATCGAAGAGCTGCAGA
>NZ_JAQZAD010000029.1:0-46579 GCF_028640935.1 Pseudomonas sp. SHLD1
AGCCGCTATCCAAGATATGGCTTTTGACGAGTGTCGACCCTCGCATCTGCCATGGGCCACAGAAGCTCAAGCACGATGGACTCGTGCACGTTTGTTAGCTAACGTTAGAACCTAACCAAACAATACAAACAAATTTGTTTGTTAGTTTGGTATAGCGTTACTATGCTGTCTTTCTTCAATCCGGAGGCGGCCATGGCGGAACGCAGATTTACAGACGCAGAGGTCATCGCCGCCGGCGAACAGCTGCTGGCAGGTGGGCGCAAGGTCAATGGCTGGGCGCTACGGACCACCCTCGGCGGGGGTCGCCCCGAAACGCTCCTCAGCGTCTGGCAGCGACACCACACTGGGGTACCGGGTGGGGCCATCCCAACTAGGCCACTGCCAGAGGAGGCAACGGCGATCATCGAAACCGCGGTCGCCAAGCAGACCAAGGCAATGCAGGATGCACTGGCCGGCGCCCTTGACTTGGTAGCGGCTGCGGCGCGCAAAGAGGTCGTGCTCGAGCTTGAGCAGGCGCGGCAAGAGATCGCTCGCCTGGAGGCTGAGCAAGACGATGCCAGTGCCGTGCTCGAAGGCCTTGAGGCCGATCAGGAGCGCAGTCAGCAGCAGATGGACGGGTTGGCCAACGAGCTTCAACTGAAGGAAAACCAGCTCAGTGCGATGGCTGAGGAGAACGCCAGTCTCGCCGAACGGCTTGCCGAGGCGGAGGGACAGGCGCAACTAGCTAGGGACCAACTTGCCGAGAGCCAGACCGAACTAAGCTTGGCGCTCGCCCAGAAGGCTTCCGCAGAAGCGGCGAGCGCGGAGCATCAGCGTTCTGCTTCCGCAGCTGAGGAGCGTCTTGCTGATACCCAGGTCGAGCTCCGTGAAATGCGCAATCGGCTTGCCATCGCTCGCTCCGAGGCTGATAGCGCCGCGGGGCAGATCCAGGAAATGGAGCGTACGCGCGCTCAGGATCTCGAGATCCTCACCGAACTGCGGGTGGAGAATCGCGCCCTGGGTGACAAGCTTGCCCGTGCCGACGCTGGCCGGGAAGCCGCAGAGCGCTACTTGGAGCGTGTCTAGAAAGATAGCAGTGCCCGAATCGCAGTGTTGGACCGCCAGCTTGCCAAAGCGGCTGCGAAAACTGCTTCGAGGGGGACCGGTAAGGCACCCCGGGCAGCTAGCCCTGCTGCAGGGGAATGAGGGTGGCTGACCAGTTCGAAGGCTTCCACGTTTACGGCGGGTCTGCCGCGCTGAAGTTCGAGGTGGTCCTGAATCAGGCGCAGGAGACCGTGCTCGCGGTGGACGGTGCCGGGCGTAAGGGATCCAGTGAAAAATTCGACTGGGCTGAGAAGCTGACGCTTCAGATCACACCTCGGGAGATGCCGGGGTTCATGTGCTGCGTCCTGGGCATCACGCCGACATTTGAGGCGCGCAATCATGGGGCCGCCGGCGACAAAGGGCTGACCCTGGTTAACCAGCCTGAGCGCGGTGTGCTCTACCTTCGCCTGCTCCAGCAACGCCTATCGATCAACGTACCGATCACCGCAGACAAGGTCTTCCATTTGGGTGCCCTGGGCATCCGTGTGCTGGCCAAGCAAGTTCATCTGGACGTACCAACATGCCTGGCGATGTTGCGGGGTACGGCAGGCAGACTGCTGATTGCAGCGGCCGGTGATTAACGGTACGGCCTACCCTGTGAGCAGGTGCCGATACAGCAGCTCTCGGATGTCCTGGCCATCGCGAAAGATGGCGAGCACTACGGCTTCGCGCCGCGCTTCGTCGACCAGGTATCCCGCTCGATAGCCTGATTTGGTGATCTCGCGGTACCTGGTGATGCCAAACTCGGCACCGGCTGCGGCAACAGGGTGAGCGAGAGGGGACTTCCGGAGCTCGATGGCGACTTCGTCTACGACGCTGGTCATCTTCGCGAGTGCGTCGAGGCGAGAAGCCGATTTCGCGAGGTGATGCACCTGGTCGAGCGCGCCGGACCTTGCCGAAGCGCTGAAGCGGACCTGGAAAGGCCTGGCGGTCATTTGCTATCACCACCGAACCGCTGCTGCAGGCTTTCTTTCAGCTGTTCGGATGACATGTGCTGGCCGGCTTCGTACTCCTTGGATCCTAAGGCCAGCAGCTTGACCAGGGCGATAGACTCATCGCGGCGGACACGATCCGCGTAGGCCTCAATCACGTAGGCCGGCTTGCCGTTCTGGGTGACGATCATTGGCTCGTCCAGCTCGAGGTCGGCGGCGTTTTTCTTCAGGTAGCTGATCGTTTCGACTCGCATTGATAGATCCCAATATTCACTGTGATACGGCCTAGCGTATACCTCGTCGGACCGAATTAAAACCAAATACGGTCCTTTCCCGTTGGTGACGCTTTCGTCATTCCCAAATTGGGGTAGGGAAAAGATCCAGGTTCGCACCCAGGTAGGGAGTGAATCGCCAACCCCCTTCCCCAGTTACCGCCAACACTACCTATCCAGCAGGAACTATTCGTTCCTGCTATCGCGGGAATTGGCGCAGCCCTGATTCTAGGAAGCTAGCAGCATGGATCCGATAATGTTCTCGACAACGCGTAAGGGCTACCTAGCCCGTAACTGGCGCTGGCTGATCTGTATGGTCCTTATCGTACTTTTAGCCGTGACCGCGCTGTACGTACGCACTGAAACCCCCTCTGCCGTCGTGAATCTTCATGAGGGCTGGTATGGCTTGGCAATGAGCATTGCGATAGGGCTATGCGGGGCATTTGGATGGATGAAATGACCCCCGAAAGTTGGACGCTGCCTTGAAGGCGTACCATGCCCAAGTACTCTCTAGCGTTCAAATTGAAGATCGTCGCTCAGTACCAAAAGGGCGATTGCAGCTACGGCCACCTCGCTAGGGTGCATGACGTCAGCGTGGTGCAGGTAAAAGGATGGATTGGCGCCTATGCCAATCACGGAAAAGCGGCTCTACAAAAGCGTTATCGTTATCACAGCATCGATTTCAAGATCGAGGTGGTGCGACAGATCGTCGAAGGCCTATCAATCCGACGGGCTAGTGAGCGATTTAGTCTCAATCGCTCCCAAATGCAGCGCTGGGTCGATGCGTGGCAGAGGTATGGTATCGAGGGGTTGGCCAGCAAACGCAGAGGTGACTCCTTGCCCCTTCTTCCCGTTCCAGATCCATCCGCTTTCAAGCCCCACATCGCAAACCCAGTCCGAGAGCTGGAAAAGCAGGTTGCCTATCTGCAGGTCAAAAACGCCTTTCTGCGCAAAGCCATGAGCTTGGGTCTCAAGGACAGTGACCTGGACAATCAGCAGAAAGCACTTATCGTGCAGGAGTTGCGGTCACGATATCCACTTGATGCGCTTCTTCAGGGAGCATGTCTTCCTCGAAGCAGCTTCTACTACCACCTCAAGGTCACTCGCCAACCAGACAAACAAGGTGCCCGCAAAGAGAGCATCCGGACGATGTTCGCGCATCATCGGGGTCGCTATGGCTATCGCCGCATCACGCAGGCGCTACGCAATCAGGGGCAGCAGATCAATCACAAGGCAGTACAGCGGCTGATGGGCGAAATGTCGTTAAAGTGCACGCTGCGACGCCGTCGCTATCGTCCATTCACAGGGCCGGAGTCCTGCGTGGCGCCTAACCTGCTGGAACGCCGCTTTACCGCACCGCAGCCCAATCAGCGGTGGGCGACTGACATAACGGAGTTTCGTGTCAATCAAAACCGGCTATACCTGTCACCGATTCTTGACCTCTTCAATAAGGAAATTGTGGCTTTCGAGATAAGTGAGCGCCCATCGTTCGAGATGGTCTTACGTATGTTGAAAGACGGATTGAAGACCCTTCGGCCTCATGAGAAACCGCTCATCCATTCCGATCAAGGCTGGCACTATCAATACCCTGCCTACCAACAGCTGATCCGTCAGCATGGACTGACTCAGAGTATGTCAAGGCGAGCCAATTGCCTCGACAATGCGGCAATGGAAAGCTTTTTTGCAGTACTAAAATCTGAGCTTTTCCACTGCAACAGGTTCTCAAGCGTAGAGGAGCTGGCAGTAGCAATTCGGGCCTATATCGACTACTACAATAAGGAGCGAATCAAATTGGCACTGGGTGGGCGCAGTCCAGCTGAATATCGTCTGGCAATAGCGAAAGCTGTGAATACCTGTGACGAATAGGACGTTTGCCTCATAGCTACCGCAGAGTCGATCGGTTTCTAGACCCTCGGCGTTTGAGGAGTGCAGGCATGCTCCGGGTCTCAATAAGCAGTGGCAGGCATGTCGGCTTCAAGAACGAGCCATCTTCAAAGTCATCTGCTGCGCTGCTATGATCCGCTAAGGAGATGGCATTCCTCCTCAAACCGCCTCGTGCTGATGATGCCTACGTAACCCCTTGGCAGGGTGCGTAGGTGCGCCCTGTCTTTTTCGAGGACAGCGCTATGCACCGACCATATCCCTCCCCGGCCCCTAGTCTTCCATTCCCCTTGGGAGACGTTCCATGCTGAAGCCGCTCATAGCCATCGCACTCGGTGCGACCTTGGGTGCCTGGCTCCGTTGGATACTGGGCTTGAAGCTAAATGCCTGGTTCCCGTCGCTCCCGCCTGGGACGGTCGTTGCGAATCTTGTAGGTGGCTACATCATCGGAATGGCCGTAGCCATCTTCGCTGCTTGGCCCGGGATTGCGCCTGAATGGCGGCTGTTTCTGATCACCGGATTTTGCGGCGGCTTAACCACCTTCTCGACGTTTTCTGCTGAGACACTGATGCTAATCCAGCAAGGAAGGCTGCTCATGGCGCTGACTGCAATCAGCGTTCATGTCGTGGGGTCCCTGTGCATGACAGCCCTGGGTATCTTGACCATCAACCTGCTGCACCCACGCTAAAGGCAATAGCATGAACGACTATCTCGTTACGTTCTATACCGAACAAAATCGTCGCCATGAACATCAGCAGATTGGAGATTGGCTTCTGGATCTTGCTAAAGAGCTTCACCTAAGTGGCGCAACGTTGTCAGTGGCGGCTGAAGGCTTTGGCCAAGATGGAAAACGCCACTCCGCTCATTTTTTTGAGCTTGCCGATCAGCCCATCCAGGTAACGATGGCGCTGACTCAAATTCAACACGACATGCTGTTTCAACGCCTCGAATCGGAAGACTTGGCACTGTTCTACATCAAGACGCCTGCCGAGATTGGCACGGTAGGACGCCACCGCCCTTCCCAAGAGACAGAGTCATCCTCGTCCTGAGCTGACGCACCTTTGAATCGGTTAAGGCGGCCGCGGTAACCAACGGCATCAAGGGATGGCTTTCACTGAGCCCCATTTGCGGACTCATCAGCTCACTCGTCGTAGAGAGTGGGCTGATGGTCCTAGCTTGGTAGCGTTGCTCAGCGAGGCGCCACCTAATCGACCTCATTTGCGTGGTTGCAGATGAGCAATGCAAGGCGAGACGAACAGCGTCCCGCGGTAGGCACCGGCTAGGGTGCGTCCCGCGACCACCGCCCACAGAGCAGTCAAGGCGACGACCAAAAAGGCACCGAAGACGGTAAGGAAACCTGACCCAAGCGTGCTTCCCAAACGTAGCGTCGTGACGGCATAGACGCCCAGTGGAAAAGTAAAACCCCACCATCCCAGGTTGAAAGGGATGCCGTGGCGCGCGTACTTCAGCGTGATCAGTATGGCAAGGCTCATCCACCACAAGCCGAGTCCCCATAGTAGGATCCCGCCAATTACGCCTAGCCCCTGCGCGACGGCGCCAATTCCGGCCATACCGTGAGCAGCGAAGATGACCGGCGCGTCGCTGCCCATCACGAGCAGACCCAACGCACCTGTACCAATGGGGCCAAGCGATAACCAGCTCGATGCAGCCATGTTCTCGTGAGGCAGCTTGTGCAGTGCCATCCGCAATAGCAGGATCACGAGGACACTTAGGGCGACAGGTACCGAATAGGCCCAAAGCACATAGCTGGTCACCAGCACGGTGAATTGGTGCCCGCCATCGGCTAGGTGCGGTGCCAACAGCCCGCCACTGGCAGCGGCCACTTCGGCGGCTACCACAGGTAGCAACCATACCGCCGTCATTTGATCGATGCTGTGCTGCTGACGAGTAAACATCAGGTACGGAATCGCTACTCCGCAAACCAGTGCCATGGCCGCATCGACCCACCAAAGTCCGGTGGCAATCGTGACAGCCACCTCACCCCATCGTGGCAGCCCAAAGATCAGCATCCCGTTGATGATTGTTGCCAACCCCATCGGAATGGTGCCGAAGAACATCGATACGGTGGAGTGGGCAAAAATTTGCTTGGCTTCGTTGTAGAACAAGATCCAGCGAGCGGCATACAAGCCGCTGAATAGAACGAAAAGCAAAATGTTGAACAGCCACAGTCCTTCGGCGATCAGACGCAAGCCGGGTACCGACGCGGGAAAACTCGCTAAGGCGATTGCCAAAATACCGGTGCCCATCGTTGCCGCAAACCAGTTGGGGGTGAACTGGCGAACGACTTCGAGCGGCTGCTTGAGCTGGCTGAGCGGCTTGCCGCCGGTGCGCAGGGCTATAGCATCCTTTAATGTCATGAGGTGAGCTCCGCTGAGGAATGCAAACAGTCTAGCCCGGCTCGATTATCTGAAAAATTGAATATGATATAAAAAGTAATCTACTAAATAGATAAGCAGTCCCCGCTGTCCGCAGGGACTGCTCCACGATCAAGGCTTCGCGACGTGCCAGACTTGATTGACACCTTCACCGGTCGTTTCACCGGGCTTGCTGTCCTTTACCCAGGTATAGAGTGGCTGCCCCTTATAGGCCCATTGCTGGCTACCATCCTCACGCTGTACTACGGTATAGCCGTCACCGCTCTTGGCCCCTGCCGGTGCCATCAGCGGCGGCCAGTTCTTGGCGCACGGGCCGTTGCAGGCGGACTTACCCTCGCTGTCCTTGGTGAAGGTGTAAAGCGTCATACCCTTTTCATCCACAAGCACCTTACCCAAGGTGGTGTCGCCAACCTTGGCGGGCGTGGCCGCCACGGCCAGCCCTGTCATGGAGAAAATGGCAGTGGCAATCAACACTTGTCTGAGCATGCTGGACCTCGATGGTTATTGGTTATTAGTATTTCGATTGGAGCACTTGCACTTGCACGGGAGCACCTGGCGCATCGGCTGCACCAGGTGCGATGACGAGGTAGCGCTGTTCATCCGCCTGGGATTGCTGAACCAGTTGGCGTATCGGTCCTACCGCATTCACGATAGCTGCGCCGGCGGGATTGGTTTGAAAAGCGGCGAGAGACTCAAGAGCGCCGCTACCGTCTGCATGACGAGCCAACGCTAGTACATAGGGCTGCTTGGCCACCAGGCCCGTAACCGAGGCCTGCAGGACCTGAGTCAAGCCCTGGTCGAAAAGTGTCACCTGAGTGGTATGACGTTCGTGTTGACCCGGCGGAGCCAGGGCGATCTGAATACTCTTGGCGGCGCTCCCTAACGGCTTAAGATTTGCCAGCCCAGCGCCCTGGGTAGCGGCGCGGGGAACGTAGACCAAAGCCTGGGGCGCCTGCCCCACGGGTACAGTGGTTTCAACGCTATTGGTCAGCGTATTGATGACGGCCACACTGTCAGCATTCTCTAGTCCCACGTACAACCGCGTGCCATCTCCTGACGGCCAGAGACCGTGGGGCAAAGCGCCAACAGGAATGCTGGCGACTTGGCTGAAATCATCGGTTCGGAAGACCTTGACTCGATTTTCTCCGCCTACCGTTACATAGGCGAAGCTTCCGCGGGCATTGCGAACCAAGTTGACGTGATTAGTGATCGCGCCAGTATCAAGCGTCTTAATCAAGCTGAACGGCGGTTTGGCTGCGAACACCTGGGTCTTACCGACATCTTTTAGGGTGAGCCAGACCTGTTGGCCATCTGCAGACGCAGCGATGTTGGGGCAGAAGGGACTCGCCTGAGCGACGCGGCCAACAATTCGATGCTCGGCAACCGAAACCACTACGGTTTCCGGAGTGAACGAGGAGCAGACGTAGCCATAGCGGCCATCAGGGGAGAAGATCTGCATGCCAGGGCCTGGCGGTACGCCAATTCGCGTCTTCTCTTTGAAAGTCACCGGGTCGATCACGGCGATATAGTCCTCGCCCCGTACCGTGACCCAGAGCTCTTTGCCGTCAGGGGTGAAAAAGGCTTCATGAGGCGCGCGACCCAGATAGGTTTTACCCTTCACCTGGTTGTTGGCGGTGTCGATGAAGGACACGGAGTTCGAGCCTATCGCTACGACGGCCAAGGTTCGCCCATCTGGCGAAAATCCCAAGCCATGCACCAGTAGCTCGCCCTTGTACAAAGGACTCAAGTTCTTGGGTTGGCTGTCGCCTAGGGTGATGACGCCGAGCAATTTTTCCGTGCTGGGATCAATCACCGATACCGTGTTGGAGAACTGCTCCGCCGTATACACACGGTCTTGGGAACTAATCGTGATGTCCGGTTGTGCAGCAGCACGCGGAACTTGACCGGCTGAAGCGGTGCAGGAGATTACTAACAACACAGCGGCGAGCGGGGTGAGCGACAATCGAGGCATGAGGATTACCGAGTTGGAGAGGCGGGCAATTCAGAAAGCGCCTGCTGCATGACGGCGATTTCCTGTTGTTGGGTGACAATGATCTCTTGGGCCAGACGGCGTAGGCGTTCGTTATGGCCATACCGCAATTGGATCCGTGCCATTTCGATCGCACCCTGGTGATGTGCCGTCATCTGGGTCACAAAGTCGCGGTCTACGTTGCCACTGCTGGGCTTGTGCATCGCGGCCATCATCTGATCCATGGCCTGACGGTTGTCGGCCTGCGCCGTGGCGGCGCTGCTATCAGGTTCGGCCCAGGCAATGGGAAGCGCGAGCACCAGAAGGGTGACTGCCAACAACGGGTGTTTGACTGAAAACACGTGGCGCTCCAGCAGACTGGTGAGTTTCCAATGCAGACGTTTGTACGGTCTGGGTTATTCCATACCTACAAAAATAAAAATTGTGGGGAATAAAAGGTCAGCTCAAGCGTCTGTCAGCGATACCAGGGGAATGTCCATGCTTGATGACGCCATGCTTTCTCAGCTACTACCGTCTCTGCGTCGCTTCGCAAGATCGCTTACTCGTCACGAAGCCAGCGCCGATGACTTGGTCCAGAGTTGTCTAGAACGGGCGCTTACGCATGGGAACACGCGCTGTCCCGCCGGTGATGTGCGAGCCTGGCTGTTCACCATCCTGTACCGCCAATTCGTTGATGGCCGACGTCGTGAGCGCCGCTATGGTCGTCTGTTGGAGTGGCTGGGATTCCAAGAGGTCCCGGTTGAGCCTTCGGCTGAGACGATCTATCTGGATCAAGAAGCGTTGACGAATCTTGAGAGACTCAATGACGAACAGCGTGCCCTGCTGCTGTTGGTCGCGGTGGAAGGCATGAGCTATCGCGATGTATCACAGGCGCTTGGCATTCCACTGGGAACCGTCATGTCTCGTTTGGCGCGGGCACGCGCGGCCTTGAGACAGATCCACGAAAGTCCTTTGGCTACCGCCGCTTTGCGAGTATTGAAATGATGTATCGACCTCCTACTCCTGAAGAGTTGATGGCTTATGCCGACAATCAGTTGGATGCGCTGCGGCACGAGGAGGTGATGCGCTATCTTGCAACCCATCCGGAAGATGCCGCACGGGTAGCTGATATCCGCGAGCAGAATCGTCGGCTACGGCTGATTTTTTCTCCCGTGCTTGAGCCTTTACCGACACACCTTATGCCAGCAGTCGTGCGACACCGGATAGTCGCCAGACGTAAAAGACGTATGACTTATCTCGCTTCGCTAGTGCTGACGTTAGGCCTGGGTAGCGGCTTAGGGTGGCAGGCACGGGAATCGATGCTGCGGCGGGCGCACGTTCCAATGGCGGATGCCGTGGAGGCTTATCGACTATTTGCGAGCGCCGAGGGGCGGCCGCCAGTCGATGTAACCGGCCAGGACGGTGCGATTCAGCATTGGCTTGAAAGGACATTTGTGCAGGCGCCCGCCCTCCCTAACCTGGAGCGCTTCGGCTTGATCCCAGTGGGTGGTCGTCTCATGGCCACGGACACCGGCGCCGCCGCGATGGTGCTCTACCGGGATACGAAAGGGCGCCAAGTGATCTTCTATGTGCGGCATCCCAACAGCCAGCGCGACGTTGGCCACGGATCTCGTAGGGAAAGCGATGTTACGGCTGACTATTGGTCAGGACAGGGCTACAACTTTGCGTTGGTGAGTCCTAGCGAAGCATCGTTTGATACCTTGCGTGAGGCGATCTCGCAGAGGCCACCTCTCTAGTTCCCGTTCAGACCAGTGCTCGTTGCTTGAAACCAACCCTGTCCAACATTTGGGGGTCATTTCAGGAAAGCAGGAACCCTTTCTGGTCGTGCAATCTACTTGGTCATCTACTGGGGCATCTGGGGCACCTTTGCCTGGCTCATTTGGAGCTACTTTTTCGCTAGCTGAACGCAGAGCGCCAGGCGCTTGATTTCCTTCAGAGGGGTCGCTCCGCTGAGCTGTAGTAGTCGCGACCGGAAGGGGGCACCGAGTGGCGCTCCAAATCTCAAGAACTACAAACCAGTCCATCGCTTAGGAGGTTTTATGAACGGAGCAATTACGCGGGACGCGTTCAACGACCTGGAGGAACGCGCGTTGCACCACACCCGCGTCGCCGGATCCCTGATTCGGAAGCTTCTCGTGGCTTACAACGCCACCTACCTCGATCTCTTGGCGCATCATGTGGAAGAACTGGGGAAGCTGCGCCAAGAACTCGGTAGCTGCTAGATCGCGAGATCTACCACCTAAGGTCCTACCCTAAGCCAACCTTTGCAGGCTGAATTGTGGCCGCTCTTAGAAGCGCCGGCGGGTCCGAATGGGCGTAGCAACCGGTAGCCGGTTCGCTCGGTAGGCGGCCGTAACCACGGGATCCGGTCACCGCACAGTTCGGCTGAGTGGAGCTGATTGACGTATCTAGCAGGGGAGAGTGTTGAAGGGAATAGCAGCGCAGTTAGGCCAACGGTTACAACTAGGAAGCGTTTAGCTCGGTTCATGATGCTTTAAAGGTTCTCGCGGGGTGTGAGCGCTAACCTTTTCCCAAACCGCCCGGCGGTTCCACCCAACCTCGATCTTTTACTTCATGCGAGCTCCGCGCAGGCTCGTGGCCAACTACGGTCGCGGTCCTGTACCGGACATCTGCAGAGCCACTGACCTTTGATAGATGCGGCAGGGGAGCAGGGCGCTGGCATAGTGCAACGTCCGAGCTAATCCACCAGCAAAGAGCCTTGACCTGGACGGCTACTCCACGCTGGACGTATGCAAAACCCGCGCATGCGCGGGTTTTGCATGCGGCAAACACTGGGAACAGCTTTGCGCGCTATCGACGGCCAGTCCGCAGCGCCGGTTCGAAATTTCCGTGAGCGCCTGCAGTTCGACCTGTCAGAAGATCGCCATCTCATCCCTTTCAGGTAGGATGATCACTGGCGCTCGGTAGGTGCCTGCGGTCCACGCTCGCAAAGCAGTAGCACTATCGTGATCTTTCGTTCTACCCAACCCTATGGGTTCTCGTAGTGGACGCCAGGCCAGCCTCTGGAGGCTGATGATGCAGCACGCCCCTTCTTTCGCTGACGTTCAGAACGTCAAGCGCCACGCCAAAACACTTAAAGCTACCCATCCAGCGCTACCTCACGGTAAGCGCCTGGATCTTGCTGCCGCCGATCTATTGGGGGTCAGGGGTTACCACGAGCTGAGCCGCCGGTTTAAGGCGGTCATCGATCAGCATCTGGAAATACCGGAAGGACTAAACGTCGTTGCGTATTGCCGCTACTGCCACTTTCGGTTTGCGCCAGAGCTCAAGGAAGATCAGCTCGAGCACCGCGAATTTCATGAGCGGATCATGGAGGTGGAGGAGCGTTGTGGGTTTCGCCCTATGACCGCTGCACAGCGGGAGCTTCAGAAGACGAAGGGATATGACCTGGTGCATAGGGCTGCCACGCTTGAGGAGCGCGTAGAGGGAGCGCTTCTGCTGCTACGCGCTTGGTTTGATCGCTCGTTCGCGAACGCGATCGACGCGGGGCAGTGGCGTAAGCACCCTTCGTTCGAGCAGTTCGCCGCTATGATGAACCCATACGTTGAGGAGCGTTTCCCTGACCTAGCACCGGCCATGGCCCAGCGGTTTGGCCGTATCCCCGGTGTGATCCCTCTTGGGCAGAACTACTGGCCCTTGAAGTAACGGTCGCTCAACGTGCGGTCGAGGGCCATCGGAGGGTCAGACAGTGGGGTGTGTCGGTGAAGTCGACGGGCGCCGAGTCGTCGCACCGCTTCTGAGCGCTGATGCTTGGAAAGAGGTCGTGGCACTGTCTAAAGATCGTAAAGTACTGATGACGGACACCAAGTGTCCGGCCCAGGCCAAGACACTCCGCTGGAATGGGAGGATCACCCGGTACTTCTCGCACTTCCCGGGTGAGGCGCCGCCGGGCTATGCCAGCATGGAGAGCGCTGAGCACATGGCGATGAAGCTTGCCATCTACCAGCGGCTGCTGCAGCTAGGTGTCCCCGTCGAACTCGAGGCGGGGCAAGGCGATTGGCGTGCAGATCTCCTGGTTGGGGTATCGGCATTCTCGACCGCGCTGGCCATTGAAATTCAGCTCACCCAACAGTCTGCTCAGCGGACCTACGACCGAACTGCCCAGCGGCGCCGGGCGGGTGTGCCAACGCTATGGCTATTTGGTGCCGGCCGACTCACGGGGCATCTTTCCCCGGACCTCCTGGAAAGCACGCCGGTATTTGTCGTTCGAAATGCCGCGGAGGCTGCACGGATTGCAAGCGCGGTCTGCAGCGGTAGAGCGTTCTTCGACGATCTCTCAGTCTTCAAGAAAACCCCGGCCAAGCCGCTGGCGCTGCGTATTGACTGCGGCTGTGGCCAACGCTGGCTCTATCCCTTTGGCGCAATCCTGCTACCTAACCGTGTGAGCGAAGAGGCCCCATCTTTCTTCGCCAGCTGCTGCATTACTGCTCGCAAGTTCACTTCGACGACGTCGATGGGGGCAGAGGTGAGTGCAGAGGCTTATCTCGATCGGTACCTGGTCGTGTTGAAGGCGGCGGCAGTGACGTATGGGCTCAGGCTTGGAATCCCTACGCGGGTGGAGAGGGTGTACGGGCGGTACCGCGGCAGTGGAGTTTGGCAACGCACGTTCTCTTGCCCAGGGTGTTCAGCGATACCGGCTCCGATCTCGCAAGGCCTACCAGCGGGGGTCGACATCATGCGATGCCCTGCACCGGTCACGGCGACCGTTGACGCAAGACCACTCCTCAAGCTGAAGCCCTCGTGGCGTACTGAACCGCACCGTGGCGGGATTGAGCCGACCATGTCCCTGCCGCGGTGGAAGACCGACTTCATAGCCCCGCTCAAGGTCCGCCTTGCTTCGCCCTGGCTGGGCCGCCGAGACCGCTAGCGCCTCCAGGGAAACACCTCTGTGCGGACGTCATTGACGCAGCTCACGTGATGGACGGGCTTGAGTGCAGAGCGTTATCCGGCTGAGATGCACTCGTCCACGGCGGTATTTCTCGTACCAACTCGGTGAGTTTGGGTGCGACAATGGCCTGTCAAATGGGGCAGCTCATTCAGGTTGATCGACCAGCCAAGTCGGTGTTAGAATGGAGTCCAAGAATAGCCCCCACGCCTCGGGCAGGTCCTAGACCTGTACTGCGCACCAGGGGGTTAGTTATTTCTAAGCCTCCAAAATGCGCCGCAGGATGACTTGGCATGCCGCATGCCCCGATCAATTTTCATAAGCCTGCGAAATCGCCCAATGCCCTTCTGTATCATCTGCAGCGGAAAGGCTTAGGTACGCGGAAGCAGCAGTCCAAGGCGCTACAAGCCCTGGAATACATTGGGTATCACCGGCTACTCATCTATATGCGACCTTTGCAGGACCCGCATAAGCGCTTCTTTCCTACCGTGCAGTTCGATGATGTCCTCCAACTGTATGACTTTGATCGACGTTTGCGCCTAGTCTTTCTGGACGCGATTGACCGTATTGAGGTCGCGTTCCGCTCGGCCATTATCAATACCCTGGCGCTGGACAAGAACTGCGGCTCGCATTTCTACCTTGACGCTATACATTTCAATGATGGTCAGGCCCATCGTGCGCTCTTGAAGCAAGTACTGGGGCTTCGCGAGAAAGGAAATGCGTCGGTCACGCACTATTACAAAACCTATAACACGCCTGCGTTGCCGCCTGTGTGGACCGTGCTCGAAGCGATGACCATTGGCCAGCTTTCTCGCCTGTTCAGTGATCTGCACCTAGATCATCGCAAAACTGTTGCGGCGAAATTTGGCTATGATGAATCCATACTGGTTAGCTGGCTGAAAAGTCTGACACTCCTTCGCAATGTCTGTGCACATCACGGTCGATTGTGGAACGCGTCGATCACCGCTGACGCGCCGAAGTACGCCAAATCAATAAGGTCTGAGTTTCCATCCCCGACCGACCATGGGCGAGTATTTGCTCGTGCGGTAGTTGTCCAGGCTCTGCTTACTAAGATTGATCCTACTTCTGATTGGCACCTACGCTTCAAGCAGCTGATGACAACGCTACCCACGGCGGTACTGGCCAAGGCCGGCTTAACAACCGCAGAGCTGGGGGTGACCCCAGGCTGGGAAGTCCGCGCCTTCTGGTCCTGACTCAAGCCGCGGTGCTCACCGCCAGACTCAGGAGCTGGATGAGACCACATTGGATTTCGCAAGCGTAACCGACGTGTTCTCTGGTAACGATCCCCGCGAAGAGCCGGCGCTGATGCCGGCTCCGCCCTAGCCTTTCGCAAGGCAAGCTTTCACCCGGCGTCAAGGTGGTTGCGGAACTGCTAGGTCTGGAAGAAGCGCTCGACGGTGCCGATCTGGCGGCGACCAACGAAGCCAGACAGGGCGCCGCGGCGTGCCAGCGGTCGCCGTAGCCGGCGCACAGGGCTAGGGCTAGGGCTATGGGTTAGGCCTAGCCGCCGCCTTCGGCCAGCTAGCCTCCCGCCTCCCGCCTCCCGCCTCCCGCCTCCCGCCGCTAGTCCAGCGCCAACATATGCCCAGAGTAATGGGAGATGCAGTAGGCGCTTCGCAGCTGAGGCAGGGCCTGCTGTGGTATCACCCCGCACGCCCAGAACACCGGCACGTCATTGGGGCCCATCGCCGGCACCACGCCAAAATTTGGTGGCTGCAGATCGGTGATGCCGAACGCCTCAGGATTCCCGATATGCACCGGAGCGCCATGCCCGCTCGGGTAGCGCGCGGTCACTAGCACTGCCCAACTGGCGGAGTGCCGGTCTCATACTCACTGAGAGCATCCCGCACAGGTCGCCGGCTGATGGGTATAAATATACCACCCCTGCACATAATCCTCACCTCAAGCAACCCCTGCTCCCCTCCGCCCGGTGCTCCTCTCACCGACCACCCGCGTCTCGCGCGCGATAGAAGGTTTGGGAAAGGAACCGAAGGAACTCGATGAGGAAGGCTTTCAGCCGAAACGCTCAGTTGCTGAACCTTAGTCGCGGAGGTCTGTACCTCTCCCTACGTTTCCTGCAGCAGCTGCAACTCACCCGGACGCGCGTAGCACTGCTTGAGATGCTCGATGAAGTCCTGATGCATCCGGGGTCACGGTGCGTATCTCTGGCCTCCGGGATTAAGCCCGACTTCGGCACCATGACCAAACCCTTTCATGTCGGCCACTGCGCGCCACGGCTTGCTGGCTGCATTGCTGGCCGAGCGTGGTTTCACCGCCAGTAGCGACGCCTTGGAGCATCCCCAGGGCTTCTAGGAGGTCTTCAACGGTCGCGGGCACTATGATGCCACTCGCGCCCTGGCCGATTGGGGGGCGCCCTTGGACATCGAATACCCCGGCATCGGTATCAAACTCTATCCCTGTTGCGACAGTACCCATGCGAGCCTGGATGCACTCTTCACCCTCCAGCGCGAGGCGGGCTTCAACGCCGCCGATGTCGAGACCGTTCGGGTACGCATCCATCCGCTGCGCCTGACCCACGTGAGCCGGCCCGAGTGCGCAATGCCCTTGATGCCAAGTTCAGCGTCCATCGTCGTTATCCAGCGTACCCGCGATGAGGCAACGCCCTGGAGTTGGCCAATGACAGCGAATTCGGTCTGTCCAGCGCCGTGTTCAGTGGCGATGTGGAGCGGGCAGTGCGATTCGCGCGACAGGTCAAGGCCGGCATGACCCATGTCAACAATATCCCGGTGAATGACGAAGACCATGCGCCCTTCGGCGCGAAAAGAACTCTGGGCATGGCCGCTTCAATGGTGACTGGGCGATCAAGGAATTCCCCACTGATCGTTGGATCAGTGTGCAGGCCACGCCCCGCCACTACGCATTCTAATTATGTAGTGGTCTACTCACCCCGGACACCTTTTTAGGCGAAGATGATCGCCACACAGACGTGTTCCATGAGCAAACAACGTCGTTCTTTCACGCCCGAGTTCAAGCGCGAGGCCGCAAGCCTGGTGCTGGACCAGGGCTACAGCTGTATCGAAGCAGCCCGTTCGCTTGGACTGGTCGAGTCGGCACTGCGCCGCTGGGTCAATCAACTGCAGGCAGAGCGTGGCGGAGTCACACCGGTGAGCAAGGCCCTTACGCCCGAGCAGTAGAGGATCCAGGAGCTGGAAGCGCGGATCAATCGCTTGGAGCGGGAGAAATCGATCCTAAAAAAGGCTACCGCGCTCTTGATGGCCGAGGAACACGAGCGCTCGCGTTGATCGATCAGTTTCGCAGCGAAGCGCCTGTCGAACTGCTGTGCTCGGTATTTGAAGTCACCCGCTCGTGCTACTACGCCCACCGTCGCAGGCAGCGCTCACCGGACATTGCCCGGCTATCGTTGCGGGTGCGCGTGGGCGAACTCTTTACCCAGAGTCGCCGCGCGGCTGGCAGCCGAAGCCTCACGCATCAACTGCGTGAAGAATGTATCGTGATTGGGCGATTCAAGGTGCGCGCGCTTATGAGCGAGATGGGCTTGGTCAGCAAGCAGCCTGGCTCGCCTGTCTGCAGACGGAAAACCGAAGAACGGCCAGACATACCCAACAGACTGGAGAGAACCTTCGAGACTTCGTCACCGAACCAGGTGTGGTGTGGCGATATCACCTATGTCTGGGCACAGGGTCGCTGGCATTACGTCGCGGTAGTCATGGACTTGTTTGCCCGTCGTGTAGTGGGATGGGCGTTTTCCGCCACGCCCGATGCCGATCTGGTCATCCAGGCCTTGGACAGGGCTTACGAGCAGCGCGGTCGGCCTCGAGAGGTGCTCTTTCACAGCGACCAGGGGAGCCAGTATGGCAGTCGACGCTTTCGCCAGCGGCTTTGGCGCTACCGCTTCAACCAGAGCATGAGTAGACGAGGTAACTGCCTGGACAACTCACCCATGGAGCGGCTGTTCCGCAGCCTCAAGACGGAATGGATACCAACCCTGGGTTACCTGAGTGCTACGCAGGCACAACAGGACATCGGCCGGTTCCTGATGCAACGCTACAACTGGCAACGGCCGCATCAGTTCAATGGCGGGCTACCGCCCGCCATTGCCGAAGGACGACTTAAACCAGTGTCCGGGATTAGTTGACCACTACATTAGGTAGCCAAACTAGCCTCTCGATTGCGTCAGCGGGAGGCTGATGATTGCTACGCAGACAACGCCAGGCTTTGTCGCTGCTTCAAAGGTCTGACCGCCACGGCGGATAGCGGCCGTCGGTGAAATAGCGAAACAATAGGCAGGTATGCTGCTGGTGCGGCCGCTGGTAGCGCGGCTAATCGCCTTGACTGTACAGGTCTCAGCGGCACCCCGGATGCCTGTCGGTTATGGTCGGCTGCTAGGTTGACGCCTTGCTAGCCAGAGCAGAGCCGCGAGCCAGCAGACGTCCACTGCGTAATTGAGGAGCTGGTAGAGGCCTAAGCCAGCGCCGTTGGTGACAGCTCCCGCCATCAAGGCCACGGTGACCCGAGCCAGCGCGGTACCGAGGATTGAGAAGCAGGCGAAGCCCGGCGAGGCCAGCTGCCGCCTCCGGTTGCCCTGGCCTGTTATGCTGGAATTGTTTGACCGCTAGTTGCTGGCGGCACAGTCCAAACCACGGTCCTCAGCCAACGTCTGCACTTGCTTGCAGCAGACCATGCCCAGGCGAAATTATGTCGGACCGCAGTGGCAGTTTAGATCGGCAAGCGTAGTAGCTCCAAGGTCTGGTGCATCAACTGGGCATGGGCCTGACCGGCGCCACCTTGCTGTTCTATGCGTCCCAACTGGGACGAGGCCTCCACCACCAGACTGGCCCGATCGTAGTGACGATCGGCGTAGGCGCTCAGGGCCTCCGCCAGCGAGGAGCGGCGTCTCAGCTCCTCGGCCAGGATGATTGCCCCTTCCATAGCGATACCGGCGCCAGAGGCCAGTTGCGGCGTAGTGGCGTGGACCGTGTCGCCCAGTAGGACCATGCGTCCACGGTGCCAGGGGGCGGGGATCATATGGCCGGCTAGGGGACGATAGAGCAGCTGAGGGTCGGATAGGCTCCCGTCGAGCAGGCCCCGGCGGATACCGGCCAGTTCCCCGCTGAAGGGCGTCAGGAGTTCGGCAAGAATTTCCGGCCAGACCGCGGGCGGAATAAATTCCTGCCCGTCGCGTCGCTCCAGCAGATAGAGGTAGCAGTGATCCGGGCTGATGGGGTTTACCCCGGCCTTGATCCGGTCGCTCAGATACATGGTGGAGTTCTCGTGCAGTCGCGGCACGATTAGCCGCCAGCAGCCCTGTCCGGTGAACACCGGGCCGGCGAAGTCCGGCAGCACCAGGCGGCGTAGTGCGGAGTTGACGCCGTCGGCGCCTATCACCAGATCGTAGCGACGCTCACTGCCATCGCTGAACAGCACGTCCACGCCATCCGCGTCCTGGGTAAGACGTTCGAAGCTGATGCCGAGCCGGACGGTGGCACCCGCGGCGCGGGTGGCGGTGGCGAGAATGTCGGCCAGCACCGGGCGCGGGATGCCGGCCGCGCTGGGCAGATCCTCGGCACCGACGGCAGGAGCGAGGGGCACGGTGCGGAGCAACTCGCCCTGAGCGTCGCGCAGATCGATGGCGCGCCACCAGCCGCCGCGGCGCAAGACCTCGTCCACCACGCCGATCTCGCGCAATGCGCGCAGGCTGGGTCCGCTGATGGTGATACCGGCGCCGTCCGGCGCCCAGGCGGGATTGATCTCGACCAGTTCCACTACGATGCCCTGCTTGCGCAACTGGATCGCGGCACTCATGCCGCCGATCCCGCCACCGACGATCAGCGCGTTCTCGATAAGAGCCATGATGCTTCTCCTGTGGATCAGGCGACGACGCCACCCAGCCGTTCGGCCAGCCAGTCGGCGATGAGATTGCCGGCGTTGTTGGGGTTGTCCAAGGAGCTGTGCTCGACCCCCCCTTCACGCGCGGTGAACACCAACAGTTCCCGGTCCGGGCTATTCACCAGTTGGTCATAGGTACGCTGGGCGTAGTGCAGCGGAATCTGCCGGTCGTGCTCTCCATGGGTGACCAGGAAGGGCACCCGGATATGATCCAGGATGCCGTCCAGGTGCATGGCTTCTGCCTTGGTCAGGAAGTCGTCGAGATCCTTGGCGCCGAAGACCCATTGCACGTGCTGCCAGTAGTGGGGCACCGGATTCTCTCCCTCACGGCGCCGCCGCGCCTGCTGCACGGCACGCCAGTCGTGATTGGCGCCCCAGACCGCGCCACAGGCGAAGCGCGGTTCGAAGGCTACCGCCCGTGGGCAGTAGTAGCCGCCCAGGGAGACGCCGAGGGCGCCGATGCGCTTCGCGTCCACTTCCGGGTGACCTTCTAGCCAGTCGACGATGGGCGAGGCCCAGGCTTCGCTGTCGAAGCGTGCCGGTAGTCCGTGCAGGCGCAGCGCCTCGCCGGTCCCCGGCTGGTCGACGAACAGGGCGGACAGCCCGCGCTGGGGGAAATGCCGCCCCATGACGCTCTTCTGCAACATCTCCTTGGTGCTGTCGAGGCCGTTCATGACCACCACGATGGGCGCCTTGGCACCAGGCGGCAGGCCGTCGGCGCGTACGTACAGGGCACTGAGGTGCGTGTCGCCATAGGGGATCTCCACGCGCTGGCAATTCTCCCGCCCGAGTTGCCGGGAGCGTTCGAACAACTCCAGTGAGCGCTGGTACAGCGCCAGGCGATGCGCGAAGCCATGGGCTTGCATCCGCTCGGCGATGCCGTAATAGAGGGCCGCACGACCCAGCTTTTCACCCGCCGACAGGCGACGGCCACGCGCCAGGTCGTCTTCGGAAAGCTGCACCAGACGGTCGCCGCCCTCTTTCCAGGCCGCATAGAAGGCCTGGGTGCCGGGATCGTCGCCGCCCAGGGCAGCCTCGCGCAGCGGCGCGCACATGGCGTCCACTTCACCGATGTTGCCGCCATGGGTCAGGGCGATCATCGTCGAGAGACTCCAGACATAGTTGGAGGGGAAGTACTGGAACATGGGATGGACCTCGTGCAGGCAAGACTAGGAAGAGAGGGGCGACTCGCGTTCGGGGACGGGCAGCTCGGCGGCTATCCAGACCACCCCCGCGGTGTCCACTCGCGCGGGAACCGCGGTCAGGTAACGACCAACGCAGGGGCCGGCGAAGCACAGGCCGCTGCGCAGCTCGAAATGCGCCGAGTGGGCGTAGCAGACGATGTGTTGGTCATCGGCCGAGAGGAAACGGTCGCGCTGGTACTCCAGCGGGCGGTGGTTGTGCGGGCAGTCGTTGAGCCAGACGAACACCTCGTCGCCTCGGCGGATGGCGAACACGCGATCGTGGCGACCTTCGCGCAGCAGGCCGCGGGCGCCCTGATCGGGTAGCTCGTCGCGATGACAGAGACGGCGTTCGTTGACCATCTCCTTGCCTCACTCGCCCGGTGCCCATTTGTCACGCCCCTCGAAGAGGAAGACCTGTGAGTTCTCCGCGCCGGGGGCCATGGCCCGCGGTACCCAGCTGTCGTCGTGGTGGTCCATGTCGGCGTCGAACTCCATGGCCGCGCCGAAGGGGCTGTTGAAGTACCAGAAGAAGTTGCTGCCCATGACGTGGCGGCCCGGTCCCCAGAAGCTTTGGTAACCCTTTTGCTGGAAGCGCCAGCCCTGTTGCAGAACCTCGCTGGCCGAGCCGAAATGGAAGGTGAAGTGGTTGCAGCCGACCATGTGGGCGTTGTGGCTCTGCAGCATGAACAGGGTGTGGTGTTCCTGAGTACCGGCAGGCCGCAGGAAGGGCCCGAGATCGTTGAAGCGATCGGTGACCACGAAGCCCAGGCGCAGATAAAAAGCCTCGGCCTGGGCGGCATCCTTGACGAAATAGACCACGTGGGACAGCGAGCGCGGCTTGATCTCCGCGGCGGGGTCCGCGGCGCAGTCGTTGGGCGCCCGTCCCGGCGCCTGGCCGGGTACGTTGAAGCCCAGGTAGGGGGCCTGGATCGGCTGGCGCCTGGACAGCTGAAAGGCGATGGCGAAGCCTGAGTCATCCAGGCAGTGCAGGCTGCCGTCGTCGCTGACACGGACCTCGCGATCGGTCCCGAGCAGGTCATGCAGGGCCGCCAGGGTGGCCTGGTCGGCCACGCCGTAGTGGGTCTCGCGCAGACAAGGCGAGTGGGCGCCAGGTGGCAGCGGCGGCAGGCCGGGATGGTCGCTGTGGCGGACGATCACCCCAGTGCCGTCCAGGGCGAGATAGGTGCCGCCGACCGCGGGATCGTAGTCCTGGGCGTCCAGACCGTAGTCCAGCAGATACTGGTGAGCGGCAGCCAGGTCCTCGACGCCGAACGTCAGGTATTCGAGACCGGTGATATGCATGGCGATGTCTCCAGGGGCAGCCTGGCAGAACGGCCAGGCGAGCGGGCAGGAAAACCCGGCGGCAAGCTCAGGGCGGGCCGGGGGCTCTGGATCGAGTTGGGCGAGTTAGGTGCGCAGTGACGGCGCACCAAAGGTTCAGGGCGGCGAGGCACCCATGACGGAGGAGGCGGGCGCGAGGCGGAGCGAAAGGCGCTGGAACATGGCGTTGTCTCGACGTGGTTCTTGTTCTGAGTGCCTTGGCAGGTGTGGCCAGGACTGTTCTCAAGAAACTACGCAGCGCCGAGTCATTCGAGAAATTTTAATTTGGCATACGAAGCATCCGTTTGGTGGATGCCTCTCGACGATTCAATCGCCGAGGCGTACCTCGGGCAGGGCGGCGGCGCTTTCGGCGATCAGCTCGCGCAGCCAGTTCAGTCCGGGGTCGTGTTGCTGGTGACGGTTCCATTGCATCGCCATCACCAAGGGGGGCGCATCCCAGGGTACCGGCAGGATCCTGAGAGGCAATTCGCGGGCGCATTGTTCGGCCAGGCGCAGGTGGATGGTGGCGACGCGGCGGGTACCGGGCAGGAAGGTCGACATCTTGCTGAAGGCATTGGTGATGACTTCCACGCGGCGCTCGAAGTTGTAGCGATTGAGAAACCATTCATCCACGGACGGGATGCGCTGTTGCCCCCAGCGGGCCAGCACGTGGCCCAGTTGCTTGTATTGCTCGAAGGAAAGGCTTTCGCCCACCTCGGGATGGTCCTGGCAGACCATGCAGACGAAGCTGTCCTCGAACAGGATCTGGCTGGGGTGCTCCTCGGTCAGGTGGGTAGTGGGGAGCACCAGCAGATCGACATGGCCACGCTCGATCATCTCCCGCGGATTGTCGTTGGGCGGGATCATCTCCAGGCTGGCATGCGGGGCGAGTTCGTTGAGGCGCCGGCTGACCTGCGGCAGCAGCACAGTACTGATGTAGTCCGAGGCCATCAGCACGAACTTGCGCTGTGCCTGTGCCGGATCGAACTGGTGGCGGTTGTCCAGGGTTGAACGCATCTGGATCAGCAGGTCGCGGATCGGTTGGCTGAGCGCTTCGCCCTTGGGCGTGCGGACCATCTTGCGCCCGTTCTGTACCAGCAATTCGTCCTGGAAGTACTCGCGCAGCCGGGCGAGGGCGGCGCTGGTGGCTGGTTGGCTGAGAAACAGCCGCTCGCCAGCGCGGGTGATGTTCTGCTCGACCAGTAGTGCATCGAGCACCACCAGCAGATTCAGATCCAGACCATAGAAACGCATGGGCTACTCCTGGCTCCGGTGCGGTCCGGGGCTGTTTTTGTGGGGGCGGGGGGCCAGGGACCAATCCAGCGCGCTTATGCCTCGTATGTCAACAAACGATTTCTCAAATACCTGCGGGCTGCATACCGTCGAATCACAGCCGCGGTCACCGCGGACGACAACAAGAATTCGGGAGCTACCCATGACGCCGTTCCGTCTATCGCGACCCCTCGGCAGGTCCTTCGCCGCACGCCATCCCCGCCCCGTCCGAGCGACCGCGCAGCCTCGCTAGACCACCGTCGCCCCGGCGACCTCCTGCCGTGTCGTGGCCCCCCGCGCCCGACGTCCGGCCCAGCATGAGACCTCAGCATGGCAAGCAATCCCCTCAAGGGCTGGCAGGTCGATCGCGCCAGCATCCAGTTCATCGGCCGCGACCTGCAGCGCCCGGAATGCATCATCGCCCAACCCGACGGCACCCTGTGGAGCGCCGATGCCCGCGGTGGCGTGATGCGCATCGATCCGGACGGCAGCCAGCAACTGCTGGCGCCGAGCGCCACGGACAGCGCCCCGGTGGACTTCCAGCAGCGCTACGTGCAGTCCCAGGGCGCCTCGCTGCCCAATGGCCTGGCGCTCACCGCGGACGGCGACTTCATCATCTGCAACTGGGGGCTGGACCGCATCGAGCGCCTCGATCGTCGGGGCCGCCTGACGGTGCTGCACGACCACCTCGAGGGTCGGCCGCTGGGCAAGACCAACTTCCCGCTACGCGACTCCCGTGGGCGGATCTGGTTCACCGTCACCACAACCCAGCAGCCCTGGACCGATTCCATCAACTCGGGGTTGCTGGATGGCTACATCGGCGTGATCGACGAACAGGGCATCCGCATTGTCGCCGAGGGCTTCGGCGGCACCAACGAGATCCGCTTCGACGATCGCGAAGAGTGGCTCTATGTGGTGGAGAGCAACGTCAGGCGCATTTCCCGGCTGCGGCTGCGTCCCGATGGCTCGCTGGGCGAGCGCGAGGTGTACGGCCCCGCCGAGCTGGAGGGTTTCCCGGATGGGTTCGCCTTCGATGCCTACGGCAACCTCTGGGTGACCCTGGTGATGAGCGACAAGCTGATCGCCCTGACCCCCGAGGGCGAGGTGCTGACGCTGCTCGACGACGGCGATCCCCAGGCCACCGCGCGTCTCAATCGGCACTACGCCGACAAGACCCTGACCCCCGACATCATGCAGGCCGCGCGCGGCACCCTGGCGCCCTGGCTGGCCAGCCTCACCTTTGGCGGGCCCGACCTGCGTACCGTCTACCTCGGCAGCCTGCAGGGCACCCGCATTCCCTATTTCCGCGCGCCGGTGGCGGGTCAGCCGCTGATTCACTGGCGCTAGTTTTCCTCACCTCTCCGAATAGGAGCTGCACATGATCCGGCAACTCAAACAGGGCCGACCCGCCGCGGCCAAGGCCGAGCTGAACGCCCAGGTGCGTACCACCGTGGAAGAGATCCTTGGCGCCATCGAGCAGCGCGGGGATGCCGCCCTGCGCGAGTACTCCGAGCGTTTCGACAATTGGGCCCCGGAGGATTTCCGCCTCTCGCCCGAACAGATCCAGGCCTGTATCGACAGCCTCTCGCCTCAGGCCATCGCCGACATCGAATTCGCTCAAGCGCAGATCCGTCGCTTCGCCCAGGTGCAGCTGTTGTCGCTGCGCGATGTGGAGGTGGAGACCCTTCCTGGCGTGGTGCTGGGGCATCGCAACATTCCGGTCAATTCCGTGGGTTGCTACATCCCCGGGGGCAAGTATCCGCTGCTGGCCTCGGCGCACATGAGCGTCCTCACCGCCAAGGTGGCCGGGGTCAAGCGAGTGATCGCCTGCGCGCCGCCTTTCGCCGGCAAGCCCTCTCCGGAGATCGTCGCCGCCATGGCCCTGGCCGGTGCCGATGAGATCTATGTGATGGGGGGCGTACAGGGGGTGGCGGCCATGGCGCTTGGCACGGAAAGCATCCTACCGGTAGACATGCTGGTCGGGCCGGGCAACGCCTACGTCGCCGAAGCCAAGCGCCAGCTCTATGGCCGCGTCGGCATCGATCTCTTTGCCGGTCCCACCGAGACCCTGGTGATCTGCGACGACAGCGTGGACGCCGAACTGGTGGCGGTAGATCTGCTCGGGCAGGCCGAGCACGGTCCCACCTCGCCAGCGGTCTGCCTCACCCGCAGCGCCCGCATCGCCGAGGAATTGCCGGCGGCCATCGAGCAGGTGCTCGCCCGGCTGGACACCGCGCCCATCGCCAGCCAGGCCTGGCGGGACTACGGCGAGATCATCCTCTGCGACACCGACGAGGAACTGCTCGCCGAATCCGAACGGATCTGCTCCGAGCACGTGCAGGTCATGACCCGTGACCCGGACTGGTTTCTGGCGCGCATGACCAACTACGGCGGGCTCTTTCTCGGTCATCGGACCAACGTCGCCTATGGCGACAAGGTGATAGGCACCAACCACACGCTGCCGACCCAGGGCGCGGGGCGCTATACCGGCGGGCTTTGGGTCGGCAAGTTCATCAAGACCCATACCTACCAGCGCATCCTTACCGATGCCGCCAGCGTGGCCATCGGCGAGGTGTGTTCGCGGCTCTGCGCCCTGGAGCATTTCTCCGGGCACAAGGAGCAGGCGGACATTCGCGTGCGCCGGCTGGGAGCTCGTCCGTGAGCGGCCAGCCCCTGGCCGGGCGGGTGGCGGTGGTCACCGGCGGCGCGGGCGGGCTGGGTTCGGCGATCTGCCGCGCCCTGGCCGCCGCGGGTGCCGCGGTGGTGGTCGGCTATCACGCCTCCGCCGAGGCCGCGCACCGGTTGGCGGCCGAGTTGCCGGCCGCCGAGCTGGCCCATGCCGCCATGCCGCTGCCCGTCACCGACAGCACCGCCCTGGTCGAGCAGGCCACGATTATCGAGCGCACCTATGGCCGCTGCGACGTGCTGGTGAACAACGCCGGTACCACCCGCTTCGTCGCCCACGCCGATCTGGACGGCCTGGACGATGCGCTGTTCGATCGCATCTTCGCCACCAACGTGCGCGGCGCCCTGGCCATGGTACGGACGCTGCGGCCCTTGCTGGAGCGTGAGGGCAGCGGCCTGGTCGTCAACATCAGCTCCATCGCGGCGCGCACGGCCATGGGCAGCAACCTGGCCTACTGCGCGTCCAAGGCGGCGCTGGACAACCTGACCCTGTCCCTGGCGCGGGTCCTGGCTCCGCGTATCCGTGTGGTAGGGGTTGCCCCGGGCCTGGCCGACACCGAATTCGTCGCCGGCCTGGACCGCGCCTGGCGCGACGAACAGGCCGCCCGCACACCGCTACAGCGGCTGGCCCGGGCCGAGGAGGTGGCGGCAGCGGTCCTGGCCCTGGCCACCCAACTGACCTTCACCACCGGCGCCGTCATCCCCGTGGATGGCGGTCGCCCGCTCGCCTAGGAGGGATGCCATGAACACTTTCGCCCTTGCACAACGGCGCATCCCCCGTGGCGGCCTGCTCGAACTCATCAAGATGGCGGCTTGCCCCACCTCAACGGAGATTGCCCCATGAAATTCGCCTCGCTCAAGGACGGTAGCCGCGACGGTCGGCTGCTGGTGGTCTCGCGTGATCTGCGCCGGGCGGTGATCGCCCCGGGATTGATGCCGCGGCTGCAGACCGTGCTGGAAGACTGGGAGGCCTGTGCACCCCGGCTCGAAGCGCTCTATGCCGAACTCAACGCCGGCCGCGTCGCGGAGGCCTTCGCCTTCGATCCTCGGGCGGTCATGGCGCCCCTGCCGCGGGCCTACCAATGGGCCGACGCCTCGGCGTTCCTTTCCCACGGCAACCTCATGGAACGGGCCTATGACCTGAATATCAAGAAGGACGCGGGTGTCCCCATCCTCTATCAGGGCAGCGGCGACGATTTCTACGGCCCCTGCGACGACTACCCGGTGCCCGGCGAAGACCAGCACATCGATTTCGAGGGCGAGGTGGCCGTGGTCCTGGACGACGTGCCGCTGGGCGTCCAGCCCGCCGCCGCCGCCGGCCACATCCGTTTGCTGATGTTGCTCAACGACGTCAGCCTGCGTGCCCATCTGTTCAAGGAAATCAGCATCGGCTTCGGGCCGCTGCGGGCCAAGCCGAGCACGGTGTTCGCGCCGGTCGCCATCACTCCAGATGAGCTGGGCGACGCCTGGCGCGACGGCCGGGTGCAGCTGCCGCTGCGCGTGGAGCTCAATGGCGAGCGCTTCGGCGAACCCCATGGTGGCGAGATGGACTTCAGCTTTCCCGAGCTGGTGATGCACCTGGCGCGTACCCGCCGGTTGCGCGCCGGGACCGTGCTCGGCTCGGGCACCTTTTCCAACCGCGACTATCGTCGCACGGGCTCGGCCTGCCTGGCCGAGCAGCGCGCCATCGAGAAGCTCGAGCAGGGCGAGTCGCGCACGCCGTTCCTGAGCTTCGGCGATCGGCTGAGGTTCGAGATGGTTGGCCTCGATGGCCAGAGCCTGTTCGGCGCCATCGATCACCAATTCGTCGCGGCGCCGCTGCCGTCGGAGGTGTGAGATGCATGTCCTCGTGACCGGTGCCGGCGGCTTCGTCGGCCAGTGCCTGGTACGTCGCCTGCTGGACGATGCCGAGGCCTTGCCCTGGACGCGCCTGACCTTGTTGGACGTCCAATTGCCCAGCGTGCCGAACGATCCGCGGATCCATTCGCTCACGGGCAGCCTGGCCGAGCCGAACGTGCTAGCCGCAGCGCTCGCCCACCCGGCCGAGGTGGTGTTCCACCTGGCCAGCGTGCCCGGCGGGCTGGCCGAACGGGACTACACCCTGGGCCGCCGGGTCAACCTGGATGCCACCCTGGCCCTGTTCGAAGGCCTGCAAAGGCATACCCGGCCGCCGCGGGTGGTGTTCGCCAGCACCATCGCCGTCTATGGCCGCCTGCCGATGACGCCCATGGACGAGGGGGCACCGCTGCGCCCGCAACTGAGCTACGGCACCCAGAAGCTGATCGGCGAGTTGCTGCTCGATGACTTGTCCCGGCGTGGCGGCCTGGACGGCATCGCCCTGCGTCTGCCCGGCATCGTGGCACGGCCGCCGCAGCCGTCCGGCCTGCTGTCGGCCTTCATGAGCGACCTGTTCTGGCGGCTGCGCGATGGCGAAGCCTTCGTCTGCCCCGTCGCGGCGGAAGGTACCGCCTGGTGGATGTCGGCGGCGCGCTGCGTCGACAACCTGCTGCACGCCGCACGCGTGCCCAGCACGGCGCTGGCCGAGCGCCGCGCGGTAACGCTGCCGGTGCTACACCTGAGTTTCGCGGCGGTGGTGGACGGGCTGTGCGCCCGCTTCGGCGCCGACCGTCGACAACTGGTCAGCTACCGCCCCGATCCCGATTTGGAGCGAGCCTTCGCCCGCTATCCCGCGCTGGCTACCCCTGAGGCCGAGGTGCTGGGCTTTAAGCACGATGGCGACCTGGCCAGCTTGATCGAACGCACCCTGGACGGCTGATGCCATCTGCCCCGTACTCGCCGAACAACAATAACAACCCGAGGAGAACCCCATGACCGCTCCCGTTCGCTCCGTGGCCCGCATCGCCACCTACCTGTTGTTGCTGATCAATTGCCTGTCGCCCATGGCGGCCATCGTGGTGGCGCCCAGCCTGCCGCAGATGCAGGCGCATTTCGCCGACGTACCCAATGTCCAGTTCCTGGTACCCATATCGCTCGCCGTGCCTGGACTGATGGTCGCCCTGCTGGGACCCTTGATGGGCATCGTGGCGGATCGCCTGGGGCGCAAACGCCTGCTGTTGCTGTCCATGGTTGGCTACGGGTGCATGGGCGTACTGCCGCTGTTCCTCGAGTCCCTGCACGCCATCATCGTCAGCCGCGTCGTGCTGGGCTGCATGGAGGCGGTGGTCGTGACCATCAGCACCACGCTGATCGGTGATTACTACAGCGGCGCGCTACGGCAACGTTACCTGGCCCTGCAGACCACCTTCGCCGCCAGCTCCGCCATCCTCTTCTTCATGATCGGTGGCGCTCTGGGAGAACTCGGCTGGCGGATGCCGTACGTGGTCTACGTGGTCGCCCTGGTCATGGCGGTGTTCGCCCACTTCCTGCTATGGGAGCCTAAGCCTCAGAGCCTGAGCGCCGACGATGCCGAGGATGCGTCGCAGCAGGCCAAGGCCTTCCGTCCCGCGCTTCTGGCCGTGACCTGTCTCGTCACCCTGGTGGGCGGTGTCGCTTTCATGGTGTTGCAGATCCAGCTGGCCTACCTGCTGCGCGACATCGGCCAGACCTCGCCGAGCACCGCCGGCATGATCGCCTCGGCAGGCAGCGTGATGATCGTGCTGGGTACGCTCAGCGTGCACCTGTTGCTGCGCCTGAAGCTGCGCATCCCGCATTGCCTGGCCCTGGCGTTCGCTCTCATCGGCTGCAGCTTCCTCCTGGTCCCCTGGGCCGACCGGACCTCCCTGATGCTGTTCGTGGCGTTGGTCAATGGCCTGGGTTGCGGCCTGATGCTGCCCAGTCTGGCCATCTGGAACATGCGGGAATTGCCTTGGTACCGCCGTGCCTTCGGAACGGGCGCTTGGTATGGCAGCTATTCCCTGGGTGCCTTTCTGAGTCCCATCCTGGTGGTCGCGGTCACCGCCCATACCCGGGGTCTGGCGGCCACGGTGGGTCTGGCGGCCTGGGTCCTGCTGGCCATGGCGGCCATCGCTCTGCTGTGCGCCTTCTGCAGCCGGCCGCGGATCGCCTTTCCCTTCGCCGCTGGCAATGTTGAGGAGGCCTAAGATGGTCATGGCAGCAGGAAGCCGACTGGCAGGCAAGACCGCCCTGATCACGGGTGTGGGCAATGGCATCGGCCAGGCTTGTGCTCTTATGTTCGCCCGTCAGGGCGCCCGGGTAATAGGGTGCGACTGGGATGCCGCGGCCGGAGCGCAAACTCTCGCGCTGGCGCGCTCCGAGGGGCTGGAATCCCTGGTGGTCCACACCTATGACGTGACTCAGCCAGAGGCGGTCACCGCCTGGATCGACTCGGCCCGTACCCAGAGCGACGGCGGCTTCGACTGTCTGGTCAATGCCGCGGCCTTTGGCTGCTTCGCCTGGATCGAGGACCTGGATTACGAACAGCAGTGGCGCCGTACCCTGACGGGTGAGCTGGACATCGTCTTCCTGGTCTGCCAGGCCGCCTGGCCGACACTCAAGGCGCGGGGTGGTGGGGTGATCCTCAACTTCGCCTCCGCCAATGCCCACATGGCGCTGGAGGGCTCTCCCGCGCTCGCCCACTGTGCCGGTAAAGGCGGCGTACTGGCCATGACGCGCCAGCTTGCCTTGGAAGGCGGACCGCACAACATCCGCGCCAACACGCTGTCGCCGGGGCTGATCGAGACCCAGGCCACGCGAGCCCACATGGCTCGCGATCCTGGGCTACGCGATACGGCGTTGCGGCGCCAGTTCCTACGCGAGCGTCTAGGTAGGCCGGAGGATGTCGCCTGGGCCGCGGTCTTTCTGGCTTCGGATGAGGCCGCCTGGGTGACCGGAGCCGATCTGGCGATAGACGCAGGCGCCACTGCCGGCTGAATCAAGGCTGTTTCTTCCCCGCGCCCGAACTGGCCGCGCGACGGGGTAACTGCGTCCGTAACAAAAACAACAAAGAAGGATGTCGACATGAACGTGATCCACGGCAAGCTACTCGTTCTTTCCCTCGTGTTATCCGCGCTCCAGGCCGGTACGGCGGTTGCCGCCGATCTGGATGAGGGGGGGCGGCAGCAACTGCCCTCCAGCACCGACGACAGTCTGCCCAATCAACGGGTGGGGCCACGGGTGTTGTCCGTCGAGCCTCGGCAACCCGCGCCCACCGGTCGGCTCCTGGAAGAGCAGGGACGCTGGCTCAAGGAGCAGGGCATCAGTCCACATCTGGACATGACGCAGTTTTACCTTTCCAACCCCAGCGCAGGCGTCGACACCGGTCGCCATGAAGCCCTGACGCTGTTTAGCGTCGGTGCCGACTTCGACATGGAAAGGCTCGCCGGACTCTCCGGCGGTCTCGTGCACTTCATGCAGCTCTATGTGCCCTGGACCTCCAACCTTAGCTATGGTGGCCAACTGGGGGATGTGCTGGCAGGTAAATCGGCGCCCTACATTCCTCGGGTCAGCCACCTGACGCTGTTGACCTATGAGCAACGGCTGTTGAACGACCGCCTGACCCTGGAGGCCGGCAAGAGCAACGCCGGCACCTATTTCGCTCTTCCGTTGTGCAACCTGCCATTCTCCTGTGTGAGCCCAGCGATCATGCAGGACACGGCCGGCATCAATCCGCCGCCCTACGCCAATTGGGGAGTCCGTAGCGCCTACGACTTCACCCCGCAATGGCGTGCACAGCTAGGGGTCTGGCGTAGCTATGACGCCTATCCGTTCACCAATGGTTGGGAACGCCGCGAAGGGGACAAGGGGGGCTCGCTCAGCACGACCTACCTGGGTAACGTCGCCTACCGAACCGACTACTCGATGGAGACCTATCCCACAGCCTTCGAGTTGATGGGTTTCTACAACAATCGGCGTCAGAACGATCCCTATTACACCGTCGACGGTAATACGCGTTTCACCAGTCAAGCTGCGCCCGCCACCCATGATGGCGTCAGCGGCTTCTATGTCGGCGCGAAACAGACGTTCTGGCGTGCCGACGGCGGCCAGGCCGGGGTGCGTAATCCCACTGCCCTGAGCGTACACGGCAGCCTGGCCCACGTGTTCGAGGAGGAGTCGGCGAACGGGGTGGCGAGTCAGGGCGATCTCGGTCTGATTCTATCCGCACCTTTCCGTGGTCGGCCGTTCGACAGTTATTCCGTCAAGGCCAGTTGGGCCAGATTGACGGATCGCGAGCAGCGCTTGCTCGAAGGGGCCTACAGCTTGAACAGCGGAGGAGGAAATTATCGTTCGGGACGCGATGAGTACGCCCTTACCCTGGACGCGAATTTCGTGCTGACCGACAGCATCGTGCTGAGCCCCTTCATCACCCGCACCTTCCAAGGCAGCAGCTACGTCAATCCGTTCAGTGGCGAGAACCCACGCGATGGCTACGCCTTCGGCGTGCTGCTTCACGTGCAGTTCGATCAACTGCTGGGCCTGAACGGCCTGAAATGAGAGGAGCCCAGCGGGCTGCGCCACGCTCGACGTACCCTGGTGGCGGGTGTGGCGTACGTCGCGTCGTAGTGGCTTCCGCCCAGGCAATACCGGGCGTCAGCGGCGGCGCTGCCTGGCCTCGAAGTCCTAGTGAGGACGGGGGTCGGATTGATCCGCAGCCTGCTGGTTTTTGACGCTAGCGCCCACAGCACCGAACGGGGCGTTGGCGTCGCTACCTGACTGATACGTGGAAGGTCGTTATGACGCTTTTTCTCAGGTTGTTCGAAACATTTGCTGCAGGACTGATCCAGTACGGCTGCGCCTTGAGTGGTTGCGCGGAACCTGACCCGTACAGTTTTCAACGTGCCAGGTCGTCGCCTATCGACGTTCGCGCCACCTCGATCCCGCTCCGCGTCAGCAGGACGGCCGGAAAGTAGCCCAGGAGGATAAGGGGGCACGGCTGGCGGGTTGGTTGAGACTAAGGGCCCTCGCCTGCCAGGGATTCTTTCCATTCGCCGAGCAGGACATTGAGCATGACCAGCAGTTTGGGATGTAGGCACCGCTAAGTACTTCGGCGTTTGCTTCCGGCGGCCGTCGAAGCCGTTTTCCTTCTATCCAGGGGCATGGGGCTTCCTACCATCCATCGCAGTTATGCGTTGTATGTAAATCGAGAATTTCCCGAATGGTCTGGAGTTCCGTAATTTCGTGAGTACCGGGTCGTCAAGCGCTACCGGGGAAGCACCAGACCGACAGGCGCGGTGTATAAAACAAGAACTAAAAAAGAGAGCTGACCATGCGCTGCCACGTCTCAGGTACGTTCGAGCATTACCTCACCCTCCGCACCTTGCGGCCGGTCGCTTCTGATCCGGTAGTCGTTCTCTCCTTTCTGATTCCGCCACGGCTTTCCCATCCGGTCTACCACGCGCAGGCCCGATTAGAGCATGACGCCACGCATTCGCCGGCCCGTACCGGCCATGCGATAAAGCGTGGAGCGTTCGTCCCACGGCACGTGTCGCCTGATGCGCCGTCGGGGCAACTACTACGTGCCGCACACCCCCTCGAACGGACGCCCGTTAGGCAATACCGATGGTCCCCGGCTCGACTGCAGAGGGCGACATATCCCAAGACGCCTAGGAGCGGCCCAAAGTGACGATCTGGCCGGCAATCCCCTTCACGCCGCACGCGATGGCCAGTTTGTTGATTACCTGAAGTCCTGTCCCTGAAAGGGGCGGAAGCGGTCGCCAGCGATCGCGCTCCCTATCCTGTAAGGAGTTGAATATGAGCGATACCCCCTACGACATCGTCGCAATGGGCGCCGGGCACAACGGCCTCGTCGCTGCGGCCTACCTGGCAAAGGCTGGCAAGAGGGTTCTGGTGCTTGAGCGCAAAAGCTATCCCGGCGGGGGCGTCAGCACACGCCAGCTGAACACTCCCGGCTATTGGCACGACGAGCACTCCAGCGTGCATATCATGATCCAGGGCAATCCGATGCTGCGCCAGGATGAACTGGGATTGCTCAGCCAACACGGACTGAAATACCACTATTCACCGGTGCCACACGCCACCCTGTTTCCAGACCAGACTGCGCTGTTCACCTACAAGGACATCGACAAGACCTGCGAGGGCTTCGCCAGGATTTCGCCGAAGGACGCTGATACCTATCGCGAATTCGTCAAGGTGAGCCAGAAAATTCTGAAGATGTTCATGCCTGGCCTGTACGCACCGCCGCCGCCGCTTGGCGAACTGGTAGCGATGCTCGATCGGAGCGATGAAGGTCGCTTGATGCTGGACTACATGAGTCGCGACTGCCTGGACCTGGTCAACCAGCTCTACGAGAGCGACAAGATCAAGATCCACCTGTTGCGACTGGTCAGCGAGAACCTGCAGGCGCCCAACGAACTGGGCACGGGGATGGGCGTGCTGCTGATGCCCGGCATCATCCATACCTACGGCGTTTCGCAACCCATCGGCGGCAGCGGCAAGCTGACCGAGGCGCTGGTGCGCTGCATCGAGTCCCACGGCGGCGAGGTGCGCTGTCATGCCGAGGTGGCGCAGATCCTCACCAGCGGTGGCCGCGCCACCGGCGTGCGTCTGAGCAGCGGCGAGACTATTCAGGCCCGTGACGCGGTAATCGGCGCCATCCATCCCCATGTCGTGCGCAAGTTCGTCGAAGGAGTGCCCGAGCCGGTGTTGGCACGCGCGGAGCGCGCGGCCTTGGCGCCGTTCTCGATCATGGTCAGCCACTACGACCTCAAGGAGAATTGCACCTACTACGCGGGAGAGGAGGTGGGCTACGCCACCATGCTGGAATTCATGGCCACCGACTCCCTGGACGAGATGCTAGCCGACTTCGACGAGCTAAAGCGCGGCTACATCAGCCAGCGCCGCCTGTGTGCCGGCGGTGACGAGAGCCTTGGCGACAAGACCCGCGTCCCCGCCGGGGCGGGTATGTTCCATGGCATTACCTTCGCACCCTACAAGGTCAACGATCCGCGCTGGAAGGACCGGCACTGGGACGATTTCAAGGAAGAGATCGGCGACCTGTCGCTGGAGCATTACCGCAAGTTCGTCAGCAACCTGACCAGCGACAACATCATCGCCCGCAGCATCGTCAGTCCCGTCGACCTGGAGCGCTCCAGCCCGAACAGCATGATGCGTGGCGACCTGCATGGCGTGGCGCCCTATTTCTACCAGAGCGCCGGGCACCGCCCGACGCCGGACCTTGGCCAGTTCACCGTACCTGGCGTGGATCGGCTGTTCCTTGCTGGTCCGTTCCAGCATCCGGGTGGCGGTGTCTATGGCGCCGGCCGCGCTACCGCGATCAAGATGTTCGAGCAGCTGGGAATGGACTTCGGCGCGGTTTCCTCCGGTGTGCGTGAGGACTTGCCGCCACCGGTCAGCCAGAGCCCCACCACCCGCGAGGGCATGGTGCTGCGTGGGACGGCTGACGAGGAACTGATGCATGTCGAGTCAATCCGTCGCGTTGGCGATGAATTGGTGATCAAGGGCAAGAGCTTCGGCACTCTGCCCATGGAGGCACGGTTGGACGGTGCCACCACGCGGGCCGGCTTGAAAATGCTGAGTGTGAAGGACATGGCGTTTTTGGCCACGCTGCCGTTCCGTAAAGCCAAGCAGCCCTGAGTCATCCAGGTGGCGAGGAGCGCAGCGGTCTCCAGTCCTTGATTGGCGGCGTCGCTAGCCCTGAGGCCGATCGTTTCCCGTTCGCATGTCCGTACCCCGCGGTCCCGGTGAAGGACCCAGGGTGCGGACGCCTTGGCTTAGCGATTCGTTATCCATGCATTCGTATCCTGAATACCTCGAATGCAAACAAACGATTTCTCGAATGATTGCTCGGGCGATACGGTGCTTCCAGAGACCAGGGCGACCGCAAACGCGCCTCAATAACAAAAACAACTTCGAGGAGACTCATCGTGCAAGGTACTCACCACGGCCGCGTCGCGGTCATCACCGGAGCCGGCGGTGCCTTGGGCTACCACTTCGCCTGTCATCTGGCCCGCCAGGGGTGCCACCTGGCACTGGCTGATCTCAGTCTACCCGAGCAAACGATTTCAGCGGCACGCAATCTAGGGGCTCAGGTGTACGCCGAGGCCTTCGACTTGGCCGACGTTGATGCGTTGCGTACGTTCGCCGACCAGGTGCTGAAGCGATTCGACCGCTGCGACATCCTGGTCAACAACGCCGCCTTCATGCCACTGGTGCCCTTTGCCGAACTCACACTGGAAACCTTCCGTCGGTTCGAGGCGATAAACGTCGAGGCCTCGCTGCTGCTGGCCCAGAGCTTCGCGCCGGACATGGCCCGCCGTGGCTTCGGACGGATAGTACAGATCGCTTCCAGCACGGTGGGCAACCCGATGCCCAACTTCGCGGCCTACATCACCACCAAGATGGCCGGCATTGGCCTGGTCCGCGCGCTGGCCGCAGAGCTTGGCCCGCACGGCATCACGGTCAATGCGATTTCTCCAGGCTTGACGCGGACGGCGGCATCGGAAAAGAACCTGCCGCCAGCTCTATTCGACGCAGTCCGCGATCAGCAACTGATCAAGCGCAATGGCGTGCCGGAAGACCTCTGCGGGCTGCTCGCCTTCATCACCTCGGAAGATGCCGGCTTCATCACTTGCCAGGTGCTCAACGCCGACGGCGGCACGGTGTTCTGAGCCTACCGAGCCAGGTCGCACGACGCTTTCGCCCGACCGAGTCTTGGGAAGGGGGCGATGCAGTAATGGCAGTGGACCTTGCCACAGTGGCCGTCATTCGAGTGCATGGCGGTCGTCCATTGAACCTATCGACAAGAGCGCAGCAATGAATCCGACTCTGCCCGAGATACTCCCCCATCAAGTCGGCATCAGCGTGCCGGACATCGATGATGCCATCGGCTGGTACCAGCGGATGCTCGGATTCGAGCTGGAGATGCGTGCCTTCATCGACATCATCCCGGCGGACGTAGCCTTCGTTCGCCGCGGTGATTTCCGCCTGGAATTGGGCGAGGTCGAGGGTGCCGAGCCACTACCGGCTAAGCGCCGCGAGCCCAATCAGGACGTGCGCACTCATGGCAACAAACACCTGTGCCTGGCCGTACTGGACGTACCGACGACGGTGGCAGGGTTGCGCGAGAAGGGCGCCGACATCGTCTTCGAGAAAGAGGTGCAGGGCACGCCCATGGCATTCATCCGCGACAACTCGGGAAACCTGCTGGAGCTGATCCAGTGCCCCGAGTTGTGGACGTCATCCCCCGGTGATGATGAGCAAAACACGCGATGAAATCGGCGATTCCCAAGGCGGTAGCCGCGACGGCCGGTTGCGATTGTTTTCCAGAGGGCTCCTCTGTGTGCGTCCTGTCCAAGTGACGGCGATCCAACGCCGTTCTGACCTGGCAGCAAGCCATCCAATATCCCCTTGTACAACAACAATGAGAGATGAAACTGAACACGTTCGCCGCCGTACTCGCCGTCGCTACTACGGCCCTGAGCGCAATGACCGGTGTCATTGCCGCAGATACCACCACGGCCAACGGAGGGCATGTCGTCGACCGGCAGAGTTTCGAGCGCTACCTGACGCTATCCAACCAGAAGAATCCGGCCGCGTTCGTCCAGGCTTCGTAGCAGTGTCGCCAGGCCATGCCGCCGAGACTGTGGAAAGCTACCTTCATCGCTCCGCTTAGCGGGCCAAAGCGGCCTTATTTGCTAAGGACCTAAGCGAAGGGGAGCGGTGATGGCCGATAGGGGGCGACCAGGGGGAGGGCTTTTGTTTTGCTAACGTGTAGGGGGAGTTGCCATTCAGCAAGCTAGCGCCCGGCTAGCGGCCTTAGCCGACCCGTCGGTGGATCACCTTGAGGATCACCAGCCGCGTCGCCAGAGCGGCCGGCAGTCCTTGGATCAGTACGAGGCGCTGAGTAGCAGTCAGATAGATTTGGCGTTGGTTCGGCCGGTCACCCAGCGTCCGGAAGTTTCGAGTCTGCAGGTGCTGCGAGAGCGTTTCGTTCTCGCGATACCGACTTCCCATCCATTAGCTAAAAATAGCAATCCGACTATTCGCGATTTGGATGATGAGCACTTCATTATGTACTCCCCACTGGAGGGGCGTTACTCGTACGAACTGCTTAAGGGGGTATTCAGGATGGCAGGGTGCTCGTTTCGATACGTGAATTACATTACCTACTCGCATTCAATGCTGTCGTTGGTAAGTGCAGGTCTTGGCATCGTGTTGGTACCGGTTTCCGCCACGAGACTACGTTTGGACCACATCCACTACGCGGAGATTGATGTGGGAAACGTGGAGGCCGAATTACACATGGCTTGGCGAGCCAAAGATACCGAACCGGCTACTCATAACCTCGTTGACCTCATGAAGGGGTATGCGCGCCTTCCTAGCCGCCCCCGCGAGTCTTCTGACGATCTGTGTAGGAGCGATTCAGCTCTATAGGATCTAGAGGATAAGGCCGACTAGCCAGTGCCCTCACACCGGGGCCTTAGAGCTATAGGTGGCAGGTACTGCGCTGGTAATGGTTCCGTACTAGATACGCCCTGTCATTTTTGCGGCAACTATCCGCTCTTACGAACGCTTTAGCCGCGTCGAGAGTTAATGGGAAGCTCATGGGCGCCTAAATCGAGGCGTTGGTGACTAGAAAAATATACCACCCCTGCACATGCCCCTCACTTCAACCACTCCCTGCACCCCCTCTACCTGGGCTTCCCCCTCCGATCACTCGCGCCACGCGCACGATAGAAGGGAAAGGGAAGGAAAAAAGAGAAGGAGAGAAGGAAGGAAAGGGGTGAGGCGGTTATGGGGTGTAAGGGGGAGAGGTTGGATATGGGCTTGTGTCGTACAGGGGTGGTATATTTTGGTGGTTGCGAACGTCGCCCGTGAGGAGGGCACCGCCATGTACGAAGGAATCCAGCGTGCGCACCAGGTGCTCGTCGAGCAGCTGGCCAGCTTCAATTCGACCTGGCCAGGGTTGGTGGTCGAGGGCCGCGTTTGGCAGGTGCCGCTGCTGAACGAGCAGAAGACGCCTGACGTCCTCGAGGTCCAGAAGGTCGACGGCCAGGCGGCGATCGCGCTGGCCACCGCGGCCTTGGCCAGTCACCAGCGCGACGTTGGCCAAGCCGCCGGCACCGTCATGCGCCTGCCGGGCTACTTTCGCCTGCAGGCTAGCGTGCTGCCGCAGGTGTTGGCCATCAATGCGAGCAAGCAGGCAGTCACCGACGAGATCGAGGCGCTTCGGGTCGCCCTGGGCTACACGCCCGAGATGCGGCCGCGGCTCTTGCGGCGCGCCCTGGGCGCCGGCGTCACCACCAAGCAGCTGCAGCGCACGATCCACGCCTTCGACGGCGCACCGCGGCGGATCTCGTTCACCTGGGCTGGCCACACCACCAGCAACCAGCGGATACCGGTGGCTACCGTGCGCGAGCAGCTGCAAGCGGAGGCCGAGAGTAGGGCGCAGCAGCGGGGGATACCGCTCGAGCAAACGCCCGAGTACCAGGATCTGCGTACGATCGCGAACCTGGCGGACGACATGGTGCTGATCAAGCACAAGGTCGTGGCCCCGCACCCTCGTTGCACGCTCTGGTTCGGTGAGCGCGGCGAGAGGTGGGACGCCATCATCAAGGCCAACTTGCCGGTGTTTGTGCTCGCCGGCGACGCCGAGCCGAAGGTCTCGGCGCTGCGCGACTTCGATCGTACCGCGCGCGGCCGGCAGCGCGGCGATGTGAAGGCGCGGGCGGAGGTCTGGGCGGAGCGCAACCTCTACCTACCCACCGGTGGCCAGCGGTCAGATGTGGATGAAAGTGATCGGGTACCGCTCAAGACGCCGTCGACGTATCGGCTCGGCGGCATCACCTACGAGTCACCGGCCTAGCGCCTGCGCTCAGCTGTGGCGCTCGAGCGAGATATCCGTCAGCGCCACGGAGGCAATCCTGGTCGGCCCAGCGGGCATTGGTCGGCCCGGCTCCCTGCCTAGATTAGTTAGGGCTGCCATCATCAGAAAGATCACCGTCACCAAGATCGACAGATCGACCAGGTGCTCCCATCGTCGCACCTGATCAGGCCACCGCTTTCGCAACTGCGCCCTCGCAACGCTCATCACCCCTACGAGCTGTCAGCACATCGGCATCCTTTTGCGGCTTCACCACACCAGCGACAGCCAATAGCTCTGCTGCAGACCGGCTTCCATCGAAGATCCGAACGTTTCTGGAGGCGCCGCTTGACCCTAGAGCGCTCCGCTAGCGAAGCGCACCCTCCCTAAGGACCTGGCTGCCCAGCGACCGCACCGTCCAGCCGACGATCGAACAAAGCAGCTGAAGCAGCGGTACGCCTGGCTATGTGTGTCTGATGGCTATGCCGCCGGCACCGCCATACGCGAGCCGAGCTACTCCCAACTGCAGCATCACCGACGAGCCTGAATCACGCGAGAGCGCCCTGGGCGCCGTCGCTGCACACTATCCACGCCTTCGATGGAGCGCCACACTGGATATCGCTCACCTGGCCACACCACCAGCAACCAGAGGGTACCGGTGGCCACCGGGAGTGACCAGTTGCAGGCAAGCGCTGAGAGTAGGGCGCTGCGCCAGGGAATGCCGATCGAGCAGACCCCCAAGCACCAGGGCCTGCGTGCATCGCGAACCTGGCAGACGACCGGGTGAGGATCAAGCACTAGGTCGTAGCGCCTCATCCGCGCTGCACGCTCTGGTTCGGTGAGCGCGGCGAGCATGGGATGCCATCATCAAGACAAACCTGCCGCTGTTCGTGCTCGCAGGCAAGGCTGAGCCGAAGGTCTCGGCCCTGCGCAACGTCGATCGTGGCGCGCGCCGCCGGCAGCGCGGCGATGTGAAGGCGCGCGCTGAGGTCTGGGCAGAGCACAACCTCTACCTGCCCACCGGTGGCCAGCGGCCGCAGGACAGTGCCCGACCTGCGCTCCTTACGCCCTCGACCTATCGGCTTGGCGGCATCGCCTATGTGGCCCAGGGCAAGCCAGGCGCTCGCAAGGGGGATAGCGTCGCGACCGGGTTGCATTTCCACCGCGTCAGATACGTTCTGCTGAGGTACACAGTTTCCCCATCTAGCGGACGATCACATGACCAGCTACAGCTTCAAGAAGCGACCCGGCACCGATCTTAGCGACCCCGAATTTGTGCTTCAGCACCGCGGGAAACCGACACGCGTCCAGATCCAGGACTCATCCAGCTGGGGCGGCGCCTATGCGGTGTCAGTCGATCATCTGGATGACGAGGCCGAGCCCCATCTCCTGTGGGTGGCCCTGTCCATCGCAAGCTTTGCTGAGGCAGCGCGTGTGGCTATCGGCCAGTTCGAGGCGAACCTTCTCGCGCGCGAACAAGCAGCCGCGCCTGGCGCAGAGCCTGGCTCGCATTAGCGGTGGCCCGGAGCACGGAGGGAAGGGCACATCTACGGCGTGAACGGCGGCTAAGCGCCCCTTGCATTTCTGAGACCTGCGTTACCATAGGTATATCGAATTAGGAGTTGAGCCATGCACTACATAGTCGCAGGTGAAAAGAGAAGAGCCGAGGCGCTGCTAGAGAAATATCTCGGCCTACCACCTTCCACTTTGGATTTGGCTGTCTTGAATCTCCGCCGCTTCAAAAACGTTGCTCCCGCGGTCCAGCGGACCGTCATAAGATTGCAGTCGCTTATGAACGAATCTTCGCTTAGCCAAGAAGAAATCGCGTTCATTATCAACGCAGTTGATTTTCTAGAGCAAGAAGCTAACCGCCCGCGCCAAAATAGCCTGCGCCGTTTCCTTAATGCTGTAGAGCGGAAGCTAAGATTCTCGCCGGCAATCTCTCTACTACGGCACTGCCTTGCGCTTGGCAGCACTCTCTACGGCGTCGCATACTGTAACGGTGCGAACCTGGATGCCTACCAAGTTGCTTATTATATAGCCATGGTAGCGTATGTCATCGTGTCATCTGCGATGTTGCTGAACATTAAACTGCGCAGCGGTTTCCAAATTACGTTGATAACGGCGATCTTGACGATCGTATGTGGAACAATACCTTTTGTATGGGAACCCGCTGGGGCGGCGCTCATCCTAGCGTTAGTCAGCTTCGTCATGCTTGGAATAGAGCTGGGTTATAATTCCAATACAGTAACTTACCAAGACCCGCCGACAGGCTACGATAGCGCCATTGTAATCGACCATGAGGCTTTGGCGAATCCATATGTGCCAAGCATCATGCGAAGCACGGAAGATGTTCTTCGATATGAAGTGTACGGAGTGAGCGACCCCGCACCTAACAAGTTGCTTTAATAAGAAAGGGCTGCTTAAGCAGCCCTTTTTTCAACGACCGATCACAAGATCTTTGTCAGCCCTGTCAATGTCATTAATTGTCAGGATGTCATTCAAAATGGCACCAGAGCCATTGTCGTTGTAACCCGCCTGTTTCAGCGTTTCGAACATACCAGCTGCCATTTCCGGGTTGTAGCCTTTACGATCCGCAGCCTGCATGAAGACCCCCCGATCATTGTTGTTTAGCTCCCCCGTACGCGCTGCAGCAAACACTGCAGCCTGGCTTTCGTCGAGGCCTAACTGTCTTCCCTCCCGGAGATAATCATCTCGGCTTCCTCTGGCACCCGCTAAATTTTCTGCTCTGTTGACAAGTTTGGATACGAACCCACCCATCGTAGACTCGCCGAGCTCGTTGATACCTCTGCCCTTCTCTTCAAGCCTTTGTCTAGCTTCGAGAACGCCGTCGCTCCTCGCCCTCAGTCCGTAGCCATACGCACGACTGTTGACATCTCCGTTGTGCTCCGCGTGTGTCTTTTCCACCGGCGTCTCATCACGAGCCGCCTTATCACCAGACGCGAATCTTTGGTTGAAGCTACCACCGTCCACGACGTGTCCAGCGCTAGCCGTTTCAGCATCAAGGTTACGAGCCTGGGGACCGTGCATCGATTCGTAAGAGCCGTGTCTAAGAGATGTCGGTTGGTCACCAAGCTCACCAGAATGCTTGGGATTGGTGTACATGTCTCGATCAGAGACACCACTGGTCAAGACGCTTAGATCGTTATGCTTAGCTAGGGTGTGGAGTGCAGCAGCTACGCTTCTCCTACTTGGATCAACCGTGTCAAACATCCGCTCCGCCTCCTGCATATCCTTGCCGTAGTTGTTTACCGCTTCGGCAACGACCGCATCTGCCTTTCCCTCTCTTATCAGCTTGCCCGCCCATGCATCCGGCGTCATAGATAGGGAGCTGCCCGCTGACTGCAGATAGCCCGCTGTCTCCGAATACTGTTTTTGAGCGGAGACTGCCTGTTGGGCGGAGCGGGTGAGACTCTCCTGGTCAGATCGCGATAGCCCTAACTTCTCTGAGTTAAGAAATGAGTTAGCCAAGCCGGACGTATTCTCCCGCCGAAGAGAATTTGTAACCGCCTCAGTTAGACCTGCCGCTTTTGCCGCCGAGTTCACATCGCTTGAACTGCGTCCATTGCTGTGAGTTGTAGAGCTGGTCGTTGAGCCACTTATCTGCGCAGAGCCACCGAAATCTACACCACCTTTTACTTTGCCATTTGCGTCTGGCTTCCCGCCCATATTGCCAAGGCCTAAACCGGCGCTGGCCGAGCCACCCGTTCCGATACTGCCAACCATGGAGTCAATTTCGTTTTGGCTATATCCCTGGTTCCGAAGATTGTTGACTGACTGTTGGAAGTTTGAATCGTTCGACAAGCCAAAAGAGCTGGCAATTTGTCGCCCGACCTGAGCCTGCTCTCCTATTGTTTTTGCCTGCTCGTATTGTTTGCCATAGGTGCTAGTAAGGCCCTTCGCGAAATTATCAGACGCGCTCTCTGCAATTGCGCGTTGGGACTGCGCCGAGTTGGACAAAGACTGGCCGATATTGATCGAACCACGGGTTGTCTCAGAACCAGTCTGCCTCGTCCCATTGACGAAGTCGTTCGTCATATAGGGCGTAGTCGCCAAGCCCTCAGTGGGCTTCACGACGTCAGGCGTCACGATCTTCTCGTTGATCTGATCCGTGCCGCCGAGGCGCTGGGCCATGCTCGTCAACGCAAACGCACTGCCGGAAACCAGGAACATGCTGATCACTGGCACCGATGAAGCCATCAGGCCAGCCACCCCGATCGCGCTATCCAAGGCCGGCAGCATCTGCTTCATCATCTCGAACGAAAGGGCATTGCCGTCCGTGACACTGCTCGTGGTCGCGAGCAGCCCCTCCATCACCGTGCCGGTGTACCAGTTGGTATAGAGGTTGACGATGGCCAACATGGGTTGCCACAGCATCATCCAGCACAGCATGGTGATGTACTTGGTGATGAGGTTCATCCCGAAGGTCCCCATCACCAGGAGGAACGCCATCATCGGGGTGATGGCGTAGATGAGGCCTTCGAAGAACGTGAGGAACGGCCGGACGTAGCGCGTGAACATCGAGCCTTCGGCAGCCCACTGAGTGGCTTGCTGCGCCTGGGCCTGGCTGAGCATGATGGCGTATGCGCCTTGCTGATCCTCGAGGGCCTTCTGTGCCGGCGCTCGCTCGAAGATCGGCAGCAGCACGGAGGCCATGGTGAAGGCACGAGCGTCTGCCACTTGGAGATTCAAGCCGCGCAGCGCGTCGTCCACCCGGGTGGTGACATCGTCACCGGTGACGGTCTTGCCGGGCTTCTGGAACGCCAGCTTCGCCACATCATCCATGATGCCGCTCTGCGTGGAAGCGCTGAGGGCTTTGAGCCGGGTGTGCGCTTCGGAGCAGGTGTAATAGGTACCAACGCCGGTGTTGCCCTCAAAGATTTCGGTCCCGTATACCTGGCTTTCGAACCTCATGGCATCGACGGGGTTGTTGCTTCGCATCAGTGTCCCGTAGGCGGCCACGTTGCGGCCCACCCCAACCAGGGTGCATTCCTTGATATAGGTCATCCACGACCGTACGAAGTCTCCGCCGGCCCGGGTGTCACCCATCACAGACGGCATCGCCAAGACATTGCGGGTGGCGCCGCGCACCTTCATCAAGGTCGTGAGGGGGTCGGCGAACCCGTAGGTGGTCATGGCCGGTGTGGAAAAGGCCTGCTCCATCTCCCTGGTCAGCTTGTAGCCAATGTTGGACACCACGGATCCTACGAACAGCGGTCCGATCGGCACGTTGTCGACGACCACGACTGTGCCGTCATAAACGTCTTCCACGACCGCCCGGCCGGTGGGGCCGTAGAGCGCCATGTACAGGATCAGGGCCACGCCCACCTGCTGGAAAGGGATAGCCTGGTTCTTGAATACCGCTTGGAAGCCGAGGAAGAGGGTGCCGATCAACAGACCGACCTTGGCCAACGATTCGATGCTGCCCGATCCCGAGATCATGGCCACCGCGTTGAGGATGCTTTCGAGGTAGGTCGCCGAACCGACCGAGTAGATCGAGAACTCCATTACTGAGCTCCCTGCACAGGTTTTTCGACGTTGATGAATGCGGCGGGCGTGGGCAGCACCTTCATGCGCGCCTCGTAATCGAGGACCAGGTCGTTTTCGTTGCCGTAGCGGCTCAGTAGCGCCTGGTGCTCCTGTACCAGACGATCCCGTGCGGTACCGATAAATTCGCCGGCAGGTTTGCCTAGCTTGTCGACCATCTTGCTGCGGGTGATCACTGTCTCAGCCGTGTCGATGTAGGACTTCACCAGCGAATACGCGCCTTCGAGCGCGAGCATCTTCGCGTGGGCAGAAACGAAGCCGCGGGCCATCGATTCGCTACCCTGCGACAGGCGCTGGACCATCCCGGCAAAGCCCGGCTTCTGCATCATGTTGAGGATGGCTTGCTCATCGTTGGTGAACGTCCCTGTATTGGTCGCCCACTTGTTCACGATCCCGACGGAGCTCGTCGAGCCGTTGAATCCTTTGATGATCTTCTCCGCCAAGCCGTCGAAAGCGATCGACTGAGTGCTGGGCGTAAGGCACGCGGCCTTGTCTCCGCCGCACGAGTAGATCTGCACCGTCTCGGTCTTCTGGCCCTCGATGATGTCCTGCAGCGCGATGCCGGTGGGCATCACCGGCTTCGTCTCGGGGACCTGCCCCTTGCCATCGGCCGCGTCCACCAGACCGGTGATGACGACCGAGCCGGTGAAGGACATGATCATCTCGTCGGTCTGCTGAGATCCGTACTTGAAGAACTGCTGGCTGTTGTACTGCTGCATGGCGCACCAGACGACGTTGCCGGTGTCCTCGCAACTGACGAAGTTGCCGGCCTTGCTCTTTTCTTCCGTCGGCGACTTCGAGTTGGTGCTGCCGGAGAACAGCGAGCCGAAGCTGTCAGCAAGGCCTTTCACGGTGTTCCCCGTGGCCGTCTGCATGTTGTCCTTGCCCTCGAACGCGGAGAACGCGTCCGTCACCAGGCCCTGGGCGAGCTGGCAGCTATTGGACATGAGGCCGTTGAGGTCCTGCATCGTCTCCTGCAGGTTGGCGATGGTGTTCTCCACCGTAGGCCCCATGGCCTTGAGCGCCAGCTTGAATGCATAGCCCGACGCTACGCCGACCGAGTTGGAGGCGATGGAGCGCAGCGACTGAACGAACTGCTGCGCGTTGATGAACGAGAAGGAGCCGGCGAACATGTCGATGCCGCCGCAGCCGGCCTGGAAGGAGGGCGGTCGGAAGGAGACCACCGGCGCCGTTGCGATCTGATTCCGGATCCGCATCGAGCCACCGCTGACCACGCCCCGGGTCGCCGTCTGGTACATACCCGGGTCGGTGCTGTTGGACATCGAGTTAAACATCGAGTCCAGCTGGCTCTCGATGTTGGCGTAGGCGCCCAGGGGGGCGAGGGCCGCAACCAGCACGGCTGCGCACAACGACTGCTTACTGCTGCGCCTCATGGGGCACCTCTCCATCTATGGTCTTGCGGGCGAGCTTGCGGCGCATGC
>NZ_JAQZAD010000030.1:0-58335 GCF_028640935.1 Pseudomonas sp. SHLD1
TTCAGGACCACCTCGAACTTCAGCGCGGCAGACCCGCCGTAAACGTGGAAGCCTTCGAACTGGTCAGCCACCCTCATTCCCCTGCAGCAGGGCTAGCTGCCCGGGGTGCCTTACCGGTCCCCCTCGAAGCAGTTTTCGCAGCCGCTTTGGCAAGCTGGCGGTCCAACACTGCGATTCGGGCACTGCTATCTTTCTAGACACGCTCCAAGTAGCGCTCTGCGGCTTCCCGGCCAGCGTCGGCACGGGCAAGCTTGTCACCCAGGGCGCGATTCTCCACCCGCAGTTCGGTGAGGATCTCGAGATCCTGAGCGCGCGTACGCTCCATTTCCTGGATCTGCCCCGCGGCGCTATCAGCCTCGGAGCGAGCGATGGCAAGCCGATTGCGCATTTCACGGAGCTCGACCTGGGTATCAGCAAGACGCTCCTCAGCTGCGGAAGCAGAACGCTGATGCTCCGCGCTCGCCGCTTCTGCGGAAGCCTTCTGGGCGAGCGCCAAGCTTAGTTCGGTCTGGCTCTCGGCAAGTTGGTCCCTAGCTAGTTGCGCCTGTCCCTCCGCCTCGGCAAGCCGTTCGGCGAGACTGGCGTTCTCCTCAGCCATCGCACTGAGCTGGTTTTCCTTCAGTTGAAGCTCGTTGGCCAACCCGTCCATCTGCTGCTGACTGCGCTCCTGATCGGCCTCAAGGCCTTCGAGCACGGCACTGGCATCGTCTTGCTCAGCCTCCAGGCGAGCGATCTCTTGCCGCGCCTGCTCAAGCTCGAGCACGACCTCTTTGCGCGCCGCAGCCGCTACCAAGTCAAGGGCGCCGGCCAGTGCATCCTGCATTGCCTTGGTCTGCTTGGCGACCGCGGTTTCGATGATCGCCGTTGCCTCCTCTGGCAGTGGCCTAGTTGGGATGGCCCCACCCGGTACCCCAGTGTGGTGTCGCTGCCAGACGCTGAGGAGCGTTTCGGGGCGACCCCCGCCGAGGGTGGTCCGTAGCGCCCAGCCATTGACCTTGCGCCCACCTGCCAGCAGCTGTTCGCCGGCGGCGATGACCTCTGCGTCTGTAAATCTGCGTTCCGCCATGGCCGCCTCCGGATTGAAGAAAGACAGCATAGTAACGCTATACCAAACTAACAAACAAATTTGTTTGTATTGTTTGGTTAGGTTCTAACGTTAGCTAACAAACGTGCACGAGTCCATCGTGCTTGAGCTTCTGTGGCCCATGGCAGATGCGAGGGTCGACACTCGTCAAAAGCCATATCTTGGATAGCGGCTAGTTCAGCTGTGTGGGTTTTCTTGTGGGCTCTGGCTAATAGCAGGAAGAGGAACCCCAGTATTAGCTGGGTCTGCGGCACTTTGGTACGGGGATGAAGAATCCCCGTACCGTATGACGCAGTTTTCCTGTCTATGGGTAGTTGCGTACGCAAGATTGCGTGATAGCCTTCGGCGGTCAATGTGGAGGGTTACCGTGGGTCAGTTGCTACCGAAGCAGGTGAAAGAGCTATCTGAACCAGGCGTCTACCAGGACGGCCGCGGCCTGATCCTGCGTGTGGCAAAGACCGGGGCCAAGCGCTGGATCTTCCGATTTTCCTTCCAAGGTCAGCGGTATGACGTGGGGCTGGGTGGCTATCCGGCGGTCTCGTTGAAGCAGGCCCGGCTTGAAGCGGACCGGCGCCGGCTGAAGATCGCGGAGGGCGCGCCTGAGTTACCGGGCCGGCGATCGCCTGCGGCTCAATCGCCGGCGGCCGGACCCAACCTCTTCGAGACCCTCGCCAGGCAGTACATAGCCACCCACGGTTCGTCGTGGAGTCACGACCACCATCGCCAATGGGTCAGCTCCATGGAGCGCTACGTGTTCCCGGTACTTGGCCGCCGACCGGTTACCGAGATCGATACGGACCTGGTGCTGCAGGTGCTCCGGCCGATCTGGGACAAGATCGAAGTCTCCGCCGCGCGCATCCGCAACCGCATCGAGTCGGTACTCGATGCCGCACAGGCACTAGGGTATCGCGAAGGCGCCAATCCGGCCCGGTGGCGCGGGCACCTCGACAAGCTGCTGCCGCGACACGATCGTAACGTGACGCACCATCCAGCGGCGCCGGCGGAAAGCTGTCCATCCGTGTTGCATCGCCTGGACTCCCTGGACGGTCCAGCCGCCCGTGCGGCAGAGCTACTGATCCTCACGTCGATGCGCAATGCCGAGGTTCGTGAAGCGCAATGGACGGAGTTCGACTTCGACGCCAGGCGCTGGACCATCCCGGCAGAGCGCATGAAGCGAGACAAGGAGCATATCGTGCCCCTGACGGACCGGATGCTGGAAGTGCTCGATCAGCAGAGGGGTCAGCACGATACCTGGGTGTTCCCCAACGTCCGCGGTAAGAAACCACTGCCGGGCAACGCGATAGGCCGAGCGCTGCGGAAGATCAAGCTTGAGGGAGCGGTCCCGCACGGCTTCCGCTCGACGTTTCGCACCTGGGCGGCGGAGACCACCTCACACCCGAGAGAAATCTGCGAGAAGGCGCTGGCCCACAGGATTGGCTCCAAGACCGAGGCGGCCTACAACCGAGGCCCACTACTCGAAAAGCGGCGCGCACTGATGAGCGACTGGGAGACATTCTTGGCGATGCCGGAGCTGCCAGGCTCGGAGGCCGTTGCGCCAGGACGCCTGCAGGACGCCTAGCGTCATCTGGCAGGGCGAAGTGCTCCCGCAGCATGGGAGCTAGGACGCCCCCAGGACGCCTCGGTGATAGATCATCGATGATACCTGCCAGCGTAGGACGCCCCCAGGACGCCTAGGGCATAGACCCTCGATGATACGCGCCAGCGCAGGACGCCCCGAGGACGCTCATTGGAGTTCGATGAGAAAACCAGCCACCAGACGGCTGGACCTACTATCCCCGCCCGCTGATGGAGGTGTAGCAAGCGTAATCGTTACGCCGATCGAAGCAAGGGCATGGATTCCTGAGAGACCAGAGCGCGAACGAGCTGATCGCCGGCCGGGTAAAGCGCGACAATCTCGCGGCGCTCGACGTCCTTGTAGTCCAGAAGCTCTAACGCCGTAAGGTATTCCGGCTGATTCAGCCCAAGCTGCTTCATGATCTCGTGTGAGCTGTAACCCCAATTGGTCAGCTGCTGGATGTTCAGGGCAAGCGCCAGGAGTTCTTCGGCTGGACGATCGGACATCGCAGCGTCATTCACATCGCAATGGAATCGATCTTTCACCACGGATTGCAAGCAATACGGGCAGGTAGACTTGTTGGTGCTGGTTAGGGCGACATAGGTGAGCTGGCAGCACCGGCAAGCACGCATCACCAGGTCTTTGGAGCGGTATTCACGTGCTACGACCCATGCTTCGTCGATGGAGAGGCACTCGGTCGGCGTGAAGTTCAGCGCCTCTCGATAGCCCAAATACGACTGGTGCGCAGCGATCACGGCTTCGACGTCGACACCCAAGAGTGGCTTACGAGCCCCGCGGAGATAAGCACCCATGAAAAGAGCCGCCTCGATCACGCGAGCCTTGCTGGCCAGTATGCGCGACCCCAGCGGCAGCGGGCCCGAACCGCCCCTGCTCACCACGTTCAACCGCTTACGGGCGCTCGTCACCTGCTTGGCAGTCAGCTCGGTGTGCAGGGTGATGATGGTGCAACGGAAGCCGGCTTTGACCATCATGTCGATTAGAGCGGCGTTATCCATTTCATGACATCTCCGTAGTTTGTAGAGTCGAGGTCAGGCGTGCAGGAGACGCATGAATCGGTGAAGGACCGGCTCTGGATAGGGCTCCACACGCTGCCGCAAATGGCCGTCGCGTACGACGAACTGAATGCGCCCCAGCGCTGCGATCTGGCGACGCTGCGTCGGAGAGGCTGTGAGCAGCCAATCCGCGTCGCTATCCTTCAGGTTCCAGTAGATTTGCGTTTCCATCTTGCGGTCCGACAGGCCCTCGCGAATCTCACCGAGCACCCCTACGACCTGGACAACGCTCTTCGTATTTAGAAGGTGCCGCTCCGCGTTACCGTCCTCACGATGAAGTAGAACGACTCGAAAGGCGGAAGCGGGGTAACCGTCCGGCCAAGTCACCTACCGAACTCCAGCATTAAGGGCGATGGTGTCCGCGTATTTTTAAGCGGACGCGATCGCCCTTATCGCAAGGATTTCCATGCGCCAACGAAGCTCTTACCCCAAACCATTCAAAGCCCAGGTCGTCCAGGAATGCCTGCAACCCGGAGCGACAATTTCCAGCGTAGCCATCCATCACGGCATCAACGCCAACGTGATCCGCAAGTGGCTACCAACTTACCGGGATCAATCGCCTGCAACCTTGCCGGCTTTCGTTCCGGTAAAAACGGTAGCAAGGCGAGCATCAGAAGAGATGGTGATCATCTCGCTGCCTCTGGGCGATAAATCCATCACAGTTAAATGGCCAGCCGCAGATCCAGATGGTTGTGCGCGCTTTATTAGTGGCTTGGCCCGATGATTCGCGTTGATGCCATCTGGCTCGCCACCGAACCCATGGACATGCGTGCCGGCACTGAGACTGCATTGGCTAAAGTGGTCGCGGTGTTCGGTGCGGCGAAGCCGCACTGCGCTTACCTCTTTGCCAACCGTCGAGCTAACCGGATGAAAGTCCTGGTGCACGACGGCGTCGGTATCTGGCTGGCGGCACGGCGCTTGAACCAAGGTAAGTTTCATTGGCCAGGCGTCCATCGTGGGACGGAGGTCGAACTCGACCCCGAACAACTCCAGGCGCTGGTACTTGGATTACCCTGGCAACGAGTCGGTGCGGGCGGCGCAATCACATTGCTTTAAATGCTGCCTTTTAGCTGAAGCAGTCGGGCTGCTTTGGTAAAATCCACCCCCATGACTTCTTTGCCCGATCTCGACCAAATGACCCCCGAACAACTGCGCACACTAGCTGCGCAGTTGATATCCAAGGTCGACACCCAGAGCCGAAAGATCCATCGTGATGAAACGATTATCGAGCAGCTCACTCACGAGATCGCCATCCTTAAACGGCACAAGTTCGCCAAGCGCAGCGAGCAGATCAGCCCGGCGCAGGGCAGCCTGCTCGATGACCTACTCAATACCGATCTCGAAGCCATCGAGGCGGAGTTAAAAGTCCTTCATCCCGCTCCCGCACAGGCAGAACCACGCCAGCAACCCAAGCGTGTGCCGTTGCCACCGCAGTTCCCACGTACTGTGATCCATCACGAGCCGGACAACACCCAGTGCGCGTGCGGCTGTCAGCTTCAGCGCATCGGTGAAGATGTCAGCGAAAAGCTGGACTACACGCCGGGCGTGTTCACCGTCGAACAGCATGTGCGTGGGAAATGGGCATGTCGGCAGTGCGAAACACTGATCCAGGCCCCGGTGCCGGCGCAGGTAATCGACAAGGGTATCCCCACTGCCGGCCTGCTGGCCCACGTGATGGTGGCCAAGTTCGCCGACCACCTGCCGCTGTACCGGCAAGAAAAGATCTTCGGCCGTGCCGGCCTGGCCATCCCGCGCTCGACACTGGCGCAGTGGGTGGGTCAAACCGGCGTGCAGCTTCAGCCCCTGGTCGATGCGTTGCGCGAAGTGGTGCTGGCCCAGCGCGTGGTTCACGCCGATGAAACGCCGGTACAAATGCTGGCGCCAGGAGAGAAGAAAACCATCGTGCTTACGTCTGGGCCTATAGCAGCACGCCATTTTCGGCACTCAAGGCTGTTGTCTACGACTTCAGCCCCAGCCGTGCCGGCGAACATGCGCGCAACTTCCTGGGCACCTGGAGCGGGAAGCTTGTCTGTGATGACTTTGCCGGCTACAAGGCCAGCTTTGAGCTGGGCATCACCGAGATCGGCTGCATGGCCCATGCACGCCGTAAGTTCTTTGACTTGCATGTAGCCAATAAAAGCCAGTTGGCGGAGCAGGCGCTTCACTCGATTGGCGGGCTTTACGAAGTCGAGCGACACGCCAAGGAAATGAGAGACGAAGACCGTTGGCGATTACGCCAGGAAACAGCAGTGCCCATCGCTGAAAAGCTGCATGAGTGGATGCTGGCCCAGCGTGAACTTGTGCCCGAGGGTTCGGCCACAGCGAAGGCTCTGGATTACAGCCTCAAACGCTGGGTAGCGCTGACGCGCTACCTGGCAGATGGTGCTGTGCCCATCGACAACAACCAGATCGAGAACTTGATCCGGCCGTGGGCGCTTGGGCGTTCTAACTGGTTGTTTGCGGGATCGCTGCGCAGCGGCAAGCGGGCGGCCGCGATCATGAGCCTGATCCAGTCAGCGCGCATCAACGGGCATGATCCGTATGCTTATCTCAAGGATGTACTGACGCGGCTGCCGACGCAGCGGGCCAGGGAGATCAAGCAACTGCTGCCGCATCAGTGGATGCCAGTCTAGCCTGCGCAAGCCATATTCCCCGCACGCTTACGTTGATACCAGGCCCGTCAGCGCCGAACAGATGGAAATTAGCCGTCTTCGGGCCGAACTGGCCCGGGTCAAGATGGAGCGCGATATCCTGGAAAAAGCGACGGCGTACTTCGCGAAAGCATCTCGCTGAGGTACGCCTTCATTTTGATTCATCGTTTGCGCTGGCCCATTGGTGTGCAGTGTCGAGTCCTGAGCGTCAGTGTTGCAGGGTTTCACGAGCATCAGGCGCGCAAGATTAATCAGGTTGCGCATCGCAGCCTTACTGATGCCGCACTGCTGGTTCACATCCGAGCGGCGCATGCTCGTAGCCGAGGAAGCTATGGTTGGCCCCGGATCTGGCGTTGCTTGGTAGCTGATAAAATTTGTGTCGGGAAGGATCGAGTACAGAAGCTGATGCGCCTGCACAGTATCGCCGGCAGGGGCAAACGTCGTTTCAAGGTCACGACGGACAGCGCACACGACTTGCCGATATCAGACAATTTGCTTGATCAGCACTTCGATTTTGAGGCGCCAAACAAAGCGTGGGTCGGTGATATCACCGTAAGCGGCCAGCCAACACACCTTCAGAAATCCGGAATTAAGGGCGATGGTGTCCGCCTATTTTAAGCGGACGCGATCACCCTTATCGCCAGGATTTCCATGCGCCAACGAAGCTCCTATCCCAAACCCTTCAAGGCCCAGGTCGTGCAGGAATGCCTGAAACCCGGTGCCTCAGTTTCCAGCGTCGCGATCAGCCACGGCATCAATGCCAACGTGATTCGCAAGTGGCTGCCGGTTTACCGTGATAAACCCGTCGCGCCACTTCCCGCGTTTGTACCGCTGCAACCGATGCCTAAACGGCACGCTGATGAAGCCTTGATCATCGCACTGCCGCTGGGCGACAAATCCATCACGGTCAAATGGCCCATCTCCGACCCGGACGGCTGCGCACGTTTTATCCGCAGCCTCTGGCAATGATACGCATCGACGCCATCTGGCTAGCCACCGAGCCCATGGACATGCGCGCCGGCAGCTACGAAAGCTCATCTTTCCCAAGCTAATCAGGCAGCTTACGAAGGCCTCACTGATCTATCGCACGACCAAGAACCTGCGGGTGGTTCAACTACTACTCGGCCATACTAAGCTGCAGAGCACTAATCGATATTTGGGGATTGAGGTCGATGACGCTCTGGAGATGGCGGAATAGACAGAGGTTTGAGATGATTAGCGGTTCTTGATAGATGCCTGCCACCGGCAAGAAACGGCATTTCTGCTGATTTTGGATTTTGAAGCCAAATACCGGAGCGAAGCCAGCATTCTGCGGCCCATAACACCACCTAATCAGAAAGGAACCCGTTAGCATGAAAATCGTCGCCTCCATTCTTGCGGCAGTGCTTCCAATGGCAACAGCGGCACAGAACCTGCCAGAACAATTCAAGCTATCCGGCGTAAGCTTGCGTCCCAGCGTTTATCAAGGATCAAACGCGCTGGAAGTGAGAATGCCACCAGCGCAATACCAGAATCCCCTCCAGGAAGCTCTGTCAGACCGCAATTTCATGGCTTGGCTGCCAATGGATTTCGGCGATGGCACTATCGAAGTCGATCTTGCCAGCGACCTCGCTGCCGACGCACCGGACTACGCGCGTGGATTCGTAGGCTTGGCCTTCAGAATCGATGCCAAAGGGCATTTTGAAAACCTGTATCTGCGCCCTACCAATAGCACTGCCCCCGACCAGATACGGCGCAACCACACCATCCAGTATGCAGCGTATCCCGATTTCCGATTCGACCAGCTCCGCCAACAGTCGCCTGAAAAATACGAGACTTGGGCCGACATCGCAACCGGGCAATGGATTCACCTTCGCGTAGTGATTGACGGCGCCACGCTGCGACTATATCTCGATGGGTCACCGCGGCCCGCCTTCATCGTCAACGATATGAAACTACCAGCAACTCAGCGTGGCGGCGTGGGAATTTGGATCGAGTCCGGTACGGTTGCCCATTTCAAAAACCTGCACGTCACCACCACGACAAAGCGATAACTCCCCTGGTTTAGGTCCGGTAGCAAACGTCTGGTTTAGGTCGACTCTGTTGAAAAAGTCGGATTTTCAAACTGGAAGATTTCGAGATTGATCATTTCTCCAGAACCTGTTCACCACGATGCGTCGCTTTTCAGTTCTGCGTTGATCGATGCAGCTTGGTCGATGGGTTGATTTGAAAGTTTTTGCTGATTTTAGGCGTACCTATCCCTTAGTCGGTGGCCCTTGAGAGGCCAGTTTCGTCAGTCTTCTTAGATTCTGTACCGCAGCCGCCAAGGTAAATTCGTCGTACGCCCCTGTCATGCCTCGTAGTCGTAACCCATCCGGCTTGATGATGTCGAACTGTTCTTCGACCCGCTCGATCATGGTCTTGGTGCTCTCGACCTCGGCGGTTCGATGAGCTGGGGTCCGCTCCACATCCATGCTCGACATCAATCAGATAGTTCGTCGAGTAAGCAAAAACGCCGGGCCTCTTGGCGCTGCGCTCCAACGAGAAAGTGGATCAGTCAATGACAGGCGCTTAGGCAGTGCTTCGCCTAACGCTTCTTCATCCAGCGCTTCAAGGTACTCACGCACGGCGCGAGTACTCAGCGCCGGATCGCGCCAGTTGATTTCATCATCGCCATGTACGCCACGTTGCCGGCTGGCATCCAAGCTCGCTTTCGCTCTGGTTGAAAAGGGCAGAAACTTATCCCAAAAGATTAACTAAATGCATAGTGCCCGAACCCAAAGCTTAAGGTACTTTCGGACTCTGGATAGGCGATACCCAGTCGGTCAGGCAAGAGGGTACTCAGCACCTATCACTTCGGGATCAAATGGCTTGCGAGAGAATATCTTCCTGACCATTGGTGCGAAGTGCTCCAGATCTGGGGTTGGGAACGTTGGGTCAAAAGAGGCCTGATCCCACCGCTCGCAAAAATCTGCGCATAGCTGGAAGCATGGATGGTCTCTGTAGCGATCTCTCTCGTTACGATCCCCGCCAAAGTAATGGGCATAGTAGAAGTTCTGGAACAGTCCATGATGATGCAGCACCCAGGCAACCTCGCTACGTACATAAGGTCGTATAATCGATGCCGCGTACTGAGAGTGGTTATACGGCGCGAGATCGTCACCGATGTCATGGATCAAGGCGCCTACGATCATCTCTTCATCTGCACCGTCTGCCTCAGCGCGAGCAGCCGTTTGTAAGGAATGCTCAAGACGGTTGATTTTGTAACCGCTTAGCGTAGTGGCCAACCCTTGCAGTGCATTCAGAATTCGATCAGCCAACCCTTTGTTGAACTCACTCTCCAGATGCTCAAGGAAATGGTATTCCTCGGACGTTCCATCTTTCATGCGGATGAACTCGACCTGCTCCATATCATGCGGCCTCTTCGGTTTGTTTGGATCCTTTGATAATTTCGCTCAAACGCTCACGCGGCCCGTCTAAGTCTATATAGCATCCTTGCAGATGCCTTGCCCCTTCGGACGGGTTGAAGCTTGTGCGGCCATGAAGGACTCGGCTGTTGTCGAAAAACATCAGCTCTCCGGCGGCTAACCGGAACCTCACCTCATAGTCTGGATGATTGAACAATTCGGCCAATCGCTTACGAAGCGGGCAGCTGGCTGGTCGCGGTCAGTCGCTGCTTTAAGCCAGGCTGTGTCTTCGGTGCTGATATCGAAGAAGCGGTGGAAAGCAGGGTCTTGTTCCCTGGCCCATTCACGCGCCATCTCCAGCAAGGTTTCGTCGGTCCCGCTATTCATCACGCGTCTCCGTTGCTTTTCTTGAGAAGGATTAGCCGGCGCCAGACGCGCAGCACATCTTCGCCATAGGCTCGGGCAACGCTTGCTAACGCGGGATTTGGGGTGTGATAGCGACCAATGGCGAGCGCGATATCGCCCCCCTGCTGCTTGAGGAATTCGCAGAACGTCGAGACGGCTACTCGGACATTGGTGTGCAGATCCAGGAGCTCGGAAGGATCGGACACACGATGCCCATTCCAACGCACGCTCACCTGCATGGCGCCGACTGCAATCATCTTTGTCCTGGAAAGAGCCTCCGTCAGAAGATGCTCGGCCTCAGCGCGGCTAGCCGGATGAAAGCCTTTTCCATCGATGTTGAGTGCGTAGGGATTAGGGGCAACCATCCGACCGGCATACTGCTTCGATTCGACCAGAGCCATGGCATAGAGCAGTTCCGGCGCAGGACGGCATTGCCCAACAGCCGGGCGATCCCAAACGGTTCCATCCAGATCCAGAGCAAATGCCGCTTTCATCGGCAACGCGAGGAGCAGAGCAGCACCCATTTTCCTTACCGCGACCCAGTGACTCATGAACCTAACCGCCCGACGTACTTTGACCCTAAATAATGGTCACTATTTTCGGCCGTGGTTCACATTTCTTCAACGGCACATTTGACAGATGGCGGCCTGCGAGAACGGCCGGTACTCAAACGGCGACAGGCGGTACACAGTGCTAAGGAACTGTTAATCTCGTCACATATCTGCTAGCGCAATAAGCGAATTACGGCGCCTGATAGTTGACAGTCAGGTCGAGGAGCTGAACACAAAATACATAAAATTGACGTATTGATGACCGGTTTAAGGGTCAGATTTGTCACAAAGCCATCATAAGGAATGGTGTAAATAAAAAGGTCGTAAATGGTTGATACTTACGCCATCCAATCCATCCTTTCCGATCAAGACGACAATAAACCGGGAACATCCATCAGTAGGAATGAACCACTATGCATTACACCCCCGATGCTATTTCGCACGATGCGTTCGTACGGCGGGTCGAAGCGTTGCGCAAGGACCGCGGAATAAATGTTCCTAGGCTCGCGGCCTTATTGGGCGAAGCTGAATCCACCATCAAAAACATGCTTTACAAAGGAACGACTCCCAATCGGGATCGGCTTGTGGCCATGGCCACGGTGCTCGATACCACGGTCGAGTACCTCGCTACGGGCTACGGGCCTGCGGACCACCAAGAAGGGTCTCCTGTCTCGCTTATCGTCCGTAGCCTCCACGAGCTGGCGCAGGAGCAGGGTTTTTTCCCTGCGGATGAGATCAGTCGCCCCATCAGCTCCCACCTCACCAGCCTCACGTTGCCCCTGCCGTATATCCAGCAATACGGACTATCCGCTCAGCACACCCGGGCGGCCCAGGTCGAAAATGACGTCATGGCACCGTTCGTTGAGCGTGGCATGACCATCTTGATCGACGTGGCCGACCGTAAACCGAGCGAGGGCCTATTCATTGTGGTGCACCACGGTTCAGCGCTAATTCGCAACGTATCTCTGACCAACGCTGGCTTCATGCTCATGACGTCGCAAGAGATGCACACTGCTATTAAGCTGGATATTGGTCCTTCAGACCCCACCGATCCGCTGCAGCCACGGCTGTTGGGACGGGTAAAAGCGAAGTTTCGAATGGACCCGCTGTAACCCTGGGTTCCTGCACCTGATTTCGCCCCCGCCTTCCCGGTCCGCAGGGCCACCTGTGCCCAGGCCCGCTATCCCGTCATCGCGGTGTTGAAACCTGGTCTTTTCCGAGCGAGCGGAACGGAGTTATTCGATTCGCCCTTCGTTTCTGCCTTATTGAGCACCTCCGACACTGGGATGCCGGCCACGGGAGCCGGGACCTCAGCCTCTATAGGCGCCCCTGATGCCGGGGCGCTATTGATCGGGCGATCGTTCGAAAACTCTGGCTCATGGTCTTCGGGCAATTTTCCAGCCGGCTGCTGGACCGAGTTCGAGGCTGGCGGACGCCCAGCCGCTTGCTCGTACAGCAACCCGATCTGTGCCAAGTCCAGCAGCCGCTTCACTCGCCTGCGCTCGGGAAGTGATGAGAGCTCCGCCAGCAACGCAGGCGCCGTCCCACTTTTGAATTTGACGTTCAAGCGAAGCTTAAGCTCGTCATCGTGATCGCTCATATCTCATCCTTATTGATGCTGCAGCCAGTAGCCGTAGGCATTCGAGATGATGGGTCGGTCGGCAGTGATCACCTTGGATAGAGGAAAGATCTCCTCTGCAGCTGCTTGGTAGAAGCCGCCGCCACCGCCTCCCATAAGTACGAAGTCGATCGCCTCGCCATCCAGGAAGCGCATCTGCTGCTTCATGTTGCTCAGGGCCTTGGGGACAACGGTCGCAACAGCCTGGTCGACGAAGGGCTTGAGCTCCACCTTGCTGCCGTACAGCTGGATGTAGGGCTTGCCACGCTGCAGCGCAATTTCGATCTTGTCTCGGCCAGGCCCAGGACCGCCATATTCACGGGCGATAGCCTGGTTGATCGCCTCGAGGAGCGCGCTCATGGCCTCCATCGACGAGTCACTGGAGTCCCGAACGATATCCCCGCGACGGAACACCACCCAGTCGACTGAAAAGAAGCCCGGATCAAGGACCAGGATGACGCCCTCATCCAAGTCGTCACTGGCCTCGTAGGTGCTGTAGATGTAGTTCAGCGTCCCGACCGGCTGAGGCAGTACCGATACCTTGTGAACCTGGATTTCGCGCTGGGGGGCGACCTGGTGGGTACCGGTCAGCTGCGCCGTGAGCCGCTCGACGAGCTGGGGCTGGCGCATCTGGCTGACAGGTAAGCCCGTGATGAGGTGATCGATCTCGTTGCGCCCCTCTCCACATGCCTCACTGATCGATGCATTGAAGAGCGCACGATAGGCCTTGGAAGCCGGATAGTCGGCGTGCAGCTCGCGCGTTACGCCGGCGCGGCCGGCGCTCAGAAACGCTGCCCAGGGCTCGCCATCCAACTGCACGTAGTGTTCACCTTCCTTGAGCGTGGCATTGCCGTTCAGGGAGTGGAGCGGCGCGGCTTGGGCAGGGCGTATGGATTGGGTGGGGTCTGCCGCGTCAGCGTAGCCGTCGACACGTTTGACGTTGGAGTAGCCGATGTCGAGGCCTACTACGAAGGCAGGCGTGGTGTGATTCTTTCGGGTCATAGGTCTCTCGAATAGCCTCGCTGATGAGAGCACGGCTCAGGCGTCCTGCAGGACGCCTGAGCCGTGCTGTGTTATCCAAAAGCGATGTCACCTGATCGTCAGGCGTCCCTGGGGACGCCTCGGTCGTCACCTCAACCGCCACCGCTGAGGCCAGGCGTCCTCCAGGACACCTGGCAGGGCGGCGAAATGAGAAATCCTGACCCTCAGGCGTCCCTGGGGACGCCTCAGTCGTTACCTCAACCGCCTGGCGGGGCAGTGCAAGCTGGCGCACATCACTCGAGGCGTCCTCCAGGACGCCTCAGATACAGCGTGCCACCGCTGGCCACTCAAACAGCCCCAGATTCCCCCCCTTCGCAGGGTGGGATTGCGCGCGACGACCTCGAATGCACTGGCTTAATCAGTAATCGAAGGGGCGGGTGTGGCCAGCGCCTGTCGCTCCCAGGGGCGACTCAAAAAGCCCATTACTAATCACCATCTAAACGGGTGTGTTGAAACGTCTTCCCCATAATGCAAATAAAGGCGTTTTGCTGAAATTTTTGCTGAAACGCGATTCTTGAAATGATTTGCCTATTAGTAATGACAATCTAAACGGGTTTGTTGGAAAAGGGGAAGACTAGGAATTGCACCGGCTCGCCTCTCATTAATAATGACAATCTAAACGGGTTTATTGGCATTCAGGTGAGCTAGAAAGTCATGCGGAAGATTGTGCTTGAAAGTCTGAAAATTAGGTCAGCAGGGTGAACGAGGCCAGCAAACCGGCACTACAAGGAAAACACAAACGTGTATTAATAATGACAATCTGAACGGATTTGTTGTAACGCCGCCACCGTAATGCCAAGACACGCGTTTTGCTGAAAAAACTGCTGAAGTACGCTTCTGGGACCAATTTTCTTATTAATAATGACAATCTAAACGGGTTTGTTGTAACGAAAATCGGAGAGGGGTGCTGAGGACAATCTCTTATTACTAATGACAATCTAAACGGGTTGATTGGTGTTCGAATGATCTAGAAAACCGTGCGTAAGATTGTGCTGGAGGCTCTCGAATCGAGGGGTATGGGCTCTAACAGGGGTCTGCGATGGGGTCCAAAATCACAATAGATAATAACCACGCAGCCGTTCAGATTGTGATTTGAAGAATAAATGGCCCTGGCTCGGGACATTTGCGTATTAGTAATAACAATCTAAACGGGCATGTGGTGAATGGCATCAAAAAGGGCAGGCTGGCCGCCTTGGAAAGACCAGCAGGACTAATGACAATCTCAACGGCATTATGGTTAATAGATAGGATATAACAATGTACGATCCAGCTACCCCCCAACGCGATGTGCACCCAATCCACGGCAACTTCCAACAGGCGATCGGGGCTATGGAAGACATCCGTCAGACCGTGAAGGATGAGGCGCTTCGGCTGCGCGATGAATACCTCGCTGCCGCCAAGGAGCGCGCTGGCGGCAAGATCATCTACCGCCTCATCGACGTACGCGATAACGGCAAGGGATCGATGTCCATCGTCTGGTGCAAAGTCTTCTTCTACGACGTGCCTGGTAACAAGAAACGGCAAGGCCGTCTGCCCATATCCAAGGGGCAGGGTTCGTTGTATGCGCCAGGGCTTGTCACTCGCGGTATGGATCACTGGTTCGTTGAGCTCTTCCAGCTCTATGAACCGCAACTCGCGGTACTTCGAGACCAGATGCTGTACGCCTCGAAGATTCGCAAGCTGCTGGTCCAGCAGCAGCGCAAGGCGCAATCGAGCATGCCGGGGTAGCCCCTTGCGTTTCCGGAAACGGGGGTAGCGTAGGGGCATCAACAGCGGAGAACGTCCCCCTATGCATCGCCCACCCGAAATGGATCACCCCATCATCGTCGACGCCGTCGATCTCGACCTCTGGGCTGACCTGTACAAGGACAGCCAGGCACCGGTCACGCTGTCCGAATTTCTGCAGCAGCCTTATCTCTACCTGAAGCAGGGTGGCCTGCCGGTTTCCTCGGAGGCGACCCAAGAGGCCTATCCGGTGACTCTGCCGGTACGGAAAGAGGTCGCGCGGCAGATCCAGGACGAGTGGGCCTGTCAGCAGCAGGCCCAGCAAAGCCGGCAGCAGGCGCGGCGCCACCTGACGTTGATCACCTGCACGCCTGGCTAACGCGGGCCGTCCGGCTGGCAAACTGGAAAGGGGCCGGCAGCTTGCTGCCGGTAGCAGGCGCGGATCGATGCTGCGGAGGTTTCAAGGTGCTGCGTTTGGACGCAAGTTTGATCGGGCGCCCTGACCCGGTAGGAACTGCGCTATAGGCGACCCGCCGTGAATGCCATGCTTTCCTCGACAGTGTTGAGGGACAGTTCGGTGGCGATACGATCCGGTAGTGCACGTACGGCGGTAGGTGCTGCATTTGTGGGCACAGCCTTCGGCATCGTTTGCGAAGGATCCCGGTGGGTCCATGCGGCGCAGCAGGGCCTCCTGCCGGCTGACCTCTTTGCACCGTTCGAATCGCATCCTGTGATTGTCTTGGCGATGACGGCGTTATCTGTCAGTACGCTTCTGCCCGGGTGTGTGCTCATTGGACGTCAGGCCAACTGAGGGCCTCCTGACCGTCCGCCTGGTATCCCGGCGGCTACCGTGACCCCTTGTCGGTATCCGCCTCACACTCGTGAGCCTGTGTAAGATTCTTACACCCACTTCCTGTGGACGCCTCTCTGCCGTCCGTCGCTGTCAAGCTTGCTGGATCGTTCCTCCCTGATTACTGTCTATTTATACAGTAACCCTAAAGGAGGCCATTCCATGTCCATTTCTCCCCGTATCCCTCGTCTCTGTCACCGCTGGCCTATGGGCGCTACCGGAAGCGGAGCGGGTACCGCCGTGGGAGTGGCGCCGCGCGGCGCGTGATCAGAGACAGGAGGCGCGAACCGAAGAGAGCGAGCCGCCGGCGGCAGTACCGCCGAAGCGACCGACGTCCTTCTCTCAATTTGGCGGTTCGGATGGCACCAGCGCCGCGGGATCCTTCAGCTGCACACCGCTCAAGGCCTGCAGACAGATGACGAGCTGTGCGGAGGCGAAGTATCAGCTGCAGCACTGTGGCAATAGCCGGATCGATGGCGACCACGACGGGGTGCCGTGCGAAGCCATCTGCCGGTAGTTGGTGACTAGCGGGCCCGGATGGGACCTTCTGCCGGATGCTTCGCGGTATGGGCCGCGATCAGCTGGTCGAGGAGGGCGACGACGTCCGGACGGCTGAGCAGCTAACGCCCCACGACCGCTGCCGGCTTGAACACCCGGCCGGCCTTGCGGGTGTTCCAATCGCCGATTACTACATGGATGCCCTGCACCTGGCCTACCGGGGGAAGCATGCCCCAGGTCTTGGTGTGGCTGGCCTATGTCAGCAGTGCACCCGCGAGTTCCTCGTGCAGTGCCAGGCGCGCCGCGTGATCCTTCGCCGCCTCGTAGTTGTTCAGGGCGTATTGCAGTAGGTCCCACGCCTGGATGCCCTTTGGCAGTGGCAGCCCACCACGCTGACACGCGGCGCGGTAGCCCTCGACCGAGAGCTGTGTGACCAACCGGGCGCCGTGCTCCGGATTCAGCGAGTAGATCCAGACCGGCACCGTGATGGTGGGGTTGCCCTGCACGACCGCGTTCCAGTCGGCCTGCTGGGTGGCCGCTTCGAAGCGCTTTCTCTCCGCTTTCTTGATGTCGTCCATTGCCAGGCCCCCTACTCGTCCAACCCAGTATCGCCGGCGCCTTTCCACAGCCGCTCAGCGACCTGACGGATCAGCACAAGATCGTCCTGTTTGCGTGTCGAGTCGGCCAGGCGGCCGATGAATATCAGCTGCGCGATTTCGCGGCAGAAGTCCGGCCGCGAATAACCGGATGCCAGCAGGCCCTGGTAGGCCGTTTCGCCAAGCAGCCGCTCGGCTGCGGCGTCGAAGTGTTTCTGGGTAGCTATGTTCCGAATGCCTCGAGAGTGATGAGAGATCCGTTCCACGCTATCGAGCATTTGAGAAATGCAACTTGCAGCAGCATGGCCTTCCCCTGGCCTGCTGCCACAGGCGGTCTCCGCTCGCAGCCTAGGCAGCACTGCGCGCCAGATTCCTCAGGCTACGCCGGCCACACGGGCCCACTCTACGGCATCTTCCCCGGCCGGAAGCATAGACGGGCAGGTCGGGTCGGTTGCCGCGCGCCATACGCCTTCAGCAACATCCTCGGCATAGGTCACTACCGAGGTATCCTCGCGCATGGCCTTGAAGATAGGCGCGGCGAAATCCCGGTACTCCGCCGGAAAGTCCTTAGGCATCCGCGCTTTGGCGTTATCTCCGAAACGCGTCGTCGGGCTACGGCCTGGCAGTACTACCCGTACCTGGACATTGAATGGCTCCAGCTCCAAGGCTAGCGAGGCGCTGAAGGCATTCACCGCCGCCTTGGACGCTGTGTATACCGTCAATAAGGGCAGTGCCTTGAGGGTGACGGTGGAAGTGACGTTCACCACCACGCCCGACTGGCGCTGGCGAAATTGCGGCAGGAAGGCCTGCGTCAGCGCTATCAAACCGAAGGTGTTGGTCTCGAATATTTCCCGGATGGAATCCATCGACATGGCCTCGACCGCACCGGCGAAGCCGATCCCGGCGTCGTTGACCAGCACGTCGATAGGCCCCGCGGCTGCCACCAGCGCCATGATGCTTTGCTGCTTGGTGACATCCAGCGGCAGTACGTGCAGATGTTCGCTGCGCGGCAAGACCTCCTCGTTAGGGGTACGCATTGTGACGATGACCTTCCACCCGCGATCGAGAAAGAGCTTTGCGGTCTCCAGACCAAAGCCAGACGAACAACCGGTGATCAGAATGGTTTTCATGGGGGGGACGCTCCATTGAATAGCGGAAGGGCTACGATAGGCGTCGAAGCCTGGACTTTATACAACAGGAAGTCGCTAAAACATTTGCCAGAGTCCGAAAGCTGATGGATCCACTCGCCCAAGTCGTTACCGTGCTGCAGCCCGGCGGCGCCCATACCAAGCTGGTCACCGGTGCCGGGCAATGGACGGTGCGCCAGCCCGCCGGTGGGCATGCCTTCTTCTGCGCCTTACTCGATGGCGGCTGTTACGCCGAGTTCGATGGTCACGAGCCCATGACGCTGAAGGCTGGCGATTTTGTGCTGATCCCGGCCAGCCGTGGCTTCACCATGTCCAGCGTGGAGCACACCTCGGATATCTCGATCCCCATGGCGCCGGGCGAAAAGCGCTTCGGCACCCCCACCGGCCATCGGAACTGCGGATGATGGGCGGCTATTTCATGTTCGGTTCGCCGGATGCCGAACTGCTGGTCTCGCTGCTACCGCGATCTATTCATGTCCATTGCGAGGAGCGGTTGCGAACGTTGGTAGCCCTGGTTCGTGATGAGTCGCATCACGAACGGCCGGGACGGGAGATGGTGATAACCCGTTTGCTGGAGGTGCTACTGATCGAGGCGCTGCGCTCGTCCCAAGGCACCGCCGCCTCACCGGGCCTGCTGCGTGGTTTGAAAGACCCACGCCTCGCCGGCGCCATACGCGAGCTACATGAGCACCCTGCAAGATCTTGGACAGTAGCGGACCTGGCGAAGATCGCCGCGCTATCGCGCTCGGTATTCTTCGAACGCTTCAGCCGGGTGATGGGCATGTCGCCCATGGAGTACCTGCTGGCCTGGCGCATGTCGCTGGCCAAAGATCTACTGCGACGTAGTACAGCTAGTATAGGGGAGGTGGCGGAGCGGGTAGGATATGCCTCCGCCAACACCTTCAGTACTGCCTTTTCCCGTTACGTGGGGCTGGCGCCGACGCAATATGCTGCCGAAACATGACTGCGCTGCACGCGGGATATGCTGCAATCCTGGACGGGAAGAAAAAAGGACTTTCGAGCGTGGCAATGAGTGCTGAACCCGATGATTCGCCTAACTGGCTTGTGCAGAAACCGCGTAGGACACGACCGATTGCGATGATCGTGTGCCTTGCCATCGCCGGCCTCGCGACACTCACTGCCCTTGAGCTGGCCAGCCGGGCGCTGCCAGGTCCATCGACATCCGTAGGTACTGACCATCCTATCCTTCACGCCGAGGCTGCAGCTCCCTTTGCCCCGGAGCAGACCCATACCGTCCGCGGCACAGTCCGCCGCGTTACGCCTTCACCCGTGGAAGCAAATGAGGCAGCCACAGCGATCCCACTCTCGAACGTCCAGCCGCGGTCGTCGGCCGGCAACCAGACCGTCTTCAACGACCGGAACTTCATGCAACGCGGCGCCGATAACGTGTTGAGCTTCAGTGAAGCCCCTCGAAGCCTGGCGCCAGAAGAGGCACACCCGCAGCCAACGAAGGTCACGGTGGTGCACCAGACGCCGAGCATGAAGGACCGCGCCTGCTGGCCGTATAAGGCTGGCAGCCTCGAGCATCGCAACTGCCGATCCGCCGTAGGTCTTCAGTACCGGTATTAGCGTCACTGTCGGAAGCCCTCCAGATCTGCGGGGTTCACGCCCAGGGCGTGGTCAATCCGGCGTTTGCCTAGGCGGCTGCAATTGTGTGCTGACAAAGATCTCTCCTTCAGCGCGGCCGGCTGGCAATACTCGCTATGTGATCGCGGTGGGGAGATAGCTGCTACCTTGGCTTGGACGCCTGTGCCTACGCTCAACAACCGCGATCGGATCTACCTGGACGGAATCTCCTGCGGTCCACACGGAACCTCAGCACGCCAGAGCATGGAAGCGCGCCATGGAACGCGCAAACGGCCCAGAGCACGGGCTGTGCGGCTGCCCAGGAAGCGGTGAGCTCGGTGTGACGATCAAGCAGCGCCAAGGATCAGATGCTACAATTTGGTCCGCTACCTTTACGGCAAACCGAGACATATTCAGACCGCAGCTTCTAAGTAAAATCTGAAAAGGCCTGCCTGACTTAGGCAGACTCACTGGCTTCGATCGCCAAGCAAAGCCCATGAAGCAAATGACCTTTGCCGACGACGAGTACGCTGGCAAGCGCAACCAGACCCGAAAAGAACTGTTCCTGCTCGAGATGGATCAGGTGGGGCCATGGCAGGGGCTGATCCGGCTGATCGAGGCTCATTACCCAAGGGGATGAGCGCGGTTGCCACGCCTATACGTTACAAGTCATACACATATGCACCTGTTGCAGAACTGTTTTAGTTATAGCGCTCCTGCCACGGAGGAGGCGATCGACGTATGAGCCCACCACTTTGGCCCAGTTCGCCGGCCCGGCGCACGCATTCCCGATGATAAACGGATCCTCAACCTCCGGCGCTTGCTGGAGACACATCAGTTGGGCGCGGGCATCCTGCTAGTCCTCATCGGATACCTCCAAGATAAGGCCTGTCGCATCGCCAAGGCACCATCGTAGATACACGCTCGACCATACGCCCAGCCCGACAAGAAAAAGGACGGCAAGCGCGATCCTGAAATGCACCAGACGAGAAAAGGTAACCAGTTCGCCTTCGGGGTAAAGGCGCATATCTGTACTGACGTCAGGTCAGGGCTGGTACATGGCATGCAAGTTACCGCCGCCAACGCGACGGGCATTACCCAGTTCACCGAACAGCTGCACGGTGAAGAGAACGCTGTGTACGCCGATGCCGGTTAAACAGGAGCCAACAACCGCGGCGAGCATGCTGAACGGACAGCGATCTGGCAGATTACCACGCGGTGCAGCACCTATTAAATCTGAGAAAGTGCGGACTAATCTACCGGGGCAAGCTGGGATAGTAAGCGTAGAGGCTGGATTTGATAGAGGCTATTTGAAAAAAGCAAGAGCCTCCCATATTGGGCTTATTGAAGAGATAAACAAATTCAGAGCCAGTATGGCGCTAAATCTACCGAATGTTAGGCAAGCACTAAAACAAGCTCAAGAAAACGCACAACTTGCCGAGTCCGAAAAATTACAGTTACAGCATATGATACAAAAAGTCGTTGCTCAAAACTTGCAATTAGTAGAACGAGCAAGGCAGCTCGAGAGCCAAATCAAAGAAATTCGCAACATAAAGAGTATGACGCGTCATAGCTCACTACGTGAATAGCTTTCAGTTAACCATCAAAATTCGATTTTTCCTTGATGGTTTTTCTGGTATTTTGACGCGGTGGTTCAGATGATGACGGTAGCCATACGTAACGAGGTAATGGTGTCCAACTTTCATTAAATGAAGTGCGTTAATTTTATAGGATTGACTAGGTGAGTTTCCTAGACATCAAACCTAATTTTCCAATCCAAGTTTCAAAGCGAAGCACAAGGCCTTCTGGAGCAATAAAAATTTGCAAAAGGCTCGTGAAGCGGTATTGAAGCCTACGGTTTTCGCTCAGCTATTATGTCTATACTGGCGGCCGATTGAGAAATGGCTTGTGAAGCTTGCTGCATTTTAGTGGAGGCTTGATCGATGCGCTCTGAATCGCCCCTGATTTCGTAGACACTCTCCAAGCTCTGGAAATAGCGCTTTTCATACTCCACAGGCGATAGCTGCATAGCGCTGCTGTGCTGGCGCTTGGGGTTATAAAACATCTCGATGTAATCGAACACATCACTGCGAGCTTCTTCGCGGGTGCTGTAAGTTTTCCGTCGGATGCGCTCCCGCTTCAGCAACTGGAAAAAGCTCTCCGCGACTGCGTTGTCGTGGCAGTTGCCGCGTCGACTCATGCTGCTGATCAGGTTGTTGGCCTTTAGGAAACTCTGCCAGTCCGAGCTGCTGAACTGGCTGCCCTGATCGGAGTGGATCATCACCTCCTGCCTGGGCTTGCGCCGCCAGACCGCCATCAGCAAGGCATCGATGGCTAGGTCGCTGCACATCCGTGGCTTCATCGACCAACCGATCACCTGGCGTGAAAACAGATCCAGAACCACCGCTAATTACAACCAACCTCATAGGTGCGGATGTAAGTGATGTCGGTGACCCCAGACCTTATTAGGCTCGCTGACATTGAACTGCCGCTCCAGCCGATTGGGTGCAGCCACCGTCGGTTTGCCTCCGTAATAGCCAGGTCGCCGACGATAGCCGGTCTGAGAACGCAGCCCCTCCACTCGCATCAGGCGGGCTACGCGATGCCGGCCACAGGTCTCGCCCAGTTCACGCAAATCATCGTGAATCTTGCGATAGCCATAGACCCCACCGCTTTCCAGCCAGGCGTGCTTGATCAACCCGAGTAGGCGCTGGTCCTCCTTGGCGCGGATAGATTTCGGCTCAGCCAACCAAGCGTAGTAACCACTGGGATGTACTTTTAGGGTCTGGCAGAGACACCGAACCGGGTAATCCACCGACAGCTTGCTAATGACGGCGTACTTCAGCCGGACTCCTTGGCAAAGTACGCGGCGGCTTTTTTAGGATGTCTCGCTCTTCGGTGACACGCTTGAGTTCCGCACGCAGACGACGCAGTTCGGCCTGCTGATTGCCCTCATTCTGCCGCTGCTCCTGCGGCTTGCTGTAGCGCTTAATCCAGGCATACAGGCTATGCACCGACATGCCCAAGCGCGCAGCCACCTCGGCAACTGGCAGGCCGCGCTCGGTCACTTGCTTGACCGCTTCGATTTTGAATTCTTCGGGGTAACGCTGGTTGCTCATGGCACCTCCTGATGGGCCTCATTATGAGGCTTGGAGGTGTCTACGAAATCAGGGGCGATTCACACATCACCGGCCGATGGTGGACGAGGATGACTGCCTTTTTGGCTGCAGCGCGGTAGCTTGAGTAGTTTTGTACAACAGAACTAATGAACACATTCACAGTGCATTCTCCTGTGCAAACTGCGTGGCGTGGGCAAAGCCTGGTCTAGTGGCCTTGCCGCCTTTGACCACTCGCAGGCGCAATGGCGCCATAGCCTGAGGAAAATGGTTGCTCGCGAGACCCGGAAGGGGTGGGATCAATTCTGCGGTTATCGCTAACCGGATCACCGCTCTCAGCGGCGCATACATATGGGGTTAGTCTCTCAGCTACCGCCGTATAGTCCGCTGGGACACGCCTGCTCTCGCGCGATATCCGTATTTTATTGGCCGTCGGAGCCTAACTTTTTAGGACTTATTTCAATGCTTGGTTATCAATCTGTAATATGATCTGCAGCACTCTGATTTGGCTAAAACTCAAAACCTACTACCATTCGCACGATCAGGAGCTAGCGCTATCCGTGAAGCGGCTAAGTGTTCGAGATAGAGGCTGAACAGTGCACATTTCCAGCCCGTGTTAGGTCGCAGCATCAGTGATGTTACAATCAAAAAAAGCCGTCAGTGCCTGTGCCCGTACTGTCATCCTAATCGCTAAGCCTTAGCTGTGCCTCGCCGAATAGCTAGTGAAACAAAAAGGCTATCCACACCCGCACGATGTGGACAGCCGAAATTTAAGCTAGGTAACGCGATTTACACCAGAATCGTCCAATGATTGGCCGGAGCAGTCAACCTTGGAGCGCGCGTGGGCGTAGGCTCCGCCGTTCTGCCGCGGCTTGTTCAGCTGGCTGGAGCTGGAAGTCGAACGACAACTCTGCGAATCGGCCCTCCACGCCACGAGCAGCGGCCTGGCTTGGATCTTCAATGAATCGGATATCTCCAATCAACCCATCGCGAGTGGCATAAGCGAAGTCATCCCAGAGGTACTTGTCATCCGACAGATTGATCTGGGTTGTCAGATGCCGGTGACCTAATGCGGAGATGAAGTAATGGATGTGTGCGGGGCGCTGACCGTGCCGACCTAGTAGGTTTAGGGATTCCTGAGTAGGCCCTTGTGGATCACAGCCGTAGCCTGAAGGTACGATGCTGCGAGCGCGGTAGCGGCCATTGCTATCGGTAACGATCCGACGCCGAAGGTTGAATTCCGATTGGGATTTATCGAAGTACGAGTAGTTACCTTTCGAGTTGGCCTGCCAGAGGTCTACTACCGCTCCAGCGATAGGCTGGCCATTAAGGTCGACGACTTGCCCCTCAATAAAAAGCGTTGTGGCTACGCCCTCCTCGCTTACATCGTCCATCCGTGCGTATCCATCAGTGATTGGAGCGCCGGCGACATAGAGAGGGCCTTCGATGGTTCGTGGGGTTCCACCGACAAGACCTTCTTGCTCGTCACGCGCGTCGTTGAGCAAATCTAAATAGTGTTCAATACCAAGGCCCGGTATAAGTAGTGCAGCTTCACTGCGGCTACCAAGCCGATTTAGATAATCTATTGCTGTCCAGAATTCGTCATCTGTAATGGAAAGGTATTCGATAAGCCGGGCGCAATCCTTCAGGATTCGCAGGATAATTTGCTTTACTCGAGGGTTGCCTTGTTCGTTACCAAAGCCCGCTGCTTCTTTGAAGAACGCATGGATCTCATCGGTGTTGGAAATGTTGACGGTCATCTGATGCTTCCTCATCTTGTTTTTATCTTAGAAACGCATGGCGCTAGCGATCATCTTCATAGATCGATGAGGGGTGTCTGCAAATCCCTAAAATCTCGATCTCCATGTACGGAAATAGCGGAAGGCTCATGAGCACTTCATGCAGAGATTCAACGCTATCAACGTCAAATACGCTAAAGTTTGCGTAGTGGCCCGCGATTCGCCAAAGGTGGCGCCATCGACCTTCACGTTGCAGCTTCTGAGCAAGCTCTTTTTCATCTGCCTTGAGACGTGCTGAGAGCTGCGGATCCATATCCAAAGGAAGTTTCACTGTCATTTTCACGTGAAACAGCATGGTTATCTCCTTTCAAAATTTAAGTGCGCTTAAATCGTGCGATCTGTTCCTCATTAAGCGTGAGGCCCAGCCCAGGTGTGGCAGGAATATGCAGATGGAAATCGCGAAAGACAGGCTTTTCGATAACAATTTCTTCTGTAAGCAGGAGAGGGCCGAACAACTCTGTATGCCACTGAATTTCGCTCAAGGTGAGGAAAGCATGAGCTGAAGCCAGCGTACCTATAGTGCCCTCCAACATCGTTCCCCCGTATAGTGCAATACCCGCCGCTTGAGCGATCTGAGCGGTGCGCAAGACCGCACGCGGCCCGCCGTTCTTAGCAATTTTGAGTGCGAAGATGCTTGCAGCTCCTTCCGAAGCCAGATGGAAAGCATCCTCGACGCTTTCAATCGACTCATCGGCCATGATGGGTGATGGGCTCCGGATATTGAGGCGTACCTGCCCACTGCGATTGATCCGCGAAATGGGCTGTTCAATCAGGTCGATGCCATTGTCGCCAAGCACCTGGCAGCCTCGGATGGCCTGGGATTCGCTCCAGTACTGATTGACATCTACCCGCACGCTCGCACGTGCGCCGAGCGCCTTCTTGATGGCGACAACGTGGGCCAGGTCATGCTCAAGATCGTTGGCACCGATTTTCAGCTTGAAAATCCGATGACGGCGCAGTTCGAGCATCCGCTCGGCCTCATCAATATCTTTTGCAGTGTCACCACTTGCCAGTGTCCACGCCACCTCAAGGGAATCCCGTACCCGTCCACCCAAAAGCTCGCTTACAGATAATCCAATGCGCTTGCCCTGCGCGTCCAACAGAGCCGTCTCTACTGCGGAGCGAGCAAAAGTATTGCCCTTGATCGCCTTATCAATGCGCAGCATGGCTGTATTGATATTTTGAGCGTCCTGACCGACTAGGAGGGGAGCAAAATATGCATCCAGGTTGCTTTTGATGCTTTCTGGGCTTTCGTTGCCATAGGCCAATCCGCCAATGGTCGTCGCCTCTCCTAGCCCTTCAATACCGTCGCTGCAGAGGATCCGAAGAATCACCAACGTTTGATCACGCATGGTGTGCATAGCCAGCTTATGGGGCCTGATGGTCGGAAGGTCGACGATGATTGTTTCAAAGCGTTCGATCAGGACTCTGTTCATAAGATTTAAACTGCTCACTAGGTGGGAAAGATGGTCAAAGGTATTGATACCTTCTGAGTCTTTTGTTCGACGGATCTAGGTTGACGCCTAGCCCCGAAGCCGTCCAATATTGGAAAAATCTTCTACGATACCTAGAGGGTATAGTGGAATTACGACATATCCGGTATTTCCAGGCTGTTGCTAGCACGCTGAATTTCACACGTGCGGCAGAGCAGCTCCATATGGCTCAGCCACCGTTAAGTCGGCAGATCAAGCAGCTTGAGGACTACCTGGGCACGCCTTTGATTGACCGAGGTCGCCCAATGCAGCTGACGGAAGCTGGTCGATACCTCCATGAGCAAGGGAGCATGTTGCTCACGCAGTTTGAGAACTTGTGCGAGACCACCAGACGCATAGGTCAGGGCCGCAGGAAATGGGTCGGCATTGGTTTCGCGCCGTCCACCATGTATGCCCCCCTCCCCGCCTTGATTCGTGAACTACGACATGATTCCGAGATTGAGTTGGGGCTCCAGGAAATGATCACGCTGCAGCAGGTTGAAGCTCTGAAGACTGGCCGCATCGACATAGGCTTTGGCCGTATCCCCATAGATGACCCAGCTATTCACCAGACGATACTCCGCAAAGATCCCCTGGTAGCGGTACTTCCGGTGGGTCATCGCTGCCAGCACACAGTCCTTACGCTCGAAGCGCTGTCACGAGAGCCTTTAATCCTTTATCCCGCAAACCCACGGCCAAGCTACGCCGATCATGTCCTTGCGCTATTCGGACAGCGTGGTCTGGCACCGCAAGTGTCTCAATGGGCAAATGAGCTCCAGACGGCTCTTGGCCTTGTTGCTGCCGGGTTGGGTATAGCGCTTGTTCCGGCGTCAGTGCAGCAGCAGCTGCGCGCCGATATTACCTATGCGGAGATTAAGGATGATGAAGCGGTATCGCCTGTCGTTCTTAGCAGGCGGACTGGGGATGTGAGCCCAATCGTCCACCGGTGCCTAGAGATCATCTCCTCGATTGCCCTCTAGATATTCATAACGACGGACACGTTGCATGTCAGATCCAGATGGTAAGGAAAGGAGCCGCTGGCGTGACTCAACAGCCCTACTCCCGGCTAATCTTCGCTGTAGATTTCCACTCCCTCAAACCTATGAAGATTTAGATTTTCAGAGAGCGTACCCTCACAGGGGAATGGTGAGCTTTAACCAGTAAGCATCACCTTCCGCCCGATTCCTGACTTCCCTCTCCTGCTGCCACTTGGCCGTTAGAAACCAGCCGCTTGGGTTGCTGTATTTGATGGATGGCCCGATTGCAAACGCCCGCCCCTTGTTCGCCGGCACATCCGCACCGGTTTGATCATCCGCAGTGACCTGGTGGTAGACGTAACCACCAACGCCGACCACCCAACCGTCTGCGACGCCCCACCCTACAGAATAATCCGCGTGGGCCTCTTGGCCTGAACGATAGTCGGTATCGGGATTACGGAAATTGAAGTCATACATGAGCTTCACATCCATGTTTAGCCTATTGGGATCGACGTACGAGAACGCTGCAATGGGCTCTACTGCCCAGTAGTTGCGCCCGATGTTGGCCAGGTCATCCCGATCATAACGCCCTGTGGGTGCGAAGAAATCCACTGCATAGATCGCATGCAGATTTTCGCTGTAGTGGTAACCGAGAGCAGGCCCGAAGATGATATCCCCGATGCCAGTGCGTTGTTGGCTTTGATCGTTCGCTTCGACCTTCAACGTTACCAGCGGTACGTTGACGTGGAATGCCAGATCTCCACCTGCGATCTTCTGCTCGGTCACCCAGATCGCACGGGGTGCGATCACATCAGCCGTAAGATAGAAATGATCAATCGCTCGATGCCCGCTATCATCACGAAGGCGATTGGCCCGATAGTGCTGGGCGAAAACCTGAGCGTAGAGACCGGGGGCAGGCATGGCTCCCGTCATGTAGTTCTCAGCACCCATAGGATAAGACGAGCCACCCCCTTCGGTGGCCATTGCTGAAGAAACAAAGCATACGGCTGCGCAGCCAACCCACACCGAGGCTCGGCCGGAAGGCCGAAGTACTTTCTCTTTCATAGCTCACCACATTTGTAGTTGTAATCGGTGACAATGTTTACGCATCGTGGAGTTTTTGATATTCGCGCGCAAGCGAAAGCAGCCGGTGCACCCTCTTGCACCGGCTCACTTAAGGATTTTTAGAACGGATAAGGTTGGTCAGAGCGCTCCACGGTGACCCATTTAATTTCCGTGAACTCTTCGATCACGGCGCTTCCATCGAAGCGGCCATAGCCACTGTTCTTCATGCCTCCATACGGCGCTTGAGGTTCGTTCTGAACGGTGGCGCCGTTAATATGAACGCAGCCTGCGTCCAAGCGACTGGCGAGATCGAGCGCTTTGGTGACGTCACGGCTGAAGATCGACGCAGACAAGCCGTATGCCGTGTCGTTGGCGATCTGAAGTGCCTCTTCAGCACCTTTTACGCGCACTATGGTGGTCACAGGGCCAAAGGTTTCTTCATCGTAAATGGACATGTTCCGTGTGACATGGTCGACGAGGGTTGGGCCCATCAGTGCGTTGGCGGCCAGGCCGCCGACTATAATCTTGGCACCCTTGCCCTGGGCATCTTCAATTAGTTGGTTGATACGCTTTACCGAGCCTTGGCCGATCATAGGGCCAATGACGCATCTGTCATTTTCTGTTGGGATGCCGATTGCAAGTTCTCTGACGCGCGCGGCGAAGCGACTGACGAAAGCATCCGCAATAGCTTCATCAACGACAAAGCGTTCGGTGGACATGCATATCTGCCCCTGGTACAGAAATGCACCAAAAATAGCCGCATTCACTGCGCCCTCGATGTCTGCATCATCCAGCACTACGAAGGGAGCCTTGCCGCCGAGTTCAAGCAGGCAGCGTTTAAGATATTTCGCAGACGTCTGAGCGATCATTCGGCCAACGTGGGTCGACCCAGTGAAGTTCACTCGGCGCACGCTTTCATGACCGATCAGCACTTCCGTAACAGCAGCCGCATCTTCAGGCGCTGTTACCAAGAAGTTCAAAACGCCAGCCGGCAGGCCCGCCTCGAGGAAGGCTTCGGTCAACAGCGCGTGAGTTCGTGGACTGCTCTCCGATCCTTTGAAAATAACCGTGTTACCACACGCCAGTGGATAGGCGATTGCACGTGCGCCCAGGATTACAGGGCCATTCCATGGAACGATGCTGAGCACGGTGCCCACGGGTTGGCGCAAGGTCATGGACACAGTGCCAGGCTTGTCGCTTGGGATGGTTTCGCCTTTGATCTGAGTGGTTAGGCCAGCGGCCTCACGGATCAAATTGGCGGAAGCGCCGACGTTGAATTGCGCCCACAACTGCGATGCGCCGATCTCTTCCGCCATCGCGGTGCAGATTTCCTCCATCTTAGCTTCGAGGGTATCTGCCGCAGCTAGGAGAATACGACGACGCTCCATAGGGCCGGTTTTAGACCAGGTCTGGAACGCGCGCTGCGAGGACTCAACAACGCGTTGGGCGTCCTCCATAGTGCACGCAGCGCCAATGGTGATCGTCTTGCCATTCAGTGGGTCGACGCGCTTGTAGGTCTTACCGCTGGAGGCGTCGAGCTTGTTGTTGTCGATGATCAGTTGAACCGTCATTTCACTACTCCTCTGAGATGGAATTCAGTTGGCGACTTCGGGCATGCGCAGGATCGGTTTGATAGTCACCCCGCTCTCGCTGTCAGCCATGGCTTCGTTGATCTGTTCGAAGGAGTAGAAACGGCAGAGCTTGTCGAACGGGAAACGCCCCTGTAGGTAAAGGTTGACCAGGGTTGGGATGAAAGCATTGGCGACCACGTCGCCCTGCACGATGCCCACGATTCGTTTACCCGGGATCATCACGTCATTGATGTTGAATGCGACTTCAGTTCCGATCTTGGTAGCGCCGACGATCCCGCAGGTACCGAGGATGGTTACGGCATCAATTGCTTGGCGCAGCACCTCTGCGCGGCCCGAACACTCGAGGCTCGTATTGACACCACCACCAGTGATCTCACGAATCCGTAGGACAGGATTTTCTTCGCGACTGTTGATGACATGGGTCGCCCCCAATTCCAGGGCAAGTGCTAGGCGGCTTGGCGTTACGTCGACTGCAATGATCGTGGTTGCCCCAGCAACCTTGGCAGCCATTACGGCGGCGAGACCAACCGCGCCGGCGCCGAATGCGGCGAAACTCGAACCCGCACCGACGTTCAGAACATTCAGCACTGACCCTGCTCCTGTCTGAATGCCGCAACCTAATGGGCCGAGCAATTCAAGCGGCGCTTCTTTCGGAACCTTGACAACGTTCCGTTCACTCGCGATGGCGTAAGTCGAAAACGAGGACTGGCCGAAAAAATGATCGTGGATTGGCTCTTCGGAAGAGCAGCTGCAGGTAGAGGTAGTCCCGTCGAGACGGCTGCCCCCGAAATTCAATGGGTGCATTTTCGCGCAGTGAGCGGGATGACCGATTTCGCACTGAAGGCACAGGCCGCATGACATGTAAGTCATGACGACGTGATCGCCAGGCACAACCGTGGTCACGTCAGAGCCCACTGCGTCGACGACGCCAGCGCCTTCATGTCCAAGCACCATGGGCATAGGCGTTGGGAAGAGTTGGTCGCGGATCACCATGTCGGTGTGGCATACACCGGAGGCGACCACCCGCACACGAACCTCATTCGGACGTGGGGGTTGCAGCCATGCATCTTCAATCTTTAGAGGCTGGCCGCTTTCACGGAGTACGGCGATCTTGACCTGCATATTGACAGTATTCTTGTTATTCATTTGCAGTTCCTTACTCGAGATCAAGCAGACTGGAGGGCACGCGGACGATTACTGCGTTGCGTTGCTTCGGTGTTTTCGGTCGAACGCAGCTCGAAATCGAAGCTCATTTCTGCAAAGCGCCCGACTACACCGCGCTCTTGTGCCTTGGCTTCATCCTCAACGAAACGCACCTCGCCAATCAGACCGTCGCGGGTGGCATACGCGAAGTCATCCCAAAGGTACTTGTCGTTAGAAAGGTTGATCTGGGTAGTAAGGTGTTCATGCCCAGGTGCGGAGATGAAGAAGTGAATGTGGGCTGGCCGCTGGCCGTGGCGCCCCAGATAGTTCAAGCACTCTTGAGTGGGGCCAGCTGGGTCACAGCCATACCCCGACGGGACGATGGTTCGTGCGCGATAGCGACCTTGATCGTCGGTGATGATCCGGCGGCGCAGATTGTAGTCAGATTGGCTTTTGTCGAAGTACGAATAGTTGCCCAGCCGGTTGGCCTGCCAAAGGTCGACGGTTGCGCCGGCAATTGGGTTGCCAGCCAGGTCAACGACCTTACCTTCTAGGAACATCACCGTTGCGAGGCCATCTTCGGTGCCGTCATCCATGCGGGTTTCGCCCTTGGAAATTGGGGCTCCTGCGACGTAGAGAGGGCCCTCGATAGTGCGTGGCGTACCGCCCTTGATGCCCACTTCAGCATCGCGCGCATCAGCGAGCAGATCGAGGAAGTGTTCGACCCCTGTACCCGCTGCGAGCAGACCTGCTTCGTTGCGACTACCCAGACGATTCAGGTAGTCAACAGCAGCCCAGAACTCGCTATCAGTGACCTCAAGGTCTTCGATCAGGCGAGCCACGTCTTGAAGCAGCCGAAGCATGATCTCTTTGTGACGCTTGCTACCGCCATCGTTGTTAAAGCCTGCAGCCTCACGGAAGAACCGCTGAACATCGACAGAGTCGGAAATACGGACGGTCATGATCCATTCACCTTTTTTGTTTTATAGAAATGACGCCTGAAGCAGCGAGCTTCACGCGGTGTTAGCAATCCGCGGCTAAAGCCGCTTTTTCCCAGCCCAGGCGCGAACGGGCCTCTGCCACGTCTACATTCAAGTCGTGATCCCACAGCCAAGCGAAACGATCTGCGAGGGTTTTGCCGAGCAGAGCTTCGTTACTTAGCACCAGCGGGTCGCGGTACTCGTAGAGTTCACCTGCTTCGAAAGACGTGCGTTGAACTCGGCAAGCCCGTGGACGGCGGATCTGGTCGTAGACCTGAAGGATGGTTTGTGGGGAAGTTGTTGCTGCCAGTGGGTCAGCCAGCAACTCAGCAAGGAACCAGGCATCCTCGAGGCCCTGGCCAGCACCGGCGCCCTGGTGCGGGAGCATGGCGTGAGCTGCGTCACCGATCAGACCAACTCGGCCATGCGCATAGCCTGGCAGCTCGATCAAATCGTGGAGCGCCCACAAGGTCGGAGAAGGAATGCACTCGAGCAGGACGCGTACGGCAGCGTCCCAATCCGCAAAGGCATCCAGCATTTCCTGCTGCGTTGTGGTGCGCACCCATGGCGTACCAGATGGCCAGACGGGATTTGATTTGCTGCGATCCGTAATGAATGCAACAACGTTGATCAGTTTTCCCTTTTTCACCGGGAAAGTCAGGATGTGAGCATCCAGGCCCAAGTACATCTGCGGGACATCAATGAGATGTTCATCAACGCCTTGTTCGCGGTAAGCGGCCCGCAACTGCTCGCTGTCTATCATTCCACGGAAAGCGCGAGTACCGCTGTAGCGAGGGCTTGCCAATGGTTGGCCCAGACCCTCCAGCACATGATCGCGGATTGAAGACTTGATGCCGTCAGCACCAATCAGAAGGTCACACGATTCGTTGGTGCCATCATTGAAGTAAATAGCTGCGTGGCCCTCGGTCTGTTCGACGCGCACGGCGCGTTTATCAAACTTCGCGACGCCTTCAGGCAACTGGGCGGCCAGAACATCGAGAAAATCAGCCCGGTGAACCGAAGATTGCCCTACGCCATTGGCAAGGCTTGCACCGAGGTAGCCTGCATCAGATCCGCGACGCCATTCGAACCAGATGTCCTGCCAAGGCTCGGGAGTGCTGTCAGCCACTTGACGATACTGTTCAGCAATTCCCAGGCCTTCAATTGCTTTGACAGCGTTTGCACCAAAGGACACTCCAGCCCCAACCTCCCCGAAAGCCGGGGCAGCCTCATAGAGGGAGACTGTCAGATGGGAATGGCGGCAGAGATCAAGCGCCAACGCTACACCGGCGATACCACCACCGATGATGCCAACGTGAAGCTTTGAGGGCGAAGAAACGGTTTGCATGGCAAGGAACCTTTTAGGCATTTGTTATTTGAATGCCCCGATCTTCTACCTCACGCCGTTATTGATAAATAATGCGACCTCCATAGATACTATCACCATCATGAATAAATCGAATCCGCCATGAAGCTACGTGACCTAGACCTGAACCTGCTACTCGTCTTCCATCAACTGTTAATTGACCAGCAGGTATCGATCGCTGCTGAGCAGCTCGGCTTGACGCAACCCGCAGTCAGTAACGCGCTGAGGCGATTGAGGACTGCAATGGGAGATGAGCTCTTTGTGCGCACAGGGAGGGGGATGCAGCCGACTCCTTACGCAGCCAGGCTTGCGGGACCTGTAGCAGAAGCGATTACGACTCTGAGCATGGCACTGGAGCATGATGATGGCTTTGACCCGGCAACAAGTGATCGGAAATTTACGATCGCCATGACCGACATTGGCGAGATCTACTTCATGCCTCGCCTAATCGACGCGCTTAAGGATCGCGCCCCTTCCATCTCCATCGCCACATTACGCAGTCATGCAGGTTTGTCAGATGCCCTGGGCAATGGCGAGGTGGATCTTGCAGTCGGCTTGCTTCCCAATCTTCAGGCAGGCTTCTTCCAAAGACGGCTGTTTCTCCACCGATACATCTGTCTGTGTCGCAAAGGCCATCCGATCGCCTCACAACCCATCGATAGTGATCGGTTCTCTGCCTATGGGCATGTTCGTATCCTGGCATCCAGCACCGGCCATGGAGAGGTGGACAACTACCTTAACCGAGCCGGTCTGAATCGTACGATTCGGCTGGAAGTGCCTCACTTCGTAGCGGTAGGCCACATACTGCAAAAGTCAGATTTGATCGCGACCGTCCCTGAGCGGTTTGCGTCTAGCTGCCTAGAGCCATTCGACCTTGTAGCTCTTCCGCTTCCATTTGTCTTGCCCGAGATACCGATCAATATCTTCTGGCACACACGGTTCAACAAAGACCCCGCTAACCAATGGTTGCGACAACTAATGGTCGAGCTGTTCGCAGATTAACAACTTATGCTCTTGAGAATCGGTGCACGCGGCATGCGCGCGAATTAAAGGGGGGGCGGGATACTTTTGATTATGCGAAACCAGCCTTACTTTGGCGCTAGAAGCAGTTACTTCGCAAGCCTTATTTAAAAAAATTTAGACTCAAAGATTTTCCACCAAACTTTGTTCTTATACTTGTCGCTAAACGCCAGTAAATCGTGGGCCAGCAAACCGCTGGCCCTGCCCCTGCAACCTTGTCTTCGGCGCTGACCCCATGAAGCCCCGCTTGCAAGGGTAGCTTCTTGACGATAGGAGCAACACAAACGCAGAGAGCATGAGATGGTTTTAGCGGGCCCGGATGTCTCCCTCCTGACCAGTACCAAGGGCGTGCGCGACAGCGTTGCGCCCGATACTGAAATTGTGTATCCAGCCGACGAGTGGCGTTGATGTTGGTCTATCAGTTAAATAAGCACCCTTAGGAGGTTTACAGGCGCGCCGAAAGGTTTACAGGTGAACCAGCCTGTACTCTCAGGGTATTATTGAGTTAGCACATGACATAGGTCAGCGCCGATTAGGCGCCACGACTGACCCTCAAGGATCAATGATGACCGTGAAGCTATCCAAGGATAACGAGAGTGAATCTAAGGCTTACTCTGCACCTGCATTGGAGAAAGGACTGGATATCCTGGAGATGCTCAGCGCCACAGAGCAGCCCCTCACGCAGCGAGAGATAGCCCAAAAACTAGGCAGAAGTGTCGGGGAGGTATACCGCATGATTAACTGCCTAGTAGATAGGAATTACGTCAGCCTGGTTGACGATACCTACAGTATTACCAGCAAGCTTTTCGAGCTTGCGCACATGAATCCACCTACACACAGACTGCTCAATGAGGCCCGCCCCATCATGCAACAGCTCTCCAACGAGCTCGAGCAGTCGTGCCATCTGACGCTGTACAGTCAGGGGAAGCAAATGGTCATCGCCAAGGTCGATGTGCCCAGCGGCATGGGGTTTAGTGTCCGCGTTGGCGCCGAACTTGATGTGATCGCTTCAGCCTCCGGACGTGTGCTACTGGCGTTCCAGGATCCGAGGGTAACTGAGCTCAGGATACAAGAGTCTTTGGCCCGTAGTCCGGAGTATGAAGATCCACAGCTACGCATCGTGCTTGCCCGAATCAGGGCGGATGGCTATGAATCTGCCCACAGCGTTCAGGTGCGTGGACTCTATGCCATCAGCTACCCAGTTATTGATGCAAATGGTCATGCAATAGCGGCGTTGACTGTCCCGTATTCAGAGAGAATCGATCAGCGCGGCCGAAAGACTATCGCTGACGCCCAAATCCGTCTTGGAGAGGCTGGCAAACTGCTGTCGAGTCGGGTAGGTGGTAACTACTAGAGCGGGAAAATGGCAAGACAGATCATGACTTGCCAGCTGCTGCCACTTGACGCTTTATAATTAATTCAGATACAGGCAGGCCTGGTCTATGTCGGCGTCGCCTTGGTTTTCATGCACCTCGGTTATGAACGTACTACGAATGAGCAGCGCATCGAAATTTTCAGGGGGCCGGACTGAGTGAATTAACGCAGCCGCAAGCCCCTCCCCCATTCGACGTATTTCTACCCACTGCCCGCCTATTTTATATTAATTTATCGGCTATTACGTCGATATACAGATATACCGATACTCCGTCCTGCCCCTAGCCCATCCATCATCTGAGAGAGCCGAATAAATACTTGAAGCGCGGCTGGTACCGCCCGTGATTTGTCTGGCAGACACGGCCATAATACTGAACCTTTATGAGGTACGATAATTAGTGGATGTGGCTGCCGCCGTTTACGTCGATTGTTGAGCCAGTAATGTATGACGAATAGTCAGAGGCCAGAAATAGGCAAGCTCCGGCAATGTCCTGTGCATGACCAGCACGCTGCAGTGGGATGGCTGAGACGATCTCTTTGTATTTTTCCGCACTCATGCCATCGATCATGCCCGTCTCGGTCATTGACGGGCAGACAACGTTGGCTCTGATACCGTCTGGGCCAAACTCCCGAGCAATGGTTTTCGTGAGGCTGATGACGCCGCCTTTAGACGCAGCATAGTGTGCCCCGCCCACTAGTCCTCCACCGCGCTGCGCGGCAACGGAGGCGACGTTGATGATCGACCCGGCACCACGCGCTTTCATGGATTTTAAGGCCGCCTTTGACAGGTTGAACGACCCCTTCAGGTTAATATTGATCATCCTGTCCAGATCCGACTCTTGGATGTCCAAGACAGAGATCGACTGGACAATTCCGGCACAGTTAACCAGCACGTCAATCTGCCCAAACGTGCGCTCAACGTTGCTCATCAGCGTAGCGCACTGGTCGGCACTCGATATGTCGCACTGAAGCCCCACCAACGATGACTCGAAGCCGTGCTTTTCATCGATCGTGTGCTTGATGGTTGCCGCGACATCGGCCGACATTGCCACGTCGACCGCAACGACTTTTGCGCCTTGTGAAACGAAGAGATCGGCAACGGCGTAGCCGATGCCTCTCAACGAGGCAGCTCCGACCACAACGCACACCTTATCTTTCAGAATCATGGGAATCTCCAATTACCGATTGGGAAAATTCAGCGGGACATATCGAGGTGACGAGTTTCGGGGCTCATCACAATCCCTATCAGGGCAACTACGATCACGCCCACGCAGAAAAGAGTTACCGGCAAGGTCGAACCTCCACCATTTTGAAGAAGCCAGGCCACCACGAACGGAGTCGGACCGCCGGCGACGAGATTGGCTCCGGTGTATGCAGCGGCCGAACCCGAATACCGGAATTTGGTAGGGAACGGCTCAGCGAAGAATGACGGTTGTACACCCGACTGAATCTGCAAGAAGCCCACGAAGGCTGCCATGGCGCCAAAGATGACGAACCAGTTCTTGGTGTCCAAGAGCGAGAAGTAGAAGATCGATACAACCAGCATCATGATTGATGCAAACATCATCACAGGCTTACGTCCGAAACGATCGCTCATAGCGCCGCCGCTGACGACCATGATCACAGCCAGCAGATTGGCGCCCGCTAGGCAGAGAAATGCGGTCTGGCTATCCATCCCCAAATTCTTGGTAAGGTAGCTCAGCGAAAAAACAGTGATGACGTAGAAGCAAGCAGTAGGCGCACACCAGATCAGCAACAGCCGCAAGATGGTTTTCGGGTATTGTTTGAAAACGTCAAAAGCGGAGATCTTCTCGATGGTCCCCTGTGACTGAGCTTTTTTAAACGCTGGGGTTTCGGTCACGCGCATACGGATATACACGCCCACGATTACCAATAGGAAGCTCATCCAAAACGGAATGCGCCATCCCCAGCTCTCGAACTCCCCGATACCCATCATGGCAATCAGCGCAAACATCATGCCGTTGGCGCAAGCAGAGCTGAATGAGGATCCGATGTTAATGAATGAACCGTACAGCCCTCGCCTGTCCTTAGGGGCATGCTCCATTGTCATCAGCTGAGCACCTGTCGCCTCACCACCCAAGGCGAAGCCCTGAAGGAAGCGCAGTGATACTAAAAAGATAGGGGCCGCTATCCCGATTGTTTGATAGGTCGGTAGACAACCAATCAAAAAGGACGCCCCACCCATAAGACAGAGGGTGTAGAGCAGAATGTTTTTGCGGCCAATGCGATCGCCTAGCATGCCAAAGCAGATGCCACCCAAAGGTCTCGCGAAGAAGCCAATTCCGAATGTGATGAAGGCTGCCAGAATCCCCATATTGGGATCCATGGACGAGAAGAACAGTTTGGGAAAGATCGTTGCTGCAACAGCGCCATAGGCCGCAAAGTCGATCCACTCTAAGGCGGCGCCAACTGAACTGGCAACTGTGGCACGGATAGCCATTGATTGCTGAGGTTTGTCCTCAACATGTTCCATCGTAGCTTCTGTCATTTCTTGACCTCTTATATTTATTGTTTCTAGCTGTCGTTGGATCTGAGCATTATTCCTGGCTGCTTGAGCACGCAGAAGTTTAAGGTCGAGTCACCTCCATCGTTGCCAGTGAAGCCCCGAGCATCGCGCGGCGCTTGAGCCACGTCGAAGGTCGGTAGCGAGGGTCACCTGAGCTTTTATGGATGGCCGTCAGGACATCCAGTACGGTTTTCGGGCCTATTGCATTGCCAAGTTCGAACGGCCCTTTGGGGTAGCCCAGGCCAAGTCTCACAGCCAAATCGATGTCAGTCGGGGTGGCGATTGACTGCTGGGCCATCTCGCAGGCCGTGTTGACGATCATGACCAGGATCCGCTGGGCAATGAGCCCTGCGGAATCCTTGATAGTGGTAGTGGGTGATCCAGCGGCGCCGAAGAGAGCCGTTGCCTGGATGGCTGCCTCTTCAGTCGTCAACGGTGTTGTCATTAGGGTTACCCGCTTGCCTGGCATCAGCGGCAGGAATGCATCCACGGCAACTACGCGACGGGCATCAAGCCCCTCGGCAACCGCCACCTCGGTTGCGTCCTCCCCCATTGGCGTCACCAGGAGCAGTGCTTGGTCACTCGGATGTTCGTCCAAGTCAACCTTCACTCCCGCGCCAGCCAGCAGCGTTAATACGTGGTCTGCAACCGCGGGGTGCCGGCGACTGAGCCAGATCGACGATGGCAAGTCTCCCGAAGTTGGGAGATCCGCCGAATGCGTCCTCTGATCATCCCCCAGGTACTGATAGAAACCCTCTCCCGATTTCCTGCCGTAAAGTCCAGCGGCACATCTGGCCTTTGCAATGGGAGATGGACGGAATCGCGGCTCTTCGTAGAACTGGTAGTAGATGGATTCCATGACAGGATGAGAGACATCCAGCCCGGTCAAATCCATTAATTCAAAAGGCCCGAGCTTGAATCCTGCGTACTCCCTCATGACCTCGTCGATTTGGGCTGGCGTCGCAACGCTTTCCCCTAAGATCTTCAAACCCTCGGTGTTCATCGCGCGACCGGCATGATTCACGATGAAGCCAGGCATATCCTTGGTACGCACCGGGGTATGCCCGATCCTGGCAGCAAAGGACATCAACGCATCAGTATTTGCGGGGGCCGTGCGCAGCCCCTCAATCACTTCGACGACCTTCATCAGAGGTACGGGATTAAAGAAGTGAAAGCCGAGAATTTGAGCCGGACGGCCACATCCTTGAGCTATCTCAGTGACCGACAGAGAGGAGGTGTTTGTTGCTAAGATGCAGTCTTCAGAAACGACATCCTCCAGTGCTTTGAAGAGGTTTTGCTTGACCTCGAGTCGCTCTACCACCGCTTCGATGACTAGGTCGCATGGCGCAAAGGCATCCAGTGTGGAAAGGGGCGTTAGACATGACTTCGCCTGCTCAAGCTGGGCGACATCCATTTTGCCTTTCAGCGCCAGCTTATCGAACATCTCATGAATGTAGTGAATAGCCTTTTCGCTCGCAGCGGCGTCCTTATCGTAGAGGAACACCGTTATCCCCGCTGCTGCTGCGACCTGGGCGATGCCCCTGCCCATCGCTCCTGCACCGACGATGCCAAGCGTGGTAATTGTTATAGGTTGACCAGGCATAAGTAGGCTCCCGTCTTGTTATTAACTTCAGCGAAGCGGATTGATACGCACAGCTCCTGACTCGACAAGGGTGTCGATCTGACTTGTCTTAAAACCCAACTCGGTGAGCACCGGCTTCGTTTCCCAGCCTTTGGGTTGACTGGGCTCCCCGACGTCGAGGTATGAGCCATTGCATTTCACGGTTGAGCGGATTCGTGCTGTTCGTCCCTCAGTGGGATGTGACTCGTAGCTCAACAGCCCCACCGCCTGAAGGTGAGGATCTGAGGGAAGCGTCTCGAGCGTGTGGCAGGGCTTGGCGGCAATATCGGCGGCTTTGAACTCGATCAGCCATTCAGCGGTTGTTTTGCTAAGAAGCGGAGCGCCCCTGAGTTCGAACCATTCCCGAACGTTCACCGCACGACCCGCTACAGTGGTATAGCGCTCATCGTCAACGAGCTCGGATTTCCCGACCGTATTGAGGAACGCCTTGACTTGGGCATCGGTATTCACGGTGAAGGAGATCCAGCCATCCGCTGTTCGAACGGGCTGGTTGTGGGGACTTAAGAGGCGTTGATCACCAGCTGGGCCAACGGGCGGGTCAAAGCTGCATTGAGCCAAATGCTCCTGAAGTACAAAAGCCGACATGGTTTCGAACATGGGTATTTCGAGACTCGCACCGTTGCCTGTCTCACGGCGGCCGTACAAGGCAGAGATGATCGCGCCCGCGGCAATCTCTCCGACCACATGGTCACAGATGAGCATGGGTACGTATCGAGGTACACCGTCCCGTGCGAGGCTCAAGCCTGTCATCCCGGTGGCAGCTTGAATCACGCTGTCATACGTAGGCTCACCCGCGTAGGGCCCGTCTGTGCCGTACCCTGTGATGAGGCAATAGACCTTGTCTGGATAACGCTCCAGCACAGTTTCTGCGTCAATTCCGAGCTTCCTGAGCGCTTGTGGCCGCATATTTGCGATCACAACATCCGAGGACTCGATTAGGGTTGCCATGACCTCCTGTGATCCGGGGGCTTTCAGATTGAGACAGATGTTACGTTTGCCTCTGTTGAGGTGCAGGTAGGTGCCTGAGTGCTGCCCAGTTGGTGACGGGCCGCCAAGCCCGCGCATCAGGTCACCTTCAGGGCTTTCAACCTTGATGACCTCCGCGCCGTACTGAGCCAGACGCGAGGAGCAGGCGGGCCCAACGACAACGCTGGTGAGGTCGAGCACGCGGATACCTTCCAGCGCTTTGTAGCTCATTGCGCCACCTCCATCTCACCAGTCACCTTGCCTTGGTCGTTGAAAACCTTAACTACCAACTGCCCCGCTCGCTCTTCATGCGCAATGCAGAGAGCACGGTTGCTGAATAGCGGTGCCAAGTAGCGGATTTTGATTCCGGAAGGTGCGATCCCCAGGTCGACGCGCAGGTATTCAGTAAGCATCAGCGCAATCAAGCCTCCATTCAGAACCAGATCAGGAAACCCCTCTACAGACCGGGCGTACTCACGATCCAGATGAATTTTGTGGGAGTTGAAGCCTAAGGCTGAGTACTGAAAGAGCAGCGTGTCATCGGGCTGGATTACCTTCGGCGCGTTCAGCGTGATGTAGTCTGCTGGCGCCTTGGCAGGCTCTTGATAGGTCGATGCAGGCATCAAAACAAAGGTCTGCGTTTCACTTAAGGCCACAATTCCATTCACCGGCTTGAGCTCATGACGAGTCGTCACGAATGCCACATCGCCTGATCGCTTGTTTTTGCGCTCTACGCCTTCGATCGTGCTTTTACGCTCCACCTCTGCCCCGACCGGGATCTCTCCATGAAAAGTGATCTCGCGGCTTGTCTGCAGCACCCGAGGCAATCCGAGATCTGGGAGCGAGACTCCAAGTCCCGGGAATCCATCAGCGCGTAGTTGGGATCGGGCGGTGTCGGCCCCTAGCAGGATGAAATGCCACCCTAGTGGCAGTGGTGCGCCTGGCCCCACACCTTCCAGATCAACATCAAGCATCGAAGCGACGCGGCTAACAGCACTCATCGAGCAGGTTTCGAGCCGCTCCACTGCAGCATTCGGATCTTGGCGCATTTGGCCTCCTCCTTAACCATGGGCATCCAGATCTAGAATGCACAGGTAAAATTGTTGTTGTGCGGATGGATGCTAGCACGCAAATTACGGGTTAACACCCCACCTACCGGTAAAAACTTTCACCAGTGCTATTGGAATTTCATATCTGCATCGAGCTATGATTGTCTTGCCGGCTGCGCAGGTCGACCCGGCGAGACCGCTAGGGAGCTTCGCGGCTACCTACTGAATGAGGCCGGAATGGGCCGTAGCCATGAGCCCGAACCAATTACAATTCGAAGGATCTAGCCATGAAATTTCACTTCCATCACATGAATCTCTGCTCAGAAAACGTTCCGCGTCTTTCTGAGTTCTATCGCAACATCTTCTCCCTTGATCGGATCGAGGATGAGGAGCACGCCCGAAGCAGCAGCGATGCTGACAACGGTTACAGCGCGGATGTGGATTTCGTGACTGATGGCGCCGTCGAATTTCATTTGGCGACCAAAGACATCGATCTGAGTTTCCGTATGAAGCAGGCGATCAACCCGCTACATAACGGGCATTTTTGCTTCCGGACAGATGACATTGAGGGCTTCAAAAAGCGCCTCGACGAATTGAAGATTCCATACGCAGATTACGGGGTCTGGGCCATGGCCAACTGGTACCAGATCTTTTTGCAGGATCCCGACGGCAACATTATCGAGGTTCACCAGCCAGTCGCTCAGTAAGGGCAGTCTTCTGTGAATCCGCCTGTCGTTGAAGCAACGGCAGACGGATTTTTGTTTCCGGCATATTTGCCCCGCCCCCATTGATAGCTCGCTGGAAGGGCTTGTACGTTCATGTACTGCCCGTTCAATTCCAGCCGCAACCGCTTGTAGATCGCCTACCTGATTGCCGCTTGTGGGCAAGCGGTCAGGCCCCTGCACTCCCTCCCCCGTCCCCTCGCATTCCATCCCCAGCGCTCGAAAGCTCACCTGGGCGTTGGTGGCACGCAGATCCATGCCAGGTAAAAATCTCACCAGACGAGACAATGAGTTCCTTCAGCGCCTGTTTATCTCAATATCTACAACTAGCAAACTGAACCCGTCGAAACGCAAGCCAACCTGGTAAGACGAGGTAGCTATGAAAATCACGGTAATCGGTACTGGCAACATGGGTTCGGGGTTCGCTAAACAGCTTTCTGCCGCAGGCCATCAAGTCCGTATCACCGGACGAGATTACAACAAGGCGAAAGAGCTGGCCGATCAGTACAGCCACGTTAGCGCCTACCCAGCTGCTGAAGCGCTGGCCGACAGCGAGGTCGTTATTCTCGCGACAGGCTATAACGACTCGGTTTCGGCACTGCGCAGCCTAGGAGATCTGAACGGCAAAATCGTGATCGACATTACCAACCCGCTGAGTTCGGATTACATGTCCCTTACCATCGGCCATACGTCCAGCGCCAGCGAAGAGATTGCGCAGGCCATACCGGATAGTTATGTCGTGAAGGCCTTCAACACCCTTTTCGCTCAGGTTCTGGCCGACGGGCCGAACTTCGCGGACAACCAAGTAGGGAGCGTATTTGTAGCCGGCGATAACGAGAGAGCCAAGCAAACTGCTACGGCCGTTGCTCAGAGCATGGGTTGGAATGTCGTCGACGCAGGCGGTCTCATGAATGCTCGCTACCTCGAGCCATTGGCTGGCCTGAACATTTACCTGGGCTACGGTGCCGGCCTGGGCACCTCAATCGCCCCAATTTGGTTGAGCAAGTAAATAAAGGAGTTCGCCATGAGCGCACCTTACCCTCTGCTGTTCGTATCTCATGGTGCTCCGATGTTCGCGATTGAGCCTGGTCTCGCTGGTAAACAGCTGACTGAGATCAGCCGCGAGCTGCCGAAGCCTGATGCCATCGTCGTACTTTCTCCGCACTGGATGACCCGTGGCGAAATCAGCGTTACCGCGAGCACTGCCCCCAGAACCATCCACGACTTCGGCGGATTTCCCGACGAGTTGTACGAATTGCAATATCCAGCGCCTGGCTCACCCGAGCTGGCTAACACGATCGTCAAGTTGCTTGGTCAGGCAGGGTGGAAGTCTCGTCTAGACCCGGTTCGCGGCCTTGATCATGGCGCCTGGGTACCGCTTCGCTACCTTGCACCTGAGGCTGATATTCCAGTGGTTCAGGTGTCGATGCCTGCAACGTTAGATACAAGAACTGCTTGGGAATTGGGTAAGGCCCTTAAACCCTTGAGAGACCTAAACGTGTTCATCGTGGCGTCTGGCAGTCTGACCCACAACCTTTACGAGTTTCGTGGGCGCACCACACAGGGTGCAGATTACGTCGAGCGCTTCGCGGCCTGGACAGCGCAAGCATTGAAAGCCAGGAATACCGATCAACTCTTAGACTACCGCCAACTCGCACCAGCTGCTGAGCGAGCGCACCCCACCGATGAACACTATCTACCATTGTGCATCGCACTGGGAGCTGCTGGTGAGCAATACCATACCCGGGTGCTGGAAGGCGGAATCACTTACGGCATTTTGGCAATGGACAGCTACCTGTTCACCTCAGAACCACAAGCCCAGTGTGACATCGCCTAACCTGTAGAGGATGTTCTGCATCATGACCACCCAATACAATTTTTCCGGTGCGGCTTGGGCCCCAGAATCTGGAATTTTTTTCAGGAAGGCCTGCAGTGACACTCCACCGAAAGCCCGCTTGCTACTGCTGCATGGCGTCGGCTCCAATGAAAAAAAACTAGAGCCGCTTGCTGCATCGCTCCCAGGTGACTTGGAAATCCTGCTACTCAGGGGGCCATTGCAACTTGGGCCTGAGGCCTTTGCGTGGTATCAAGTCACGTTCACAGGTGAAGGCCCCTCCTTCAACCAGGATCAAGCTGAGGCGAGCCGCAGACTGTTGGCGCAGTTCATTAGCGAGCTTCCCCCTCTCCCTACAGTGATTGCAGGCTTCAGCCAAGGCGGCATCATGAGCTCGAGTTTAGGCCTGACGGAGCCTGAGCTTGTGAAGGGGTTTGCGTTGCTGAGTGGAAGGATGCTGCGCGAAATTGATCCCATCATCGCCTCCGCTGAGCGGCTTCATGAGATGAAAGCTTTTATCGCGCATGGCCATCAAGATAGCGTCCTGCCCGTAGCTTGGGCGCAGGAAGCAGAAGCATGGCTTGACCGACTTGGCGTCTCTCACGAGACCCACTTTTACAACATGGCTCATCAGATTACCGCTCAAGAGCTTGCAGATTTTTCCCAGTGGCTGAGCGGGACACTTCCTCTATCAAACTAAGAGCTTCTTGACTGTTCCTTAGACGGTCGATCGCCAATCGTAAATTTGGTTTCCTCCTTTGCCCGGCAGAAGAGTTTGCTACTATTTTTGCCGGGTCTTTTTCCCACTCACTGCTAGGCCAAGCATTTAAAAAGGTGCCCGAGTGCGCACGGGGGATTTAAGGCGCACCCATCCCCACCCAAGAGCCGACCTGAGTATGCAACATTCACATCTGACTTTTCTCGCCATGACCACGGCGATCAGGATTGATTGCTCTAAGGCACCTCAGCCCCACGCGTAGCTTTTAGAGGTTGCCCGCGGCGCCATGAGCAAATCTTGAGGCGGTTGAGTTAGCCTTTGATCCAATTTCCATCAGTTTGTGCATCGATCGCTAAGTCGAAGGTCTGGATATAAGCGGAGATCATTCGATAGTACCCAAGGACGATAAGTGCATCGCTGAGATCCTGGACAGTAAAATGTTCCAAAGCATGCTTGAATAAGACCCCGGGAGCTTTTCCCGTGGTGAGAACGGATTTTCCAAAGCGAAGCAACAGGCGCTCGGATTCGGTAAAGACGTTGTTATCTTCCAGGCACCCTTCCCCAATAGCTAGGATTTGCTCTTGTCGCACGCCAGCTGCCTGCGCAATGCTTACGTGCTGTTCCCACTCATAGCGGCAGCTTTCATTTGCAGCCACTAATACGACCAACAACTCCTTGTGATAGTCGGATATGGTCAAGTCTCTAAAGATAGCATTAGTCAAGTCGATCACGGGGATAAACGCCCCTGTGCTATGACCTAACATTTTGAAGAAATTAACCTTGATGGGAAGCTGCTCGTACTTTTTTTGAACATCTGAGGGCGCTTGCGAAAAATCGGGATAGCTAACCGATACCTCACTTTTAATTCTATCGTTGGCGTCAGGCTTTTCGATCATGCGTCTATCCTCGCTTAACTGAAAAATATCACCCAATGTGAGTTTCAATGCCTCTGAACGCATTGATCCAGAGAGGTTCCATACTCTTACTCTCACCGGCTAGCGATGTCATCCTAAGATCTCGCAGGATTGAAGGGCATGGATGGTTAGAACGCTCCCTCAAGTGACCTAACGCCCGGAAATAAAGGATATTCGTGGACTGTGGCGTGCAAGAAAGCCAATTACATACAAAATTGACATTCTTTTGAAACCAAATAATTCATATTCGAAAATTCGTATCTTCGCTCAGCAAAGGTCACTCTGGCCCTGTTAAAGGGACGACTTCGAACACACAGTAATTGGTGGTACTGCGTGGCTAGCGATGTAGAAAAAACCAGAGTGGTGATGAAGTTAGGCGGCAGTGATTTAGCGACTAAGGAATAGCGGGGAGTTATCAGAAAATATAAACTATTTAAACTGCATAACCGTATTAGCTAGACTGGCACTGAGCTCGTACCTGCTGTGTTTTTATTGATTCCGCTATAAGCCCGGCTCCCGGCCCAGCCAATACGTTGAACGAAAAATCAATAAATACGCAGAGGTCATCAAGCCCCTGGGCAAACCAATCTAATTTGAATGACATACCGCTGAGCCGCTTCCACATTTGGACGTTAGTTAGGGGTACCAGTGGTTAGTTCAGCGATGGACTCGTCCTTGGGTTCATTCGCATTGCGGTCAGCATAGTTGCAGGTGAATGCGCTCTGGATGCGGCTTCGCTCGCTGGCCCGCACCTGGGCAGCTTGATTGGAGGCCTCCTTGCTGACTAACACGGTCGTAAAAGCATTTTGCGTGTGACAGGCTGCTTTTCGCGAGCATCTCTGCATCCCCATTTTTTGGGAACCCCAGAGCAGCGAATCGTGCTTCGGCTTCTTCGTTTGTATGCTCGCGGCTGCCAAAAACCTGGAGTTTGTGTATCCACCTGAGCTGCTCTCTATCCAGCAACGAAAATAATCGATATGCACTCCGTGAAAGTGCTCTTGGCTGAAGCCGAGGAATGAAGCATGCCGGGCGCATCTCAGGGGATGGGGATTTCTCAATAAGGCGTTTATTAGTTGATCTGCTAGCTCGAGAAAGAACTGGGAGCGGTCTTGGTCGACCGCTTTACCCGTCTGATGACGCTGACATCATTTGGGGTGGCGTTGAGAAACCGTGGCACGGTGCTAAGCAAAGAGCTTCTGCACCTGACATCGATGGCTTCCATTCGGGATTGCTCCGGCTGGGTTAGACGGGGCCGCCAAATGTGGCCACTGCGAAATCGACGAAGCTACGCACTTTCGGAGTCATCAGCTTATCTTGCGCGAACAGCACGTGAAGAGGTCGCGTCAAGGGGGAATACTCTGGCAGGATTTCGACCAGTGCGCCGCTGGCCAGGTGCGGTCTAACCAGCTCTTCAGATTGCAACAGTACTCCCATGTGCGCCAAAGCTGCGCTCAGCAACACCTCACCGTGATCTGCCTTGTAACGACCATTGACCTGTACTTCAACCAGACCAGCAGGCCCTGAAAACTGCCATTGGGTGCGGAGCTCGGTGTGGGTGAACACCAAACATTCGTGCGTGGACAAATCTCGTGGGTGTTTGATCGGTAAATGAACTGCAAGGTAGGACGGTGTCGCGCACAGTATGAGAAGGTATGGATTGAGCGGCCTGGCCACCAGGCCGCTGTTTGAAAGTTGGCCCACTCTGAAAAGGACGTCGTATCCGTCGTCGATGAAATCGACAACTCGATTGGTCAGATTCAGTTCAAGCTCAACCTGAGGGTGCGCTTCCATGTATCTTGGAAGCACCGGCGACAACGCATGCATGCCAAAGCTCACTGGGGCATTAATCCGAAGGCGGCCGCTAGGAGATAGCAGTGCCTCTGCGACCACGCTCTCAGCAAGTTCAACCTCGATAAGGACGAGCTTGGCGCGTTCGTAGAAGGCCCTCCCAACATCAGTCAGGCTCTGCCGACGCGTGGAGCGATTGAGCAGACGCGCTTGGAGCTTTTGCTCGAGGCTGTGCACATGTCGCCCGACCAGCTGGGATGAAATCTGTAAAGCATCCCCCGCCGCGCTGAAGGAGCCAAGCTCAACGGCCTTCACGAAGGCTTGCATGCTGCTGATGCGATCCATTTGAAACCTTCTTAAGCCAATAAATCACTATAGTGACGATTTGGACTATATGGTTTCAAGTCTGGCCCGCATGACCCTGCTACGGGGGATAGGCTGGCACCCTAGGTAATACCAGAGATCGCTACTGAAAACCGTTGCTGAAGGAATCTCGGATGAACTTCATCTGGGGCCAGAATCTGAAGGCGTTATCACGCTGGTAGAGGAAGATCAGGCCATAGCGCTCATTCGCGCGCTCAACCCACGGATATGTCCCAAAAAGTCCAATGCTGGAGTTGCGTACACACGCCCCGCTGTCATCCCAAGCCTCGCACCAACTGCCTAGGCTGTAGTGAGCATCAGCCAGTACGTTCGCTCCCGTCGGTGTCATTTGAGCATGATGGGTTTGGTCACGCAGCATTTCATCAACGGCGTCTGTCGAGAGCAACCGCTTGCCTTCAAACAATCCGCCTTGGGCAAGCATGCTCAAGAACCGGGCGTAGTCAGGTGCTGTGCTCACCGCGCCGCCTTGCAGCACTGGGTTGAGCGTTTCTAACAAGGGGTACTCGTCGTAAGAATCCATACGCAAATGAGTCCAGTACGTCCGGTTCATCCCAAGCGGCTTGGAAATCTGCTCATCGAAAAGATCGGCCCATCGTTTACCTGTAACCGCTTCCGCTACGGCCCCCGCGATTTGGAAACCAGGCCCGCCGTAGGCGAACACTTCACCAGGCTTGCTGACAAGAGGGCGAGCCGTGACGTCTGCAGCCGATTGGGCGAGGGTGATTTGGTGGTCTTGATGAATGTCGTAGAACTCGCCCTGGGAACCAGCAAGACCGCTCGTTTGAGAGAGCAGCTGTCGTAGAGTTAGTTGTCCTGCTGCAGGATTCAGATCGTACAACCACGTTGAGATGGGTGTGTCGAGAGAGAGGTTTTTCTGCTCAACGACCCTCATGACAGCGGCGGCTGTCAGCCATTTTGACGCCGACGCAATGGGAAGTTGAGTGTCCTGTTCGATTGCACCGAAGCGTACGGAAGACTCGGCCTTGTCACCTTTGCCGGCAATAACTGTAAACCCACCTGCCCCGCCTGCAGCCATCGCCATTGCTGCCTCCTGTGCAAAGGCCGACAAGGGGGCACCTTGATCGACATGATATGCCACTTGAGGAGTGGTTGAGTTCTGGCTCTGGTTCATGGGCGCGCTCTTTGAGAATTCAGTTGGAGCCTGACTTGAGGCTGCACACGCGGTCAGAGTAAGGCGCCTGAGTGCAATGAGCACTGACAGCGTAATAGGTCTTAACGCGGGGTACCCACGATGGCTGATGTGTTTTAGCTTGACATGGGGGCAACAGTGGTCAAAGTTTCGAGAAATTATGAGTTTAGTATCTAATCGCCCGCATCCAGCCCTGCTCTACCGTTGTCCGAGACGGTAATGTCCATCACGCGTACCTGGCTTTGAGGATGAGTACTTTCGGACTTCATACATGCTCGGTTAGCCCAGCATCAGCGACCAGATCCGTTACTGCTGCCATGGTTCGCCCTACCAGAACGTCATTGCGTCGATCTTGGTGGAGCGCCACCCAAATGTTCAGCTCCAGTAGCTCCTCCCGCGTTTCCAACCGTACCAGCTTTGGCTCTGCGTCAGCCAAGAAACAAGGTAGACCGGCAATCCCGATGCCGGTGCAGGCAGCCTCATATTGGTTGCTCAGGTCGCTCACTTCGCAGATCACGCGCCGACTCCCGATGAGCTGATAAATCCATCGCTTGTGATCAAAATCGCTTTGGCGCTCGGTGTAGCCGATAAACTCCCATCGTGCCTCATCATGGAGGTGCACGTAATTGACTGAGCCATAGAGGGCAAACGGCATTCGCCCCACCTTCTTGATGATGTCTGTGTCTTGGACTCCCGGCGCTAGTCTGATTGCTAGATCAGCTTCAAGCCGGGACAGCGATGCGAAGCGTGACTCGCTCAGGATCGACAACTGCACATTGGACAGGCGTTCAGATAACGCTTTGAGGTTTGGAGCCAGTAGGTGCCGTGCCAGGATTGGAGGGGCGGAAATCGTCACCTTGTCCCGCGAGTCTCCAGTCCAATCTAGTGAAACGCGCTCGACGGCCAAACTGCGCTCTTCGATCTCAATCGCGAGGGGCATCACCTGCTCACCAGCCGGTGTGAGACGGGCCTCACGTGGCAGCCTTGTGAACAGCCGCGTCCCGAGATCGGCTTCAAGGGCGGAAAGCCTTCGACTCACCGTTGCCTGATCGACGCCCATTGATTTGGCTGCAGCAGATAGGGTGCCTGCTCGGCAGATGGCCAGAAAGTAACGAAGGTCTTCCCAATTCACGGCAACGGGCTCTCTTAGCTGGCAGCATAAATACGGCCACATCTGGGATAGTAAACCGCGGTCAGTGGTGGTTTCCAACCAAAACCATGCAAGCCTGCATGGATGGTTTGCGATTTTCAGGATTTACGCATGCATTGCGATGGCTCTAGCCTGAAAGCCTTAACAACCAGAGCCTTCAAATGTTCAAGCACTCCAATCTTTGCGCCATACAGCTCGCAGCCTGCCTAGGCTTTTTTGTCGTCCAGCTGGATGTCAGTGTCGTGAATGTAGGCCTCGCGGCATTGAAGCACGACCTTCACATCAATCTGACTGGCCTCCAATGGATCATTAATAGCTATGCACTGGTGTTCTCAGCCTTACTGATCCTCGGCGGCGGACTGGGTGACCGCTGGGGGGCGAAAATAGTGTTCGCGGTCGGCTTCGCAATCTTCACGTTGGGATCACTTGGTTGCGGGCTATCCTTCGACATGTCCTCTCTTATCATCACTCGATGCATCCAGGGGCTTGGCGCGGCCCTGATGATTCCGACCTCCCTGACGCTACTCCGTCTTAATTTCAGCGATCCACAAAAGCGCAAAACTGCCGTGGCGTTCTGGGGAGCCAGTGGTGGAATTGCCTTGGCAGCAGGCCCAGTCATCGGTGGTTTTATGATCGAGCATGTGGGATGGCGAAGCGTTTTCTTAATCAACGTCCCATTAGGGCTCATTGCGCTATTCCTGGCCCTGAGATTCACACCAGCCTCACCCAAGGTTGAGAAGCATCTGGATCTGCTGGGACTGCTGACCAGCGCGATCGCGGTCGCCTGTTTGACTTATGCCCTTACCGAGGGTGGGGATGCAGGATGGACAGCCTCTGCCCCGCTCGTCAGCATGGTGATCGCTGTCATCGCGATGGCTTCTTTTGCGGTAACTCAACAAAGGGTGGCCTCCCCGATGTTGCCTGGACATTTAGCGCGCAACCGCGTACTGCTGGCCATGATGCTCACAGGCGCCACAATCAACCTGACGTTCTACGGCGTTGTATTCGTGCTGAGCATCTACTTCCAGACCGTCCTTCAATACGATGCCGTGCACACTGGCCTGGCGTTCATCCCACTGACGGCAGTCATGACGATCTCATCCATTCTCTCGGCCAAGTTCGGAAAGCGGACAAGCCCGTTGATTATCATGGCCATTGGCCTTTGCTTGCAGGTCATAGGGTTCTTGCTGCTCTCTCGATTCACGCCTGCTGACTCAGCTCTGCTATTCAATGCGGCTCTGACCATTGTTGGGATCGGTAGCGCGTCGACTGTCCCGGCAATGAACAACACAATGCTAGCCTCCGTCACGAAAGAGGATTCAGGGATTGCATCAGGCCTAATGTCGTCTGCGCGCCAAGTAGGTGGTGTGGTGGGCGTGGCAGTATTTGGAGCGCTGATCTCAAAATCTGACGCATTCGGATTTACTCAGGGCATGGCCACGGCAATGTTCGTATGCATCGGGACGCTGCTATTGTGTCTGGCGGTCAACCTGCAATGGGTGCCACGCAAACAGGAACTAAGCCCGGCGTAGAGGCTCGGCTGTCATGCATAAACTGCTGCTGAAGTATTAGCGCCAGGTGGCAAACAGCCGAGCCAATTCGTCTACTACGAAACGCACTTTGGGCCGAAGGTGTGACACCTTCGGCCATAGGGCATGCACGATAACTTCGGGCGGTTCGAAGCCTTGAAGTACCTCCACCAACCGCCCCGCCTCGAGGTCTTCCTTGAAAAGGCATCGGGGCATTTGGCAGAGGCCTATCCCAGATACTGCTCCCAGTATCATGGATTCACCATCGCTGATCTGGTGCGTGGCGGGAGGAGAAAAACGAATAGTTTTTCCTTCCTGGTTGAAGCGCCAGGACAGCGGCTGGCCTTTTCGATGTCCGACAATACAGTGGTGGTTGGCGAGTTGCTCAAGGGACTCAGGGGTTCCGAACCGCTCGAAGTATTCAGGAGCAGCACACACCACCCAGGGTTGGGTGGTAAGCACCCGGGCCACGACGCCAGGTGCATCCTGGACTTCACCGAACCGGATGAGCAGATCAATGCCTTCCTCGATCGGATCGACTAGGTGATCCGAGAACGTGATGCTCAAGTGCAGATCCGGATACCGTCTGACAATGTCAAACAGTAGCGGCGCTGCGACAAGGCGGCCGAAAGCTGATGGCATATCAATCCTGAGCCTCCCAGACGGCTCACCCGCATGCGCGCCCAAACCACTTTCGGCCGCACCGATCTCTTCCAGCGCGGATGAGCAGGCTGTGAAGTAGGCCTCTCCATCCGCGGTAAGAGAGATTTTTCTTGTTGTACGGTGAAAAAGCTGCGCGCCCAGTCGCTCTTCAAGCTTGGCGATCGCTTTTCCTACAGCCGATTTGGAGACGCCAAGGCGTTCGGAAGCCTCCGTGAAGCTCGATGATTTTGCGGCCACCATGAAGGTGAGAATGCCTTGAAAAGAGTCGACAGGAAGCATAGTGGGCCCAACGAAGAAAGCGGTGCACTGATCTTAAGTCGCGTGTCATAGCGCGCGAAAAGCTTAGCTCTGGCCGCTAAGGCCGTGATGGCCTCGGATCGCTTCGTGACGTCAACAACAGCAGTGGACGTATGCGCGCTCTTTGCACAAGTCATGACTAGGCGAACTAGATGAATAAAAGTACGGATCCGACCCCATCAGCTCAAAGGGTAGCATTAAATTCTACTCAGATGCGATACGCGGCGTGTTTATCTTGTTTTGGCTCAACACTAAGATAGTCATTCAAATCCTTTACATGTGAGGAATTCGCTATGCCAGTCGTCCGAGTCAGTTGGTTCGAAGGTAAAGACCATGCTGAAAAGGCAGCAGTCGCTGCTGACATCACCCAAAGCATCGTCAAGCACACTGGTACCGATGCCAACTACATCTATGTGATCTTCGAGGATGTCGCACCCTCTGACTGGGCCGGAGCCGGAAAGCTGTTTGGTGAAGCCCCAGATTCTCCCAAAGCTTGATGCCGGGGCGTGCTGCTCATGGCAGTGCGCCCACGCTGCTTCCCCTCATCCTCAAACGGAGAATCAACATGCATCCTTTCATTTCCTGCCTGTTCACGCTCAGTATCAAGCCGGACGAATTTGAAGAATTTAAGTCCCTGATCAGCCAGGTCGTTGCCGAAACCCAGAAAGAGTCTGGCACACTGATTTATGAGTACAGCATCAACGAGGAGCGCAACGTGGCTCACATCCTCGAGCGCTACAAGGCTAATGCCGTTGTTAGCCACGTAGACGAGACTTTTGGCCCGTTTGGCGAACGCTTCCTTGAACTGGCGACGGTTACAAGCTTGGTAGTGTATGGAACCCCCGACGCAGAAATCCGTAAGAGACTGGATCCTTTCGGCGCGGTGTATATGACTCCATTTGACGGCTTTAGCCGATAAATCGCGCTAGGAAAGAGATAATGACCACCGTAACGCAAGCCATTACATCGCGCATATCCGCCTCTGCTTATGATGCATCTGCTGTTCTAACGGACGAAACGATCGCCGAGCTTGTCGACATCGCTACACATGCGCCATCTGCATTCAATGCCCAAAATTGGCGATTCATAGCGGTTCGTACTCCAGAAGCTAAGGCGCGCCTTCTGCCATTGGCGTTCGGCCAGCAAAAGGTCGTAGACGCCACCGTCACATTCATCGTGTGCGGAAGCCTTGATGCGCATAAAACTTTGCCACAAACACTAAGTGCAACACTGGACGCAGGGATCATCGACCAGGCGGTGTATGACATGTGGGTAGGCGCAGCCCATGGTCTGTACGCCGAAAAGCCGCAATTACAACGAGACGAAGCTATCCGCTCTGGCTCATTGGTCGCTATGACGCTGATGCTTGCAGCTCAAGACAGGGGGCTCGTTTCCACCCCCATGATCGGATTTGATAGCGTGGCCGTGGCTGAGCAGTTCGGCCTCGCATCTGCTGAGATTCCTGTGATGCTGATTACCGTTGGTTACCCGGCTCCAGGCAATTGGCCACGTAAGATTCGCAAGCCCTCCAGCGAGATCCTGACTTACGCTTGACCGGTGAATGTACGGCGCCCTCCCTTGCCCGCTCCTCCATGTCCAATGGGTCGGGCGGGGCCTTTTACTTCCCCCAAGCCGGCTGCTCAAAACGCTCCACCAAGAAATTGATGAGGGCCCTTACCTTGCCTGCAAGATGTTTCCGGGTCGGGTAAACAGCGTAAATACCTAGCTCCAGCGACTTGTAAGCTGGGAGCACCTCCACCAGGCGGCCCTCGCGTATATCGTCTGAAACCATAAAGCTCGGCTGAATCGATATCCCTCCTCCACCGAGCGTAATGCTGCGGCAGGTATCACCGTTATTGCATCGGACGATGGCGCGCGTGCGAACAGTTTCCTGGCCAGACGGCCCGTTAAGCACCCAATCGCTGCCAGTCGCCAGGTTTGTGTATGCGATGACTCCGTGCTTCAAGAGGTCTTCAGTGGTTTGAATTGGCTCGTGCATCGCTAGGTAATCAGGCGACGCGCAGAGAATTAAGCGAGTATCGGTCAACCTCCTGCTCACTAGAGAGGAGTTTTCCATACGCCCGATTCGAATAGCGACATCGAAGCCGTCCTCCACCAAATCAACGATGCGGTCGTTCAGACTTATCTCCAGCTGAACTTTGGGGAAGGCACGCATGAAGTCTGCCCAAACTGGCGCCAGGTGCAGCACACCAAAGCTAACAGGAGCGTTCACACGCAGGGATCCGCTCGCTTCGGGGGCTTCAGAGGAGACCGCTACCTCCGCCTCTTCCATCAGCGCCAGAACGTCCTTTGATTGTTCGTAGAACTGCCTGCCTGCGTCCGTCAATGACAGCTTTCGCGTTGTTCGATTTAGCAGCCTGACCCCTAAGCGCTCCTCAAGGGCACTGACGTATCGAGACACCGCTGCTTTGGACATACCTAGAGGCTCTGCCGCACCAATGAAGCTCATTTTCTCGACGACAGTGCAGAACACCTGCATTTCAAGCGCCCTATCCATGATCATCTCATTTAGTGGGATTGTGGATCGCATTTGACGCTATTTATCTCAAAATAACAATCTTTAAAATCGCTCCCATAAAGACGGCCATCCCTTCGTTAATCACTGGAGCATACTCATGATCGACCACCGCACCGCCCCCTATGCAGCCCTTGTAATGCGCCTCGCGCTTGGATTCATGTTCATTGCACACGGCCTGACCAAGGTGTTTGTATTCACACCCGTTGGCACAGCTGCATTTTTCGATTCGATCGGATTCCCAGGCTTCTTGGCCTACCCTGTTATGGCCTTCGAGGTCATCGGTGGAGTGATGTTGGTTCTGGGTGTATACGCACGCTGGGTCGCCGCACTGGCGGTGATCCAACTGTTTATAGCAGCCACCGTCCACTTCGGTAATGGATGGAGTTTCACCAACCCGAATGGCGGTTGGGAATACCCGATCTATCTTTCGGTAACCGCTCTGGTTGTGGCGTTGCTGGGCGACGGCCCATTCGCCATCAAGTCCTCAAAGCGCTGAGTTCGAATCCGCAAGCCCTGATTAAGCCAGCGCTTGCGTTTTTTAATCAAAGCACTCGTTCTGCTCCTACTTTTAAAGGCCGACTTTGCAACACTTTGGGTGCCCGATCGAGGCGCTGAAGGCGCTGCCGCTCGGTGGCTCACAGACATCTTTCCGGGTCAGCTCTGGATCGCTGCTGAATTGCACTTCGATCCAAACGACCAGGTACGTCTGCAGGAACTGCATAAGTTGGGAGAAACGCTGGAACTGCCCCTCGTCGCTACCGGAGATGTGCATATGCACTGCCGCGGACGGCGAGCGCTACAGGACACCATCACCGCAATCCGTCACCACGTGCCAGTGGCAGAAGCTGGCCAGCTGCTGTTTCCCAATGACGAGCGCCACCTACGGACGATTGTGGCTTTGGAGCGGTGCTATCCACTGTCGCTCCTGAAGGAGACTCGGCGTATTGCCGAGCGCTGTCGCTTCAGTCTGGCCGAGCTGCACTATCAGTATCCCAGCGAGGTGATTCCAGAGGGACACACCGCTACTTCCTGACGGTACACGACATCGTTCGCTTCGTCCGTCAGCGAGGGATCCTGTGCCAGGGCCGCGGTTCGGCAGCCAACTCAGCCGTCTGTTTCGCGTTGGGCATTACCGAACTGGATCTCACTCGGATCAATCTACTGTTCGAGCGCTTCATCAGCCATGACGGGATGAGCCACCGGACATCGACGTCGATTTTGAGCATGACCGACGTGAAGAGGTTATTCAGTATATCTTCCGCCGCTATGGTCGCCAGCGCGCTGCGCTCAGTGCAGTGGTGTCCACCAATCACGCTGCCGGCGCCATACGTGATGTGGCAAAGGCCCTGGGCCTGCCCCCCGATCAGATCAGTACCCTCGCAGACTGCTGTGGCCGCTGGACGGATAACCTCCCACCGCCAGAGCGGCTACGTGAATCAAGTTTCGATCCAGCAAGTCCCTCGCTCTACCGCATCCTGGTGCTAACCGGTGAGCTCATCGGCTTCCCACGGCACCTGTCTCAGCATCCAGGGGTTTCGTCATCGCCAACCAGATTCTGGATACGCTGGTACCCGTGGAAAACGCTGCCGTGGAGGGCCGTACCGTTATCCAGTGGGACAAGGATGACCTCGATGCTATGGGCCTGCTCAAGGTCGACATCCTCGCCCTGGGCATGCTCAGCGCCCTGCGCCGGTGCTTCGACCTGGTGAGGGGCTACCGGGGTGAGGAGCTGACCCTGGCCACCGTGCCCCAGGAGGACAAGCCGACGTACGCCATGATCAGTCGGGCGGACACCCTTGGCGTGTTCCAGATCGAATCGCGTGCCCAGATGGCCATGCTGCCGCGGCTGAAGCCGCAGACCTTTTACGACCTGGTCATCGAGGTGGCCATCGTCCGGCCGGGCCCCATCCAGGGAGGGATGGTCCACCCGTACCTGCGTCGGCGGACGGGCCAGGAAGAGATCAGCTACCCGCCGGAGCTGGAGCGCGTCTTCGGCCGGACCCTGGGTGTGCCCCTGTTCCAGGAGCAGGTGATGGAGCTTGCCATTCTCGCCGCTGACTACACCCCCGGCGAGGCCGATCAGCTGCGCCGCAGCATGGCAGCGTGGAAACGACATGGGGGCCTTGAACCGCACCGGGAGCGGCTCACCTCGCGCATGCTCGCCAACGGCTATACCGCGGAGTACGCCGCGGACATCTTCCGGCAGATCGAAGGGTTCGGCAGCTACGGTTTTCCCGAGTCCCATGCGGCCAGCTTCGCTCTACTGACCTACGCGAGCTGCTGGCTCAAATGCCACGAGCCGGCGGCTTTCGCCGCGGCGCTGATCAACTCCTACCCCATGGGCTTCTACAGCCCCGACCAGATCCTGCAGGACGCCCGGCGCCATCGGCTGCAGACCCTGCCGGTGGACGTGACCTGCAGCGACTGGGATTGCAGCCTCGAGGCTGTCGCAGATAGCCGGCAGCCAGGCATCCGGATGGGACTACGCATGGTGCGCGGCCTGGCCGAGAAAGCAGGACGTGCAGTTGAGCAGGCCCGCCGGCAGCGGCCATTCCGCGATGTCACCGATCTGTGCCTGCGCGCCGGCCTCGATGCCAAGGCCCGGGAGTGCCTGGCGGATGCAGGTGCACTGAAGGGCTTGGCCGGGCACCGGTTCCAAGCACGCTGGGCGATGGCCGCAATCGAGCCGCAGCTGCCCCTATTCGCAGAGGGCGCGGTCGTTGAGGAGGAGATCCAGGAGCTGGTCGCCCCGACCGTGGGTGAGGACCTC